>JAVBQJ010000142.1:0-16048 GCA_031549115.1 Victivallaceae bacterium
CGGCGGTCTGCACTCCGTCATACGGAGTCGAGGGCGAAGCCGAACACGAGAGGGCTCGTCCCTCTCGGGCGAAGAGTAAGTCCGCGAAGCGGGCGTAACGAACTGTCCAGCAGGTGAATTCTGCTGGTCGATGCGAAGCGACTCCCGGAACATAGAGCGGACTCGGGCGGCGCACCGGCGGCGAACAATGCGGCCCCGCGCCCACCATCATAAATCTTCACACTCCAAGCCGCACCGGCGGCACATGATCAGCCTCCAATTCCCACACTCCGCCGCGCCGGCGGCGCATAATCAACCACAAAAATACTTTTTTCTTAAAAACCAGTCTTGACAAAATCTTTTTTTTTGCTATAATATTTCATAACGTTACTGTAACTTTATGAAACAAGAAAGTGAATCATGGCGACCATTCGTGAAGTAGCGGCCAGTTCCGGGGTATCGGTGGCATCGGTATCGCGGGTTTTGAATGGCCATACGCAGGTGAGCCCCAAGCTGCGCGAAACGGTGCTGAAAGCTTGCAAGGGGCTGAATTACACCATCAATCCGCAGTTGCAGGACGCCATCCTGCGCGGCAAGAGCGGCGCCGCCCGCAATCTGGGGCTGGTTCTCGCCGACACCACGCTGGAAGACCCCTCCTGCAACAGCTGGGTCGACGCCATCGTCGATGAATGCATTCGCCGTTCCTATCAAGTCACCATCCTCAAAGTTGCGAGTACCGCACAGAGCATATATGACCTGCCCGCCGCGTTGCGCGACCGCCGCTGCGACGGTTTGCTCATCACCGGAGAGCTTTCGGCTTCGCTGATGGAGCTGCTGCGCGCATTGGAAGTTCCGGGGGTGGTATTGGGGATTTATGCGAGTCACTTGCTCACCGGCTTCGGCAACGTGGTTATCCATATCCCGCAAATTATCGAAGAGCTGCTGGATCGGCTCCGTGCCGCCGGCGCCGGCAGAATTGCCTTCGTCAATGAGAATCCCCGAAATTATTCCAACCGGACTTTTTATGAGAGTTTTCTGCAATACTTTGAACCGCGGAAGCTGCCTTTGTACCCGGAGCTTGTTTATTTCGGCGAGGGGCCGATGTCCGGAATGCTGCGGCAGATGAAACCGTTGTTCCTGCGGCGGGAGCTGCCCTTTGACGGCATTCTGGCCATCGAGGAACGTACGGCCAGAGAGATGGAAAAGCTGGATTTTATGCATGCGGAGCTTTTCGGTATGCCCCGGACTCCGATTGCCACGGTGCATCAGAGTTATCATTCGGAACTTGCGGATGTGCTGCTGTTTGCCGAGGGGTACGCCCGGTACGGCGCTTTGGCGCAAGCCATCGTATCGCTGGTCAGCGAGGAAATCAGTCAACAGAATGGCGGAGAACACAAAACCATTCTGATCTGAACGCCGCCGGCACCGGAATGGGTCACCGGGCGGCGTGATACGAAAAAGAATACCGTTACGGAAAGTTACAGTAACTTTAATGCAACAACAGAAAGGGTATTTCATCAGGCTTTCGAGGGTAGCTGCCATGCGCTGCGGTGGCCGCGCAAATGCGTCGTGTTGTACTTTGCGGTCCGGAAAATCCGGAATATACCGGCAAAAGCAAATCGGGTTTCATTCAAAAACATACAGGAAAGGGATCGAACCATGAGAAAATCATTATTCACACTCATTGAACTCCTCGTCGTGATTGCGATCATCGCTATTCTCGCCAGCATGCTGCTTCCGGCATTGTCCAGAGCCCGGGCGGCCGCCCAGGGTACCAAGTGCCTCAACAACCTGAAGCAGTTGGGTTTGGGGGTGGCCATGTATGGAAACGATTGGGACCAGGTGCCGCGCCGGGGAATTGGCGGAGAGGGCGACCCCTATCCGACCGTCTATTGGACGCATCTGGTGTGCGACTATCTGGGCTATCAGGTCAACTCCGTCGGGGTTTTTTACGGTACCCAATCCGTGCCGGTGCTCACCTGCCCGTCCGACCCGGCGCCCTGTTATGCGGGGGATTCCTATGCGGGGAAAGACGGTTGCAGCTATGTGTCCAACAATCTTCTGACCGGGTGGAACGTGTGGCCCAGCGGCATCGTCCGCGGCATCACCTATGGCGAAATCAAACGCAGCCCGTCGCAATTGTTCGTATTGTTCGACGCCGAACACGACGGTTATTCGAATTCGGCGGCCAGTTACGACAGTCACAACCGGGTCAGTTACCGGCACACCGGCGGTGGGCGGTTGACGACTTGGGAAGCCAAAATTCCCGGCGGCACCAACATCGCGTATCTGGATGGTCACGTCAGCAACATCAAAGGCCGCCCCATCACGTTCAACGCGCTGACCGACGACTTTTTTCCCAACTTCTGGCCGATCGACCTGTAAATTCGGAGCAATGACACTGACATGAAACGGTACTTACTTCTGACCGGCCTCACGGCATTCGCGACGGCGGTTTTCGGCGGCGACTCCGCCGTGCAATGGCACTTCCGCGCCGCCCACGGCAAGCACGATTTCGTCCAGACCCAAACCGCCGACACGCTGACCATGCGGCACGATACCGACAACGGTTTCTCCGCGTTCGTCGCTCCGCTGCAACTGGAGCCGGGCGCCTACCGGGCGCGGGTGGAGGTCCGTACCGACGGCAATGTCGCCATCGGCGGCGGCGCCTGGATCGAGCTCCAGTTCCCGGAACGGCAGGAGTGGCCGCCGACGCAGCACGGCGGCCGGAGCTTGCCGGCAGTCACCGGCGGCGAATGGCAGGTGATCCGCCAGACGGTCCGAGTACCGGAGTGGGGCGGCGACACCCAGAAAATCACGCTGAATCTGCGCAACTTCAACGGCGGCGTCGAATTCCGCAACTTCCGGCTCGACCGGCAGCCGGAGGCTTCGCCGCATATTGTCTTCAGCGACTGCGAAGCGGGCGCGTGGGAGGCGGAGCTGAATGTGTTGCCGGGCAGGCGGTATCGCGTCGATCACCCGATGGAGCTGACCTTTGCGGATGCCGCCGGAAACACGGTGCAGGCGTTTGAGCTGCGGGCGGATGACACATTCCGGGCCCCGGAACGTTTTGAACAGGCCCGGCTCGCCGCCGTCAACCCGGAGGGGCGCTGGATCACGGTCCGGTTGGATGCCGACGCGCCGGAAAACTTCGATTGGCGTTACTGGAACAGCTACACCATGATCGCTCCCGCCGGTCCCGGCAGTTGTGTCCGTGACTTCACGCTGGAGGAGCTTCCGGTCTGGGCGGTCGGCGGCTTCTGTACCTGGGGTGAAATCGTCATCAACGGCGTCAGCCTCGGGGGTGGCGACGCGCTTCCGGCCCACGGCGGGCGGCGTTATGTCGATCTGGCGCCCCATCTGAAAACCGGGGACAACCGGATTGAAGTCCGTTTCCCGGACGGTCCGCGCGAAGCCCACTTCCTCAATATCGACATCGAACTCAAATTCGCCGACGGCGGCAGCCGGATTCTGTTGTCGGACGACGGCAACTGGCGCTGCGAACCGTCCGGCGACGCGCCGGAATTTCAAGATTCCCCCGATCACTGGTTCGTGAATTACGACAAGCCGTGGGTGGCGGCGGCGGCGCTTCCCGCCGAATTGTTCCCGACGGTTCCGGCGCAGGCCGCCTTGCTGTTGGAACAGGCGACGGTCAAGCGCGGCGAAGCCATTGCCGGAACGCTGGAGCTGATACCCGAAGCGCCGGATTTTGCACCGGAAAAACGCTTTGCCATCGAATTCGTCGCTCCCGACGGCACGATCGGCTGGCGCCAGTGGGTTTTTCCCGGCGAAGGCACGGAAATTCCGCTGGCATTGGCGACCGACTGCGTGCCGCCGGGCGAATGGGAATTGCGGTTGGACCGGCGTTTTGCGATCGGTGACGGCAACCGGCTCGGACAGGTGAAAATCGAGGCGGCGGAGCTCGCCAAGCCCGACATTGCGATCGATCTGACCGGCGGCCGTCCGGTGATCGCGGTCGGCGGCGAACGGATTCCGGCGGTGTTGTTCAATGCGCGCCAATATGCCAACAGCAAACATTACGGGCGCTATGGCGAACAGGATTACCGCGACATGCGCGACAGCGGTATCCGTTTCTTTTGCAGCTCCACCGAGCTCGGCAGCGACATGGAAAAAGATTCGTCGAGCGATCTCGGCTCGATCTGGACCGGCCCCGGCGAGTACGACTTCTCGGGCATGGACGCGGATATCCGCAATATACTGGCGTCGGTGCCGGACGGGTACGTGTTGCTGTTGCTGCGCTGCGACGATCCCAAGTGGCGCAAAACGGCTTCGCCGGAGGAGATGATCGTGCTGGACGACGGCACCCTCCACCATTCGGTTTCAATGGCGTCGGACCGCTGGGCCGATGAAACCTGCGAAGCCATCCGGGCGACCTTCGCATGGCTGCTGGCGCAGCCGTACGGGCACCGGATCGTCGGCTGCTACCTGATCGCCGGCTATGACGGCCAGTGGCTGATCTACAACGATTACAGCCGGATTCCTCCGCGCCTGTCCGATTACAGCGACATCATGCAGCAGGCCTTTGCGCGCTGGCAGCGCGAAAAGTATCCGGAGCGCACGGAGCCCTTCGCCATTCCCTCGCGGGAGATGCGGTTGGATGAAAGTGTGTACTTTCCCGAACCGGAGGCCAACCGGGCCCGCCTCGACTACTACAACTTCATCGCCGACCTGACCGGCCGCCGGGTGAAGCAATTCTGCGACGCCGTCAAGGAGGCCTCGAACGGGCGGTTGGCGGTCGGCAGCTACTTCACCCCGAATCACGGCGAAGCCAGCCGCTGGGGGCAGGAGCAGCGCCAGGAGGATGACACCATGTGGACCGCGGACTCCTTCAATTTCGCCGCGCTGCCGCATGCGTACGAAAACCGGAATCTGGACAACGCCGGCGTCGTTCAATATGGTCTTGAGCAGAGTAACCGGATTCACGGGAAACTGCGGATTTTCGAGGACGACAACCGGACCTTTCAGCTGGACGGCTACCGGAATCTCCTGTTCGGTAACTACACGGTGCAATCGACCGTCGCCTCCATGCGGCGGAATATGGCCCTGCGCTTGAGCCTGGGCCAGGGGCACTGGTATTACGATATGTACGGCCATTGGTTTGCGCCGCCGGTGCTGCGGGATATCATCCGACAGGAGCTGAAGCTGATGCGGGCGGCGGACGGTTTTCCGACGCTGCCGAAGCTGGACGCCCAGGCGGTGGATATCCTCGGCCAGCGGGTCCAGAATCACAAGCGCACCAATACCGGCGAAGACATCCTGCACTTGTACTGGCATGTGCGCGACGACGTCTGGGCCTACCCGGTCGACACGCTGTTCCTGCGCGACATCGGCCACGCGAAGCTGCCGGAGTATAAGCTGTACTTCTTCCAGAATCTGTTCGCCCTGACCGATGCGGAGCGGGCGAAAATCGAATCGCTGAAGCAGGACGGCAATGTGCTGGTGTTCACCCATGGGACCGGCTATTCCGACGGACGCAGCTGGTCGCCTGATCACATCGAAGCGCTCACCGGCATCCGGGTGCGGCCATCGGGAGCGCCGGAGAAGTTCCTGGACGCGGCGTGGGACTTTGCCGAAGGCGGCCATCCGCTGCTGCGCGACGTCGCGGGCACCAACGCGCTGGGCAGTTTTTTCATGCCGCGTTTTGAAGTGGACGATCCGCGGGCGACGCCTTTGGGGTACTTCCGTGACGGCGGCGCCGTCGCGGCGGCGGTCCGGGAGTTCCCGGATTACACCAGTATTTATCTCGCCGGAGGAACGCCGACGGTGCCGTTCCCGCCCCGCTTCACCGCGGCGCTGGCCCGGCAAGCCGGAGTTCCGGTGCTGACGGACGGCACGCCGCTGGTGGTGCGCGCCGGTGCCCGCTTCCTCAGCGTCTACTGTCCGCATACCCAGGCGGAGGCGACCGTGCATGTTCCCGGCGGTTATGCCGCTTACGATGTCTTCGCCGACCGCCGGCTCACTCCCGCAGAGGCGCAGAGCATCCCGCTGCGATTGAAGCGCGGCGACACCAAACTCTACTTCGTCGGCACACCGGAAGAAATCGACGTATTCCGGCAGCGCTTGCGCGACGGCGGGAAGGAGGAAAAATAACGGCCATGCGGCCGCCGCCCCGGTTCCTTTCCTCCGGGGCGGCATGGCTTGCAGCAATCGGAGCATTTCCGCACTCCCGCGGGAAAAACGTAATTTTTTCCCGGCACCCTATTGACTTTTGGTTGAATCCACGCTATAATGAGAATGTAACACTGATGTAACACTGTCATTGAGGTGGATATGGCCAATGTCAGGGACATTGCGCAACAATTGGGACTGTCGGTGGCGACTGTCTCCCGGGTGTTGAATCACCGGGAGAATGTCGCGTTGTCGACCCGTGAACGGGTGTTGGCCTGTTTTCAGGAATTGCAGTATGCGCCGGACGGCCGCCAGCGGGAAGCCATCCGCCGCGGCAAGTATGACGGGCTGCAGAAACGGATTTGTCATGTGTTATGCGGGCAACTGCCGGAGGATCCGGGTTGCGCGGGGTACTTGTCCAATCTTATTAATGCCTGTGCGCACAGCAACAACCAGTTGGTTATCGTTCACACCCGGGAGGATGCGGAGGAGTGGAAGGATCTGCCGGCGCCGGTACGCAAAAAACATTGCGACGGCGTGATCTTGTACGGCTACCTGACGGCGCCGTTGACCGCCCGGATTGCCGAACTCGGCCTCCCCGGGGTCGTCATCGGCAGCTATCCGGCCGAGGTGATCGGTTCTTTCAGCAACATTCTCCCCGACATCGAATCAATGGTTGCCGGGATCGCTTCCAAGTTGTGGGCGTGCGGGGTTCGTGACGCCGCCAGTGTCGTCGAGTGCCCAGACAATTATGCCAACCGCGAATATTTGCGCTGGTTCGAGAGCGCGGCGGTGCAACAGGGCATGCGGCTGCGTCCCGAAAACCGCTATGCCGGCAAAAAACGGATGGGCGGAATCCTGGAGGAGCTCAAACCGGTGTTCCGGCAGCGCGAGTTGCCTTTTGACGGTGTGTTTGCCATTGATGAGCGCATCGCCCGCGAGGTGGACAAGCTGAACTTCATGCGCGCCGAGTTGTTTGGCGTGGCCCCGGTGCCGGTGGCGACAATCCGGCTCTCGTATCATTCCGGCTACGAGAAAACCCTGATTTCGCCGAATAACCGCAACCAGGATCACGAGGTGGCGACGCAAAGCGTCGCCGTGCTGCTCGAAGCGATTCAGGCATTGCGCGAAGGGAAAACACCGGTACAAAAAACGGTTTTAGTGTGATCGACTGCGGAAAAGAACAGTAAATATGGAAAGGGACAGAGATGAAAAAGCGGAATGTTTTTACATTGATTGAGCTTCTCGTAGTGATTGCGATTATCGCAATTCTTGCCAGCATGCTGTTGCCGGCGTTGTCGAAAGCGCGCGCCAAAGCGCGCGCCATCGTCTGCGTCAACAACGCCAAACAATTGGGGTTGGCATGGAACCTCTACCTGAACGACTACGACAACTGTTACTTCCCATGGAATCTGGTTTATGAGAAGATCGCCAAAGGCAATAAAAATCCGCAACAGACCCTGTGGGATTACAGTTACTTGCCGGCCAAGTCGCTCTTGTGCGAGGAAAATCTCGGCAGCGGCAAAAACTTGCAGGGAAATCTGTTGAGACAATGGACGGCGACCGGCACGCCGAGTCCCAATAATGGTGTGGTTTACCACTTCGATTACGGCAGTTACGGTTACAATACCGCGGCGATCGGCGACGATTCCCAGAACGGCACCGGTCCCGCCCGGCCGGCGAAAGACCTGAAGTCCCCGTCCACGAAAATCCTCATGGGCGAATCGATCATGATGGCGGCCCTGCCCGAGGAATGGGGGTTCCATCTGATTGACTACAAGGCTTCCAACGGCGGTTTGAAGAAGAATCACGGCGATCGTTGCACCATACTCTGGGCGGACGGACACTCCACCCAGGAGGAGTGGGACGCGGCCTGGATGGCGAAGGACACGTACGAAGTCAACCGCTATTTGCTCCGGTTCCTGGACTGAGTGCGCTTCGCCAAAAGGATTGTTTATGAAAATTCGTAACTTCATCTGGGCTGTTCTGGCGGTTGGTCTGGCGGTCTGCGGACAGGATTTGAACTCCGGCGGCGCCGGTCTATTGAGCGACGGTCGTCTCCAATGGTACGCGATACCGGTCGACGGGGCGGAGGGCCGTTGGGAGGCGTTGCCGGACAACGCATTCCGGGTGACCAAAAGCAACGGCGCAGGCGTGATGATCTTTGCCAACGCCGTCGCTTTTCCGATCGTACCCGGACGCACCTATCAGGTGGAAGTCGATTTTCATTCGGACTCCGATGCGTTGGGAGGACATATCATGCTGGCGATGCCGGGAGGGGAACGGACTCCGTTTCCGACCGGCAGCCGGAGCGGGGAAAAGGGCGACAATCACCTGTCGATGTTTTTTACCGCCGCCGGGGATGAGACCGAACTGCGTATTCACCTGGTACTTACGGGGGATCCCGGAAGTGTCGGGGTGACCCGGGTCCGTTGCTTCGAAGTGGATCCGGTCGTCGCCAGGCTGCAAAGCCTGGTGAGCCGGCACACGTTCACGGCGCCGGAGCTGGCGCGGTATTGGACGAGCCGGCATGCGCTCCGGCAGAGCGTAACCCAGGAAGAGCTCACACTGGAGATCTACCCCGAGGGCGGGCTGGTGTGCCGCGACCTGAATTGGAACGCCGCGGACATCGCCATGGTGGAGATCGACTTCCAGTCGCAGGACGAGGGCGGGTATCTGCGTTTCGATTTTACCGCGCAGGACGGGGATCAGACTTATTCGTCGTACGTGAACATGAGTACATATTCCGACGGCGTGTTCCGGCGGCTCCAGTTTCCGGTCGCCGGGGAACCGGCATGGCGGGGGACCATTGTGGAGGCCGGAATTTCCTGGATGAGCACAGTGCCGGGAACTGTCGCTTTCCGCTCGCTGGAGGCGTTGCCCGAATGCAATTGGCTTCCCGGAGCGGCCGCATTGCGCGCCGGCGTGCGGCAGGATATTCCATTGTTCAAACCGCGTGCGCGCTACCATTTGTCGTATTCGTCCGCAGAGCATCCGGCGGGGCGGATCGACTTTTTCGACCGGCGCGATACTTTGATTGCCTCGGAGCGACTTCCGGCCGATGCGTCCGGAATTGAATTTCAGGCTCCGGAACTGGCGGCGCGCGCGGAATTTACCGCCGACCTCGACTCCACGCCGGAATGTTTCCCGGTGCTTCGCGAAATCGGCCTCCCGCCGCTCAACCGGCCCCCCGCCTATTGGCGCGGCAGCTGGATCTGGAACCAGACCGGGTTCGGGCCCAATAATACCAATATCTGGTTTTCGAAGGAGTTTACATTGACCGCAGAGGTGGAGTCGGCCGCGTTCGCCGGCGCCGGCGACGATCTCTTTGAACTCCTCGTCAATGGCAAGCGGATCGGCGACGGTACCCGTTGGGATGAACCGGAACGTTTCGATATCGCGTCCGCGTTGAAACCGGGAACCAATCGGATCACGGTCCGGGTTTACAATTATCAGGCCTGGGGCGGCTTTCTCGGCGAGGTCTATATCCGTACGCGGGACGGCCGTGAAACCTGGCTGGCCACCGGAGAGGATTGGCAAATGGCGGTTGGCGGCGATGCGGTGCCGACGCAATTTCCGGACCGGGCGCTGGAGCTGGGGGCGCCTCCGGTCGCCCCCTGGGGCACCCGCGTCAATTACCGTTACATCGGGCCGGCCGGGAAAATCAGGATTCTCGAAGGGCGTGTCGGCAATTTCCGGGCCGAGGTGTTGCGCGATATTCCGGTGGATACGGACCAGCTGCATTTCCGGATCGTCGCCGCCGACGGTTCGTCACAGACGGTGAAAGGTCAGGTTTCACCGGGGACCGCGGCGTGGAAAGCGGGAAGCACGGTGACGGTCCAAGTGGATTTGCCCGAAGCGGCCGGCAACGCCGATGCCGGAGTTTATCTGGCCGAAGATTTTCTCGAAGTCGAGGGAAACACTCCGGCGGGAATGCGGACACAGGCGCCTCCGGAGCTTCCCCGCCCGATCGGCGCCCGGATCGTCGGGACCGGTTTTCGGCCGTGGATCCAGTTGAGCAACGGCAAAGCGTTGCCGCCGATTTATTACGATCTGCCGGGGACGTATACCACCGATCCGGATAGCCGGGATTTTCTGCTCCGCAATGCCGACCGGGTCGGGTGCGGCATGGTGCGCTTCGGCGTCAGTCTGGCGGATTTCTGGCCGGCCCCCGGCGAGTATGATTTTTCCGGCTTCGACCGTGCCATGGAGGTATTCAAACTCAATACCCGGGACATGTATGCGTTTCTGATCGTCCGCACCAGTCCGCCGGAGTGGTGGCTCGAGCGCAATCCGGACGACGTGACCGCGTATTACGGCGCCGCGCCGCGCCATCCGCAAAAGGACAAGCAGGCGCTGGCCTCGCAGCGCTGGCTGCGCGACATGTCCGAAGTGCTGCGCGCGTTCGTTCGGCATGTTCAAGATGGGCGCTACGCCGACGCTGTCATCGGCTTCGGCATCAGCGAGGGGTGGAACAGCGAATGGTTCTGGAGTTACGCCGACGCCAACGACCGTCCGGCGATGGCCGGGTATTCCGCCGCCGACCTGGAAACGTTCCGGGGGATGCTCCGGGACAAGTACCGGGATGACCGGGCGCTGGCGGCGGCGTATGACCGGCCGGGGCTGACCTTTGACACCGTGGCCATGCCGGCGCCGGAGCGGCTCAACCAGAGTTCGATCGGCACCTTGCTGGATCCGGTCCGGGACCGCGACATCATCGACTGGTTTGCGTTTCGCAACCGTTCCATCGGAAACGCTCTCGAACACCTCTGCCGGGTGGTCAAAGAGGAGAGCGACGGCCGTCTTTTGACCGGCGCCTACTACGGTTATCTGGTGGCGTTCTCGCACATTTTCAACCACCTGCAAAGTGTCGGGCATCTGGCGATCCGGCAGATCATCGATTCGCCTTACGTCGATCTGGTGTGGGCGCCGTCGTTTTATACCTGGCGCCGCCTCGGCATGGGCGACGGCGTGATGCAGTGTGCCGACGCGTTTTCGCTCAACGGCAAACTGGTCGTTGTCGAACAGGACATGCGCACGTATTCGCAAAACGGACATTACGAAGCGGCCAACGGGAAACTCTACACCGTCGATCAGAGCATCGGCGCCATGAACCGCGCGTTCGCGATGTTGAGCACGCGCGGGCTCGGCACACACTATATGGAGATGATGGAGTGCTGGTTTGTGGAACCGGTTCTGCTCGACGTCATCCAGGATCAGCTGGCGCTTTACCGCGAACTGCCGCCGGTAACCGGAACCGTGCCCCCCGGGGTATGCATCGTCAGCGACACGGAAAGCCCGCTCTACGTCAAACACAATCAGGGCGACGGCGTGCACCAGGGGTTGATTGCCGGGCTGTTGCGGCGAATTCAGGAAAGCGGGTTTGCCTGGCGCCATGTGCTGCTTGACGACCTGATCCGGGAAAACTCTCTGGTGCCGGCGCACCATTTCTATATCGTCACCAACCTTCTGAAGCTGGAGCCCGGTGAAATCGCCGCTTTGCGTTCCCGCTGGGAGCGGGAAAAGGCGTCCGTACTGTTTCTTTACGGGCCGGGTTTCACCGATGGGCAAACGACGCCTTCGGCGGAGCAGGTCTCCCGGACGCTGGGAATCACCGTGACAATGGATGGCGAAGAAAAGCAGCTCGAGGCCGTTTTCAACGATGCGTTCGGGCTCCGGAAGTTCGCCGACATCAACCGCACCGCGCCGCACTTTCTGCCGCAGACGGGCTTTGCCGAAGAGCTTGCCGCCGATACCGCCGGCAAGCCGCTGGTGGTCGGTTGGGAGGCGGGGGGCGTTCGCTATTACTTTTCCGCGTTGAGCATGCTGCCGCCGGAAATCCTGCGTCAGCTCGCCGCCTCCGCGGGGGTATGGATTTATGGCGATTCGGGCGATCCGGTTTATGCCGGCAACGATCTCGTGTTCCTTTACGCCAAACGCGGCGGTATCAAGCGGCTCCAGATTCCGGCCGGGCTGCGGCTGCGGCCGATCATGGGCCTTGAAGCCGGAGACGTGGCCGATGGCGAATTCACCGCCCGTCCCGGACAGACTTACGGCTTCATTATCGAATATAGCAATCAGGAATAAAACATGACTCTCACCCGATCCGATTACACTCCCGCGCCATTCTGGTTTCTGAATCACCGGTTGGAACGGGAGGAATTGCTGCGCCAGCTGGAGCTGATGCGCGAACAGGGCATTCACAGCTTTTTCCTCCACCCCCGCGCCGGGCTGCTGACGCCGTACGGCAGCGAAGAATGGTTTTCGCTGGTGCGCTTCATCGTCGAAGAGGCGGTCAAGCGCGATATGGAGGTGTGGCTTTATGACGAAGACCCCTATCCCTCCGGCGCCGCCGGTGGGCGCCTATTGATGGACCACCCGGAATATGCCGCCCGCGAAATCCGTTTTCACGAAGCCGAGGCCGACGCCGACGGCCATGTGTACGCGGAATTCGGCGACGGCCGGCTGCTTGAAGCCTGGCAGGTCGAGGAAGTCCCCGGCGCCGGATCCCCCCGTCTCACCGACATCTCTTGCCATGTCGGCGTACTGCGGCGCCAATCTTTCGTCACGCTGTGGCAAAGCAGTTACTATGCCCAGATCATCAAACGGCAGGCGTATCCGCATTACCGCGCGGAAACCTTTTTTCCCGTTCTGGCGCTGGATGTGCAACTGACGCCGCACGCCAGGGTCTGGGCGGTTACCGTCGATACGGTCGAAACCGATGAAAAATACGGACGCCTCCCCGACAACTTGAACCGTGACGCGGTGAAGCTGTTTCTGAAGCTGACCCACGAGGCCTACCGGCAGCATGTCGGCGACTACTTCGGGCGCGGCATCAAGGGGATTTTCACCGACGAAACCGCCGCCGGCGGGCTGGTGCCGTGGACGGAGGAGCTGCCGGAATTTTTCCGGCGGCGGCACGGCTACGACCTGGCCGGGAACTACTATAAGCTGTTCCGGGAACTCCCCGGCAGCGATCAGGCGCGTTTCGATTACTGGGAGGCGGTCCGGGAGCTTTTCATCGACGCATTTTACCGCCCGGTCAACGACTGGTGCCGCGGCAACGGCCTGCAGTTGACCGGGCACGGCATCGCCGAGGAGGATCCGACCGCGACCACCAACGGCGGCAATATTTACGCGTTGCAGTCTTACGTCGGGATCCCCGGCTTTGATCATATCACCTGCAATATCCCGGACGGCAAGGAGTTCTATTCGCTCAACGTCGGCGGGCGCCTGGTGGCTTCCGCCGCCAGCCAGAACGGCGAACATCTGGTGCAAAGCGAAAGCATGGGGTGCAATGCGTTCAATTTCAACGCCGCCGGGATGCGCAAGGTCGGGCATTGGCTCTATGTGCTCGGCGTCAACTGGCTGGTGCCGCACGGCTTCCATTACTCCTACGACGGCTTCCGCAAAGACGACGCGGGCAAATCCTTCTTCTTCCAGGATCCGGAATTTCCCCGTTTCCACCGTTTCGCCGCCTACTTCGGCAATCTCGGCTATCAGCTCGGCGAGGCGCGGGCGACCGCCGCTGTCTGTACCTTGTACCCGGTCCGCAGCTTTCACCGTTATCTGCCGGGCGACCGGACCGGGGCGGAACGGCTGCGCGACCGCTTCTACGTCAACATCCAGAAGTTGTTCCGGCAGCAGTCGCAATTCGAGTTCGCCGATGAAGACACGCTCTTCGCCGCGCCGCTCTCGACCGCCGGCATCGAGGTCGGACAACAACGCTACCGCGCCGTTTATGTCCCGGTAGCCGAGCTCGCCGATGCCACCCGGGAAGCGCTGGAGCGTCTGGCCGCCGCCGGAATTCCGGTTTTTTATCCCGGTGATGAGGATAAGCTGGAAGCATATACGCCGTTCGAATTGGAATCCGCGCCCGGGAGCGCGCTCGAAGCGACGCAGATCATGACACTGGCGAAGGAGGATGCCGAAGGCAGGCAATTGCTGTACCTCTTTAACAATCAGGACTGCGCCGGGACGCTGCGCGTCCGTTGGCGGCAGCCGCGGCGCGGCGTCACCCTGTACGATCCGGAAAACGACAGCCGCCAACGACTCGAAATCGACGCGTCCGGCGCGGTCACGGTGGCATTCACCAACTACGGCGCCGCGCTGCTGCGCTGGGGCGATACGGCGGCAGACGGCCTTCCGGTTTACGCGCTTCCCGACCCCGTCCCGGTCACCGATTACCGCTACGAGCAGGCGCTGGAGTGGGATTACCGGCCGCCGGTGGCGGGCATTGCCGCCACGCTGCGGGATTGGCGGGTGACGGTCAACGGCGAAGAGCGGGGCGTCCACCGCTACAGCGTGATCCGGGATATCGCCGGAACCACGCTGGCGTATCAGACCCGGCAGCGGCCGCGGGCGATTTTCGATACCGTCGCGGTATTGACCGGGCCGTATCCGGCGCAAGTCAAATTCGAAACCGAGTTTTCGTTGCCGCATGCGGGGTTTCGGCTGGTGATGGAGAACGAAAGCATTCGCGGCGCCGGTGAAATCTATCTCAACGGACAATTGCTGCCGCAGGATTGCTTCCGCCGCGAACGCATTTACGACCCGTGGAATCTGGTCGCCGAGGTCGAAAAATGGCTGCGCCCCGGAAGCAACCGGATGGAGATCCGCTGGCGCCAGGCCGGTGAATTCGACGGCTTGACTTCGCTGTTGTATTTTCTCTAATCGAAGCCGCACCACCACAATCACCACACGCCGCGCCGTACCGGCGCCAAACACCTGCCCTATACAATACTTAAGGGGAGTGAAAAACACTTTCACCGCTGAAAATGCTTTTCACTCCCCTTAGGAATTCCAAGTGGATTTTTTCCCGGGGCTTAGCCTAACCCGAAAAGTTTGGAAATGTCGACATGAGCCTTGACATCAAGCGTCACCAGCGTCCTGGTATGCAGGATTCCGGGGATGTCATGTGTCATCCGGTTCGCGACAATGTCGGAAAGTTCGCAATTGGATTTGACCCGAATCATAACCACAAGGTCATATTCGCCGGCTACGGTGTAAACTTCGGAAACCCCCGGAATTTTCAGCAGGCTTTCAATCGCCTGCTGAATTTTCGGACGCTCGACATTTACCAGCACAATTCCTGTAACCATGGTTTCAGCCCTTTCGCTTGTCTCGCCGGGGAGCTCCCTCGTGGGCTCCCACCCTCACTCGTTACAATAACCGCCATCCCAGGGAATGCAAGTTTTTTTTCGCCGGGGAAGCGATTTTCCTGATTTGAGCGTGGCTGGAAGGGGAAAACATGCCGCCGGTGCGCGAGGGGGGCGGTTCCGGCCCGTGCGTGCTCACAGGTGGATGATTGGCGTTAGCCTGGATATTGCACGAATGGCCGAAAAATCTATCGCATCCTTATGGCACCAAAAGCCTTGCGAAAATCCTCGCCGATAGCGCCGCTATCGACTGCGGTATTTGCAAGTCTTTGGCATCCATAATGCTTGCGATATATTTTCGGCGCTTCATGCAACATCCAGGTTGGACGTGCGAATTATGTCGAGTCTCGCAGTCAATCCACATTGCATACTGGAGACGATTGGCCAGACGACAGGCGTGGGGCCCTGGGGGGGCCGGACGTGCATTGTCGGCAATAGGGGCGGCTCTGTGGCGGTCTGGCCGGTTCGACGCGGCAACCAGCGCTCCCCCCGTCCTCCAAAAGGTCGCGGAGGATGCCGTCAGGCATCCGCAGCAGAGGTGCAGGGGCCTGTGACCCTGCCGGGGGGGGTGGGGGCGAGGAGCCCCCACATCTTCCCCCTATTACAGCTCCACGTAGAAGGTATGACAACCGGGGGGCAATTCACGGGCGCCGTTCGGGAGCGTCAATTCCGCCACGGACCCGACCGGGACTTCGAAGTGAAATTCGACCGTGTTGCCGCACCGCTTCCAGGCCGACACGATTTTCCCGGTGGGGGCATGCAATTCGGCGCGGGCATGGGTG
>JAVBQJ010000171.1:0-9790 GCA_031549115.1 Victivallaceae bacterium
CGGCGGTCTGCACTCCGTCATACGGAGTCGAGGGCGAAGCCGAACACGAGAGGGCTCGTCCCTCTCGGGCGAAGAGTAAGTCCGCGAAGCGGGCGTAACGAACTGTCCAGCAGGTGAATTCTGCTGGTCGATGCGAAGCGAAACCGAGGGGCTTGCCCCCGAGGGGGAAGAGCAAGCTCACGAATGTGAGCGTAGCGAGCCCCAGGCGCGAAGCGCCTCGAAAGGGGCGAAATCCGGGGAAGCGAACCGAGAGGAGAGCGCTTCCACCCGAGGTAGCGATGGTGTAGATTGGACTGGAAGCGTGAGCGACAGTCCAATCTACACATAGAGCGCACGAGGCGCCGCACCAGCGGCGAAAAATAGACGACAGAACGCCGCACCGGCGGCGAAAAATAGACGACAGCACAGGGAAAAAGCAATGAACGAAGTGAAACAGGTGAAGATTGCCGACGGCCGTTTTTGCGGCGACAAAACGCTGACGTTGATCGGCGGGCCGTGCATGGCGGAGAGTACCGATGTCTGCGTCGCGGTCGCCGGATTTCTGCAGGAGCTCTGTGCCCGGCTGGGGATTCACTATATATTCAAAGCGTCGTATGACAAGGCCAACCGTTCAAGCGGCTCGTCGCGCCGCGGCCCGGGCTTGAAAGAGGGCCTCGCGATGCTGGAAGAGGTCAAACGCCGCTATCATTTGCCGGTGATTACCGACGTGCATGAATCGGCCGAAATCGCACCGGCGGCGGCGGTGGCGGACTGGCTGCAGATTCCGGCTTTCCTGTGCCGCCAGACCGATCTGCTGGTTGCCGCCGGCAAATCCGGCAAGCCGGTCAATATCAAAAAGGGGCAGTTCATGGCACCCGAAGACATGGCCGGAGCGGTCGCCAAGGTGCGCTCCACCGGCAACGACCAGGTGCTGCTGACCGAGCGCGGCACCAGCTTCGGCTATCACAATCTGGTGGTCGACATGCGTTCACTGACAATTATGCGCAATCTCGGCGTGCCGGTGATTTTCGACGCCACCCATTCGGTGCAATTGCCGGGCGGTCTCGGCAACGCGTCGGGGGGGCAGCGGGAATTCGTCGCTCCGCTGGCGCGCGCCGCCGCCGCGGTCGGCATCGACGGGCTGTTTTGCGAGGTGCATCCGGATCCGGCCAATGCGTGGTCGGACGGCCCGAATTCGCTCGACTTCGCGACGGCGGAGCGGGTCTTAACCGAAGTGAAGGCGATCTATGATCTCGCAGCAAAGCGTTGATAAAATCCGCGCCGTCGTGCTGGACATCGACGGCGTCCTGACCGACGGCCGGATCGGCTACGGCGCGGACGAGGAAATCAAGTTTTTTCATGTCCGTGACGGTCACGGCATCAAACTGGCGCAACGCGCGGGCTTGAAGGTCGGAGCGCTGTCGGGGCGCAGCGCGGAAGCCAACCGGCGGCGGGCGGCGGAATTGAAATTCGACTTTCTTTACGAAGGCAAACACGATAAACTGGCGGCGTTCGAGATATTGCTGCGCGAACAGAATCTTACGGCCGAAGAGTGCCTGTATGTCGGCGACGATGTCGTCGACATGGCGGTCATGCGGCGCGCCGGAATTGCGGTAGCAATCGCCGACGGCGTTCCGGAATTGGATGAAGTATGCGATTTCCGGACGCGGGCCGCCGGCGGCCACGGTGCGGTGCGCGAGACCCTGGACTGGTTACTGAAGGAGCAGAAAAAATGGGATTCCCTCATGGAAAGATATCGGGCCTGATGCTCGCCGCGGCAATGCTTTTCGGCATTGCCGCGACAGCGGCGGACACGGAGATGGCCGCCGAACTCGGCGACGGCCTCAAAGGCGGCGGCATGCGGTTGCCGGTTTACGATCGCGACCAGCTCGAATTCATTCTGTCGACGGCGGAATTCGAGAAACAGGGAAATCTGGTGCAGGCGACGATTCCGGTAATCGACCTGATCCGGCCCGACGCCGACATCGATTCGATCGTATATATGAAAGATCTTATCGCCTATCCATTGCTTTCCAACTTGAACCAGGTCGTGGATTTCTGGCGCGGGCGCCCCTTTTCGGACGCGTTGATTTCGGCGGAAGCCGCGGAAATCGACATTCCCACCCAATCGGCGGCGGGAGCGGGAAAGGTTTTCGTGCGCAGCCCCCTGCTTGACCTCGACGGCGTCGGCTTCGTCGCCGACTACCAGAACCGCACGGTATTGGTGCGCAGCCAGGTAGAAATGACGATCCGTTTCGAAGCCCAGGACGGCCCCGATCTGATCGCCAAAGCCGAGGCGGCCAAGGCCGGCGGCGCGCCGGTGGCAATGCTGCGGGTCAACGCCGACAGTCTCTTGATCGACCTGGTGAAAAATGAAATCGTATTGACCGGCCGCGTCAAATTGCGGGAGGCGCGGATCAATCATTTGATTTGCGACAAGATGGTGATTTACCTGACCGACCGGACCACCGGAAAGGTGCCGGACGGCACCGAGACGGCGGAAGACGCCGGGGCGAGCCGGGCCGAACAACTGGAAGCGCGAATGGGCGGCCTGGGCGGCGTCAGCCGCATCGTCGGTACCGGCAACGTCGAAATCGACCGGGCGGTCCCGGCGGAAGAGGCCGGCGAAACACCGCAGCGCATCACCGCCGGCCGCATGGAGTACGAAGTGCCGGAGGCCAGATTCGTCTTTACCGAAGCCACGCCGACCATCGTGCGCGGCGCCGACAGCATTCAGGGCCAGAAGATCGTATTGCAGCAGGAGGATATGCGCGCGCAGGTCTATGACGACTGCCGCCTGGAAGCCCGCCTGCCGCGCAGCGGCGCCGAGGGACAGCCGGAACGCCCGACCGTGATCACCTCGAAGTACATGGATATGGATTACCCGAAAAACATCGGCAAGATCACCGGCGATGTCCGGGTCGACGACATTCAGATGGATCTGTCCTGCGACGACATGACCATCCTCCTGGCCGACGCCAATGCGGTCGGCGCGCCCTCCGGCAGCGGCAGGAAAACCGACAACGCGATCGGCCAAATGGCGCAGGCGGCGCAACTGCCGGACAATGCCGGCAAAGAGGTGACCGAAATCATCTGCGTCGGCAATGTCAATGTCTTGCGCAAAGGCGGCGATCCGGCCAAACCGGAAAAAGCCGAAGCCGGGCAGGCGGTCTATCAGTGCCGCGAAGGCAAAATCGTGCTGAGCAACGGCAAGGTCCGGATGATCCGGGGCAAGGATTCGATCTCCGGCCGCGAAATGGTGATCCTGCTGAACGACCAGCGGCTGATCATCGACAAGGACAGCCGCATCGAGCTCGACAACTGGCGCGAAAATCCGGCCTCGGAACGGACTGTGATCGCCTCGGATTCGAGCGACCTGAACTATGGCGGCAATGAGCTGACTTTCGCCGGATCGGTGGAAATCGACGATCCCGAGATCAAGCTGTCCAGTGACGACATGAAAATCTACCTGATGGACGACCCGAAAGCGACTCCGGCCCAAGCCCAGCCGGCGGCAAAAGCGGCAACGCCGTTCGATCCGGCAAGCGGATTCCAGGAGAGCAACAAAATGCTCAGCCGGATCGTCTGCGAAGGCAATGTACAGTTGAGCGAGGCGCGCGCCGTGATGGATACCGGAAAGCTGACTCTGACTTTCCGGGAGAAAAGCGGCGGCGGCACCGGCGACATGGGCGGCGGTTCGGAAATCGACCAGATTTTCTGCGATGACGGCGTCAAAATCGTCGCCAAGGAGCAACCGAGCAAGGACGAAGCCGCTCCGGCGAAGCCGGCCGGGGAACCGGCACAGCCGGCCGCCACCGAATTTCTGACCAATGCCCTGGCCGGCGCGGTTGCCGGCGGCGGCACCGGCACATTGACCGCGCAGCGCGGCCAGTTGAACGTCCCCGCCAATGTCGGCGAATTCCACGGCGATGTGGTGGTGACCGACACCAAGGGTGCACGGATGGAGTGCCGGGATCTGTACCTCTACGCCCGCGATGTGGCGCCGGGGGAAATGATCGAAGCCGTAGCCGCAGTGGAAGAAGATCCGGAATTTCCGCAGCGCATTCCGTTGACCGCCGGCAAGGAACTGGTCCGGATCGTCGCCGAAAACGACGTCCGGCTGGACAGTGTCGATCCGAAAAACGGCCGCCAGGTGGCCGGAGGCGACAAGGCGGTCTATGAAGTGGAAACCCGCAACGTGGTATTGACCGGAACGCAGGCAAAAGCTTACATCATCCGTTATCAGGAAAAGCAGAAGGTTCTGGGCGGCATGATCGACTACGATCTGAATTCCGGCGATTACCGGATCACCGGCGATGTGACGACTCTGTTGTATCGCGGGGATTGAAGAAAATTCGCAAATCGGACTTGACATTCTCCATCCGGCAGGGTATTAGTTAAGCAGACGGTTTCTTGACGGAGAGAATGGAATGCAACGAAGCAGCCGGGCTGACCGGCGATTCGGGAAATCGCATCGAAGAAAGCGTAAGGAAAAGTAAGAGGATATGCAGGAAACCGGGGAATTACTGGTAAAAGCGGATAATCTGGTCAAAGCCTATCATGGCCGCCGGGTGGTGAATGGCGCGTCGATCACGGTGAAAGCCGGAGAGGTGGTGGGATGGCTGGGGCCGAACGGCGCCGGCAAGACGACGAGCTTCTATATGATCATGGGCCTGATCCGTCCGGACGGGGGCAAGGTGACCTTCCGTGGCGTGGATATCACGCACATGCCGATGTACCAGCGGGCGCGAATGGGCATGGGGTATCTGGCTCAGGAGCCGTCGATTTTTCGGAAATTGACGGTGGAGCAGAACATCATGGCGATTCTGGAAACGCTGGCGATATCGCGGGCCGAGCGCAAGCGGCGTTTAAGCGAGCTGTTGGAGGAGCTCGAGTTGACGCGTCTGGCACGGCAGAAGGCAATGACGCTTTCCGGCGGAGAGCGACGGCGTCTGGAAATCACCCGGGCGCTGGTGACCAATCCGGCCTTCATTCTGCTGGACGAGCCGTTCAGCGGAGTGGACCCGATCGCGGTTTATGATGTGCAGCAGATTATCGGCCAGCTCCAGCGCAAGAATCTGGGGATTCTGATCACCGACCACAACGTGCGGGAGACGCTTTCCTGCGTCGACCGGGCGTATTTGATGAGCCGGGGAGAGATTATGCTGGAGGGGAAAAGTGATTTCCTGGTTAATGATGAAAAAGCCCGTGAGGTTTATCTCGGGCCGCGTTTCACCCTTTAAAGGAACAGAAGGAGGGAAGTATTATGAACATCATAATTACTGGTCGTCATCTGGAATTGACCGAACCGATCCGGAAGCATGCGCAGACTCAGCTTGCGGATTTTTTTGCCGATAAAGCGAATTTGAAGGTTTCGAGCATCCGTGTCATTATGGAATACGAACACCTGCTCGGCAAGGTGGAAATCCTGGTCAGCATGAAGAACCATGAGGTTTTGAGCCGCGCGGAAGACCACGATCTGTACAAAGCCATCGACCTCGCGGTCGAGCGCATGACAGTCCAGGTCACCCGCCACCTGACCAAGGTCCGCGCCCATCAGGCGCCGGCCACCCGCGACGTTGAAGCCATTTTCAACGAAGCCTGATAGAAACCACCGGGCGGAAGCAATTCCTCTCTTTGGCGACGGCAGCCTTTTCCCTTAGGCTGCCGTTCTTTTTTTTATCCCCCGGCAGGCGTCAGAATGCCCCAAAAACGCGCATTGCCGCCTTTCCTGAGGTTTTCCGACGGTTTCCCCTCACAATTAACCAACTTTTAACACAATCGCATTCGCAAAAAATACTTTTGCAAGTATATTATAAGAAACTTATGTAGACCGGGGGGAAACGCCGATGAAATCGTGTATCATGTGGGTATGGATGCTGTCGCTGTCGCTGATTGCGGCGCAGCCCGCACATGCGCGATCCCTGGCGGAAACCATGGTGAGACCGTGTCCGGTGACGCATACGGAACCCATCCGGACCAATCAGGTGGATGCGCTGACTCCGCCGCTGGAACAGGCCGGATTTTATGCTCTGCCCTGTTGTCCGGAAGTTTCTACTTTCTGCCGGCGGCGGCCG
Source organism: Victivallaceae bacterium (assembly GCA_031549115.1). Classification (GTDB taxonomy): domain Bacteria; phylum Verrucomicrobiota; class Lentisphaeria; order Victivallales; family Victivallaceae; genus JAVBQJ01. Next base: position 6,057 of record JAVBQJ010000171.1, read on the forward strand.
ATACTGCAAGTCGCAACGGAATGGCATCCGGCCGCGGTTTCCGGCGTATTTCAGGAAACGTTTCATGTGCCGCTCCAGGTGTCGGCTCCGGTCCCCTGCCATGAATTTGCAGCCCCCCCCAACATTCCTATCCGCGCCGGTCCGGCCGGAATATAATCCGTTTCCACTCCGGAGTGACGGAATCAGTTCGTGTATCGGTGCTCCAAGTTGTACGTAAATGACGGAATTTCCCGTCAAATTTGGAATCTTTGACGGCGCGATTGTTTCTTTCTCAGTCCCCGATTCGGAAGCCTTGCACCGCCTTCAAAAATCATTCTGTGATAACGCTCGGCGCATATGCGAATTTTCGCCGATCCCAAGACAGTGTCCTGTTTGTGTGTTCTTAAAATTATAGATCTGCATATTACATTATTATGAAAAAAATCAATTTCATGTTGACCGCCTTCCGTGACGGGTTCCAATCGGTATTTGGCGCCCGGGTATTTTCCAAGGATTTTCTTCCGGTGGTGGCGATGGCCTCCGAAGCCGGAATTCAACATTTCGAAGCCGGCGGCGGAGCGCTGTTCCAGGCGGCTTTCTTTTACAGCAACGAAGACGCTTTCCAGGTAATGGACAACTTCCGCAAGGTGACGGGCCCGTCGGCCAACTTGCAGACGCTGGCACGCGGAATCAACGTGGTGGGTCTGGACTCGCAGCCGCGCGACATCATCAAGCTGCATGCGCTGCTGATGAAAAAACACGGCATCACCACCATCCGTAACTTCGACGCGCTGAACGACGTGAACAACCTGATCTACTCGGGCCGGTGCATCGCCGAAGCCGGACTGAATCACGAAGTCGCGATCACGATGATGGAACTGCCCCCGGGCTGCGAGGGCCACACGCCGGAATTTTACGTGACGGTGCTGCGCCGGATTCTGGAGTCGGACATTCCGTACACTTCGCTGTGCTTCAAGGATGCGACCGGTACCTCGACGCCGAAAAAGGTGTACCAGGTGATCCGCGAAGCGCGCAAACTGATCGGCGAACGCATTCCGATCGTATTCCACTCGCACGAAACCGCCGGCTGCTCGATCATATCCTACCAGGCGGCAATCGAAGCCGGAGCGACCCAGATCGACCTGTCGATGGCGCCGCTGTCCGGCGGCACCTGCCAGCCCGACGTCCTGACCATGTGGCACGCGCTGCGCGGCACGGATTACACGCTGGACATCGACTACAAGAAGATTGTGGCGCTGGAAAACGCGCTCAAGAAAGCGCTGGAAGACTACTTCATGCCGCCGGAAGCCACCAAGGTGGATCCGCTGATCCCGTTCTTCCCGATGCCGGGCGGGGCGCTGACCGCCAATACGCAGATGCTGCGTGACAACAATATGCTCGACCGCTACCCGGAAATCATGGCGGCGATGGGCGAAACCGTGGCCAAGGGCGGTTACGGCACCTCGGTGACGCCGGTGTCGCAGTTCTACTTCCAGCAGGCGTTCAACAACGTGATGTTCGGCCCGTGGAAGAAGATCGCCGAAGGATACGGCAAGATGGTTCTGGGCTACTTCGGCCGCACGCCGGAAGCGCCGGACCCGGAGGTGGTGAAGATCGCCGCCGAGCAGCTGAAGCTGGCGCCGACCGAAGACAACCCGCTCGACATCAATGACGCCAACAAGGCCAAGGGCCGCAACGCCGCCATCGGGTTATTGGAAGCGCACAAGCTGCCGGTCAGCGACGAGAATATCTTCATCGCCGCCACCTGCCAGGAGAAGGGCATCGCCTTCCTCAAGGGCGAAGCCAAGATCGGGGTGCGGAAGAATGCGCCGGAGGCCAAGGCTCCGGCCGCCCCCAAGATCGACGGCCCGGTCAAGGTCCAGGTCAACGGACACGCCTACGAAGTGAAAATCAACGGCGATACCGCGGTTGTCAACGGCAAGAGCTATCCGTTGAATTTCAAGGCTTCCGATGCGGCCTCCGCAGTCAGCACGCCGGCAACGGCGGTGGCGGCGGACAAGCTGAATGAATTCACCGAGATCCACGCGGCGCTGCCGGGCATGGTGATCCGTATGGAAGTGGCGCCGGGCGAACCGGTCACCGCCGGCCAGACGATCATGGTGGTCGAAGCGATGAAGATGGAAACTCCGGTGCAGTCGCTGGTGGGCGGAGTGCTGGGCAGCTGCCTGGTTCATGTGGGCGATCAGGTGCAGACCGGACAGGTGCTGGCGATTGTCAAGCATTGATTGCAGCGCAGCGCGATTCGAATACTATAACAGAGTGCTATTATTATGGATATGAATTCTCTCACGGAAATTTTCCAGGGAGTCCACTTGATGCTGCAATCCGAACCCCATGTGGTGATTGCCCGCTTCGTGTTGATTCTGCTGGGATTTGCAATGATTTATCTGGGTAAAAAAGGGGTGCTGGAGCCGCTTCTGATGATTCCCATGGGTCTCGGAATGAGCACGATCAACGCCTCGGTGATGTTCTTCGACCCGGTGAATATGGCCAACAAGCTGCCGGTAGACCCGGCGGCGACGGGAACCTTGTTCCTGAGCTCGATTGAGAGCGACAACAATGCGCTGATGACGCTGATGCAGATCGACTGGCTGCAGCCGTTCTACACGCTGGCCTTCAGCAACGGCCTGATCGCGTGTCTGATCTTCATGGGCATCGGAGCATTGCTCGACGTCGGGTTCGTGATGGCGCGTCCGTATGCCAGTATGTTTCTGGCGTTGTGCGCGGAACTCGGAACCCTGATCACGCTGCCGATTGCGAAGGCGTGCGGGATGACGATGCAGGAATCGGCGGCGATCGCGCTGGTCGGCGGCGCCGACGGCCCGATGGTGCTGTTCGGCTCGTTGAAGCTGGCGCCGGATCTGTTTGTGCCGATCACGGTGGTGGCCTATCTTTATTTGGGGTTGGCCTATGGCGTGTTCCCCTACCTGATCAAATGGACGATTCCGCGACGTCTGCGCGGCATCGCCATGGCGCCGGACAAGGGCGACGCACTGAAGATCACTTCGGGACAGAAACTGCTGTTCGCGGTGGTGGCGTGCGTGCTCCTGTGCTTCCTGTTCCCGGTGGCGTCGCCGCTGTTCTTCAGCTTGTTCCTCGGAATTGCAGTCCGGGAGTCGGGTCTGGACAAGTTCCAGTACCTGATCAGCGAAGTGGTGCTGTACTCTTCGACGCTGCTGCTGGGCGTATTGCTCGGCGTATTGTGCGAAGCGCAGGTGATTATGCATGAAAAGGTGTTGCTGCTGTTGCTGTTGGGCATGCTGTCGCTGCTGCTGTCGGCGGTCGGCGGTATTGCGGGCGGCTATATCATGTACTTCATCAAGCGCGGCAAGTACAATCCGGTCATCGGAATCGCGGCGGTAAGCTGCGTGCCGACAACGGCAAAGGTGGCGCAGAAGTGCGTCAACGATGTCAATCCGGGTGCGATCGTAATGCAGCATGCGCTGGGGGCGAATATTTGCGGTGTTATCACGACCGCGATTATCACCGCCGTTTACATCTGTTTGCTGAGCTAGAATAGCCGCTGCCTGTCGTGTCCTCAATAGCCGCAAGCAAAAGGAGGACATGGCGCGACAGGCAGGCGTAAAGATCAATAACCTGGATGTTGCATGAAGCGCCGGAAATATATCGCAAGCATTATGGATGCCAAAGACTTGCAAATACCGCAGTCGATAGCAGCGCTATCGGCGAGGATTTTCGCAAGGCTTTTGGCGCCATAAGGATGCGATAGATTT
>JAVBQJ010000170.1:0-7207 GCA_031549115.1 Victivallaceae bacterium
AAATCTATCGCATCCTTATGGCGCCAAAAGCCTTGCGAAAATCCTCGCCGATAGCGCTGCTATCGACTGCGGTATTTGCAAGTCTTTGGCATCCATAATGCTTGCGATATATTTCCGGCGCTTCATGCAACATCCAGGTTAGTGATGCGATAGCTGCTGAATCATGTCGAGTCTCGCAGTCAATCGATATTTGCATACCAGAGGCGGGTGGTCTGACGACAGGCGTAGGTCCCCGCAGGGGTAGCAGGGGACGATGGCGAATCGTCCCCGGAGGCGCCCGCCAGCCGGGGCCGGCAAGAACGGCGGCTTTGTGGTGGTCTGGCCGGTTCGACGCGGCAAACAACGCTCCCCCATCCAAAAGGTCGCGGAGGATGCCGTCAGGCATCCGTAGCAGAGGTGCAGGGTCGGTGACCCTGCCGGGGGGTGCGGGGGTGAGGAGCCCCTGCATTTCTCCTCCCCGAACTCACCTGCCGGCGTGATGCGCCTTACCGAAACGGGCCATTACCTGTTGGAGGTCGGCCCAGACTTCGCGCTTGGCGGCGGCGTTGCGCAACAGATAAGCAGGGTGAAACGTGGGCATTACGGGGATACCGCGATAATCGCGCCATTTGCCGCGGCTGCGGGTGATGCCGTCGGTTTCGAGCAGGAAACGCAACGGGACGGCGCCGAGGGTGACGATCGCGTCGGGGGCAATCAGGGCGATCTGGCGCTTCAAATATTTGAGACAGGCGGCGGCTTCGTCGTCGGCGGGGTTGCGGTTGCCGGGGGGGCGGCACTTGACGATATTGGCGATATAAACGCTTTCGCGGGTGAACTGCATGGCCTGGATCATTTTGGTCAGCAAAACGCCGGCTTCGCCGACGAAGGGGCGGCCCTGGGCGTCCTCTTCGGCGCCGGGGCCTTCGCCGATGAACATCAGCCGGGCGTTCCGGTCGCCTTCGCCGAAGACCACATTGTGGCGGCGTTCGCACAGCCGGCACTCCTGGCAATTGAGCGCGCAATTTTCCAACTCCTCCCAATTCAGCGCCGAAACATCCCGGGAGGCGCGCAACACCGGAGCGGGCGCGGGCGGCGGAGCCGGAACGGCCGGGGCAACCGGGGCGGGACGGGGCCTGGATACGGGCGCGGGCGGTGTGGATTTCACCGCGGCTTTGGCGCCGGCGGGAGCGGCGGAGCCGGAGAAAAAGGCCTGCAGAACATCCTCGGAAACGGGGACCGCGCGGCGCGCCTCGCCCGTCCGTTGCAGACATTCCATCATTTCATCAAAAAACTCGTGACCCATTGATTATTCTCCTTGCAACCGTGCGACTCAAGCGGTATATTAATCTACTGGCTCAACCTCGCCGGTGCAAATTATTTTTTCATATTTTGGAGGATTTTCAGGAGATGGTTCGGTTCTGGTTACTTTTGCTTGCGTGCATTCCGGGCATTGCCGGAGCGCTCGCGACGGAAGCCGCGGCAGCGCCGGAAGCCATGGTGATCGTGATCAAGGACGCCGGTTTTTCCGACAAGTTGGCCGCGCTCGTGAAAGCGGAAACGCCGGCCGACGCCAAACCGCTTCCCGAAGCTCCTCCGGAACCGCCGATTTACGAGCAGTTGGACGATATCTGGCTGCAATTCACCGGCTGGCTTTCCACCCAGCGGCTCCAGTTGCTCATCCTCGGAGCGGGGCTGATTTTAACCTACGCGGTGGCACTGGTGCTCAACTGGCTGCTGTGGAATTCGCTGTTGCGCCTCGCCCGGAAAACCAAATCGAAACACGGCAGCCTGCTTTGCGAGCGTATGCGGGCGCCGTCGCTGCTGCTGCTTTGCATCATCGGCATCTTTTTAAGTTCTTTCCCGCTGTTTCAAACGATGAGCCAACACTCATTGACGTTGTGGAAGCACTGTTTCGCAGCGACGGTCGCCCTTTGCGTCGTCTGGGGAATATCCCGGCTGGTCGATGTTTTCGACAAATTCCTGCGCTCGCTGGTCCGGCACGAAAACGCCCACCTGAACGGTCTTTTGACCGATTTACTGCGCAAAGTGCTCAAGGTGATATTGTTTCTCGTGGCGGTGCTGTTCATCGGCCAGAACATACTCGGCCTCAATCTCACGGCATTGCTCGCGGGCGCGGGCGTCGCGGGCCTGGCGATCGCCTTTGCCGCGCAGGCTACGCTGGCCAATTTCTTCGGCTCCATCAGCATCATCCTCGACCAGACGTTCAATATCGGCGACCGGGTAAAGGTCGACACGGTGGACGGCATCGTCGAAGGCATGGGGTTGCACAGCACCAAGCTCCGTTCGCTGGACGGGAATGTGTTCACCATCCCCAACCGCCTGTTCGCCGACAACGTCATCGAAAACATCAGCAGCCGTCCCAACATCAAATATCCGTTTGAAATCGGCCTGGTCTACGAGACCACCGCGGAGCAGATGAAACGGGCCAAGGAAATCCTGCTGGAAGTCCTGAACCGCCCGGATATGTTCGACATGGATAAATTGCCGCCGCGGATCTGGTTTTCCGGCTTCGGCGCATATTCGCTGAACCTGTCGGTCACCGTCTGGTTCAACACCCGGGACGCCCTCCTTTCGCAGGACTGGAAAGAGGAGCTGAATCTGGAAATTCTGCGGCGCTTCAACGCCGCCGGTCTCGGCTTCGCGTTCCCGAGCCAGACCATTTACATGGCACCAACCGAAATAAACTCGAATCAATAAAAAGGAGCAACCAATGAAAGTCGTAGTCGCGTACTCGGGTGGCCTTGACACCTCCGTCATCGTCAAGTGGGTGAAGGAAACCTACAATGCGGAAATCATCTGCTTTTGCGCCGATGTGGGCCAGGAGGAGGAGCTGACCGGGCTGGAAGAGAAAGCCATCGCCACCGGCGCCAGCAAGTGCTACATCGACGACCTGAACGAAGAATTCGCCCGGGACTTCATCTTCCCGATGATTCAGGCCAACGCCATCTACGAAAACACCTACCTGCTCGGTACTTCGATCGCGCGCCCGCTGATCGGCAAGCGCCTGATCGAAATCGCCAAGGCCGAAGGCGCCGACGCCATCTGCCACGGCGCCACCGGCAAGGGCAACGACCAGGTCCGTTTCGAGTTGACCGCGTACGCGTTGAATCCGGCGATCAAGATCATCGCGCCGTGGCGCGAATGGAACTTCACCGGCCGCATGGACCTGGTGGAATACGCCCGCAAGAACGGCATTCCGGTCAGCACCACGGCGAAGAAGCCGTACAGCATGGACCGCAACCTGCTGCACATCAGCTTCGAGGGCGGCATTCTGGAAGATCCGTGGAACGCGTTCCCGGAAGAGATCGCGGTGATGACCAAGCCGCTGAGCGAAGCGGCCGACGAACCGGAAAACGTGATCGTCACCTTTGAAAAGGGCATTCCGGTCTCCGTCAACGGCGAAACCCTGTCGCCGGCCAACCTGATGCGCAAGCTGAACGCCATCGGCAAGAAGCACGCCGTCGGCCGGGTCGACATGGTGGAAAACCGTTTCGTCGGCATGAAGTCGCGCGGCGTCTATGAAACCCCCGGCGGCACCATTCTGGAAACCGCGCACCGGGCGTTGGAATCCATCACCATGGACCGCGAAGTCATGCACCTGCGCGACAGCCTGATTCCGCGCTATGCCGACATGATCTACAACGGCTTCTGGTATGCGCCGGAGCGGGAAATGCTGCAGGCGGCGATCACCGAAAGCCAGAAGTACGTCACCGGCGACGTCCGAATCAAGCTGTTCAAGGGCGCCTGCCATGTCGATGGCCGCCGTTCGCCGTACAGCCTGTACGATGCCGACATCGCCAGCTTCGAAGGCGCCGAATCCTACGATCAGAAGGATGCGGAAGGCTTCATCAAGTTGAATGCGTTGCGTCTGCGCGTGCTTGCCAACAGCAAGCAGAAGCGTTACTGAGGCGGAAGGGGCACTGAAACGTGAATCGGTGGATCGGCAGCCTGGCGTGCTGCGTAATAGGTTGTGCGGCGGCCGCCGGAATCATTCCGGAAGAGTATGCGCTGGTGCGCAGGCTGCAATTGACCGAACCGACGGTGGAGAACGGGATTGCGACCTGGAATCCGGATGCGGATTTCTTTGTCGAAGTCGACGATCTGCAGGCCGACTGGCGGGTGACCACCCCGGCCGGCCGCGAAATCGCCGCCCGTATCATCCGGGTCGAAGATCCGGTTTTCAGTGCCTCGTATGAAGTCTGTCCGTCGCGGATCAGCGCCTCCGGGCGGTTGTCGGGTTCCGCTGCGGTCTCCCAGATCTGGGAGCTGGAGCTGGCCCGGCCCGCCGACGAACTTTCCGCGGTGGAATTGAAAATAACCAACCGCGTCTTCGAGAAACGGCTGACGGTGGAAATCGCGGACGAAGACGGCGATTGGCACCGGGCGATTTCCGAACAGCCGTTGATCGGGGCTTCCGACCGGGATTTCACCGAGGAGTTCCGGATTTATTTTCAGCATCGCGGCAGCGGCAAAAAGGTTCGCGTCACGCTCACCGACAGCATCGACGAGCAAAGCCCGCTGCCGGCGGAGGAGTTGAAAATCGACACCATCCGCCTGTTGCGCCGGGCACCGGAGCCGCTGGACGCGATTGCGCGGCGGCAGCCGCAGGTATTGCCGCCGCTTCAGCACACGGTCCGCAACCAACGTACCGCGCTGACGTTCGATGCCCGGCGGGTGCCGTTGAGCGGATTCGAATTGCAGACCGGAAGCCGCAATTTTTCGCGCCGCTTTCACCTGCACGGCAGTGAGGATTTGAAGGGATGGCGAACGGTCACGGAGGGGATGCTGCATGCCAACGGCAGCGGTCTCGGCGAGTTGAGTTTCAATTTCGACCAGAGCCGTTACCGCTATTATCTGTTGGAAATCGACAACGGCGCCGGGGCCGAACTGGAAAATATCCGGGTCAAATGGGAGCAGGTTTCCTACCGGATGGTAATTTCGGAGGCATTGCCGGCGCTGCATCTTTACTTCAGCGGCGATACCGAGCGCCCCGCCTATCCGGATATGAAATTCACGCCGGGCGAATTGCAGCAACTGCCGGAATACCAGGCGCTGCCCCCGGAGCCCAATCCGAAATTCCGGCCGTTCATCGTCGAAGAGCAGAATTACCGGAGCAAGATATATATCCTGCTTGCCGCCGTTTCCGTGACCATCGGCGGGGTGCTGCTGCTGGCGATGCGTCATTTGAAAAAACATCCGACGGAGTGAGTCAACCATGCGATACGGAATCCTGGCAGATGTGCACGGCAATCTGGCGGCTTTTTCCGCTATCGTCGCCGCGATGGAAAAATGCGGCGTGGAGCGCTGGGTCAATCTCGGCGATCTGGCGGGTTACGGCCCCGACCCGGCGGGGTGCATCGCGCTGGCGCGGCGCCTGGACGCGGTTCACATCCAGGGCAACCACGACCACGCGTTATTGGCTCCGGACAGTGAAACCGCGCGGGAAATGCGTTCCGACGCCCGGGAAACGCTGGCCTGGAGCCGAACGCAACTGACTGCCTCCGATCTCGACTTTCTGGCAGGAATGCCGCGGCTGGTCCGGGAGGGGGATTTCACCTTTGCGCATGCGGGGTTCGACGATTCCGATCCGGATTACTGGCCGTACGTGCTGGACCGGAAGAGCGCGTTATTTCACTTTTACCTCCAGGAAACGCCGTTGGGGTGCCTTGGGCACGGGCATATCCCGCTGGCATTTTCAAAAACCGCCGCCGGGCTGGATATGCAGTTGCTGCATGAAGTGCAATGGCTGCCGGGGCCGGGACACGCATTTCTGTGGTGCCCGGGGTCGGTGGGACAGAGCCGGGACGGCGACTGGCGGGCATCGGGGTTGTTTTACGATACGGCAACCGGCGCGGGACACATTGTCCGCGCCGAATACGACGTCGCCGCGACCCAGACGGCAATCCGCAGCCTCGGCTGGCCCGAAGCCCTCGCCTCCCGGTTGCGCTGAACCTTCCAGCAACGAACGCGCATCCTCCCGCAACACCACCCACCTGTGAACGCGCACGGGGAAGCGCTCACGAGTAAACGGTACGGCGGAGGGCGCGCGACTCCGGTCTATTTTATTTTTCAGATCAGCCCCTCCGCTTCATCGAAACCGAAGCGGATATTCATGCACTGGACCGCCTGGCCGGAGGCGCCTTTGGTCAAGTTGTCGATGACCGAGGTCAAAATAACCTTATTCGTGTGCGGATCCAGGTTATAACCGATCTCGCACGTGTTCGTCATCGTCACGTACTTGGTGTCGGAACAACGCTTCGCCGGAAGCACCCGGACGAATTGCTCCTTGCCGTACGCCGTTTCGTAAACCTCGCCGATCCGCTCCATCGTACACCCCGGAAGCGGATTCAACAAAATCGTCGAATTGATGCCCCGATTCACCGGCACCAGATGCGGAATGAAGTTGATCGCCATATCCTTCACCCCCGCCGCCGCCGCCATCTCCTGCTCGATCTCCGGCAAATGCCGGTGCCCGTACACCTTGTACGCACGCAAGCTCTCGTTGCATTCCGGGAAAATATAGTCGACATCCACCTTGCGCCCCGCTCCGGTGACGCCCGACATGCTGACCACCGCAACCCCCTCCGAACTCACCAGCCCCGCCGCCAGCAATGGCGCGGTCGGCAAAATCGAACTGGTCGGATAACATCCCGGACACGCCACCAGATCCGCCTTTTTGATCGCATCCCGGTAACGCTCCGGCAACCCATACACCGCCTGCTTCAACAGCGCCGGCGCCGGATGGTCCTCGCCATAATATTCCTTGTACTTTTCCGTGCTCCGCAACCGGAAGTCGGCACTGATGTCGATCACCTTCGCTCCGGCCTCCAGCAACGGCACCGCATACTCCGCTGCCAAACCGTGCGGCAACGCCAGAAACACCACATCCGCCAACTTCGCCAGCTCCTTCACCTCCGGCGCGCAAAAAGTCAAGCCGCTCGCAGTAAAACGCGGAAATACATCGCTCACCGGCTGCCCCGCATACTTGCGCGACGTAATCGCCGTAATCTCACACTGCCGATGCCGCGACAAAATCCGCAACAACTCCTCCCCGGCATAGCCGGCCGCACCAACCACCGCCGCACGAATCATAATCTTACCCTTTCAAGTTTATGTAAATATGTGGGGGACTTGGGGGGGTAACGGAAAAAAGTTTTGGATAAGTTATTCGGTACACACCCAAACACCCCCATAAATTAAAAAAAAG
>JAVBQJ010000162.1:0-29338 GCA_031549115.1 Victivallaceae bacterium
ACTGAAGCAGCTTGAAGATATCAAGGACAAAAATGCGGCAAATTGCCTTGCCATCGCGGAAATATATTTTTACGGACGGACAGGGATCCCGGTGGCTAAAGCGAAAGCGGTTGCGTATTACCGCCAAGCCTATGATCTGGCGGAGGCCGAGCTGTCCAGGAACGCTTCTGATGCCCAGGCCTTGTATATAGCCGGTTTAAGCGCGGAAAAACTGTTGAATGGGATCGACTTCATGAGCTGCTTGAAGAAAGCTGCCGATGCGGGTTATGCGCCTGCCGAAGCGGAGCTGGCATTTCGCTATATGAAAGGAATCGGTATGGAGGCGGACTTCAATAACGCTTACGAGTATGCGTTGAAAGCATCGGAACAAGGCACTATGTTCGGTCGGGGACTCCTCGGTTCTTATTATGTTGTCGTAAAAAAGGATTTCAAAGAAGGACTCCGCTTGCTTCAGGAATCCGCCGAAGCCGGTGATCCCGGAGGACAATATATGTTATTCTATTGCCTGAAGTATATGCCCGGTTTAGTCAGAAACGACGCCTTGGCCATGGAACTTTTGCGCTTGCGGCAGACCGGGGACTTCCCGATGCCGTAGCCAAGTTGCAATTACTCAAACAGAAATAAAACTCTTTGTATATTAATTCGCAAGCGTCCGGCGTCACCGCAAAATATCAGCACAGGAGCGCCTTCCAATCATGAAACGGCAGATTACAAAATTCCGGCTGTATCTTTTCCTTGCCGGATGTTTATTGGGGCCCGGCTTGACAGCCCGCGCCGAATCCGGTACCGAGGAGTTTGTGGCCCTGAAACGGGAAATCCAACAAATTCCAAGCGCAATGACACATCGGGATAATCTGCAGGAGTTGCGGAACTTATCCAGGCGGACTCTTCTCTGCGGAGATGGCGGGCTTGAATATAGAAGCTCGCGTGTCCTGTATGTGTCGTTACAATTGATGTTCGCAGAAAAATGCAGTCGCTTGCACTGCCCGGATTACGACCCCAATGCCACTTATAGCCGGAATCCTTACCCGCAACCCTTCAGAGGAGAAGAGCCCATCCCCGAGTTTCTGGCCCGGAACGAAGAAATCGGAAAATGCATGGACCACGAAGAAATGATTCGTGGGATGATTGTGCGGCACATTCGCTTTGCCGGCACCTTCGGAATTCAATTGCTTTCCGCCGAAGATATTAAAACCTACATCATTCCTCTGATCTGGGTCAATTTGAATGACGAAGCGTTAATCGAACAGGCCCAAGCTCGCTTTGAAGAAGCAATCAAAGAACGGAATGCCCCCCAAAACACCTCCAGCCCGGAAGAACCAGCCGGAGAATGAATAAAATGACTATTCAGTATTCCGCGGTAAGTTTGTTGACGCTCATGGCATTCGTTTCACTGGCCGCGGGAAACAATGTATCCGTCACGGAAAAAAACAAACAAAGTCCGTTACAGACTTGGCAACAGGAACTGTTAGCCCAAGCGCCAATAAAAACCTACATGGCAAACAGTCATTTATAATGCCGTCAAAATGAGAAAAAAATTTCATGCGTACATCAAAAAGTCGCTTTTATGCCAAAAGGCCAAAGCAAAAAAACCGCCGCGAATGTCAAATGGCATTCGCGGCGGTTTTGATCTGTCGGCTTACACCAGAGAATCCCACAGGCCGGGGTTTTCCAGCTTGGCTTTGACCGCGTTGACGAATTCGGCCGCCATCGCGCCGTCCACCACGCGGTGGTCGGCGGAGAGCGTCATTTTCATCACATTGCGGATCGCGATCGCATTATCCTTGACCACCGGGGTCGGGACGCAGCTGGCGACGGCGAGAATGCCGCTTTCGCCCGGATTGATGATCGCGCCGAAGCTTTCGACGTTCAGCATGCCCATATTGGAAATGGTGAAGCTGCCGCCCTTCATCTCATCCGGAGTCAGCTTGCCGGAACGCGCCTTTTCGGCGAGTTCGCCCGAACAAGCCTGGATTTCGTCCATGCCCATCAAATCGGCGTTGCGCAGCACCGGTACGACCAGGCCGTTGTCGATGCTGACCGCCATGCCGACGTTCACCTTCGGTTTCTTCGTCACCGTCTGGCCGTCGCAATAGCTGTTGACCAGCGGGAACTCACGCAGCGTCAGCGCCACCGCCTTGATCACGAACACGTTCACGCTCAGGTTGATGCCGGCGTCCTTCAAGGCCTTGCGCTTGGCCATCAGATCGGTCATGTCGACCGCGACGGTCACGTAGAAGTGCGGGATCGTCTGCTTCGACTGGGTCAGGCGCTGCGCGATGATCTTGCGCATGGTGTTCATCGGCTGCGGGCGCGAGTCGACCGCGGTCTTCACGTCGGCCAGAGTGATCCGGCCGTTTTCACCGGTGCCTTCGATTTCGACCAGCTCGAGCTTCGCCTCTTTGGCCATATTGAACGCCACCGGGGTGATCTTCCGCGACGCATAACCGATCGCGTCCAGATACGCCTTGACATCCTTTTCGGTGACGCGGCCGGCGTCGCCGCCGGTGCCCTGGACCTTGTTGATGTCGATCAGGTAATCGGCGGCGAATTTCTTCGCCCGCGGAGAAACCGCCCGCTTCGCCGGCGCCGCCGCAACCGGAGCCGCAACGGGGGCCGGAGCAGCGACGGGAGCGGCCGCCGGCGCAGCAGCTTTGGCCGGAGCCGCGGTCTTGGGCGCCGCCGGCGCGGCAGCCGGAGCCGGTGCGGGAGCGGCGGCCGGAGCGGCCGCGGGAGCCGGATCGTTGATCTCCGGCAGCGCTTCACCGGGTTCGCCGATGACCATGCCGGTGGTCATCACCGGAACTTCCTTGCCGGCGGGGACCAGAATCTTCAGCACGGTGCCCTCGAACTGGGATTCCACTTCGAGTACCGCTTTGTCGGTTTCCACTTCGAAGAGCACCTGGCCCTTCTTGATCACATCGCCCTCTTTGACCTTCCAGCTGGCGATGGTGACGACCTCTTCGGACTGTCCCAGTTTGGGAATCGGAACTTTTGTAGCCATGATGTAATGATCCTTTCCGAATCCGTATGATTAAAGAATCGACTTCGCCGCCGCGACCATGTCGGCCGGAGTCGGCAGGAAGGCTTCTTCCAGCGTATGCGCCTGCGGCGCGATGCCGTTCTTGGCGCCGACCTTCAACACCGGGGCATCCAGGTCGTCGAAGCACTTCGCGACGATCTGCGACACGATTTCACCGGTGAAGCTGCCGATGTCGACGCACTGGCTGATCACCACGCAGCGGCCGGTCTTGCGCACCGAAGCGAACACCGCTTCCCAGTCGAACGGCACCAGCGTACGGACGTCGATCAATTCCACCGACACGCCCTCGGCCGCCAGTTGATCGGCCGCCTTCTGCGCGTCCAGCACCGCCGGACCCCAGCTGATGAAGGTGATGTCGGAGCCTTCGCGCAACGTGTTGGCGACGCCGAACGGGACGGTGTAGTCGCCTTCCGGCACCACGCCCTTGACGTTGTACAGCAGCTGCCCCTCGACGAAGACCACCGGGTTGTTGGTCCGGATCGCGCTCTTGATCAGGCCCTTGGCGTCCGCCGGATTGGACGGGTAGGCAACGTAGGTGCCGGGGATATGGGCGAACATCGATTCCAGCGACTGCGAGTGCTGGCCGCCGTAGCCTTTGCCGCCGCCAACGCTGCAGCGCACCACCATCGGAACCTCGGTCGAGGCGCCGGTCATGTAGTGCCACTTGGCCGCCTGGTTGGAGATCTGGTCGGAGGCCATCAACGCGAAGTCCATGTACATGAGCTCGGCCACCGGACGGTAGCCGGTCATCGCCATACCGACGGCGACGCCGCAGATACAGGCTTCGGAGATCGGCGTGTTGAACACCCGGTCGCGGCCGAAGGCTTCGAGCATGCCCTTGGTCATCTTGAACGCGTTGCCGTAGTCGGCGACGTCTTCGCCGAAGAGCACCACGCGCTTGTCGCGCAGCATTTCCTCGACCATGCCTTCCTTGATCGCGTCACGGTAGTTGATCATGCCGTTGGCGTCGCGCTTGACCGTGACCGCTTCGAAGGTTTTCGGATTCTGGTACTCGGCCGGAACCGGAGCGTCTTCGACATCGGTGTACATGTATTTGATCACGTCGGACGCCACCGGGTCCGGGGCATCCGCCGCGCGGCGCGCCGCACGGGCGTTACGGGCGGCGACTTTGTCTTCGACCGCCTTGAGTTCCTTTTCGGTACAGGCCTTGCCCTGGAGCAGACGGACGCGGAAGCTGTCGACCGGGTCGACCGCTTTCCAGCGCGCTTCCTCGTCCTTGGTCCGGTATTCGGTCCGCGGGTCGGACAGCGAGTGGCCGTAGTAACGGTAGGTGTCGAGCTCCAGCAGCACCGGGCCTTCGCCGCGTTCGATGGTGGCGCGGGCGCGCTTGATCGCGTCGCGGACCGCCAGCACGTCCATGCCGTTGACGACTTCGGCGTGCATGTTGTCATTGTCGAAACCGGCGGCGCGGCGCGCCATGTAATCGACGCCGTTGACTTCGCCGTCGGCGCGTCCGGTCATGCCGAAGTGGTTGTTGACGATACAGAAAATCACCGGCAGGCCGAACTTGGTCTGGGCGAGGGGGCCGTTGAACTGATCCTGGGCGGCCCAGTTCAGCGCTTCGAGCACGACGCCATTGGAGTACGCGCCGTCGCCGGCGAAGGTGCAGACCACACGGCCTTTCATCTTGTCGTCGGTCCGGCAGACCATCGAGGCGCCGGTGGCGATCGGAACGCCGCCGCCGACGATGGCGTTGGCGCCGAGGTGGCCGACGCGGAAGTCGGCGATGTGCATGCCGCCGCCGCGGCCTTTGCCGTAACCGGTTTCCTTGCCGAACAGTTCGGCGATGGTGCGGTAGACGTGGTCTTCCATCACGGCTTCACGAAGAGCCTCGCCGGTGAGATTGGCGAATTCCGGGCAGCGGGCCTTCAGTTCGGCTTCGGACATCTTCCGGATCGCGTGGAAGCCCTTGGCGATCGAGTCGCCGTGGCCGCGGTGGGTGCTGGTGATCAAATCGGTGATGTTCAACACCGAGCAGGCGCCGGTCGCGGTGGCTTCCTGGCCGATCGACAGGTGGGTCGGGCCGCGGTAGTTGTAGTCGGAAATCACTTCGTAAGCGCCGGTACGGCACTTCAGGATCATCTCTTCGAATTCGCGGATCACCAGCATCGATTCGTAAAGTTCCAGCAGCTCCGGCTTGGTCACGTTGCCGGATTTCAGCTCATCGGCCAGCGACACTTCGTACTGGTAGGCCGGAATGGTTCCCAGCTTGATCGTCCGTTTTTTGAAGTCCGGTCCCAGGTCACTGAAGTAATTATTGCTCATCACGAGTCCTTTCCTTTATGGTGTGATTACTTCGATTTTTCGTTTATGCAGAACATGGAGCACCGCCTGCGGCAGCCGGGCCTCGGTGATGAGGACGTCGACATCGGCAAGCGTACCCGATTTTACCAGAGAAGACACGCCGATTTTGCTCGAATCGGCCAATAGATACACCCGGTCGGCACGGCGCATGATCAACTCTTTCGTATATGCCTCGTTGGGGTCGGTGGTCGACATCCCCTCGGCGGGCGAAAAGCCGATCGTGCCCATGAAGGCCTTGTTGATATGCAGTTCGTTGGCCAAATGCGCGGTCAACGGCCCCACCAGCGTCCGGCTGATCGGGCGGAATTCCCCCCCCAGCAGAATCAGCCGGTGCGGGGTTTCGAGCAATTCGGCGGCGGCGGACAGCGAATTGGTCACCACCGTCAGGCGGCGGCGTTCATTCAAATGGCGCGCCAGCGCCAGCACGGTGCTGCCGCCGTCCAGGAAGATGGAGTCATGGTCGTTGATCTGCGCCAGCGCCAATTCGGCGATGCGGCTCTTTTCCGCCGCCATCTGCGAGGTTTTCTCGTTGAACAGCGGTTCGAGGCGCCGGTCCAGCGTCATCGGTTCGGCGCCGCCGTGAACCCGGCGCAGCCGCCCCGTGGCTTCCAGCGATTGCAGGTCGCGCCGGACGGTCGCTTCGGAAACGCCCAGCTCGGCGCTGAATTCCGCAATGGTGCGCATCCCGGCTTCGAGCGCCCGGACGATCAGATCTTCGCGTTCCGGTGACAATAACTTCCGCTGCATCAGGTCATTTCCTTGTGCTTCCATAATCATGACAATTCGACCATTCCATAAATATAACACATCTGACGTATTTTGCAAGATTTTGCAATTATTTTTTTGAAATTTTCCATTTCTGCTTTTTTATACCGCGCCGGTTTACTTGCAAGAGTCCGTTTTTCATGGTATTTTAATAGGAGATACATTTACAGCAGAGGAGGGGAAATCATGACACAGACACCGAAAGCGCTCCGGGCGGTGATCGCGATCGCCGGACGCACCAATGCCGGCAAATCCAGTTGGCTCAATCTGATCGCCGGACAGGATATCGCGATCACTTCACCGGTCGCCGGCACCACGACGGACGTGGTGGAGAAATCCATGGAACTGCGTCCGATCGGGCCGGTATTGTTTCTCGATACCGCCGGACTCGACGACGCGTCGCAGCTCGGCGCGCAGCGGATGGCGAAAACGCGCAAGGCGTTGGAGCGCGCCGACGTGATGGTGCTGGTGGTGACTGCCGGCTGTTGGGGCGCTCCCGAGGAAGGCGTCCTCGACATCGCCCGGGAGCGGAATGTCCGCTGTATCGTGGTCTGCAACCAGTGCGACCGGATGGAGCCTTCGGCACAGCAGTTGGAGGAGTGGAAGGCGCGGTCGCTGCCGGTGTTGGCCGTCAACTCGCTGGATTATGCCAACCGGGAGGCCGCATTGACCGCGTTCACCGCCGCGGTGGAGGCCAGTTTGCCGGAGGATTTTGTCAATCCGCCGCCATTGCTGGCGGACCTGGTGCAGCCCGGCATGGGGGTGGTGTTGATCGTGCCGGTGGATATTCAGGCGCCGAAAGGACGTTTGATCCTGCCGCAACAGCAGTGTCTGCGCGACGCGCTGGATTGCGACTGCATGCCGATGGTGTGCAAGGAAACCGGTTACCGGCATCTGCTCGACAGCTTGAAAACGCCGCCGGGGCTGGTGATCTGCGATTCGCAGGTGGTGGACCTGATGGTGCGGCTGACGCCGCCGGAGATTCCGTGCACCACCTTTTCCATTCTGTTTTCGCGGTTGAAGGGCGATATGGAGTTGCTGATTCAGGGGGCGGAAGCGCTGCGTACGCTGCGCCCGGGCGACCGGATCCTGATGGCGGAGGCCTGTACCCATCACGCCAGTTGCGACGACATCGGCCGGGTGAAAATTCCGCGCTGGCTGGAAAAGAAGATCGGCGGCGCGCTGCAATTCGACTACAGCTGCGGGCATGACTTCCCCGAAGAGCTGTCAATGTACCGCCTGATTATCCACTGCGGCAGCTGCATGTTGAACCGGCGCGAAACCGTCTACCGGCTGCGTCAGGCGCAGGCCGCCGGGATTCCGGTCACCAACTACGGGATGTGCATCAGTTACTGCCAGGGGGTGCTCGACCGGGTGTTGAGTCCGTTCCGCCGCTGAGTCGAAAACACGCTTTTTGTCTTTTTTTTCGGGTGTTTTTTTGATTTTTATCTTACCGGTAAGAATTTTTTAAGATTTTGCTCTTGACAAAAACTTTTTTTTGTCTATAATATAAGGGAGAAACGCAGAAAGTGACCGGTAAGAAAAATGGCAGTTACGATTTATGACATTGCCGAAAAGGCGAAGTTGAGCCACACCACCGTGAGTATGGCGCTGCGGGATATGCCGCAGGTAAAGGCGGCGACCCGGCAGCGGATCCGGGAATTGGCGGACGCGATGGGCTATCACCCCAACCAGGCGGCGGTGTCGCTGACCTCCGGGTGCACGCACCGGATCGCGCTGATCGTGCCGCAGTCGTCGTTGCCGTTGAGTTATACTCTGATCGCGCAGCTGGATCACTTGTGCACCCTGGACGGCTACGAAATGGTGTTGATGCAGCTGACCCCCGACCCGCGGCGCAATCGCCGGATTTTCGAGGGACTGCTGCAGGGCGGTTTCGATGCCGCGGTGACCTATCTTTACGATTATGCCAGTGTCCGCGACCTGATCGAAGCCTTTCTGGATCGGGAAAAGCCGCTGGCATTGGTCGGCGCGCCGCAGGACTTCGTACCCCGCCCCGGTTTTTTCCCGATCCGGATCGACAACGTCAGCGCGGTCCGCGACGGTGTCAAAATGTTGATGGGCCTCGGGCACAAGTATATCACACACACGATTCTGCCGGAACAGGTGGCCGACAGTGTCTGCAACCGGATGATCCGGGACACGCTGTCCGAAAGTGGCGTGGCCGGCTGGGAACCGGAGTTCGCCTACCCGACCCTGTGGCCACCCCATTCGATTCATTGCGGCTATCACGCGGCGGAATTCCTGCTCAAAAACAAACCCGAAACCACCGCCGTCCAGTGCATGAACGATATGTTCGCCTGCGGGTTGATCCGGGGATTGCAGGAGCGCGGCGTCCGGGTTCCCCGGGATATTTCCATCATCGGCTCCGATAACATCGAAATCGGCGAATTGTTCCCGGTGACGATTTCGACCATCGACATGCGCATGTTCGACACTGCGATGATGACCTGGCAGATGTTGAGCCGGCAGCTGCGGCAGCCGGATTGGTCGTCGGTACCCGACATATTGATGTTGCGCGGCAGCCTGATCGTCCGGGAATCCACCGGAGTGGCCCGTTCGCATAAATTGAACGCTTTTTAAAGAAACCCAAAACCCAAACAGGAGGTCGGTTATGTTCACACGGAAAGAAAAATTCACACTTATTGAGCTGTTGGTAGTGATTGCCATCATTGCGATTTTGGCCAGTATGCTGCTGCCGGCGTTGTCGAAGGCACGGGCGGCGGCGCAGAACATCAAGTGCGTCAACAACATGAAACAGCTCGGCCTGGCCATGGCGATCTACACCGGCGACAACGATTCGCATTATGTCCCGTGGCAGCAGGAGTTCGACGGCGGGGGGCAGTGGCACTACAATTATTCGCAGAGCTTCTATGACCAGGGGTATGTCACCAGCGGCAGTTCGTTCGTCTGCCCGGCTTTCTCCGGCAAGCAGTTGGACGGTTACAATCCGGCCAATCCGGCGGACCTGGCCAGCGACCGCAAGCCGTGGGCACTCGGGCGCGCCACCTACGGCTACAACCGGGCTTTCATCGGCGGCGGCGAGGGGTATGTCCCGGAACGCGCCAAATACACCATGAAAGAGGGGCGCGCGACCAAGCCCTCCGGGACGCTGGTGCTGCTGGAATCCATCAACGGCGAAGAGGGATTGACCTGGTTCCTGTGGTATTGCAGCGGCCAGTCGTATTGGAATTACGTCAACGCGACGGCGCACGGGAACGCCAATAACAATCTGTGGCTGGATGGCCACGTGGAAGCCACCAAGGACCCGGCGAACAAATTCATCAGCGACAATATCGGCTACTATCAGAATCCGGAGTATAAATAATGAAGCGGTGTCTGGCATTGTTCGCATTGTTTGCGGCCTTTCTCGCCGCCGCACTGAATGTGCGGGACTTCGGCGCCAGGGGCGACGGCAGCACCGACGACACCGCGGCGATCCAGGCGGCGTTGAATGAGGCGACGCGCTTCGAGACCTTCTTCGGCGCCGGGATAGCCATGGATATGGACTGGGGCGGGCACGGCGGCCATGGCGGCTATGCGGAGGTGCGTTTTCCCGCCGGAATCTACAAAGTCAGCGACACTCTGGTATTCGACAAGCGCAAGATCATGCTCACCGGCGAAGCCGGAAGCGTGATCGAGCAGGCCGATCACACGAAAGATATCTTTTACTTCGACCGGATTTTCCGCGCCACCGTCCGCAACCTGACCTTTCGCGGCGGTCAGCGGCAGCTCAACTTTTTCACCAACAACAACGACATGACCATGCTGGATGTGTGGAATTGCCGTTTCGAAAACTCCGGCTCTTTCGCCGTCAGTGTGGAAAATTGGGCCATTGACGGCACCATCCTCGCGCCTTACCTGATTGCGTGGGAAGGCGGCAAGCCGGTGTTGATGCCGCAGGACATGAGTACAACGCAATGGTGGTGGAACTCCAGCCAGCTGCTGATCCGCCAGTGTGCGTTCGTCGATTGCCGCGAGGCGCTGGAGGCCGGCTGCGACCTGACGCTGGTCGCGGATTCGAGTGTGGAAATGGGCGAAAACGCCGCCGATGCCGCTTTCCGGGTCCACGGCAACGCCAACTTCGAGCGGGTGAAGGGGTATTGGAAGACTCCGGCGCAGCCGGGGCGCAAATGGATTGCCCACGGGATTTCCCGCGGCACCGACGCCGGCAACGGCGGCCACTTTTACGGCTCCGGACTCGACTTCGACAACGCCGGCGATGCCGGGATTCTGTTCCTGGAGTCCAACACCAAGCCGGGCTACGTCAGCACCTTCATCCGGCTGCAGGATTCGGTAGTGAAGAGCGCCGGCAACGAATTCGATTCGATCCTCCGTTTCACGCCGAAATCGCAGTCGAATATCCTGACTGTGACCGGCGTGACCGAGCGCTCCGGCAAACCGGTCAAGGCCGTATCCTACGCCGAAGAACCCAGCGCCGAGGTGTTGGAGAACGAAATCCGCTACCAGCCGTGGAAGGAGCTGCCCGCCAACGCCTTTTTCAAAATGAAGGTCGCCGGGAATTCGCCGTCGGTGAATAACGCATTGCCGGCGTCGCTGGAGCCGTTCCGGGTCAATCCGGTGCCGAAAGCGATTCGCGAAGCAACCGCCGTGCCCGAAGCGGATCCGGCCATGTGGCCGTCGTGGCGGGATTATCCGTATCAGGTCAAGGTGAAAATTCCCGATACTTCGAATGCCGCGGAAGCCATTCAGGCGGCGCTGGACCAGGCGCGCGACGGCAGCCGGATCGTGTTGCCAGGAACGCAGCTGATGCTGAAGCAGACGCTGCTGGTGCCGCCGAATGTCGCGGTGACCGGCGAGGGGATGACGCTGCTGGTGATGAACGACGGCGTGGAACAGCCGCTGATGCAAGTGACGGCGCCCGGACGCAACTTCTTCGCCGATCTCGCCTTTGCGCAAGGAACCGACGGCGTGGTGCTGGCTTCCGGCAGTGAAGCGGTGGCGGCGTTTGAAAACTGCGGCTTTTTCAACCAGACCGATTACGGGGTGGTGGCGCCGGAGATGAAAGCGGTGCGTATCGCCGCCGGCATCTTTTTCTCCGGCGGCGGCCTCGATTCGACGGCGCGCCACGCGGAACTTTACGGCAACTGGGTATGCAATACGCCGCAGATGGATCACAAGGCGTTTTTCGTCAATCGCGGCGATCTGCTGGCGGCGTTCAATCTGTTCGTGCCGATTCTGCCCCGGACCGAGATCATGGACGGACGGAAAGCCAAACCGGAATATGCGGAACTGCCCGGCGGCAATATGGTGCGCTGGTTCGACAATTACGGCCGCTTTCACAGCCGCAACAGCCGTCTCGGCGGCGAGTTCATGGGTATGACTCCGGTGTACCAGCGGGCGGCGGGCGGTTCGATCCTGATCGAAGGCGGCTATTGCTGGTTCGGCAACCACTACACGCGCGCCTGTCAGGTCTATTGCGAAAAGCTTCCCGCCCGGATCGTGCTGAACGATCTGGTGTGCAACGCCGAGTACGCCAAGCCGGACCGGCCGTACAACATCTGGCTGTATGACGCGGTCAAGGACTCCGACATCACTGATCCGGTCAATCTGCCGGTCACCAGCTCCGGCGTGGTGCTCTACTCCGAGTGACGGTATAACGGCAAAACAAAACGCGGGGCGGAGAACTTTTCCGGTTCTCCGCCCCGCATCGTATTACTCGGTCGAGAGCTTCAACGCGGTCTGTTCCAGGATCCGGTCGCTGCCGACGATGGTGAGGGCGTCGCCGGATTCAAGCAGCGTATCGCCCTGCGGAATCATGAATTCGGTGCCGCGCCGGATCACCATCACCAGCGCGCCCTTGGGCAATCCCAACTGCGCCAGCGTACAGCGTTTCATCTCCGAGCCGAAGATGAACTCCCGGGTGCTGGCATTCATGGTGCCGGTGTGTTCGAACGACAGGGGGTTGCGCACGGTCTGCCGCAACGGCGAGGCTAGATGCAGCAGCCGGGCCGCCGGCATGAGGGTCATTCCTTGCAGCAATACCGAGGTCAGCACGATGAAAAAGACGATGTGGAACATCAGGTCGTCGTGCGGCACTCCCGCCATCAATGGAAAGGTCGCCAGCATGATCGGGGCGCCGCCGCGCAGGCCGACCCACGATATCAGCACCCGTTCGTTAATCGAAAAACGGCTGCCGATCATACCGAGGAACACCGCCAGCGGACGCGCGCCGATCATCAGAAACGCCGCCACCGCGAGGCCGATCCACTTGGCTTCCCACAACTGCTTCGGGAAGGCCAGCAAACCGAGCATGGTGAACAATACCACCTGCATCAGCCAGGCCATGCCGTCGTAGAATTTGCCGACGCCGTTGTGGAATACGAAGCGGCTGTTGCCGAGCACGATCCCGGAGACATAGACCGCCATGAAACCGTTGCCCTGCATCAACTCCGTCCCGGCGAACGAGACCAGCACGACGACAAAGGCGAGCACGTAGTACAAGCCGTCGTACTCGAAGTTGACCTTGTTGTAAAGCCAGACCGCGCCTTTGCCGAAGAGCCAGCCGAAGCCAATCCCGAGACTCATCTTCCACAGGAACATCGGCAGGATGATCCAGTAGCCGCTCAACGGCAGCGCCACGCCGTTGGCCGCCTCTTCGACGACCACCGACACCATGAATATGGTCAGAAACGCCGCCATCGGGTCGTTGCTCCCGGATTCGAATTCCAGCAGCGGCTGCAATTTGCCCTTGAGGCTGACGCTGCGGGAGCGCAAAATCGAAAATACCGCCGCCGCGTCGGTGGATGAGATGATCGAGCCGAGCAACAAACACCACGACAGCGATACTGCCTGATTCGGGAGCTGCCAGCGCAGAAACAGCCACAGGAACACCCCGACGAACAGCGCGGTCAGCAACACGCCGAGGCTGGACAGGATACCGCCGGTGATCAATACCGGACGGACGCTTTTCCAGTTGGTGTCGAAGCCGCCGGCGAGCAGGATGAACGCCATCGCGGTCGAGCCGATGTAATTGGCCGCTGTGGCGTTGTCGAACGCAATACCGCCGATGCCTTCGGAGCCGGCCAGCATTCCCACGATCAGAAACAATACCAGACTGGGCGTATTCACCCAGCTGGAGATTTTGGTGCCCACCAGGCACATCAGGATCAGGACGGCGAAAACCCCGAGAATGATGGTTAACTCCATTTAACTTATGCTCCCTTCTTTTTGACGGTTCTCTTGCGTTCGGCGCCGGGGGCGTGAACTCGCTCCGGCGCGGTCAGATATGCGGCAAACGCCGGAGACTGGATCTGTTTCCAGACATTCCGGGCAATTTCGACAATCAGCTCCGCAAACATCTCCCAGGCCTCTTTTTTGTAGACCTGCAGCGGATCTTTCTGGGCGTAGGATTGAAACCAGATGCCGTCGCGCAGCTGCTCCATCCCGTTCAGGTGATCGACCCACGCGTGGTCGATGGTGTCGAGCAAAAGCTCCCGGAGCAGCCGCTCCCGGCGCTCCGGCGGCACCTCCGCCATCGGTTCGAGGAAGCGGCGCAGGGCGACTTCGGCGATGGCTTCACTCAACGCGTCCAGCGAGCGCGGGAAGCGGTGCGCTTCGTAGCCGAGCTCTTCCGGGGTGATGGCGATGCCGCCCTCGAACAGCAGGTCGCGGCGCAGGCCGTCCCAGTCGTAGCTGTGGTCGGTGTAATCGTCCCGAACCCGCGGATCGGCGGCCTTTTCCACATAAGCGGAGATGGCGCGGCGGAGAAACTCGCGCAGCACCGCTTCGCCGTCGCCGTCCATCAGCCGGTTGCGGAATTCGTAGATCACATTCCGATGCTTGTTCATGACGTCGTCGTAATCGAGCGTGTGCTTGCGGATGGCGCTGTGCTGCAATTCGAGTTTGCGCTGTGCCTGTTTGATCATCCGGTCGAGCTGTTCGTGCGCCAGCCCGTCGCCGCTTTCCTGCTCGGAACGCGAAAAGATGCCGACGATAGCGTCGGGGCCGAACAGGCGCATGAATTCATCCTCCAGCGATACGAAAAAGCGCGCTTTGCCGGGGTCGCCCTGCCGGGAGCAGCGGCCGCGCAGCTGCAGGTCGATGCGCCGCGCGTCGTGGCGCGAACTGCCGATCACATACAGGCCGCCGAATTCGGTGACGCCGTCGCCGAGGCGGATGTCGGTACCGCGCCCGGCCATATTGGTGGCGACGGTCACAGTCCCGGCCAGACCGGCGCGGGCGATGATTTCGGCTTCGTGCTGGTTCTGTTTGGCGTTCAGCACCTGGTGGGGGATACGCCGTTGTTTGAGCAAGCGGCTCAGAGTTTCGGAATCTTCGACCGACGGCGTGCCGAGCAGCACCGGCTGGCCGGCTTCCTGGCTGGCGGCGACTTCGTCGATGATGGCGGTGAACTTTTCCCGCCGCGTCCGGAATACCCGGTCGGGGGCGATGTCGCGGTGCACCGGCCGGTTGGTCGGAATTTCGGTGACCTCCAGCTTGTAAACGGCGAAAAATTCCCCCGCTTCGGTGGCCGCGGTCCCGGTCATCCCGGCGAGTTTTTCATACAGCCGGAAGTAGTTCTGCTGGGTGATCGACGCGTAGGTCAGGTTTTCCGATTCGATCTGGACATTTTCCTTGGCTTCGAGCGCCTGATGCAGGCCGTTGGTGAAGCGTCGCCCCGGCAGCGTGCGTCCGGTGTGTTCGTCGACCAGCAGGATTTTGCCCTCGGCGATGACATAATGAACGTCGCGCTGGTACAGACAGTAGGCCTGCGTCAGCACCGAAAGGTGATGAATGGCCTCGATCTGGACGGCATAACGCTGCCGGAAAGCCGCCAGCGCCTCCTGCCTGGCTTCGGGCGTCAGTGTCGGATCTTCGGCAATTCGCTTGTGTTCGGCGTCGTAATCGGGCAAGACGAACAGATTCGGCCGCCTCCGGTCGAGCAGCGCGTGCCCGGCGTCGGTCAATTCCACCTGGCGCTGCTTCTCGTCGACGGAGTAAAACAGCTCCTGCTTCAACTGCTGCAGCTGCGCCGCCATCATGGCATTGCGCATTTCGGTTTCGAAGTCGTCCACCTCGCGGCGCAATTCGGAGTCTTCGAGTATTTTCGCCAACTGCGGGTGCTCCGGGGCGCCGAGCCGGGCCTGGAATAATTTTTGCAGCCCCTCGCGGCGCTGGCCGCGGTTGCCCCGGCACAGATTGGAGGCGTCCCGCAGCAGCACGGTCAGTTTGCGTTGCTGCTCCTGGAGCAGCTCCCGCACCAGCGGCTTGAGCGCGTCGAACTGGTTTTCCGGTTCATGACGCTCGCCGGCGATGATCAACGGCGTGCGCGCCTCGTCGATCAGGACGCTGTCGATTTCGTCGATGATGGCGAAAAAATGGCCGCGCTGCACCTGTTCGGCGCGGGAGTGCGCGATGCCGTTGTCGCGCAGGTAATCGAAGCCGAATTCACTGTTGGTGCCGTAGGTGATGTCGCATTGGTACGCGGCGCGGCGCACATGGGGGGACTGTTCGGATTGCAGGCAGCCGACGCTGAGGCCGAGATAACGGAATATGCTGCCGATCCATTCGGAGTCGCGCCGGGCCAGATAGTCGTTGACGGTGACCAGGTGGCAGCCGCGTCCGGTCAGCGCGTTCAAATACAGGGGCATCGCCGCCGCCAGCGTTTTGCCTTCGCCGGTGGCCATTTCGGCGATGCCGCGGCGGTGCAGCACGATGCCGGCGAGCAGCTGGACGTCAAAGGGGATCATGTCCCAGACCAGCTCCTGGTCGCAGACGGTGATGGTGCTGCCGCACAACCGGCGGCAGGCGTTTTTGACCACCGCGAAGGCTTCGCACAGGATATCGTCGATGGCGGCGCCGTCGGCGATGCGCTGCCGGAGCTGCGGCGTGTACGCCTGGAGCGCGGCGTCGTCGAGCGTCTGCAATTGCTGTTCGATACGGTTGATGCGTTCGACCATGCGCCGGAGGCGGAATAACTTCCGGGTCGAAGCCCGGAGACTGAAACGTTCGGATAAGGAGGAAAAAAAGATCACAGTATTACCTCAGTGAAAACAAAACAATATCACCACAGCCGCCGGTGCGTTTGCCGGTCGGGTGCCGATGCGGGAATGCTGCCGGAACCGGCGGCGAAAAAACCGTTCTCAGACAGTACCGGCCGGGCCGGCGCGCACCGGATCGTTGCAATTCTCCCCGATATGAAAAATACCGCTCGCCGCGGTTGTCATAAATTCGACCGCGGCCCGTTCCGAAGCCGGTGTGTCGTATGCGATCAGGAGGAGTGCCGCCGGAGGCGTGCCGCCTCCGGAAAATTCGAAACGGCGCGGCGCCGTGTTCCACTTGACGCCATACAGAAACGGAACGCCGGATTCCACCAACGCCACGAAGTCGCCGGGACTGGATGCGGCATGAACGAGAGCCGTCGGGTTCGAAGCAAAAAACTTCTTTTCCGGAGGCGTCAGGCACAATGCGAGCAGAACCGTCAATGCGGCCAGTGCCGCGCCGATCCACTGCATGCTTTTCTCCGGCTCCACTGTAATCACACTCCTTGCAATGAAATATACCAAAATGTAGTATACATCATATTCCATTGATTGCAAGGTAAAAATCACGTGTCCGCCGGGAAAAATCGGGAATTTCGACACACGCTTTCGCTATGGCGGTGTGAGTGGAACGTGCCGGGATTTTACGGCGCTATTGCCGAAAGTGGTTCCGGCAACAGACGTTCGGCGTTGTTCGGGGTTGCCAGTTCATAGAATTCGGCAAAGCAGAGCTCAGGTTCTCTCGAATATTCGTCGTCGACGCCCGGGCAATCCGATTTCAGCCGCAATACACCGGAAACTCGGCCGGCCTGCATCATTTTGAGGTGATTTTCATTGTGATAGGTATTGCCGCCGACCAGAAAAACAGTGGCGCCGCCGCGGGTGAAGTCATATTGGCTGACCATGGCGTCACGCGGAAGTCCGAGCAAAGATATCGCGATTTCCGGTTTGTAGGCGGATAGCACGGTTTGGAAATCTTCGGAAGCCATCAGCATTTCCAGACTCATTCCCGGTATCGTCGTCATGCTTTCTGGCAATTTGGGATTAGATCCGACTTGAAGGACCCTGAACTTCGTGCGCTGTTCCGGAATTCCGGCGGCGATCAACCCCTGTTGGAACGCTTCGATCTGCGGCTGCAGATATTCGGCGTCGTCATACAGTACCAGAATGTTTCCGGCGGTATCAACGAGGTGCCTGCCGAATCCCCAACCCTGGGCGCGCCACTGGGTGACGTAGCGTTCGCGGGATGGGCCTCCTCCATCGATTCGCCAGGAGTCTGTCACGTTTTTCAGAATCTGGAACCCGATCAAGCCCAATGCTCCCGCGATGGCGATCAGAGTGAAAATGATGACTTTTCGCTTCATATCCGAGCCCTTTCGTTTCCACGCATTACCATACTTGCAATCCATCGGAATGCAAGTATGGAGATAGGAGGCGGCTCAGCGTTCGACGAAAATGAAGCGGCTGACCCGGAGATTGGTTACTTCGGGGTTTTTCCGGGACGCCACATACAGGATGGTGCCGGCGGCGGTGGGGAAGCGGGGGAATTTGACCAGCTTGTAGCCGGGACCGGCAATCTGCGATACCGGCACGTAGCGCGCCGGACCCGGATGGAAGCCCAGCTCCAGCAGGTCTTCGTCCGAAGCGTCGGCGTCGCACTTCACCTCGGCGTAAATGTCGAAGTCGCCCGCCGGCGGCAGTTGCACTTGCAGCACCCATTGGGCGTTTTCGCAAGCCAAACGCACCGAGCGGCCGGATGCCGCTTCGGGGTCGTCTTCGATGAAAGCCCATATATCCTTGTAATACACCGTTTCGTCGGCGGCGTTGAACGCCAGCCATTTTTTCCCCGCCGCCACCGCGGGCGCTTCGCCCTGAATGGCGGTGACGCCGTGAAGTTTGGCGAAGCGCTGCCACTGCCGTTCGCCGTTGTTGGCCGGATCCTCCGAAAAATGCTTCGTCCCGGAGCGTTCGGCGATGGCCAATTGCTTCTCGAGCAGGCTTTTCCAATCGGCGGGAGATAATTCCGGCCGCTCCAGCAGCACGAAGTTGATCGGGGCCGCCGCTTCCGCCAGCCGCCGCGTCAGTTCGGGGTTATCGGCGACTTCGGCGGCGGCATCGTTCAATGCCTGCCGGGCCTCCCATACGCTTGCGTCGTCCAGCCAGCCGGTGGAGCCGATGGCAAAGCAGCCGACTTTGCCGCTGTAAGCCGCGCCGGCCTTGCTCACCAGATCGATGTAGCGCCGCACACCCGTCGCCGCCGGGCCATAATAACCGGCCAGAAATTCATCGATCAGGCGGTCGGTATCGAGCTCGGGATTCCACAGCAGCTTGCCGATGACGTATGCCCGTAAATCGGCGAGGTCGGCGATGCCGCCGCCGTAGGCGGAGCCCTGCTCGAAAACCGCCGAAACCCGGTTGGCGGCGAAAAACTGCAAATCGGCTTCGAGGGTATGCCAGTTGGGCATCGGCTGGTAATATTCGGTGAAGTTGGTCACATAATTCCAGATGTACAATTCGGCGGCGAGTTTGCCCCAGGCCTCGAGATTGGCGGCGAATTCGGCGTTGGCGGCCGATTGGAGCGGCTTGGAGAAGTCGCACTCGATCGAACACAGCCGCACGATGATATTCGCGGCTGGCCGGATGGTTGCGGGCGGCATGCGGGTGTCGTTGTACGCGAGGGTTTCCACTTTGACCGCCGGAAATTCTTCGCCGACCGCGGCGGCGACCTGATTGACCGCGTCCAACAGGAGATCGCTCAAATTGCCGTGCGCGGCGATAAAACCGGCGCAGTCGTCGCATTCGCACCAGAAGCCGTTGTCGTTCTGGCTGACGGAAACGATTTCCGTTTCGGGATTCCGGCGCAGCTCCTCCAGGACGTTCCGGACGAGTTCACGGCGCATTTCCATGTTGCTGAGACACAGTTGCCCGTGCATGCGCTTCCCGGAAAAGAGCGAGTACCATTCGGGATGCTCCCGGAAGTATTTTTCCGGCGGCAGGAACAGGAAAAAGGTATGGCAGAAACCGAGGATGGTCTGATTGCCGCCCCACTCCTCCGGGATGCCGGTGTAATGGCCGTTGCTGCGGTTTTTGATCGCGAACGCAGGGTGCCCCATCACGCGGTCGGTGAAATTTTCGCGCCAGAAGAACACCGGCGCCTGGCGGATGTCGATGGCGTCGGGTACAAAGAATGCCGCGAATTCCGGTATCGATTCCGCATCGGCGGTCCAGAAGCGTACCCCGTAGGCGGCCTCGAGGAACTCGTAAACCGCATAGAGCGTTCCCCGCGGCCGCGCCCCGGCGAGATACAGGGTGTCGCCGGAGCGGGAGACGACGATCTCGTCCTGCTTCCACTCTCGGGCGTCAAGTTCAAGCTCCGAAAAGAGCCCCACTTTGATGACCGGTTCGGCGGCGTCGCCGTGCACGACCGGCAGTTCGGTCTTGAATATCGCTCCGAGATAATGCCGCAGCTCCGCGGCCGCTTTCGTTTCCACGGCCGTCGCGTCGACCGGTAGCGCAATTTTCCATGCCGCCGCGGCCGGGCTCAACCCGGCCGCCAGCAGCAGCATGATCAGTAAGGATTTCATAACGGTTCCTTACCAGTTGGCGTAGCTGAACCATTGGTAGCCGCGATAGTCGGCGCCCAATGAGGGGTCGTAAACGAATTGCGGAGGCGGCGCGGCGCTGCCGTCTTTCAGCGCGGCACGGGTTTTTTCCGCATGGCCGTCCGCGAAGGAGAAGGTCGAATTGTTGCCGTGCCGGCTCTCCCAGACATACCACTGGTAATTGAACCATTTGGAGTCGGAAAAGATCACCTGCAGCGTCGGATTGTCCAATTGGCTGAGCTTGTAGTTGCGGTCGCCGGCGCCGTTCCAGACGTCGTGCGTCAGGAAGCTGTTGGCGCCGATCCAGTTGGCGCCGTCCGCCGCCTGCGCCGGCACCGGACAGCCGTTGACGCGCAGAAACTGTATTCCGGATTCGGTGTCTTCCCATTTGGTCCCCAGATAGGGATTCAGGCGCGCGGGCCAGAAGGTGATGTCGTAGTCGTCGCGGCCGGAACCGATGGCCGCGTCGTTCCAATCCCCGGCATACATGGTCCAGGCCAGAATAAGTTGTTTGTTCGTTCCGACGCACTTGGCCGCCTGGGCGGCGGCGCGCGCTTTGGACAAGGCCGGCAACAGCATGCTGGCGAGGATGGCGATGATCGCAATCACCACCAGAAGTTCTATAAGTGTGAATCGCCGTTTCTTCATAGTGACACATCTCCACAGGTTAGGAATTGATTACGTTGCTCCGTTCGAGGGTCAGCGGCACAGCCGGCCGGACTGCGTCGAGAACCATCTCCCGGTAATACACATAGGCTTCGTACAAGGTGGCGGCGCGTTCGCCGCCGAGGCGGACCGGATGGGCCGGATTGTGCATCAGCCCCGGATACTGATAGATGATCTGTTTGTCGACATACGGCGCGGTCAGCTCCAGCTGCGCCGCGATGCGCGACATTTCGGTCGGCAGCAGCGCGCCGTCGCGGTCGAATTCCCAGATTTCCAGGTCGTTCCAGATCGCGGTACGGCCGCGCTTGCGGCAATAGTGATAACAGAACTCGTTTTCGTGCCAGGCGTCGTGGGCGAACTTGAAGTTGTCGTAGAGCAGCGGCAGCCGTTCCAGGCTGGTGCGGCGGTCGGCGCGGGCAATCCGCCCCCAGCGCCGTTCGTCGACGCCGAGCCCGACGGTGTCCTGGTAGGCGATGATGTCGACGTCGATGTCTTCGAGGATTGCCGGGGTCACCGGACGGTCGCCGTTGGGCGCGATCATAAAGGGGCAGTCATGGATTTCGCGGATCGCCGGAACGATGCGCCGGAGGCTGTCGCGCCCCAACCGTCCGCCCGGATGGTACTCGTAGCTCCAGTAGAAGCCGCCGAAGCTTCGCGTGTCGCCGTAAAGCTCCAGGAGCTCCTTTGCCACCGTGCCGCCGATGTCGATCGCGGCCTCCACTTCGGCGGCCGGATCGGGGCAGAACATCGCGTAAATGCCGTGAATGACGGTCATACCCAGGCGGTCGGCCTCGGCGATGATCTCGCTGTACAGCTGCGGTTTTTTCGCCAGCCACGCCGGCATCGGCCAGCGCCGGCTCGGATAATAGGCGCGAATATCCCCCGCGCCGTTGCGGGCGTCGAGGCACTGCTGAAAAATGATCGTGTCGATGCCGATCGCCACCATATCGACGAGCAGCTGCCGCCAGTCGTCCGGCGTCATCGCACGCAGGTCGTCCTGAAACCGTACGCCTTCTTTGTCGCTCCAGTGGTCGAGCTGGGCGAAGGTGCCGCTGATCAAACGAGTGTCGGCACTGTGAAATTGATCCATAAGTCATATCTCCCTTTCCCATTAGTATAGATGATTTTGCCCCGAAAGTCAATAGCGCCGGGACGCCGGTTTGCGCACAAGTTACGCACAAAAACTTGACAACCCGGAAGTTCCGGGTTATCTTACGATATGAAAGAAATTTCCATCCAGAAAATCGGCTGCAGGCTTGGTGTCCATCATACGACGGTGTCGCGGGCGCTGAACGGTCGCGCCGGGGTTTCGGCGGCGTTGCGGGGGAAAATCCTGGCCGCCGCCCGGGAGCTCGGCTATGCCGCGCCGCGGCGGCGGCGCGCAATCGCGGTGATATTGCGCCTCGACGGGGTGGGTATGGACGATTACACCTATACGCTGCTGTATTACCTGTCGCGGGCGATCAACGCCGCCGGTTACCGCATCGAAATCCTCTACGAAAACGATCTCGACTTGATCGACGAGCGGCTGGTCGACGCCGGGGTGTCGCTGCTGCCGTTCAACCGCATCGCCCGCTTCTGGTCGCGGACCCGGTCGCTGCCGCTGGTATGCGTCAACGACTACAGCGACCGTCTGGGCGGTGTGTGCGCGGTTCTGTCCGACGACCGGAGCAGCATTC
The DNA here is from genome assembly GCA_031549115.1 of Victivallaceae bacterium. Lineage (GTDB taxonomy): Bacteria > Verrucomicrobiota > Lentisphaeria > Victivallales > Victivallaceae > JAVBQJ01. Next base: position 22,103 of record JAVBQJ010000162.1, read on the forward strand.
AATTCGCGGTCGATGAGCTGCGCCGGGCCGGGCACCGGCATATCGCCTACGCTTCGCTGGAGGTCGCCACCTTGAATACGGATTTGCGCCGCCGTTACTTCGACGCGGCAGTGCAATTCCCGGGCGCCGGAAGCCCGGTGGTTTTGACCGGCGGCGATGCCGGACGGATCGTCGCCGCCATGCCGTCGGAGGTCACCGCGGTGGTGTGCGTGTCCGAGCTGCTCGGCGAAGAGCTCTACCGCGCTTTACGGAGCGCCGGGCGGCTGGGGGAGGGGAGGTCGTTCGTGAGCTGGGTGATGCCGGGCCGCCACTGGTATGGGGATGCCGGTATCGCCACGGTGATCCAGGATTACGCCGGATTGTCGCAGCAGGCGGTGGAGCTGTTGAGCGCCACCTTCGCCGGAACGCCGCCGGGGAACGACCGTCTGGTCGCCTGCCTCACCGGCGGCTTTCCGGCGTGAGGGGATTTCATTCGACGATCATTTCCCGGTAGCTCTGGCCGCCGGGGATCATCGGCAGCACGTGATCCAGATACAGCGTGTGGCAGTCGAGCAGAAACGGTCCGGGGGTGGTCAGCATTTCCCGGATCGCCTCCTCCAGTTCGGCCGGGTGAAACACGTCGCGCGCCGGAATGTCATAGGCGCGGGCGATGCCGGTGAAGCTGGGAAACGGCCGGGCGTTTTTCATCCTTAGATCGGTGTTGCCGCGCTTGCCGCGATAGAAGAGGTCTTCGATCTGGGCCACCATCCCGAGATGCTGGTTGTTCAGGATCACCATTTTGACCGCGATCTCTTCGGCGGCGAGGGTGCCGAGCTCCTGGATGTTCATCTGGAAGCTGCCGTCGCCGTCGATGTTGATCACGCAGGCGTCGGGACATGCCAGCTTCGCCCCCATCGCCGCCGGCAGGCCGAAACCCATCGTCCCGAGCCCGCCCGAAGTCAGCAATTGCCGTGGCCGGGTGTAACGGAAAAACTGCGCTGCCCACATCTGGTGCTGTCCCACGCCGGGGACGATGATCGCTTCGCCGCCGGTCAATGTTTCCAGCATCTCCACCACCTGCTGCGGCTTCAGCGCCTCCGGCGCCGGTTCGTAGGCCAGGGGATGCAGCTCCCGCCAGCCGGCGATGGTTTGAAACCACGCGGCGCGCTCCATATAGTGCGGATTGGCGTTCAATGCCGCCAGCGTCTGTTTCACGTCGGCGTGAATCCCGAGGTCGGCGCGGACATTTTTGTTGATCTCCGACGCGTCGATGTCGATATGGACGATCCGGCTGCCGTCGGCGAAACGGGCCGGATCGCCGGTCGAGCGGTCGGAAAAACGGGCGCCGAGCACCAGCAACAGATCGCACTCGTTGACCGCGCAATTCGCATAGTAGTTGCCGTGCATGCCGAAGAATTTCAACGCCAGCGGGTGATTTTCCGGAAACGCTCCGATCCCCATCAGCGACGTCGCCACCGGAATATGGTACGATTCGGCGAATTGCCGCAGCTCCGCCGTGGCGTCGCCGGTGATGATGCCGCCGCCGGCATAGATGCACGGACGCGAAGCGCGCGCCAGCAGCGTCCGGATGGCTTCGATTGCCTCCGGCGTCGCGGCGGAAGGAGATTTGGCCGGAGCCGCCGGCGGCACCGGCGTTGCCGGCGTCCACGGAATGCGCTGCTTCTGCGCGTCTTTGGTAATGTCGATCCACACCGGTCCGGGGCGTCCGGCCTTCGCCAGCGCAAAAGCTTCGCGGATGGTCGGCGCGATGGCAGCGGCCTCCAGCACCAGATAGCTGTGCTTGACGATCGGCCGGGTCATGCCGATGATGTCGATCTCCTGGAAGGCGTTTTTGCCGATATTCCAGCTCTCGACCTGGCCGGTGATGATCACCACCGGGATCGAGTCCATGTACGCGTCGGCGATGCCGGTCAACAGATTCGTCGCTCCCGGTCCCGAGGTCGCCATGCACACCCCGACTTCGCCGGTGGCGCGGGCATAGCCGTCGGCGGCGAAAGCGCCGCCCTGTTCATGGCGCGGCAGAATCACCCGGATCAACGAATCGGCCAGCGCCTGGTGGAATTCGACGGCGGAGCCGCCCGGATAAGCGAAACAGACGGCGACGCCGAGCTGTTCGAGGGTGCGAATGGCGATTTCGGCACCCTTCAACAAAGGCGCCCCGGCAATGGAATCGGAAGATATAAGAGTCATCGTCAATGGCTTTCGCAAAAAAATACATAACATGGATTACGGAGGCAGAAGTTCCCGGTAAGGATAGGTGTGAATCATACGGAAAAGGGTATGAAAGCCTGGAAGCCCGTCCGCATTACCGGGAGACGGATGCGAACGGGCAAATAACGACGACGACTTGCGCCGGAAGCGCAAAATGTGTGTTCGTATGATTTTCCATGATGTTTTTACTATAGCGCGGATAGCGTTATTTTGCAACCGGAAGAACGAAATTTTTTCATCGCGACACGGGGTAAAAAAATTTTTAATATTTTATTTGTATTTTGCCAACGTTGGCAGTATATTGAAATGTGATGGAATTTCACCCCTGCGCAAGCAGGTGAAGTCGCTGATGGTACGGAGGATGGAGGTTTTGAGATGCCGGTGACGTTGAAACAATTGGCTGAATTGTCCGGACTGTCGATCCGGACGGTGTCGCGGGCCTTGCGCCATGACGCCAATGTCGCTTCCGCGAAGCGCGAACAGGTGTTGGCGCTGGCCCGGAAGCACCATTATGTGCCCAATATCGCGGCCCGCAACCTGAAGCAGTCGGAGCGCCCCTTTATCGGCATCATCGGCAGCGGCATCCGGGAGGAGCCCTATATCCGCAAGCTGTACGATCTCGAATACCAGTTGTCGGAGGCCGGATACTATACATTGCTGCGGATTCACCGCAATGGCGGCGATCTGCGGTCGATTTTTCAGTCCTGGGTGGGGTTGGTCAACTTCGTCGTGGTTTTGAGTCCATTGGGGGAGGAGCAGCTGCGGCAGGCCGGGACGTTGAGCGAAGAGTTCCAGGTTCGGTTGATTTGCATCGACCAGCAGCAGCCGGCACCCGGTTTCAATCTGGTCATCGACCGCGATACCGGGATCGCGCAGGCGTTGCGGCATCTGGCGTCGCGCGGGCGGAGCCGGCTGCTGCACTGCGGGTTGATCGCCAACCGGCGGCAGGGGATCGACCGGGCGCTGCGCGAATTGCCGCAGCTGTGTTGCGAATATCTGCCGTCGGGGTATGAATTTGCCGACGGGGCGGTGCTGGGGGAAGCGATTGCCGCGCGCGATTGCGACGCGGTGTTCTTCGATACCGACCGGATGGCGCTGGGGTTTCTGAGTGTCGCCGGGGAACTGGGGTTGCGGGTACCGGAGGCGTTGTCGGTGATCGGCTTCGACGACGAACCGGCCGGCGCGATGGCGATGCCGCATTTGAGCACGGTGGCGCATCCGGTGGCGGCAATCAGCCGCACGGTGCTGGAAATCGTCCGGAATGTCGCCGAACAGCCGGAGATGCGGGTGTTCACGACGGAATTCATCGGCAGGAAAAGTTCATAAGCCGCAAGTCTGGAGGGGGAATATGAAACGACAATTGATAAAATGGCTGGCCGCGTGGCTGCTGCTGGTGACGGCGGCGGCAACGGCGGCGCCGGAGGTTCCGAACGGCTCTTTCGAAGAGGCCGTGCCGGGACGCGCTCCGGTCGGCTATATCGGCAAGTGTGTGGCGGTGGCCGGGCGCGCCCATGCGGGGGAAATCGCGGTGCGCCATGATTTTTACGGCACCAATTGGGAGGTGTTCCAGACCGAAGGGCCGTTTATCGCGTGCAAACCGGATACCTGGTACCGCTTCACGGTGTGGAACCGCAACACCGTGCCCACCGGCGACATTTATTTCGGCGTCCGGCAGTGCGAGTCGACCGCGGCGGATACCGAATCGATCGTCTTCGACTGGGCGCGGGTGAAGACCAATATCCCCGAGTGGGCGGAATACGCAATGGAGTTCAAAACCTCAGCGCGGACGCACGGGCTTTCGCTTTACGCCCGGGTTGCGGAAAATGTTCCGGTCGGTTCCGGCGAGGTGTTCTGGGATGATTTTCGGCTCGAAGAGATCGAAAAAGAGCCCGATCCGATGATCGTCCGCGACTTTGCCGGGGTGGTGACGCCGGTCGCCGCCGCCATGCCGGTTCAGGTTTACGAAGCGCCGCGCACCGAAGTCTGGCAGGGGCAATGGCGACCGGTCGATCCGGCGGCGGAACGGCTGACGGTGGAACTGCCGCGTGCAATTCCCGGCGCAGAGCTCGCGATCCGTTTGACCCGCCGCGACTCCGGCGCCGTGGTGCGGCAGGAGAGCCGACGCGATTTGCAAGCAGGGGAAAATTGTTTGGATCTCGATTTGCCAACGTTGGCAGAGGGAGTGTATGACTTGACGCTGGAGCTTCGGCAGGATGGGAAAGCGCTCGCTTCGGCGGCGAAAACCGTGATCCGGAGTGGCGATATCGCGTTTCCGGCGGAGCCGTTGGCGCCGATCACCCGGAGCGAGGTCGACCAGGAGGGCAATCTGTTGGTCAACGGCGAAGCGTTTCTGCCGGTGTTCTACGGCCACTTCGACGGCACCGGGGAGCTGGCGGCATTGGCCAAACGGCAATACGGCATCAATATGATTCACATCTGGCATGATGTCCCGGATTTCGCGACATTGAGCCGGGAGGAGCTGGTTCGGCGCTATGTCGCGAATTTCCGTGCCCAACTCGACCAGGCGCAGCGCGACGGCTTCTATGTGATGGTGGCGCTGTTCCGGGCCGGCTTGATCAACCATCAGGGCTTTCTCGACATTCCCGCGATCGCCGCGATCGGCGCCGAACTCAAGGATCACCCCGCATTGATCGGCTTCGACCTGGTTGACGAGCCGGAGTGTTACCTGATTTCCGGCGACACTATGCGGGCGGCATACCGGGCGCTCAAGGAGGCTGCGCCGGAGCGGGTGGTGTGGGTGAATCTGTGCTATCGCGACCGCTTCGAAGAGTATGCCGGCTGCAGTGACTTCGCGTCTTTCGACCATTATCCGGTGCCGGCGGAGCCGCTGGCGGTGATGTCCGACTGGAACCGGGCGATTCAGCGGGTCTTTCCCGGTACCGCGTTCATCTCCTACATGCAGGCGTACAATCCGGAGGGGTTCCGGCTGCCGTCGTATGAGGAGCTGCGGGCGATGATGTATTTGAATATCGCCGACGGCAGCAAGTCGCTGGTGGTGTATTCGTGGGTCGATCCGTACCCGATGCAGAGTCTTTTGAGCAGCGTCGAACTGCAGGGGTATTACCGGCTGCTCGGGGCGGAATTCACGGCGCTGGCGCCGTTTCTGACGGCGCCGACCCCGGCGCAGCCGGCGTGGCAGCTGCCCGGGCCGGTACGTTGGTTGTACAAGGAAAACGGCTGTGTGCTGGTGAATCTGTCGCCGGATACGGTGTATGAATTCGAAATCGACGTGCCCGGCGGCAAAATGCCGCTCCGGCTGGAAGCGTTCGAATGCCGGTATATTCCGTTTGCCGGAGCGGCGGGCGGAGGTGAAAAATGAGTCTTTTGCAAAAAGAAATCCCAATAACAGGAAAGGGTGAGACGATGAAACGGAAAATTTTTACGCTTATTGAACTCCTGGTTGTGATCGCGATCATCGCGATTCTGGCGAGCATGCTGCTGCCGGCGCTGAGCAAGGCCCGCGCCAAGGCCCAGAGCATCAAGTGTGTCAGCAATCTCAAGCAGATCGGCCTCGGCACGATCATGTATGCCGGAGATTGGAACGAAAACTATCCGCGCCGCGGCGTCGGCAACGAAGAGTGGGGCATCTACTGGACCGGTCTGATCGGTCCATATCTTGGTTTGAATACCAACGGTTCGTTCCTCGATCCGGATCAGAATTATCCGATTTTCCTGTGCCCGTCGTCGTCGGATCCCAGCAAGGGCCACTCCGGCTATGTCGGCGGGTCGGGCGGATTGGCCTATGTGACCAACCAGGCGGTGACCGGCGACGTCATCCTCGACGGCATCCACTACGGGGTGACGACGAGTAAAATTCAACGTCCCTCGTCGACGGTGATGGCGCTGGACGGCATGGAAGGCCCCGGAGATGACAGCGCTACCGCGATGGAGTATTACCAGGCCAACAAGGTCGCTTACCGCCATGGCGGCGGCGTGGTCAAAGCCTCCAACGAAAACGACCACCAGGCCGGACGGGGCGGCTCGCTCAATGTCGTCTGGGTGGATGGGCACGCTTCCGCGCACCAGAACACCATCACCTGTCCGTGGTCCGAGTCGGCGTCGGAAATCCGCGACCTGTGGCGGAACTGACCGGACGCTGCCGGCTTGCAAAGCCGTTCTTCGGGCGCTATATTGTCAGGACGAAAAGGAATTATTTCATCATGACCGAAGACGGCTTTCAACAACAGGTTTATACGCTGGTGGCGGCGATCCCGTGCGGACGTGTCGCCACCTACGGGCAACTCGCGTTTCTGGCCGGATACCCCGGCCGGGCGCGGATGGTCGGCCGGATTCTGAGCGGGGTGCCGGCGGCGCTGAAATTGCCCTGCCATCGGGTCGTCAACGCCGCCGGGCGTTGCGTCCCCGGCTGGCCGGAGCAAGCCGGGCTGCTGCGGCGCGAAAAGGTGTGTTTCCGCCCCAACGGCAACGTCGATCTCGACCGGTGTCTGTGGGACTGGTTTGAGCCGTCAACGGATTGACCGGTTTTGCCGCAACGCCTCGTAAAGGCCGACCGCGGCGGAGTTGGCCAGATTCAGGCTCCGGTGGAATTCCCCCGTCATCGGGATTTGCACCAGTTGCTCCCCATAACGCTGATAAAATTCCGGCGGCAACCCTGAGCCCTCGCTGCCGAACACCAGATAACACCCCTCCGGGTATTCCACTTCCCAGTAGCTCCGGCTGGCCTTGGTGGAAAAGAACCACATCGGCGCCCCCGGATTCCGCTCCAGAAACTCCTCCCAGTCCTCATACACATGCCAGTCCAGATGCGGCCAGTAGTCCATGCCCGCCCGCTTCACATACTTGTCGTCCAGGCTGAACCCCAACGGCTTGATCAAATGCAGACTGCACTCGTTGGATACACACAACCGCCCGATCCCGCCCGTATTCTGCGGAATCTCCGGATGCACCAGAACCAGATGAAATCGTTTCCCCATAAAAAAATCTCCGAGGAGGTTGGTTGTGGCTCTTGGGGGGGTGGGTAGGCCCCCCCGTTGTGGGAAGGGG
>JAVBQJ010000048.1:0-14427 GCA_031549115.1 Victivallaceae bacterium
GGGAAACAATAAAATCCCAATCCGAAAAATACTCTTCCCAAATGGTCATAGCGTGCCTCTATTTGTTGCGTTTACACAAATATAGCACTGATTTTGCTTTTGTCAATACTAAATGACTAGCGCTTATGGGCGAGGAGCCCCCGCATTTTCCCCGCGCCCGCTACACCTCCGCCGCCGATGCGGCGTTGCCGCTGCGGTAATTGCGCGGGGAAATACCGGCGTGTTGTTTGAAGGTCCGCGAAAAGTAGTACTGGTCCGGAAAGCCGAGTGCCGCGGCAATTTCTTTGATGCTTTGCGGGGTATTGTGCAATAGCAGCCGTGCCATTTTCAGCCGGTGCTCGGTGTGGTATTCAAGCGGAGAAACGCCCCAGGCCTGCTTGAAAATCCGGAACACCTGGGAAGGGGAACGGTGAATCAAGCGGCACAACAACTTCAGATCGAACGGGCGGTTGAAGTTCTGCTCCAGATATTTTTTCAGCTCCACCGCTTCCGGATTGCGCGATTCGGCCGCCGCGCGGATATGGTTGCCCAGATGATACAGCAGCGCTCCGGTGGCTTGCCAGGCGCCGTAATGCGCATCATGCAAATGGCGGTTGACCAGCTCCCACGAGTTCCGGAACGCGGCTTCCAGAAAGCATTGCGGCAGGAAGTAAACCCCCTCCAGGTGATACATCGCCATCAGGTTTTCGACCAGGCGGCCCGAAACATTGAACCATATTTTCGTCCACGGATCGGCCGGGTCGGTCCAGTAATGGCGTTTATGGCCCCGGGGCACGATGTACACATCGCCGGCCAGCGGCCGGAATGAATGCCCCTCGATCTGATAGAAACCGCTCCCGGAGACAATGTACTCGAAGGTATAAGCAGGATTGGGGAGTTCATCAAAGCCGATCCGGTACCCCGGCGGGCAGTAGGAAATGCCGCACAGGTGCATGGCCAGATTTTCATCCTGTTCCGACGGCAGAAAGAATACGCAATCTTCGCCGTTCGGCTCAAAGCGCTGCCGATAAGCCATTGGTTTTCTCCGAAGTAACTTTCGTTTGTTTTTTATATTCGCCGGTACACGATAATGTAATGCAATTTGGCTTAAATCCCACTATCCTTCGGTATTTTTGCAATAATTATCCATTATTTGCATGATTTGACTATTTCAATATGCGGTTGTCTGAAGTATAATTATATACGATGACCAATCCGGATTGATACAATGACAATAGCGAATGGAAAGGAAAAGGGAAAATGCAACGGCGTTACAGAAATTTCACATTGATAGAATTGTTGGTCGTGATCGCGATCATCGCCATTCTCGCCAGTATGCTGCTGCCGGCATTGTCGAAAGCCCGGGCGGCGGCCCAGGGGATCAAATGCCTTTCCAATTTGAAACAGATTGGCCTCGGCGCGACAATGTATGTGAATGACAATGACAGTTGGCTGCTGCCGATGACACTGATCGAAACCCCCGTCAACCGCAACTGGATACAGGCATTGCAGGAGATGGGGTACGTGGGCGCCTGGAATGCGATGATCTGTCCGGCGGCGAAACATGGAGCGGATTTGAAAACCGAACTCACCCGTTATCCGGAAGAGGGCTCCAGCTATGGCGTTAACGCCAATTCGATCGGACACAACAGCATGGCTACGGGTTGGGGGCAAACCCACCGGATTACCGAGTTCACCGACTGGGCGACCCGGACGTTGTGGTATGGCGATGCGGCGCAGAGCGGAATCGATTCGGGGGTGGCGAGCGACACCAGCATCTTGGTGGCGTTTGGTTCCGGGGTGTACCCGGATGACTTCACCACGGACGGTTATTACATGACCAGCGCGCGGCATAAACACGCGGTCAACGCGGTGCTGCTCGACGGCCATGCGGAGGCGTTGCCGGTGGTGCCGCTGCTGATCCGCGATCCGCACTGGCTCCCCCGCAACGGCGCCGACGGCTCCCTGTGGACCTGGTAAGAAATCTTAAAAAATAAAAAAAAATAAAATAGAGCCGCGAAGCGGCGGTCTGCACTCCGTCATACGGAGACGCCGGTCCAGCAGGCGGATCCTGCTGGTCGCCCCAGGCGCGCAGCGCCTCGAAAGGGGCGAAATGTACAGCAAGCGAGCCAGCTGGCGAGCGGAAGCCGCCCGAGGAAGCGATGGTAACGATTGGATTGGAAGCGTGAGCGACAATCCAATCGTTACACGTAGCGAGCGAGGCGCCGCACCGGCGGCGAACAATAAGCGCAATACAGGGAGATATGGAATGACACGTTATCTTATTGCCATCATCGGCATAGCCGCACTGGCCGCAGCCGGGAGTCCGGCTGCAATTCCGGTGCTGGAGAAAAAATTCATCGAATGCTCGTGGGCCACGCCGACTCCGGCTTACGTGCGGGCCAATATCCGGGAAATGGAACAACAGGCGCCCTACGACGGCATCCGCATCCGCCTCGAGGCGGAGGGCGAATACCGGGGCGAAAAGGTGATCTGCGAGCCGTTCAGCATCTTCACCGGCGTGCCGTGGCAGTACGAGTGGTTCGCTCCGGCGATTGCCGATCTGAAGGCGACGGAATTCCGGCAATTCACCGACAACTTCCTCGACACCGGATTTCAACCCGGGATTCCGGATTGGTTCGATGACGCAGCCTGGGCGGCGGCGTGCGGAAACTTCGAATTGCTGGCGCGGATTGCCTGCGAAACCGGAATGAAAGGGTTGGTCGTCGATCCGGAAGTTTACAGCGAGCCGATGTTCCGCTTTCACCCCGGCGGGAAATATTCGTACGAAGATATGGTGGAGCAGGTGCGAAACCGCGGACGTCAATGGGGCGAGGCGGTGTTTTCGGCTTACCCGGAGATCACGTTGTTCTTTTACTACGGCTGGAGTTACAATCTTCCGGCCGGCCGGCGCGCCGGAGGAGACGCGCTCGACGCGCTTTACGGTCATCCGGGGCTGCTGGTCTTGTTTCTGAACGGCGTTTACGATGTGCTGCCGCCGGAGGCGACCTTCATCGATGGCCACGAGGACCAAAGCTATCAGGCATGTTCGCCGGAACAGTTTTACCGGATGCATTGCGATTTCACCACGGCGTTTGCCGCGCTGGCCGCGCCGGAGAACCGGAATAAATTCCGGGCGCAGACGCATCTGGCTCCGGGGATGTATCTGGATGCGTTCTTTACCAATCAGCCGGGGGATTACTGGCACTTGAAGCCGGAGGCGACCGACCGGGTGAAGCTGTTCCGCAACACGCTGCTGTGGGCGCTGGATGCCTCCGACCGCTATGTCTGGAGCTGGGGCGAACAGTACCGCTGGTGGGATTTCCCGTACCACGGGCTGCAGGCGCTGCATGTGGAGAGACACGGCACCGGCGATCGCTGGGAAAAACGGGCGCCGGGGATCACGCTGGCGGCGCGGGTGGCCCGGCGCGAACCGGCGGCCATCGCCGAATACATCGCCGGGCACGGCTGCCGCAATCTCGTCGGCAACAGTGATTTCTCACAGCCGGCGACTGCGGCCGAAGCGGTTCCGGAGTGGAGCTACTGGGAGGATGAGCCCATTTCGCAGGGAGCCCACCGGCAGGACCCGGCGGCGGGCGGCGTGGTCCTGGAGCATACGGGCTGGGGACTGCTGTGGCAGGCCGTACCGGTCACCGAAGGGCACCTGTATGCAGTGCGGGCCCGGGCGAGCGACGAAGCCGCGGCCGGAGAGCCGGCAGTGGGGATAAATTGGATGAATGCGCAACGCCGGCCCATCCGGAGCGACTACAACCGCTCCGTGGTGTTCGGCAGCCCCGACGCGGCCGGTGTCCGGGAGGCGCTGGAGCTGGTATTTCCGCCGCCGGATGCCGCCTATATGCAGCTTCTGTTCGGCGTGTGGCGGCAAACCGGGGATGACGGCATCATCCGGTTTCACTCCGTAGAATTATATGACCTCGAATGAAAGGATCTGGACACAATATGACGAAGCACAAATGCGGCGTGGTGATCTCGCCGGAAGATTTGAACGGCTGTGACTGGGGGGCGAAAATCCGCGAAACCGGACTCAACACCCTGGGCATTCACGCCGGGGGCGGTATGGAGGAGCATGAAGTGCTGGCCCAACTGGGCCGGACCGCGCTGCCGGAATTTCAACAATCGGTGCGCGGGCACGGAATCGAACTCGAATACGAATTGCATTCCGCCTGTTCGCTGTTGCCGCGCGAGCTGTTTGCCCGGCATCCGGAGTATTTCCCGGTCAACAAGCTGACCCAGCAGCGGGCGCCGCACGGCAATTGGTGCATTTCCAACCCGGAAGCGCGGGAGGTGATCGGCCGGAATGCCCGGCTGCTTGGAGCGCAACTTGCCCCCACCACGCACCGGCATTACCTGTGGGGGGTGGACGGTTTCGGCGGCTGGTGCCATTGCGATGACTGTTGCCGGCATGACGATGCCGATCAGGGGCTGCAGTCGGTGAATCTGCTGGCACGGGCGCTGGCCGGACAGGACCCGCTGGCGGAGGCGGCCTATCTGGCTTACAATCAGGGCAGTTATGAATTCAGCTGCAAGCCGGCCGACAACGTCTTCCTCGAATTTGCGCCGATCACCCGTTGTTACCGGCATCCGATCGACGATCCGGATTGCGCTTCCAACCGTTACTTTTGGCGGCAACTGCAAGAGTTGCTGCGGCATTTCGACCCGGGCCGGACGCAGGTACTGGAATACTGGCTGGACAGTTCCTATTTCAGCCGGTGGCAGAAGCCGGCGGTGGTTCCCGTATGTACGCCGGAGTTGATCGCGCGCGATCTGGAGGCCTACCGGCGTATGGGGATTCGGCACTTCACCACCTTTGCCGTTTACATGGACGGCGAATACTTCGAGCGTTATGGCGACGCCTTGCTCCAGGCGTATGCTGCGAATGTCGCATAGTGCGGCAATGGGGGCGCCGCAGGTGCGGCGAGTGTGGTGATTATGATGGTGTATGCGGGGCCGCATTGCGCCCCGGCAACCGCGGGGGCCCGCCCCCGTTCCCCCGGATCGCTCGGCCGCTCGGCTTCACGTTTTTGCCGCCACGTGGCGGCAAAAACTCTCGTCGGTCACGAAAACGCTACCGCGTTTTTGTGACCGACCCCCTCAGCGCTGGCGCTGCCAGCGCCGTTCGCCGGGGGAGGCTTCGTGCCGCGCTCCTTGGCGCCAGCTTCGCTGCGCCAATTCCTAGCGGCCCGGTCGCGCCTGACCGGCGCTCCCCCGTGCGCGCTCACAAGCTGGCAGTGGTGCGGAAGACGCGCGACCACGGTTGAATTATGTCGAGTTCACCTCCACGGCACACCGACCGTCGGCGGCGCGCCACGGATAACGGTATGGCACGCAATCGGCCATGTCCTTTTTCGTCCTTATCATGCGCACACTGGCCCGACCGGATTATCACACCTGATAGCAACTCATGATGATGAGCGCGATATAGGGCATGATGACGAACAGGAAAATGAAGACCTTGTAGAGTCCGAAACACAAATAAATCGCTCCGGCCACTTGTTTTTTGCTCATTCCGAACCATTTGCGGTGCCAGCGAAGGATGAATTTCCGCAAACACAGGTACAGCAGGCACCATACGCACAACATGGCGAGATTCAAAATCGTCATCCATTGGAACAATTCGATCAGTTTGGCGATATCCATAACGCATTCCCCTCATAGTTGCAATGTTTCATGACTGCGCCGGCGGTACGGAGAAATATATCACAGACCGCTGGACAATCAAGGGAAAATGGCCGGGAATTTCAGGTTTGCGGCTCTATTTTAATTTTTTTTGAACAATTCAGATCACTTCCAGCGCGTTGCGGTCGGCGAGCGGCGCGAACGGTGCGTGCGGCTCCGCCTGGTACCAGTAGGCCACTGCGGAAATGTCATCCTGCAACGGCAGGTAGCGCCCTTCCGAACGCCAGCCGATCGCCTGTATCGTCACCTTCAGTCGCCGGGAAAAATACACCGGATCGGGAATGTGAAAGCGGTAGAGGCTGTGACGCTTGCCGGTGGCGTTTTCACCGCCGTACGGATACCCCAGAAACGGCGCCGTGAAGGTCTTGCCGAAGCTCCAGGCGCCGCCGAAGTAATCCTCCGTCCCGGTGCCGCAGATGGTGGGAAATTCGCCATCGTCATCGAGAAACATTTTGACTTCGCCTTCGCCCCACCAGCCGTCGTTGTTCTGCTGCCAGCTCATATAACAGCCGGCGAAGTGCCCCTGTCCGCGAATTCCGTCGACGATCACGAAATCATCCCCGTACGACAACGGGTTGGCGCGATGGAATGACGCGTGAAAGTAAGCGCTGTCCTCCGGAAGCTCCTCCAGCGTGTAATCAATCGCGTAGTAAAAGTGGGGGATGCGTTCCGTCGGATGCAGATTCTCCACCGTGATGCGCGCGTGGCGCCCGAACGGCATCGCGAAATAACAATTCAACGCGTTGCTGGGGTTGACATTCATCGGAATGGCGCGTACCTCCGCTTCGCACTTGGCCGCGTTGCAAAAGAAATCGCCGATCGGTGCTTCCACGCTCGGCGTTTCCTCCCCATCCCAATACATCCGCAGGATCAGTGTACGGCTCCAACGCATTTCGAACGTACACCAGATGTGCCGGATGTATCCGGGGCCGTCGACATCCATCAGCGTGGTCACTGTCGCCGGCGCCAGCGAGATGCTCGGACGCACCTTCCACTTCCGTCCCAACTCCCGGGCGCACGGCTGCGGCCCCTCCCAGAGCTGGCCGATTTGCGCCACCTCCGGCTGTGGTTCCGCACTGACCTGGGCCATGCCGCCTTTGCCGGCTTCGCCATACACGTTTTCCGCGGTAATGGAGCGCGAACGCGCCGACGACAGGCGGGTCAGATGATTCAGGGTATTTGTCATTTTTATTTTTCCTTTCCGAATGGCTTTCTGAATACATTATGGTTATATTATACAGAAAACGGCACATTTTCGCCATGGCAAGAATCATTGAAAAGATGGCATAAATTATGAAATGTCGATATTTGAAATTCGAGTCGCCGCGCCGCGAAGACGCTCTGGTCATTTCCGGTGTCGGCGTCCGGGAGTCCATGCCGCCGTGCATTGTCGACCGGCCGCAAGGCACCGGGGACCGGCTGCTGATGTTCTTTTATGAGCCGGTGATGCTGAAAGAGGACGGATTGACCGGGCGGCGTGAATCCGGAGCCCTGATGCTGTGGGGGGAGGGCGCCGGACACTATTACGGTTCGGAAGCCGGGCGCTGGTGTCACAGCTGGATGCACTTTCACGGCGCCGGCTGCCCGGAATTTCTCGATCGTTGCGGGCTGGTTTCCAACCGGAGCTTCCATTGGAGCGATCCGGAGCTTCTAGAGGGATATTTATTCCGGATTTACCGTGAATTGACCGTCGCATGTTCGCCCTCGGCCGAACTGCTGCAGCTGCATTGGCAGGCGCTGATGCTGGAGCTGGGACGGAAGCGGAATCTGTCCGATTCCCGGCAGCCGCCTCCGGGGTTGAGCCGGGTTCGCGCGTTGCTGGATCGGCACCCGGAGGGGCGGGATTCGCTGATGCGGTTGGCGCGATTGGCCGGAATGTCTCCCTCGCACTTCAGTGCTGCTTTCCGGCATTGGTTCGGCCGTGCTCCGGCGCAATACCGGTTGGAGCGCCGGATGGAGTTGGCGGCGTACTGGCTGCGGGACCATAATCTCAGTATCGGCGAGGTCGGCTGCCGCGCCGGTTACCCCGACGCCTTTCAGTTTTCCCGTATGTTCCGCCGCCACACCGGCCTGTCCCCCCGCGCCTGGCGCGAGAGCAGAGAATAGAAGTTTTAAAAAAATTCTTAAAAATAAAAAAATAGAGCCGCAAAGCGGCGGTTTTGCACTCCGTCATACGGAGGCGCCGATCCAGCAGGCGAATTCTGCTGGTCGATCCCAGGAGGGATCGAAATCCAGGGAAGGATCGCCTCCCGGCGATCCGGATCCTCCCGAGGTAGCGATGGTGGAGATCGGATTGGAAGCGTGAGCGACAATCCAATCTACACATGGAGCGAACGAGGTGCCGCACCGGCGGCGAACAATAGTCGATAGAACGCCGCACCGGCGGCGAACGATAGACCGGCGAAACGGCTCCATACGTACATTGCTCCGTCAATCCCCCCGACAAAAAATTTGCTTTTTCCAGCCCTCGGGTGTATGTTAACTTTTTTCAAGGGGAAAAGGCGGCTTATGCTGGATGCGAATAAGGATTTATTGAAAAATATCATCGCCCGGTTTCGCGGGAAACGGGTGGCCGTGGTCGGCGATCTGATGCTGGACGCGTATGTCTGGGGGAAGGTGGAACGGATTTCGCCGGAAGCACCGGTCCCGATCGTTCAGGTCGAGCGGCGCAGCTGCTGCCTCGGCGGCGCCGCCAATGTGATGCGCAACGTGGTTACGCTCGGCGGCGAAGTCCGTGCTTTCGGCCTGATGGGCGCCGACGCCAATGGCACGTTGCTCAAGAAGCTGCTGGCGGAATACGCCATCGATCCCGAGGGTATTCAGGTCGATCCCGATCGTCCGACGACGGAAAAGCAGCGGGTCATCGCCGGCGCGCAGCAGCTGATGCGGGTGGATTACGAAGACCAGTCGCCGGTGGCGGACGGAATCCGCGCCGAAATTATCGACCGGATTACCCGATTGATTCGCGACCGCCAGGTGGATGCGGTGATTCTGGAAGATTATGCCAAAGGCCTGTTGAGCCGGGAAATGGCGCAGGCGATCACCGATTGCGCCCGCGAACACGGCATTGTGGTCACGCTGGACCCGAACCCGCGTAACCGTATGGTGATAAAAGGATTGTCGATGATGAAGCCGAACCGCGGCGAAGCTTTTGCGCTGGCGGGAAAAAGCGCGCCCGCTCCCGGAGTCGATCCGGCCCGTGACCGGAAACTCCTGGAAGTGGCTGCCACGATTCAGCAGGAGTGGGAAATGGAATATCTGCTGATTTCGCTGGCGGCACAGGGCATGGCTTTGTTTCACCGCGACGCCGACTTGACCGTGATTCCGACGCGGGCCCGGGAGGTTTACGATGTCTCCGGGGCCGGAGATACGGTAATTGCCGCGGCGACGCTGGCGCTGACCACCGGCTGCGACGGCAAATACGCGGCCGAGATCGCCAACCATGCCGCGGGCATCGTGGTCGGCAAACTCGGGACGGTTACCGTCGGCGCCGATGAGGTTCTGGACAGCATCGCCGGGGCGTGAAACGTCAGGCGGAAAGCTGTTCGCGTACTGCGTCCACGGACAGATGCATCCCGGCCAGAAACGCCGGGATGCGGAGATCCCGGAGATTGACAAGCTCGCCCGGCAGCTGGGCAATGCCCCAGATGGTCTGCCACTGCAAAGCCACGGTTTGACGCTGATCCTCCGGAATGAGGGCGGTGACGGCATTGACGAATGCTCCCTTGTCCACCCACTCTTCGGCGGGTTCCAGCTCCGGCAGTTCCACGACATCTCCGTCGACGATATCGAGTCGCGATACCGGGAGCGTCCCCTCATAGCCGATCCATTCCTGGGTACTCATCCAACTGTTTCCCATCTGGTAACCGCGATACTCGATCACGCGTTCGGTTTCGGTGGAGCCGGTGACGTTGCCCTCGGCATCGTATTCATTTTGGTATTCGGTGATTTTCTTGATGTATCGCATTTTTTCTCCTTATTATGCTTCGATTACGGTCCAGCCGCGGTCGCGGAGGATTTGAATGTTGGCGTCGCTGGCTGAGGTACGGTTTTTGCTGATTGTCAGCGTTCCGTTCAAGCTGCCCGCATCAACGATATTTTGGATGGTCTGGTCGTATTCGGCAGGAGTGACGGCGGCATTGTTGCTAAAACTAACCGACGTATTCGTTGACATCACCGGCAATGCACCGGTAATACCAGGCAGATACATTATCTGCCGTACCTTAGTAACTGTGGGCAGTCCGGCAACCGCACCCGTAACTCCGGGAAGGTTGTATAGAGACAACACTTCTGTTGGTTTCGGTAAAGTTAAAATATCGCCTACCAGGCCGGGAAGATAACGCAGCGTCAGTGCATGTGCTGCTTTTGGCAAATCTGCTGTCTTGCCGGTTAATCCGGTGATACTGTAAAGCGTTAAGTCGTATACGATCCGCGGCAGCTCCGCGATGTCGCCCGTCAGTCCCGAGAGATAATACAACAGCAGATTTTTGCAGACCCGAGGAAGTTCCCTCGCGTGCATCAAACTATTATTCAGGGCGGATGAATTATTGATTTGCAACAGGCTCTCCGCCGACAAACCGGTATAGCGGCACACCAATAGGCCCGCCGTCACTTCACGGTTGATCGTGGCGGCATTGGACGTGGAACCGTCCGGAAATGTCCATTCGAGGTTTTCAAAACCGACGGTCTGGATGTTGACTTGCCCTGCCGCACACGGTATTATCCACTTTTTGACCGGATCGGCGGGCGGCGACAGGAGGCGGATTTCGGATTCCGTCATGGCGTAATCATACACATGCGCCCAAGCGATGCGGTGGTCGGAGATGTATGCGGTTGTGGCGTCGTGCATAATCGATACGGCATCCGACAACGAACTGCCGGCTCCCTGTCCGAATGGCTCCATGACGACTGTTTTCTTGCCAATTTCAGCGCCATCCAGATAGATGGATATCGTACCGGCAGGATAATTGAAAACCGCCGCCAGAGTGAACCATCGGTCAAAAATTGGCAGACTGGCAGCGTCGATGTAACACTCTCTTTGGCCGGTAACGCCTTGGTAACGGCAGTTGATACCGATTTGTGGCGTGGTTCCGGTGAAATTTTCCCGCACGTCGATATCGAGTACATAAGAACTACCCCCAGAGGTATACGCACCCTGCGTCACCAGCCCGGATACATATAGTTTTCCGTCCGCTGCATGGCTCGGAATGAAACAGCGGCAAACAAAGGTTTTCGATGTCGCATTTCCGCGCAAATCCAACTGCGTTTTGATCCGCCGCACAACGCCGGATGCCGCGCCTTCGAAATATTCCCGGTCGCTGCGGATGTTGGAAAGCGTCAAGAGGCGGGTGCGTTCGGCGAACGACGGATAGCTCCAAGTCGCTCCCGTGATGAGGTTGGTCACCTTCAGTTTGCGGATAAAGCCGTTGAAACTGCTGGTTGGAGCGCCGATGGTCAAAGACTGGTTTCGGTCGCCCGTCGCCACGGAGTTAGGAGTGCCGTTGTCGATTATTGCCGACAGGGTACTGCCGACGATAGTGGCTTCGCATGTATGCCACCCGATTGCCGCATCCCAGTCCGCGGTTATATTGGAGTAGTTGCCGTAGCGCGAACCAAGATTAGTGGATATCAGCATACGTCCGGTGGCTTGGGTCGAGATGGCAAATGGGGTCGATGCGGCACTGGAGCTGAAAATATTTCTCACCAGCATGCCGGACGCTTCGTTCCAGTAAAATTCCATTTCGATTTTCAGATCGTCGGCAGTCGCAATATTCTCCCGCGCCCACGCCCCGAAATCGTGCCAGGTTTCCGGTTCCGTCGCGAAGTTGCGCGGCACCGCCGACGGCCACGGCGCGCCGGGAACATTCGGGCGCAGCGGCGACAACCAGATTGGATGCCCGGCAGTACTGGCCGCCAGAATGGGATTGGAGGCGGGAATTCCCGGCGAATTGCGTGCTGTGCCGGAGGCGAGAACGGCGACGTCAGTGATCAATACGCTCACGGTTTCGTTATCCCGCAGCGTATCGGCGTCGGCTTCGACCAGGCGGCACAGAGTCAGGGCTCCGTCCAAGCCGCCTTCCGGTACCGACAAGGTTTGCCAGACGCCGGCGGCGGTCACCGGGACCGTCTGAGGCTCCGTCGTAACCTCTCCGGCCTGCAATGCCAGTACCGCCTTGCCGGTCACGGTGGAATTGGCACTGAGAAGCCGGATTTTCACCGACTGAATTCCGGGGAGTTCCACGAGACAGCGCGCCTCCGGAAGGAGCTCGTCCAATTGTATCACCGTTCCATATTGCGAATCGTCAACCATCAGCTCGAAAGGCAGTTGCCGGTATTCCCGAACGACCGTTGCGGCCTCGCCTGCCAAGCAAATTCCGTCGCTCCAACGGCCGTCGGAATAAACATAATAACACTGTTCATCGGTGGCGAAGTAACAGGCCGGTTCGGCAGGGCTCGGCACCAGCGTATCGCGTTCTGCCCGGAGACCGAAGGTATCGGCTTGAAACCCCTGCTGCGGTATGGTAACCGGCGCGGAAAGCGGCCCCGAGAGAAAGCGCCGCCGGAAGTACCGATCTTCTCCGGAAGTATAGCTTCTCCAGGTGTCGTCGGGATCGGTACTGTAATAGGTGATCGGAGTCGACCGGCTGCGGGTTGCGGCAAAATTCCGGAGTACGGCATCGTCGGCGACTTCCGCAAGCACGGCGACCGGCAAATCCTTCCGGTCGCAGCCGTTGAACCGGCAGCTTCCCAATACCGTCGGGGCGGCGGAGCCTCCCGGGTATCCCAGGACGAACAGATGAAATTCCTTGGCGCGGCTGTCGCGCAAGGCTGTGGCGAAAGGAATGGTATTGGTGGAGATGTCCGCCCGGCATGTGGCATAGCGGCAGAAATTCCGGCTGTTGTCGGCGTTGTAGCTTCCGGTTCGCGTGACCTTGCTGTCCAGCGACTGGCTGAAAAAAATAACGCTGCCGGTATGGGCGGCATAGCCGACCAGTTGCAGCGGCAAATACTCCTCCCATACCCGGGGCGTCAACTGATATTGGCCATCCGTCAATTCGACGTTAAAAAAAGAACATTCGACGGAGAGGGTCTCTCCGAGTTCCAAAACCGGCCAATTTTCCCGGTCGGCCTTGCCGCCCCCGGGCGACAACAATTCGCCGGCGGCGTTGAAGCGCAAATAAATGGTTTTTCTGCTGCTCACCGTATTCCTCCGTGTGGTTTCGTTGGGTTTTCCCCCACAAAGAGCCGTGTCGGTTGCAGAAGTTCAATCCATTACATCACAACAACTTATGGTACGCAGAAGTCCGGATCTTGCCGCAGCAGCTGCTCGAAGTAGGCAATCGTCTGCTTCAACCCCTCCCGCAACGGCGTCACCGGTTCCCAATCCAGCAACTGTTGCGCTTTGGCGATATTCGGACGCCGCTGTCTGGGGTCGTCCGCCGGCAACGGCATGTGGATAAGCCGGGATTTGGAACCCGTCAATTCGATCGTCAATTCCGCCAGCTCCCGAATGGTGAATTCATCCGGATTGCCCAGATTCAACGGACCGGTGACATCGTCGCCGGAAGCCATGGTTCGGATCAACGCATCCACCAGGTCGTCGCGATAGCAGAAGCTCCGGGTCTGCGAACCGTCGCCGTAGAGGGTGATGTCGCGTCCGAGCAACGCCTGCAAAATGAAATTGCTCACCACCCGCCCGTCATTCGGATGCATCCGGGGCCCGTAGGTATTGAAGATGCGTACCACCTTGATCGGCAATCCGCACTGCATCCGGTAAGCGAAAAACAGCGTTTCCGCCGCCCGTTTGCCCTCGTCGTAACAGGCCCGTTCGCCGATCGGATTCACATTGCCCCAATACTCCTCGGTCTGCGGATGCACGGTGGGATCGCCGTAAACCTCCGAAGTGGAGGCCTGCAGGATCTTCGCGCCGACCCGTTTGGCCAATCCGAGCATGTTGATCGCACCATGAACACAGGTTTTCACCGTCTGCACCGGGTCGCGCTGGTAATGAATCGGAGAAGCCGGGCAGGCCAGATTGTAAATCTCATCGACCTCGATGTACAACGGCAAGGTGATGTCGTGCCGGACCAGTTCGAATTGCGGGTTGGCCAGCAGGTGATAAATATTGCGTTTGGCGCCGGTATAGAAGTTATCGGCGCAAATTACCTCATGTTTCTGCTCCAACAGCTTCTCGCACAAATACGACCCCAGAAAGCCCCCGCCCCCGGTCACCAGAATCCGTTTAGTACTCATATAAATCACCTTCCTGTCTTGTTTTGTACGTCGTTGGAGAATGTGGGGGCTCCTCGCCCCCACGCCCCCCGGCAGGGTCACCGACCCTGCACCTCTGCTGCGGATATGGCTGCGCCATATCCTCCGCGACCTTTTGGAATATCTTCCGGGAGCGCCTGTCGCCGCATCAAACCGGCCAGACCACCACCAAAGCCGCCACCTTTACCGACAATCCACGTCCGGTCCCTCCGGGGGAAACTCGCCGTTTCCCCCAGCTACCCCCTTCGGGACCCACGCCCGTCGTCGGCTCCATCCGCGATCCCCGTTTTATGATTTTGCATCGCAAAATCGTAAAACATACGTTAAAAAGGTTTGAGGGGGATGAGAGGAGGGGGTTCGGGGGAGGGGAGCAGGGAGCCCCATTACTCAAAAGGGGTACCTTCTCCCCACCCCCGTGCCGTCTCCCCGAGTTAGCCAAATAACGGTTTGATCACGGCGGCCGCGCAGGCCAGGCCGAAG
>JAVBQJ010000034.1:0-89033 GCA_031549115.1 Victivallaceae bacterium
TTGGTTTGTGTTTTTGTTTTTGTGGTTTTGGGTCTATTTCTAACTCCCCCCCTTCCCACATTGGGGGGTTTGTCACTACCCCCCAAGGCTCTTTTGCTTTACCGTGCCGCCCAGATCAGACCGCGGCGCAGAATTTCCCGCAGTTCGGGAAGCTCGAATTCCGCCGCGCAATGGCCGAGCGAGGAATAGAACACCCGTCCGCATCCGTAGGAGCGTGTCCAGACCACCGGCATCACCGTACCGGCAATCCATGCGCAATGGTCTCCTGAAAAAACCGTCGTGGCGAGGACCCGGTTGCCCGGATCGACGTGCATATAGTATTGTTCCGAACGGACCGAAAAATCCCGCAGTCCGGCCAGCAGCGAATCCGCTCCGGCTTCGATATGCACCGTATAATCGATGCAGCCGCCGGGGTGGCCGACAAACTGGCCGCCGACCATGAACTGGAATTCGGTGTCTTCACGAAATGCGTCCCCCATGCCGCCATGCCATCCGGCCAGGCCGGAACCGGCGGCCACCGCGGCCCGCAAGTTGCGGGAGCAATCGGCGTCGATCCGCCCCATCGTCCATACCGGCACAATCAGGTCGTATTGTTTCACGGCTTCCTCCTCGCGCAGGCATTCCAGCGTATCGCTCAGAGTCACCACGAATCCGGCCTCCGCCAGCATCCGCCGGACCAATTCTCCGGTCTGCGATGGTTCGTGACCATCCCAGCCGCCGGTGAAAATCAATGCTTTTTTCATCTTCGTCACTCCCTGGTATAAAAGTCTTTTTTTCGCCGCCGGTGCGGCGCCTCGTTCGCTCTATGTGGAGATTGAATTGTCGCTCACGCTTCCAATCCAATCTCCACCATCGCTACCTCAGGCGGCTCCGGATCGCCTCCCGACGATCCTTCCCTACAGTTTCGCCCCTTTTGAGGCGGCTGCGCCGCCTGGGGCGACCAGCGCTGTTCGCGCGCTGGACCACTCGTTACGCCCGCTTCGCGGACTGACTCTTCGCCCGAGAGGGACGAGCCCTCTCGTGTTCGGCTTCGCCCTCGACTCCGTATGACGGAGTGCAAAACCGCCGCTTCGCGGCTCTATTTGATTTTTTCTTTTTTCTTTTTTTATTTTTTCTCAGTCTAAATTACCATTCATCGGCAGCGGCGCCGGGCGTGTGCAAGTCGTCACCAGTTCCCATGCCCGCCCTTCCCGCGCCGCATCCTCCAGTGCGCACATCACCTCCAGCACGTGCAACGCCAACTCGCCGTTGCAACGGTGCGGCCGGTCGCCCATCACCCCCATCGCCATATCCGCGAGGCCGATGCTGCGCATATTTTCGGTGTATTCAAACGGCACCGGCGCACTCTCCCAAGCTCGGCCGAAACCGCGCGCATAACGGACCGCGCCCCCGAATCCATTCGGATCCGGCACCGACAGCGACCCCTCGGAACCATGCAGCTCGATCCACTGGCAATCGCTCTGCCGCACATCGAAGCTCATCACCATCGTAATCAGGGCGCCGCCGGCAAATTCCAACACCCCGGCCACATGCGTATTCACCTCGACCGGCAACCGGTCCCCCCGGCGCGCCTCGCTCCGGCACAGCCGCTCTGCGAAACCCTTGTGCGCCAACGCCACCACCCGTTTGACCGGCCCGAGGAGGTTCACCAGCGCCGTGATGTAATAGGGGCCCATGTCAAACAACGGCCCGCCCCCCTTCCGGTAGTAAAATTCCGGCTGCGGATGCCAGCTCTCATGGCCGGGGCATTGCATGAACGCGGTGCCGGACAATACTTCGCCGATCCAGCCGTCGTCGATCAATTTGCGCACACATTGATGGGAACCGCCGAGAAAGGTGTCCGGCGCCGACCCGACCCGCAAATTGCGCGCCGCCGCCTCCTGCATGATCTGTTGCCCCTCCGCCAGGGTCAGGGCGAACGGTTTTTCCGCGTAGACGTGCTTTCCGGCCCGCAGCGCCGCCAGATCGATCGCCGCATGATACGCCGGCGTGGTGAGATTGAGCACCGCGTCGATTGCCGGATCGTTCAACAATTCGTCGACCGAAACCGCCCGGCAGTGAAACTCCGCGGCGCGCTGCTGCGCCCGCGCCGCGTCGACATCCGCGCAGCACGCATAGTCCAGCATTTTGAAGCTTTGCGCGGCCTGAAAATAGGCCCCGGAAATATTGCCGCACCCGATCACCCCGACCCGGAATCGTTCCGCCATAATGCCACCTCCCCGATTTATTTCATCCCGACATTGATATTTTGTGCCGTATGTTATATAGTATAGCGTCGATTTTCAATAACGAAATAGATTTTTTTCGCAGTGATATGGATTTTTTGTGCAAACACTTCGGCGGCAGAAGCCGTCCGCTCCAGTTGGTGCCGGCCGTCGCCAGCATCGGCGTGCTGCCGCGCAAAACCGAATGGATCAAGGGAACCTTCGGCAGCTTCAATTTGTCGTTCATCCTGGAGGGGCGCGGCGAATACCATTATCGCGGAGTCCGTTACCGGGTCGAAGCGCCGATGGTGTTGACCCAGTGGCCCGGCGAAGCGATGGACTACGGCCCAAACTGCTGGTGGAGTGAAATTTACGCCATCTATCCGCCGCAGTTTTTCGACTGTTGGCGCCAGGCCGGAATCGATGTGCACCACCAGCCGTTGTGGCCGGTCAACAACATCGACCGCTTCAATGTACAGCTCCGGCGGCTGCTGGAAATACTGGCGACACCGATGCCGGAGGCGCTGGAGCTCGATTTGTGCCTGTATGGCATGGCCGGAATCAGCCTGGAGCCCGGCGAGCAGCCGCAGACCCCGGAAATGGAGCGCTTACAGCTTCAGCGCCAATTGCTGCAGCGGGATTTGCAGAAACATCCCGATTACCGCCGCCTGGCCCGGCAGCTGGGGATGTCGGAAGCGACGCTGCGGCGGCGCTGGCAGGAACTCCAGCACCTCCCGCCGGGGCGCGACCGCTCTCAACGGCAGCGTGAGAAAGCCTGCCGCCTACTGGTCGAAAGCACCCTGCCGGTCAAACAGATCGCGGCGGAATGCGGTTTTTCCGACGCGCTGTATTTCAGCCGCCGCTTCCGAATGTGGATGGGCGACACACCGACGCAATACCGCCGAAAGTATACCCGTAATTTCGGGTGAGCATTGAAAAGAATGCGGGGGGACTCTCCGCTGGCTCGGTCACAGGACTCCGTACTATTTGACAGAGAGGGGAGCGTTGGCTGAGCCGGTGTGCGCATGACAATGGCCCCCTCCCCAAAACTCCAAAAAAAATTCACTTTTTTCGGTTTCGGCTATTGACAAAAAATAAAAATACACTATACTATTTACAGCGTTGTAAAGAGTTTGCTTTTTTATTTCTCTCAAATTTACAGCGGTGTAAAAAACAGGAAAAACGGCAATGGTGCGCTTGAAGGATGTAGCCGAACGCAGCGGGGTTTCGTTGAAAACGGTCTCCAATGTGGTCAACAATTACAAACACGTCAGTGAAGCGATGCGCCGGCGGGTGATGAAAGCGATTCTGGAAACCGGTTATGTGCCGGACGAATCGGCGCAGCGGCTGGCGCGCGGCAAAGGCGCGGATCACGAAGCCGGATCGGCGGCGCTGCCGAGCCGGCTGCGGATCGGTTGCCTGGTGCGGCCGGGGATCAACAAATACGATGACCCGTTTCATGCCCGGATCCTGACCGGAATCGAGGAGGAAATCAGCAAAACACGCAATATTTTCGCCTTTTCCCGCAGCCCCCGGGAATTCGCCGACGATCCGATGCTGATCAACTATCTGAGCCGCGAAGGAACGCTCGACGGGTTGATTACCTTTGTCTGGCACGACGAGGTCCGCAGCTTCTTTCAATCGCATCTGCCGGGACGCATTCCGGTGTGCTCGGTCAATTTCGTCCCGGAGCTGGATTCGCTGTCAATCGATTTTCGTACCGCGATCCGGCTGGTGCTGGACCATCTGACCGCGCTCGGCCACCGGAAAATCGGTTATATCGGTGTCATCGACCCCTGGTACGGACAGCCGGATTCCCGTTACCAGGCATTCCTGGAGGAGATGCGGCTGCGCCATCTCGAGTTGGTACCGGAGTGGATGCCTGGCGGCGGCGACTTCCTGGCCGTGGATTCGGGCCGGCAACTGGCCGAACGCATCCTGCAGGCCAAACGCAGACCGAGTGCGATTGTCTGCGCCACCGATCTCTTTGCCATCGCCGCCATCAAAGCGCTCCGCAATGCCGGGTTGCGGATTCCGGAGGATATTTCGCTGACCGGATTCGACAACATCGCGCTGGCGGAATTGATCCATCCGGCTTTGACCACCATCCACATCGACCAGGAGGCCATGGGCCGCGCCGCGGTGCAATTGCTGCTGGCCCGCATCGCCCGGCCCGATGTGCCGCCTTCAACCCACTTCATACATCCAGAGCTGATCATCCGGGAGAGCACCGGCACAATAAACGATAAATGATAAATGGAAAGGATCCGATGATGAAAAAGAAATTCACATTGATAGAACTGCTTGTCGTGATTGCGATTATCGCAATTCTTGCCAGCATGCTGCTGCCGGCGCTGAGCAAGGCCCGCGCCGCGGCGCAGTCCACCAAGTGCCTGAACAATCTGAAGCAAATCGGCCTGGGTCTGTATCTGTACACGGGCAATTTCAATGAATCGTGGCCCTGGCTGGCCACCTACAACAATGGCGGCTGGAACAATGAAGGCATGTGGTATACCGCGGTCGGCGACCAGCTCGGATTCAAAGTCCCCGGAAGCGCCTTCGACTTCGAAGTGCCGCAGATCACCTGCCCGACCGATCCGGTCGTTCCGCGGGACGGAATCTGGAACACCACGGTAAGCTACGGTTACAACGCCTTTTATCTGGCCAGCAACTATACCGCCTACGGCGGCACCTACGGCTCCGGTTCGACTGTGACCAAGGTCAAACTGCCGACGACAACCATTCTCGCCGGTGATCGCGGCTACGATGACACGGCGGCGGATGCCCGCGACGTCGGCTACATCGGTTACGAAGATTCCGACAAGGGCAGCCGTCCGTCGGCGCGCCACTCCAACGGCTCCAATCTGGCTTTCGCCGACGGCCACGCCGGCAACGAAAAGCGCGATGCGCTGCTCTATATCACCTCGACGGTGGCAACTCCGATCAACAAATATTTCGGCTACAGCTATCAGGCGGAAGCCTGGCTCACCGGGGAATAAAGACAATGAACTTCGTACGACTTTTCCAGATAATCGCCGTTGCCGGCGGCATGGTTTCGGCCATGGCCGCGCCGGTCATCACTTCGGCGTTGGGCGATGAATTCTACTTCGGCAATCCGGATGCGACGACGGAAAATCTGCGCCAGTTCTACCGGACGGTCGCCGGCGAAGGCTTCACGCTAACCTGGGGCGGCAATCCCCCCGGCTGGAGCACCGGCTTATGCGAAGACGCCGCCCATCAGGCGTATTTGCAGGAGTGCGCCGCGATCATGCGCGAAAACGGCATCGGCACGGCGTTCGGCTTCGCTCCGGCGGTACTCTTGCCATACAACGAAAGCACCGGCTTGCGGCGGGAATGGCTGGGGCAGGTATTGAACCCGGAAAGCGGCGTGCGTGAATACCCGGAATCCAACTGCTGGAATTACGGCAGCGCGGAAGCGCTGGCGGAGTTCCGCAACCGGATGGAATACTTCTGCAACGCGATGAAGCCGCGCGAGATGTTCTTCGTCGACGAGCAGATCCTGATCGCTCCGGGCCCGAATGCCCACGAACAGCGGATGAGCGCGTATTGGAGCAGTCCGACCTACTCGCCCGAAGCGCTCGCGGATTTCCGCCGCTTCCTGACGGAGCGCGGTTTTACCGGAGCGGCGGAAGCACGTTTTCCGGTTACGACCGTGGCGGTCGCGGCCGGTCCCGACGCCAATATGGGACTTCCGGCGATTCCGCTCACCGAAGCCAACCAAGACTATCTGGCTGCCGACGACAACTGGCCGGATTCGCCGTTGTGGCAGGCCTGGTACCAGTGGCGCGAAGAGCTTTTGACGCAATGGACGGCTACCCAGCTGCAAGTGGCGCGGGATGTGTTCTCGGATAATCCAAACTGGCTCGGCACCATGGTCAGCTCGCCCACCTTCTGGTTTTCACCCTATACCGGGTTGAACGCGGAGCGGATCGCCGCGCTTCCGGAGGTCGATTATCTGGTCGCCGGTTACATGAACGGGCGCAATATCGATGTGCTGCTGCCGGCGGCGCGCAAATTCGACAAGCATCCCGGCGGAATGATCGAACTGGCGATCTACGGAACGCCGGATGGCGTGGACCCGGCGTATATCGTCAGAAACTTCACCAACCAGCTTGACCGGGGCGCGGAGCTGATGCTGGTCTATCCTCTGAGTGTATTCCGGGAAGACCGGAAAGATTCGGAGGAGTGGCACAAGCTCGGCATGGATTACAAGGCTCCGCAAATTCAGGCCTGGCGTCAGTGTGTGGAAATTCTGAACCAACGCGGCGGCGTGCGCAAGCTGGAATTCAATCCCTGAAAAAATTCCCCTCCCCTCCACAAAAAATGAAAATTCGGTTTGACAATCCGCACTTCCGGGTATCTATTTAATCCATGGAGAAAACGGGAAAAAAGCTTTCCCGCAACGGAAGGAGGAATCGTTATGGACTGCACCGCCTGTACTCTCGTCACCCGTCCCGCACCGGATTTCACCGCCCAGGCGGTGATGCCGGACAATACCATCGGCGACTTCACATTGTCGTCGCTGCGGGGCAAATATGTCGTATTGTTCTTCTACCCGATGGACTTCACCTTCGTCTGTCCGACCGAGCTGGTGGCGTTCGACCGGAAGCTCGACGAGTTCAAAAAACGCGGCACCGAAGTGATTTCGGTCTCGATCGACTCGGTCTACAGCCACTGGGCATGGAAAAACACGCCGCGCAACCAGGGCGGCGTCGGCGACCTCGCCTATCCGATGGTTTCCGACCTCACCAAGGAAATTTCCCGGTCGTACGGCATTCTCCTGGATGATGCGGTCGCGCTGCGCGGGTTGTTCCTGATCGACCGGAACGGCATTGTCCGCCATTCGGTGGTCAACGATATGCCGCTCGGCCGCAACGTCGACGAAGCGCTCCGGATGGTCGACGCGTTGAAGTTTTACGAAGTCAACGGCGAAGTCTGCCCGGCCAACTGGCACCAGGGCGCCGCCGGAGTGAAAGCCACCCACGAAGGCGTGTCGGATTATCTGGCGCAACAGGCGTAATCGGCGCCCCCCCCAAAAAACAGGCACCGCACCGGTGCCTGTTCTTGGGTCCAACCGATTACTTTCCCAGCTCCGCCGCCAGCTTGCAATAACGGGCAAATGCGGCTTCGTAGGCCGGGACATTCGCCGGATCGGGCCGGTAAACGCTGTCGAATCCCGACTCCATATGAATGGCGGCGGTTCCGACATCGGTATACACTCCGGCCGCCACGGCGGCGAACATCGCCGCACCCAGAGCACAGGTTTCCTGGCTGCGCACCACCTTGATTTCCATATTCAGAATATCGGCGGCCATCTGCATCAGCCACGGCGATTTTTTCGCCACGCCGCCCAGTGCGATCGCCCGGTGCACCGGGACGCCTTCGCTGCGGAAACGCTCCACGATCATCTTCGCCCCGAACAGCGACGCCTCCGCCAGGGCGCGGAACATCACCGCCGCATCCGAACTCAAGGTCAGCCCGGAAAAGGCCCCGGTCAGCGACTGGTCCGCATCCGGCGTGCGCCGGCCGTTCATCCAGTCGAGCGCGGTGACGCCGCAGCAACCGATCGGCACCGCGGCGGCGGCTTTTTCCAGAGCGGGAATGATTTTTCCCGCCGCCGCCCGGGCCGCCTCCGGGGCAAACTGTTCCAACGGCCACAACATCAGCCGTTTGTACCAGGCATAGAGGTCACCGAATGCCGATTGACCGGCTTCCAGCCCCTGCATGCCGGGAATGATCGAACCGTCCACCTGTCCACAGATGCCGCGGATCAATTTCCCGTCCAGTTCGGCTTCCGGCACCACCAGCATATCGGTGGTCGAAGTTCCCATCACCTTGCACAACACGTAAGGTTCGATCCCGGCGCCGACCGCGCCGAAGTGGCCGTCGAAGCCGCCGACGGCGACCACGGTCCGCTCCGGCAATCCGAGCTTTTTCGCCCACTCCGGCGTCAACGTGCCCGCCGGGGTGTCCGAAGTATATGTATCGGAATACATCTTGTCGCGCCAACCGTCCAGCCGCTGATCCAGACGGCAGAAGAAGTCATTCGACGGCAAGCCGCCCCAGCTCGCGTGCCACATCGCCTTGTGCCCGGCCGCGCAGCGGCTGCGCTTCAATACCGCCGGCGCCGCCGTCCCGGTCAGGAGTCCGGCCATCCAGTCGCAGTGTTCGACGAAGCTCGCCGCCCGCGGCGCCAGCGCCGGATCTTCGCGCAGGACATGAAGCAACTTCGCCCAGAACCACTCCGACGAATACACTCCGCCCTCATAACACGTATAGTCAATACCGCCCCAGTTCCCCGCCAGCGCGTTGATCTCCGCCGCCTCGGCAACCGCGGTATGGTCTTTCCACAACACAAACATCGCATTCGGGTTGTCGGCAAATTCCGCCGCCAGACTCAGCGGCGCGCCGGAAGCGTCCACCAGGCACGGCGTGCTGCCGGTGGTGTCGATGCCGATGCCGGCCACCTGTGCCGCCGCCTCCGGGCAGGCCGCCAGCACCGCCCGGACCGTGATTTCCAACCCCTCCAGATAGTCCAGGGGGTGCTGCCGAAACTGGTTTTTCGCCGGGTCGCAATAGAGCCCCTGCGCCCACCGCCCGTACGGATGCACATGATGCGCCGCCACCCGGCCGTCGGCCGTGTCGACCAACACCGCGCGCACCGAATCACTGCCATAATCCAACCCGATCACATAACGTTTCATCGTCCGTTTTTCCTCTGATATGGTATTGTAATATCCGATTGTTATTGCCAACTGCCCGTATTTTTTCCCGAACGCAGAACAAAGCTCTGTCCGGCGTATTCGAAGCTGCCGTCGCACTCCTCCGGCAACGTCACCGCAAAGCATTTCGCTTCGAAGTTCAGTTCAAAAACAATCGCCCCGCCCGCGGGATGCGGGACCTCCCCCCGCAAACGCGGAAATACCGCCGGCAGCGGCCGGATCGCGAACCGCCGGAACCCCGGCGCCGCCGGACGCACCCCGGCCAGCGACGCCACCGCGTGGTAAGCCGGATGCGCACTCCACGCGTGGCAGTCGGAGCGTACCGGCTCCGGATTTTCCAACGCGGTCGATACGCCGCAACCGAGCATCTCCCGCCAATCCTCCAGCCGCGCCATAAACGCGTCGGAGCGGCCGAAGCGCAACGCGCATTCCAGATAATAATGCGAGAAGAAATAAGTCGTCCGCGACAACTGCCCGGCAGGCGCGAACAGCGCTTCTTTCACCGGATCGCACACCTCTTCCGGCACCGCGTCGGCCAGAAGCGCCAGCAATTGCACGTGTTCGGAAAAGCTCGTCCCCGCGCTGTCGTCGCTGTAAAGATTCCGTTCCGGCCGGAAGAAAATCCGGTGAAACACCGGCTGCAGCGCGGCGAAGTTGCGCTCGTGGAGCGCCGCCAATTCCGGTTCGCCGAAGTGTTTCTCCAGATCCGCCGCATCCCGCAATGCCAGCAGCAGCAACGCGTGGATATAACCGCTCCGCCCGTCGGCCCCCACCGGCGCCACGCCGAAATCCCACCCGGCGTCGCGCACCCAGTCGCAGAAGTTCCATCCGGTCGGCTTACCCACGGTGCCGTCCGAACGCACCAGACTCCGAAAATAATCCAGAATCCGACGCACCACCGGCAGCAGCGAACACACCGTGTCCCGGTCGAAACTCCAATACGCGTAATCCCGAATCTGACCGATGAACCACAGCGAAAACGGCGGAATGATCTGGACGTCGCACGACGGGAAGCGCGACATCGTCAGCCCGTTGGGCCGCTGCGAGTCCGCCAGCAGCCGCAGCGCCTGCGCCGGCAACCGCCGGTCCGGCGATACCGCGAACGTGATCAGGCTCTGCAAACGGGTGTCGCCGATGTACATTAACTGCTCATAATACGGACAATCCATATAGGTTTCATGGGCGCAATTGCGCCATGTCCGCAACGAAAATTCCCGCACCCGCTCCCAATCCGAATCCCAGCCGGAAAATTCCGGCACCTCGCCGAACGGGTAACCGGTCTCCAACAGCCGCGCTTCGCGCAGCGTCAACGCTTCGTCGCCGGTCCGGATCGCCACCGCCAGCCAGCAGCCGGAATTCCACCACAGCGGGCGCAGCCGCAGCGTCTCCGCGCCGCTGACGATATAGCGGATGCCGAAACCGTGAAAATATTTATCACGCCATTGATCGCGGCGCCCTTTGGTATTGAAATCTTCGGGGGTGCCGAACATGCCTTCGGCCATGCGCTCCTCCACCACCGCGCCGCGGCCGCCGGATACCAGAAACTCGGCGTAACCGGAATAGTAATTGCGCAGCTCCACCAACACCCGGACTTGCGTGTGCGGCGCGATCGTGAGCTCCCCGGCGCCATCCCACAGCCGCTGCCAGGCGCCGGTTTCCCCCGGTTCCGTGAACACCGCGTCCCAGTAAAGGCCATCCACCGCCGCCACCCGGACACCGGCAACCGGCCGCTCCAATTGCGCCGGCAACGGCGTCGGCGCCATCCGGTGGACACGGTCGCGAAAGTTGTTGGCGTCGGCCGCCATGAATACGGATTCCAAAGGCGCCGCCGTCACCGCCGCCGGCTCCGCTTCTCCCGCCAGCCACTGCGGCCAGCGGCAAACCCGGTAATCCAGATGCATCGACGGCATCACCGCCCGCCACAAATCCTGCTTCACCGAAAAACCGTCAAAGAGAACGCATTCCCATGCGCTCAAGCCGGTCGACAGCTCCTCGAAGCACCCCTCGGCGCCGAACAGCCATCCGTGCTCCGCCGCCACCTGCGCCTGCGGCCGCAAATTCCCCACCGACCAGACCAGCGCCGCCAGCGAATGCGTTCCAGTGCGCAGCGGCAACTCAAGCGATTCGAAGTGCCAGCGCTCGAGGTCGCCGCGGTCGCTGCCGCGGCTGACCCGGCGGCCGTCCAGATACAATTCATAGCGCTCGTCCGCGGACACATGGCAACGCAGCACCGTATCCGCCGCGACCGCGAAGCTGCGCCGGTAACCGGCAAGCACCGGACGGCGCTCCGCCGCCTCCGGGTGAGTCACCCAACGCATCGCCCTGTCCTCCGGAACTATCCCGGGCGGGCCGAAAGGCCGGCACGCCGCATCCGTCGTAATACGCATTTTTTACAGAACTCTCCCTTATGTTACTGCATCGCCGGAAACATCAACAACCCCCAGTAATAGTCGGCCGCCAGCAATACTCCCACAGCAATCACGATAAAAATAAAAATCATCCACCCGAACCAATGATGCCCGGGATCTTTCCGGGCCAGCCGATTCACCAACTCATGCGTATTCACCAATGAGCGGCGCGGCAGCGCCGGCGCGTGGGTGAAAATCGCCCCCATCTTCCGGGTAAGGCGCATCGAACGGTTGACCGCGCAACGGTTGGCTTCCAGAAAACGCGCCAGATTACGCCGGTACAGCTTCACCAGCGACACCACCGCCACCGGCCCGCCGAAAATCAGTATCACGCCGAAAAGAACCGCCAGCACCGTCCCGATCGAAATATGCTGCACCGCCTGCGCGATAAACGCCACCGAACTGCCGATCGCGGCGATTCCGATGCCGCCCCCCATCAACAGCATCGAACCGGAAACAGCCGGAGGAGAAGTCGGTACCGGCGCGGGAACGGCGCCCGGAAGGGTTGCCGCGTTCGCCGCGATCGAGTTTTCCATATTCTTCTGAATCGTGCTGCTCTGGGTCGAGAAAAACTTGTCGGCCTGTCTGCCGATAAACTCCCCGAAGCGCAGGAACGGCATCACAAATGCCTCGGAAATCGACACCGGTTGTTGGATAAAGTCGATGACCTTCGCGTCCCAGGTTTCGTCGTTACCGGTGAAAAACACGCCGTATTTGCCGACGAACAAACTGCGCATATGCCCCGAAGTGACCGCGACGGCGAGTTTCATCGTGCGCACGGCTCCGACCGGACCGGTGGTCGCCTCCAGATACATCACGCAGATATCGCTCTGCTGCGCGATCGCCTTGTGCGCCGCCACGTCCGTGATGATCGTGGCCAACGTGAAGTGACGGCCGTCCATCATCAGCGTCCCCGCCTGCAATAGCGACGGCGTGTCCGGACGGAATAAATGGCTCAACGACACATAGTTATTGAGAAATTCCAGCATATAATGCTGATAGAGAACCAAAGTCAGCAACCGGTCGCAGCGGGCAATGTTGGCGTCGGCGGCCAGATCCTCCTGCATGCAGGCCTGCAGCCGGGCAACCCGGTCGTCGTGTTCCAGCGCCGTCAGCATCGGCCGGTCGTCTTCGCCGAACGGTGTCTCCGGACACCGCGCCATCCAGTCGCCGTGCGGCTGCAAAAGATGCTTCAGCTCTTCCCAGCGCTCCCGGGTCAGAACGCCGCCCGTTACAAACGGCGCCAGCTCCGGCTGTGCGAAAAATCCCCGCAGCGCATCGCTCCACAACGGATTCAACGGCGCCTCCAGCCGCAACTCCAGTTCCCGGTTCGGCATCGCCGCCGGAATCCGCTCCAGATATTCCGTCAGCGTCCCTTGCGCCGCACTCTCCGGCACCGGCGGCATTCCGCCTTGAACCAGCAGGGTGCCGCAAGCCAGGAAAAAATCATCCACCACTGTCCGCAGCGCGGTCAATCCGTCGTACACTCCTCCGGTGCGCAATCCGAACGGCAGCAGTTCGCCGGAAATTTCCGACTCCTCGCGCCAGCCCAAATACGTTTTCGCCGCTTCCAGATAGTGGTCCAATTCCACAGCGGAAATACCGGGCAGGCCACCGCGGTCCGGCACCGAACCGACTTTCGCCATGACGTCACTCGCCAATGCGGCCAGCTCCTCCTCCGGTACCGCCTCCGGCGGCAATACGCCGTCGCCGTTCTGCCAGGCCACCGCCAGAGCCGCGCGGCGCTCACGTACCTGTTCGAGGGTGACCTCTTTGGCCTCCGGCATGTCCAGGCTGTCGAGCAGTTGCCGGGCGGCTTCCAGAACTTCGGGTCCGTCCGGCGATTCGGGGTCGACGGCGTCAAGGAGCAACACATCGCCGGCGCGGTCGATCCCGGAGTGATCGCGCAGGGTGTGCCACAGGAAGTCGACCCCTGTTTTCACCTCGTCCGAGCGCACCCGGCCATTGAGGTCCGAATCGAGAAATTGCAGGAAAGCCGGGTCGATCCCGCTCACGGCGGTAATATCGATGCTGGTCAACGCCCACAACGCTTCATCCAGCTTCAGCACTCCGGGCAGGTCTGCGGCGCTTTGAATGTCCAGTTGGAAAGAGCCGCCGATGCGCCGGAAACGCATTCTCCGGCCCCCGGACTCCGCTTGTTTCATATTCACTCCCATTTGGTATTTTTATTCAAGTCGTTACCTTATATCATACTATAATCCCATTTCCGGCGCTTGACGACTGCAAAGTGAACTATTTTAGAGTTTTTTTCCGCATTCTTCATGATTTTCTGCCCCCAT
Source organism: Victivallaceae bacterium (assembly GCA_031549115.1). Lineage (GTDB taxonomy): Bacteria > Verrucomicrobiota > Lentisphaeria > Victivallales > Victivallaceae > JAVBQJ01. Next base: position 13,656 of record JAVBQJ010000034.1, read on the forward strand.
GGTGTTATATTTTAAAAATAACCTGGAGAGACAACGATGTACGACGTGAATGCCATCGAGCACAGCTTTCTGCAATACGCCCGCGGTTTTCTGACCGACGAGCGCGATTACAGCCGAAATATACAACTGAAAATCACCCATACGCTGGTGGTCCGGCGCGAATGCCGCCATATCGCCGACAGCGAACAATGGAACGAAGCCGACGGCGAAATCGGCGAAATCATCGGGCTGTTGCACGACTACGGCCGCTTCGAGCAATTCCGGCAGTACCGGACCTTCGCCGACGCCCAGTCGCTGAACCACGGGGAATTGAGCGCGGAACTGGTGGAGAAGCACCATCTGCTCGATGCCATGTCCGCCGCCGACCGCGCCACGGTATTGACCGCCATCCTGAATCACAACAAACGGCTGCTGCCGGACGATCTGTCGGAGCGGGACCGGATGTTTTCCGGCCTGGTCCGCGACGCCGACAAGCTCGACATCATGCGGGTGTTGATGGAATATTACGCCGACCAGTGCCGCAACGAAGCGGTGACAATGGGATTGCTGCATGTGCAAGAGGTGTCGCCGGAGGTGCTCGCCCAGCTGCAGGCCCATGAAAGCCCGCGTTATCAGTCATTGCGGACGATTCCGGACTTCGTGCTGATGACACTGAGCTGGGCCTACGACTTGAACTTCAAATACAGCCGCCGGGAGTATATCCGGCGCGGCCTGCTCGAACAGATGCACCCCTACATCGCCGACATCCCCGAGGCCGAAGCCCTATACCGGGAAATCGTCGGATTTCTCCACACTTCGACCCGGTAAAACCCGCTCATCCCAGCTTTTTGTAGGCGCGCTGGAGCGCGGCGTTGAAGCGGTCGATCTCTTCGGCGCCGGGACCGGCGTCGAGGAATTCCGCCGCCAGCGCGTCCAGCCGCGCCAGCGTCATCGTCTCGGCGGAGCCGCCGAAATTCGCTTCGATCGCCGCCTGCAAGTCCAATGCCGACCACTGCTGTTCGCCCTCGGGCGGCGCGAAGCGTTCCAGCTCCGACAGCAGCCGGCGGCAACGTTTCGCATCGCCCGTGGAGCTTTCGCCCAGCTTTGCCTGATTCAGCGCCGAGACGTTCTGCCGCATCCGGCTGCGCCCCGCGGCGGCGCGATAGCGAACCGCCAGCGCATCCTCGCGCTGTTCCGCCCGGATGCCGTCCGGGCCGGGAACACGTTCGAAGTGCCGCATCGTCCCGATCTCGCGGCTCAATTGCTGCAGCGCCTCCGACACGTCGCCGACTTCGGACTCGGCCAACAGCAGCAACTGTTCCACCCGCTGCGCCCATTCGTCGCGCATCGTCAGTTGTTCGCGGGTATGCGCCCGCAGTGCATCGTAAATCCGGTCCAGACCGGCGTGAAAACGCTGTTGCAAAACCTCGGTATGGCGTCCGGCGTTGCCGCATTCGCGCCAGCGGCGGCGCAAGTCCTCCAGGGTCCGGCGCAACCCCTCCGGATTCCGCGCCGGATCCAGGGCTTCCAATTCATTGCAGCAGGCTTCGCGGGCGCCGACCGCCTCGGCGGCGACGCTGCGGCGCTCCTTGAACCAGTCGTTGCGGGCATTGAAAAAGCGATCGCAGGCCGACCGGAAGCGCTGGAACAATTCCCGCTCCCGCTCCTGCGGGGCTCCGGGCAACGACTTCCACTCCTGCTGCAATGCCTTGAATTGTTCGGCGGTCACATTCCAATCGGTGGAATCCTGCATGGCTTCCGCGGCCTCGATCAACGCTGTCTTGCGCACCTCGGCATCGCGCCGGGCGGCTTCCAGTTGTTCGAAATAGAGGTTCAACCGCCGGCGCCACGCCTGGTCGATCGCTTCGTACCGGGCTTTCAATTCGGCCAGTTTTTCTTTCGGCACCGCATGCAGCCGGTACCAATGCGCATGCAGCACCTTCAGCCGGGGCAGGGCTTTTCGGATGGTCGAATCGTCGCCGGCAAAAAGGGTCTCCAGTTCGCGGCAGATATCGCATTTGAGCGTATAATGCTCCCAACGCTCCAGGTCGCGGGCCTCATAGCGCTGCATCAGGAGCGCATTCAGCTCTTTCTCGCCGCGATGCAGCCGCACGTCATAGGGTTTCAGTTCCGGGTGCCCGGCATTTTCGCTTTTCAGCTGTTCGAACTCGGCTTTGAGCCGGGACGCCTCCGGGCGCTGCGATTCGGGCTGCGGATGTCGGGACAATGCTTCCATGGCCGCGCACAGAGCTTCCGCGCATTCGACAGCCGCCGGACTTAGATGGTCTTCCCTCATGGACAAGCCTGCTTTCCATTGACAAAATTGATTGTTCCATTCTTAAAGTATAGCCATTTTTTGATTTATTGCAACATCGCCGAAGTGAAAAATTTGAATTTTCCGCCAGGAAAGTTATATTGTACTCTACTGACCATAAGAAAGGAGCAACAATATGGCCAAAACACAGAAATTCAAAGCCGAAGTACAGCAACTGTTGAATCTGATGATTCATTCATTATATTCCAACCGGGACATCTTTCTCAGGGAATTGGTTGCCAACGCCGCGGACGCGATCGACAAAGCCCGTTTCGAGAGCCTGACCGACAGCAGTGTCGCCCAGGATTGGCAGATCAGGCTGGCAATCGACGCGGAAAAGAAAACCGTGACCATCTCCGACAACGGCGTCGGTATGACCATGGATGAAGTCATCGAAAATATCGGCACCATCGCCCAGTCCGGCACCAAAGCCTTCATGGAAGCGCTGGAAGCCAAAAAGGACAGCCAGGCCGAATTGCCCGAATTGATCGGCCAGTTCGGCGTCGGTTTCTATTCGGCGTTCATGGTCGCGGACAAAATCGAACTGGAAACCAAGCGGGCCGGTTCCACGCTCCCGGCCGTGCGCTGGAGCTCCACCGGCACCGACACCTTTGAAGTCGACGAATGCGGCCGCGCCGAACAGGGTACCACCATCACGCTGTTCCTCAAGGAGGACGCGGCGGCCTATCTGAACGATTGGAAGCTTTCCGAGATCGTCCGCCGCTATTCCGACTTCATCGAGTACCCGATCATTCTGCCGACGAAGACCGTCCAGGAGGATAAGTCCGAAGTCGTCGAAGACAAGGTGCTGAATTCGAAAAAGGCGATCTGGTTGCGCAAGGCGGCGGATATCACCGCCGACGAGCACCAGAGCTTCTTCGGCCACCTGTCGCACGGCGGCAAGTATTTGAAGTCGATTCAGATCGCGGCGGAGGGGTCGAGCGATTTCAAGGCGCTGCTGTATCTGCCGGACAAACTGCCGTTCAACTTCTTCTTCCCGGAACACCAGAAAAAGGGATTGCAGCTCTATGTCAAGCGCGTGTTCATCACCGATGACTGCAAGGAGCTGATCCCGGATTATCTGCGTTTCCTGCGCGGCGTCGTCGATTCCAATGACCTGCCGCTGAACGTCTCCCGCGAGATCCTGCAGGAAAATCCGCATCTGGCCAAGATTCAGAAGACCCTCACCACCAAGGTGCTCGGCGAACTCAAGAAGATGGCCGAGAACGAAGCAGAAGCCTACCAGGGGTTCTTCCGGGAATTCGGCAAAATCCTGAAAGAGGGCATCCACATGGATTATGCCAATCAGGAAAAGATCAAGGACCTGGCGCTGTACGAAAGCATGAACACCCCGGACGGCAAGATGATCTCGCTGCGCGAATATGTCACCGCCATGCCCGAGGGCCAAAAGGATATCTATTACATCACCGGCGAAAAACGCGCCGCGGTGGAATCCAGCCCCGCGCTGGAAATCTTCCGCGCCAAGGGCTTCGACGTGCTGTTCATGACCGACCCGATCGATGAATGGGTGATGCAGTCGATGTTCCAGTACGACCAGAAGCATTTCCGCTCGGTCACCAAAGGCGAACTCGAACTCGACGCCGCCGAAAAGGAAACCATCGAAAAAGAGATCGCCGCCGCCGCCGAAACCCACAAAACCCTGACCGGGTATCTCGAAAAAGAGCTCGCCGAACAGCTCGCCAGCGTCCGCTTCACCGGCCGCCTGACCGAAAGCGCCTGCTGTCTGGTCGGCGACGAAGGCGCCATGAGCCCGCATCTCGAACGCATGTTCAAAGCGATGAATCAGGAAATCCCCGCCTCCAAGCGGGTCCTCGAACTCAACCCCAAGCATCCGTTGATCAACGTGATGCAGGAAATGGTCGACAAGGATCCCGAATCGACCAGATTGAAAGATTACGCCCACATGCTCTACGACCAGGCATTGTTGACCGAAGGCAGCCCGATCCCCGATCCGCTGCAATTCGCCCGCCGGGTCGCCGATCTGATGGCCAAGTAGTAATTGTTTGGGCAGAGGTTTTATGAGGGGAGAAATGCAGGGGCTCCTCGCCCCCGCACCCCCCGGCAGGGTCACAGGACCCTGCACCTCTGCTCCAGATGCCTTTGGCATCTTACGCGACTTTTGGAGGAGGAGGAGAAAGTGGGTCGCCGCGTCAGACCGGCCAGACCACCACAAAAGCCGCCCCCCTTGCCGGCAACGGCTGGCGGGCGCCTCCGGGGACGATTCGCCATCGTCCCCTGCTACCCCTGCGGGGACCTGCGCCTATGGCCGGGTCCACCGTTGTTGGAATGCAATGTTGAGTGACTGCGAGACTCGACATGAGTCAACACATGTGGAGTCTCGCAGTCAATCGATACAGAAAAAGTGAGGCTATTGGCCTGACGACGGACGTGGGTCCCTGGGGGGTAGCTGGGGGGAGCAGCGCGCTCCCCCCGGAGGGACCGGACGTGTGTCGCCGGCAAGCGGGCCGACTTGAGCGTTGATCTTGCGGTGGCGTCGGCGACAGGCGCTCCCGGAAGAATAAATGGTCGCGGAAGATGCCGCAGGCATCTGGAGCAGAGGTGCAGGGTCGGTGACCCTGCCGGGGGGCGTGGGGGCGAGGAGCCCCACATTTCCCCTCTCCCTCTCTCAATAACCGGGAATGAAACGGAAAACCCAAAAGGAGGAGAAGTTATGCCGGACATTCTGATTGCAGTGGTGTATCACTCGAAGTACGGACACACGAAATTGCAGGCCGAGGCGGTGCGTGACGGGGTATTGGAGGTACCCAATACGCAGGTTTTGCTGCTGGATGTGACGGAGGCGCAGGCGCGGCTGGATGAGCTGGACCGGTGCCACGGGATCATCCTGGGAGCGCCGACTTACATGGGGAACATGTCGTCGGGGATGAAGGGATTCCTGGAAGCGGCGGTGGGGAAGTGGTTCAAACAGGTGTGGCAGGACAAGATTGCCGGCGGCTTCACCAACTCCAGCAACTTTTCCGGGGACAAGCAGAATACGCTGACGGGGCTGTTCACCTTCGCGATGCAGATGGGGATGATCTGGGTCGGGGTGGGCGAGCTGGTGGCGTCGAATGAACCCGGGGCGGAGGACACGCTCACCGGGCCGTCGGCGGCGGCGGTGAACCGGAACAGCGCTTCGGTCGGGCCGATGGCGTGTTCCTTTCAGGTAAAGGCGCCGGATGCGCCGGGAGCGGGCGATTTGCTGACCGCCCGGAACTACGGGCGCCGGGTAGCGGAGAAGACCTGGGAGTTCACCCGCGGACACAAATAACGGATACGGGAAAGTTCCCGGTTGGCGCCAGTGGTGTCGCCGGGAATTTTTTTGCAAACACAAAAGAACGGCCGTTCTCGAAATATTTTTCAAAAAAAATCCGATCCACTATTGACTTTTTACGAAAAGTTAACTATAATACTCACAAACAAAAGAACGGCCGTTCCCGAAACAGCAAAGGCAGAGCGACAGTGAAGACAAAAATGACAACAGAACCGGCAAACGGAAAGACTGCGGAGGTATTGCAGCGGCTGGAGGAACTGATTCAGGCATTGAATCCGGGCTCGCCTTTGCCGCCGGTGCATCTGTTGAAAGCCGAATTCAAAGTCGGCTATCAGACGCTGAATCAGGCTTTGCAGCTTCTGGCCACGCAGCAGCGGATCGAGATCATCCGCAACAAAGGAATTTTCGTCAAGAATGCCCGCGAGGCCGTTCCGGTCGCCTCCGACTCCGACGGTTGGAAAAGCCGCCTGCCGATGGCCGGCTCCCCGCGCCCCCGCTTGCAGCTTTACGCATTGAATTGCGATAAAATCATCGGCGGCATCGCGCACAAGCTGGTCGCCGCCTACAATGCCGCCGACCCGGTGCAAAAGGTGGAGCTGGTCACGGTGAAGCCGGAACAGCTCCCCGCGTTCAATCAGGAGGCCGACTTCGACCTGCTGCTGTCGATGACGCACATCGACCGTTCTCTGGCGGTGCGCGACCACGCGCTGTTGAATTTGTCGGAGCTGATACCCGAGACCATGAACGCGGACGCGTTTTTCCCGTTCGTCTGGCGCAGCGACGCCGCCGGGCGCCGGATCGGCGCGATGCCCTGGGCCACCAGCTCCAACCAATTGTGCTGCCACCCGGAAGTGCTGGCCAAACACCCGCTGCCGCCGGAGGCATTGCACAATCCGGTGGTTTTCGCCGATTACCTGAAAACGCTGCCGGCGGCTGGGAAAAATTCTTCGTACCGGTTTCTGTTCTACGGTTACATGTCGTGGTTCGAGCGGCTGAATATCCCGTGGACCCGGCCGGGGAGCAATGACATCGAATTGACGCCGGAAGCGTTGGCGCCGCTGCTGCAATGGCTGACCCGGTTGAGCGCTGAGAAGCATCTTGCGCCGTGGTGCAGCGACACCTACCGGATTTACGACAAGGCGTCGATGCCCGCATTGCTGGAAGCGTTGCGCGGCGCCACCTTTTTCGAAGTGCCGGTCAGTATGGAGCTGGATCCGGCAACCTGTGCGTTGCTGCCGCTGCCGACGGTACCGGGCGGACGCGAACCGTTGTTCGGCGCCGAATTCAATATCGGCGCCAATGCCTTTTATGCGCAGGAAAGTTGGAAATTCATCGAATTCGCCCTGTCCGAAGCCGGCCAATCGCTGTGCTGCGACCCGCGCCATCACTGGCCGATACCGGTGCGCCGGAGTACCATGGCGGCACTGTTCCCCGGCGAAGCCGGAGCGCTCAGCGCCCGGCAGCTGGAACGGACCCGCCTGGTTTACAACGAGCACCCCGATCTGTTCCCGGCGCGTTTCATGATTGAGCTGGCCATCGAATCGTGGCTGAAGAAACCGACCACGGTCGAAGCGTTGTGCGACCACTTGAACCGTCATTTGCAGCGGTTTTTGCGCCGCCGCAGTTGAGGCGCCGGATGTTCGAAAGCCGGATCGCGTTTTTACGCATAATGAACTTTAAAATGTATTTACAAATAGAGAGAGACAAGTCATGAAACAGCCGAAGTGGTGCATGATCTTCGATTTTCACACCATGCCCGGGTGCCCGGACGTGGGGCGGGATTTCGATTTCGAGCGACTGGGCGACCGCCTGCAGGCCTGCGGCGTCGATTACGTGATTTTCCCGGCGCGCTGCAACCTCGGACTGGCGTATTATCCGACCGCGATCGGCATTCAACATCCGACGCTGCAACGGGATCTGCTGGGGGAATTTCTGCAGGCCTGCCGGAAGCGCGGCATCGGCTTCGGCGCCTACATCAATGGCGGATTGAGTCATGAGGAGGGGCTGCGCCACCGCGACTGGCTGACCATCCGCCCGGACGGACGGATGTACGGCGAAAACCGGATGGACAACTTCTTCCGGGAGATGTGTTACAACTCCGGCTACGGGGACCATATCAACGCGATGGTGGACGAGGTGCTGGAGCGCTACCCGGTCGACGGATTTTTCTTCGATTGCCTGATGCCGCACGAATGCATCGGCTACGAATGCGTCCGGGAGATGAAACAAGAGGGCATCGACCCGAACGATCCGGAGCAGCGCTACGCGTTCGCGCTCCGGAGTGTCCGCCGTTTCATCGAACGCCTGACCCGGACGGTCCGGAGTCACAACAGCGCCAGCTGGCTGTACTTCAACGGCGTCCCGTTCGAGGAGCAGGCGGAATTTGCCGGGTACTTCGATCTGGAGTGCCTGCCGACCGGCGGCTGGGGCTATGAGGTGCTGCCGTTGTGCAGCCGGTATGTGCGTACCTTGGGCAAACCGGCGGTGAATATGAGCGGGCGCTTCCACGAAAGCTGGGGCGACTTCGGCGGGCTGCGGACGCTGCCGAGCCTGGAATACGATCTGGTGACGGGGTTGGCGAATACCCTGGCGTGTTCGGTCGGCGACCATCTGCATCCGCGTGGCGACTTCTCCGAAGATGTGTTCGAGCTGGTCGGAACCCTTTACCGCAAACTGCAGCGCTATCAGCCGTGGTACGAAAACGCCCGCGCCGTCACCGATATGGCGCTGTTGGTGCCGCGCAACAACTTCTCCAACCATGGAGAACGGGCGTTCCGCGGCCACCACGCGATGACCGGGATGGCGCGAATGCTGTGCGAACTCAAGCAGCAATTCGACGTCATCACCGAGGCGGGTGACTTGTCAAAGTATCGTTTACTGATCCTGCCGGACGAGCTCGACGTCGACGAAAAGTTGGCCAACCGGTTGGAAAAATTCCTGGCGCAAGGCGGGCAAATCATCGCCGGCGACCGGGCCGGTTTGAAGCCGGATCACAGCGCATTCGCCCTCCCCGGCTGGGGGGTGAATTGGCTGGGTACGATGACGGCAAATCCCTGCTTCCTGCGGGCGCTCGGGAAATACGACGCCGGGCTCCCGGCGATGCCGTCGGCGATTTACGAACCGGCCTGCCGGGTCGAAGCCGCCGCCGGGACCGAAACCATCGCCGCATTCGCCGCGCCGCTGGTCGCGTGGGGGTGGGACGGCGAACACGGTAACTACTATACACCGCCGGGGGACACCGCCGACACTCCGGCGGCAACCCGAACGAAGCAGGTAACCTATTTCGCCTTTCCGATCGGTCTCGCGTATACCAACCACGCGCCGCTGCCGTTGCGGCAGTTGTTGTCCAATGTATTGGCCGACCGGTTGCCGCGCCCCTTGGTGCGCAGCACCGGATTGCCGAGCTTCGGCCGCATCACCGTCACCGAACAACCGGAGCTGCAACGCCGGAATGTGCACGTAATGGCCTATGTCCCGGAGCGACGCGGCAACAAAATCGACATGATCGAGGATTATCTGACCATCCACGACATCACCGTCGAACTCCGGCTGGACGACCGTACCATCCGCCGGGTGGTACTGGCGCCGGAGGAAACACCGCTCGCCTGGCGTTGCGAAGACGGCTATTGCCGCGTCGAGCTCCCCGCGCTCACCGGCTACGCTTTGATCGCGTTTGAGTTTATGGAGGTGTCGCCATGAGCGGAAAAACACATTCACCGGAAGCCCTGATCCGCGCGCAGGATCTCATCTACTCCCAGGCGGGTACCGCGTGGAGCGACGGCCTGATCCTCGGAAACGGTAATCTCGGCGTCACCGCGTACGCTCCGGCACATCTGGAATGGTGCATCAATAAGGTCGACGTCTACGATTCCACGGTTCCCGCCGCCCGTTACCTGACCCACCCGGAGGTGATGAAACACGTGGCGTCAAATCCGAACGCGACCTCGTTTTTTCTGGACCGGGAGGAAAACGCGCCGGATTCCGCCCAGACGCAAACGCTGTCGGCGGCGTTGCTGCGGCTGAAGCCGTGGAACGGCGTCGGCTGGAATTCACCGGCCCTGCCGCTGGTTTCCCAACGGCTCAACTTATACGACGCCGAACTCGTCGAAGAATTGAACGCGTTTCAACTGCATTCGCGCCTCGAACAATTCGTCCCGCGCGGCCGGAACGGCTTCTGCCTGCGATTCCGGGAGCAAGCCTCCGGCCAGGCGCTGGCGGTCGATCTGGTGCGCCCGGCCAACGAAGCGCTGCCGGATCCGGTATGGCACCAACTCGGCGACGCGACCTTCGGCATGACGCAGAAGCTGCCCGGCGAAGCGCACGAATACGCCGTGGTACTGTCCATACACAGCCTGAAACCGGATGCGCGGCCGGCATTGAAGCATGGCCGGACATATGCAAGCATCCTCGGATTATCCGGCGACGCCGATCTCTTTCTGACGGTGAAAACGACGCACGAGACCGCCGATCCGCTGGCCTGCGCCCTCGCCGAAGTCCGGGAGCTCGAACGCATCGGCTTTGACGGATTGCGCCGGGAACACCGCGACTGGTGGCACCGCTTCTGGGCGCGCGGCTGGGCTTCGTTCGATTCCGCCCCCGCTATACAGAAAGCGTGGACGTTTTCGCTGTACGAACTGGCGTGTTCCTACGGGAAAACGCCGATGCCGGGACTCAACGGCCTGTTTTACGGGCCGGTCGATGCCCTGACGCCCGGACTCGACAGCCAGGGGTATACACACGATCAGAATGTCCAGATTCCGGCAATGCCGTTTTTCCCGCTCAACCGCTACGACTTCATTGAAGTTTTCGCGGATACTTACACCGGCGCTTCCGCCGTTTTGAAGCAACATACGCAGGCGCTGTTCGGACACGACGGCATCGGATTGCCGCTGGTGATGAACCAGGAGGGCGTCGAATACCCGACCGCCTCCTATCGCTATACCTTGTGTGGCAGCGCCTACTCCGGTTTGATTCTGGCGCTGGCGTGGAAGTTTTCGCGCGATCCGGTGCTGCTGCGCGAAAAACTCTACCCGCTGCTGCGCGAATTCGTCCGCTTCTATTGCGGACTCGCGGTCACGGACGCGGATGGAAGCTGGCACCTGGATTGGAGCGTGCCGCCGGAGATATTCACCTTTACACGCAACGACAATTGCACGCTGGCGCTATTCCGGGTCTGCCTGGAAACGGCGGTCGAGGCCGCGCAAATCCTCGACTGCGACGCCGTAGAAGCCGCCCGTTGGCGGGAGATGCTGGCGCATTACCCGACTCTGTGCAAGCAGCCGGACGGCGCCTGGTGGTGCGGCCCCGATGTTCCGTTCGACCACTATATGTTCGGCGGACATTTGCTGTACCCCTTCTTCCCGGCGGAGTCGGACTTGGACCCGGAAGCAGCGGCACGGACGCTCGAATACATCGAAACCCGGGCGCTGGAACGCTCCTACGCCGACACCGACGGCCGCTGGCATCACGTCACCGACTGGAGCGCCTTTCTCACCACGGCGGCGCGGATCCGCCTGCGCCAACCGGGCGCCTGGGAAGAATTGGAACGCTTCCAACACTATTTCGAAAAGCCCAACGGCCTGTTTTCGCACAATCCGGTGGTGATTCTGCCGCCAGAGACAGCGGAGCGCAACTACGAACAATCGCCGCCGTTGACCTGTCGGACACACAGCGGCCTCCAGACCTTCCGTCAGGGCTCGCGCGATTGTACGCCGAATCCGGACGCGAAGCGCTATGTGCCGCCGGCGCTGGAGGGCAACTCCGCCTTTCTCTTTCTCGCCACCGAAACGCTGCTCCAGAGCCACGGTGGCCTGATCCGGCTGTTTCCGGCGGTTCCGGAGGGTTTCTCCGGCTCGTTCGTGAAGCTTCTGGCGCAGGGAGCGTTCGAGGTTTCCGCCGAAATCCGCCGGGGCGAAGTGACCGGCTGGGAGGTCCATGCGCTTCGCGGCGGCCTCTGCCGTCTCCTCGAATCCGCCGGCTCCGCCGTCCGGGAGACCACCCTCGCTCCCGGCGAAATCTGGCGCAGCGATGCAACCGACTCGACCGAAACACATTCATCGCGCAACCACGGGAGGCAAAAACCGACAATATGACCGCAATCCCCGGAATTCACCCAACTTCAACCACAGCCAAAGGAATTGCCAAAATGAAAAGAAAATTCACATTGATTGAGCTCCTGGTCGTGATCGCGATCATCGCCATCCTCGCCAGCATGCTGTTGCCGGCGCTGTCCAAAGCGCGAGCGGCGGCCATGAACATCAAATGCGTGAGCCAGCTCAAGCAGATAGGCTTGGGGCTGTTCATCTACGCCGGCGACAGCAACGACACCCTGGCAGTCGGAACTCCCATCGACTACCGCTACGCCTGGGGTTTCAGTTGCGACTACAACCAGTGGCTGCCGTCTCCGGGCGACCTGCTGATGGGAGCCTCCCGCGGTCTCGCGAACATCTCCGATTACATCGAACCCAAACTGGTTTACTGTCCGAGCAATCCCATTGTCACCTATGACAAAATGAAGGATAAGGAAAATCCGAGGGACCGGTATGCCGATTGCGGTTATGCCTACTGGGGCGGCCTGTTTCAGGACCAGAACTCCGGTTGGAAAAATTCCAGCCCGCTGAAGGTCACCGACGGCCCGGACTACCTCCTGGCGTTCGATCTTTATGCCAGGCCGGACAACACCTCGGGCATTCCGACGAGCGACCCGCATAATTATTCGATGAACGCCCTCTACTGCGACGGCCGCGCGGTCAGTACCAAAGACTGGGTGAACGACAATCCGCTGCGCCGTCCCAGACTGATGGATTACCGTTAATTTGTTCCAACTTCATGCCACGACCCGGAAAACCTCAACCTCTGGAAACGACAATCAAAATGAACAACCTACTGCGACCGATTCTCCTGTTTTCGCTGGCCGTGGCATCGCTGTGCCTTCCCGGTTCCGCTTCGGGCCGGGAACCGATCGACAAGACGGCATACCAGGGCAGTTGCTGGGTACAGGCCAACCCCTGGTTTGTCCCGGCCAAAAGCCGCCTGATCGCGCCGCTCGGCGGCCCCAATTACGCGATGAAGCGTTTTTACGACCGCGACGGCTGGCTCGGCGCCATCCGGCAGCTGCACCATTACGGCGTCACCGGAATCGAGTTTGAGCTGGTCGGCGACGCCTATTGGGAAACCTATCTGGAGCTGCTGGAAGCCGCCCGGGCCAGCGAAACCGGATTTCAGGTGAGCATTTTCGAAACCCTGCCCGGCAACTCCCCCAAGGAGATCCGAGAAGGGTTGACGCAGATGTTCGACCGCCTGAACCCGGTATTGCGCGAGCACCCGAATGCCGCCCGGATCGACGGCCGCCCGGTCATCATCATCTACCAGGTAGCGTTGCTGGCTCCGGAAGCCTGGACGCCGCTTCTCGACGAACTCGAAGCAACATACGGCCCGGCGGTGTGGCTGTTCGTCAGCTTCGACGGCGCCTCGCTGAATACCGACCCGGAGGTGCTGCGCTCCTACCTCGAAGTTTTCGACGGCATCTCCAACTACTGCAACTTCTCCGACGCCGGGCAACGGGCGCATTACGCGATGGTGGGGCCGGTGATGCGGGAATATCCGGAAAAAATCTTCGAAGCCGGCATCCACAATGTCTACATGTCGCACTTCCACAACGGCGGTCACGAGATGAATCTGAGCGGCAAATTCCGCGCTTCGCTGGACATCAGCCTGGCGTGCCAACCGGATTCCCTGACGCTGACCAATCTTTTTGACCACTACGAAAACTCGCTGTTCCTGCCCTGCTACGAGCGCGAAGACTTCCTCTTGCGCTACACCGGACTCCGGTTGGCGCAACAAAAAAACGAGCCGGTCACCGCGACCGAACCGGAATACTTCGTCGTCACCGACATCAATCTCCGGCTCGGCGAGGATCTGGCGCTCGATCTGGTATATTGGCCGGTCAATCATCCGGTCGCCACGGCGGAGGCGGAGGTATCCTGGTGCGCCGTCGACGGGCGTGTGCTTCACACCTTCCCGGCGCGTTCTCTGGATCTGCGCGAGGGCGGTTGCGAACGCTTTTCCCTCCCCTCCCCGTTGTGGGGAAAAGAGATGGCGATCACACCGCAGGTCACGCTGCGCTGGAACGGTTCGGAGCAAATATTCGCGCCGCACACGACCACCGCCATCCAGCCGACGATGCGCTCCAACAATATGTACTGGGCACGCTCCAACCGCAACCAATTGAAGGTGGCGGCGCTGGACCAGCCGGAATGGACTCTGAACGGCGCCGGGCCGGGCGCGAAAATCGCCTGGAACGACGGACTCGGCGTCTTCCGCGGCATGGTCGCGGCGGTCGCCAACCAGAATGTCGACCAGATCCGGATCATGCGCAACGGCCGCGAATTCGCGACGCTGGCCAAGGGCGATCTGATGTTCGAACACGCGTTGCAGCTGCCGTCCCCCGGCGCCACCTGGGACGCCTACCACCTGGAGCTGGAAAACCGCGACGGCTTCCGCTATCAGACGCTGCCGGTATTCGTGACCACGGAGCCGGAGCGCGACTGCGATGTCGCCATCCCGGTATTCCGCAGCGACGGTACCATCGCCGAAGTCCGGGTCGATCAACGCCGTTTGGCCGACTTCACCTACCCGATGGACCGGGATGACGGCGTGCTCCTGATCGACCGCTCCGGCTACCAGCACCACGGCTATCTGGGCGGCGGCGGCTACGGCGGCGGCCACCTGAAATTCACCGGCTACCACTTCGAGCATTCCGGCACGGTGGAGCCGCTGCCGGTTCCGGCGCAGCCGTTGTTTGCCCGCGACCCGGACGGCACCGGTTATCTCGCCTTCGACGGCGCTCAGCATGTGTCGATGATGGCGGCGACCATACCGCCGTACGCGCTGACCGTGGAGCTGGAGCTGCGTCCCCGCGCCGTCGGCGCCGAACAGACCATTCTGGCCGCCGGCAACCGGCAGTTGCGGCTGTATCTGGATAGCGAAGGCCGCCTGCATGCCTCCCGGCTCGGGCAAATCGGCGCCGATGAAACCGTCGCGGACGTTGCCGGAAAAACGCCGCTGCAACAGGGTCAATGGCATCGGATCAAGGTATGTTACGACCTCAGGCAGTTGCGTTTGTACGTCGACGGCGAATTGCAGGGCAGCGTCAAGCTGGCTCCGCTGCCGGGCAGTGTCTGGCACAACTTCGCGCTGCTGGGCTGCGGTATTTCCGGCTTCTGGGACCCGGCGCAGCACTTCACCGGCGACCTCCGCAATCTGACGCTGCAATCACGATAATCACGGGAAACGAATCATGAGCGCAAATAACAATATCTGGGTATGGGGCTACGTGTTGAATCAGGGGATTCCCGGAGCGATGGCATTCGTCAATCGTCCGACCCGGTGCAGTCTGGAAACGGCGGCGACGTTCGTCGGCGCCGACAACGTGGTATTCATGGACTCCACCAGCGACCGGAACCGGCTTTGCGACGCCTGGTTCACGCCGGTATCCGGCTTCAAGCAGGTCATCTGCGGACTCCAGCACGGCTTCGAAAAAGAAACAGCGCAACAGTTGAGCGAGTTTTCGCTGACCCATCCGAATATCACCGGCGCCGTCATCGACGACTTTCTGGACGAAGTCGGTCCCAGCCAGAACATGACGCCGGAGCAGCTGCGGGAAATTTACGAAGCGTTGAAAAGCGCCAACCCCCGGTTGAAGCTGTATGTGGTCCGTTATTCGCGGCAGAACTTCGACGACATCATCGACTTCCTGCCGTGGATCGACGGCATCAGCTTCTGGTGCTGGGTTTCTACCGAGCATTACTGGCGCAGCCAATATCACCAGGATCTCGTGACCATGCGCCGGAAATACGCCAAAGAGGTGCTGCAGGGGCTGTTCATCCACGATTACGGCGACAGCGACGGTCCGCAGCCCATGGAAATGCTGGAGCTCCAGACGCCGCGGATGGGCCGGGAGCTGCGCGACGATTGGATCCAGGGTATCGTGCTGTTGCAGAACGGCTGGTTCGATGCCGAAAATCACCGGAAGCAGGTCATGTACCTCAAAGATTATTTCACCTGGTACACCGGCACCAGCCGCTGAAACCACGAAAGCAGGAAGCATGGAAGAAAATCATTTGCATCGAAACGCAGCTCCCAACCGCTATACTTGCGGCACCCTGAATTACACGTTACGTTCACTGTCCATCGTCTTCATCTGGCTGATGGTCGGGGCGATGACGCTGGGGGTATTCACCATGCTGCCGGGGCGGATGCTGCCGGTGAAGCTGCAGCAGCTCGGCGCCACCGATTTTCAAAGCTCCATCATCCTCGCGGTGATCGGGGGGACGCTGAATATCGTCGTCTGCCCGATCGTCGGCTTCCAGAGTGACCGTTACCGCAGCAAATGGGGGCGCCGGATCCCGTTCATCCTGATGTCGCTGCCGTTCATTTCGCTGTCGCTGATTCTGTTCGGCTTCGGCGACCGGATCGGCGATTGGCTGGCGGCGGCGACCGCGGGGTGGGCACAGATTGCGCCGGTGACGATGACGATCGTGGTGGTCGCGCTGGTGATGTTCATGTTTCAGTTCGCCAATATGTACGTGAATTCGGTGTTCTGGTATATATTTAACGACGTGATTCCGCCGCAGTTTTTCGGCCGGATCATGGGGGCGGTCCAGGTGGTCTCCACCGCCGGGGTGGCGGCGTTCAACTTCTTCGTTTTCAAATACGCGGCTCCGTGGTACACTGAAATCTTCGTCGCTTCCGGCGTTCTCTATGCAGTCGGAATGGGTTTGATGTGTGTGATGATAAAGGAGGGAGAATACCCTCCGGTCCAGGGGGAGAGCGGCGCTCCGTCCCGTCCCTGGTACCGGACGCTGTGGCTCTTCTGTCAAGAAAGCTGCTGCAGCCGTTTTTATGTACTGCGTTACGCGCTTACCACGCTTTTGACCATCAGTTGGGGAGCGGGAATTTTCACCTATTACTACAACCGGGAGATGGGTCTCGACGACGAAGCGATCGGCATGATGGACGGTACCATCGGCGTCATTCTGTTTGCCACCACGCTCGCCGTCACCACCTGCGCCGGCGTCCTGATCGACCGCTGGCATCCGATGCGGATCTATATTTACGGCATCCTTTTCGGCGTCGCCGCCAACGCCTTCGCCTGGAAGTGGCTGTTCGGCGTGCTGCCGGGCTCGGTCTTTCTGTGGACTGCCATCCTGATGCTGGCGGGAAATGCCGTCTTCGGCGCGATCAACTCGATTGCCAGCCTGCCCATGGAGATGCTGACCTTCCCGAAGTCGCGCTTCGGCTCGTTTTGCTCGGCGCAGGCGCTGCTCCGTTCGCTGGTCTGCACCGGTTTCAGCCTGGTGGTCGGACTGTTGTTCGACTGGCTGCGCGATTTTTTCCCCGACAGTCCGACCTTCAACTACCGCTTCGTGCCCGCCTGGGCGCTGTTCTGGTCGATCCCGGCGGCGGCGGTCGCCTACATCACCTACCGGGAATGGGGCCGGCTCGGCGGTTACGAACACTACCAGGCTCCGGCCAGCTGGTCGCCGGACGGCAAAGAAGCCGTGGAGCAGCCGAAAACCGCGCCACCGGCCTCCGGCATATTGCGGTTGGCGATTCACGGGTTCGACGTTGTCGTATTTCTCAGCCTGGCGGCGTCCGTGCTGCTGTCGGAATGGGCCTCCCGCCGCGGTATGCCGGAATTATCCGGCCAATTGTTCGCCTGGGCCTTCCCCTGCCAGCTCGGCGTCGTGGCGCTGTGGCTCTGGGTGCGTCACGGCATTCTGCGCGACCTCAAGAAAGTGCGGCGCGGCGAAACGCCCCGCAACGGCATTCCGCATCACGGTCTATTGCTGCTGGTGGCGATCCGCCAGCTCGTGTTCACGGTATTGAGCATCTATCAGATTCTGGTGATCGGCGCCGACGGCGGCTTCGCTTTCATGATGGCGGATATCGTCACCAGTCTGGTGATGGTGCTCAGCCTTTACGCCGTCGCCCGGATGGAGCGCGGCATCGTCACTTGCGCCACCTGATAAACAAAATCAATCCAGCTCGATGCCGAAGGCGGCGCTCAATTCGTCGGAGCTGAGCGCCGCCCCCTCCCCTGCTTCCGGCAGTATTGCGTCCGGGTCACCGCCGAACCAATTTTCGGCATCGATCCCGCGCAACACAAACAACAACTCCGGCGCCTGATCGAGCCGGGCGCCGACCGCGTACAACACCGCCGCCAGATGTTTGCACAAATCCGCCCAATCGGGGCAGTCGCAAATCAAGCGCACCTCGCCCGCCTGCGGGAAAATACCGTCGTCCGGGTCACAGAGAACTTCAATCACCTCTTCGGATAACTCCCCCCGCACCAGATCCATCCACGCATTCAGCTTCCCGGCGCAACGGCGGCGCAGCCGCGCCAGCTGCTCTTCGGATACCGGCTCGATCCGTATGGAAATATGGTAAAGCTCCTGTCCGGACACCAGCGCCTTGACCTCCCCATGTCCGATCCGCAAATCCAGCACCGCCCCCTGCAATACGTAAGAACGGCCGCGCGGCAGCCGCGACGCGTAATCCTGC
The DNA here is from genome assembly GCA_031549115.1 of Victivallaceae bacterium. Taxonomy (GTDB): domain Bacteria; phylum Verrucomicrobiota; class Lentisphaeria; order Victivallales; family Victivallaceae; genus JAVBQJ01. Next base: position 31,808 of record JAVBQJ010000034.1, read on the forward strand.
CACTGCTCGATGTGCCGGCTCCAGGCGCGCCCCCAGAAGGTTTTGGCGATCTTGCGCCCGGTTATCTCGACCGGATGCAGCTCCACCCCATCGCGTTCCAGCTGCTTGCGTACCTTTTGCAACTGCCGTTTGCGTTCTTCGGCGGAGACAAAGGCAGTCCTGCCGTCTTCGTCCCACATGTCGTATTCATGCTTCGTCATGATCCAAATTCTCCTCCAGACGGACCAGGCGAAGCAGCTCGGCGTCGCTCGCCTCCGTCAGTAACGCCTCGGTACCGGCGGCAAACAATTGGCCGGCCAGATGGCTTTTTTCTTCGATCAACGCATCGATTTTTTCTTCCAGTGTGCCCCGGGTGATGAATTTATGCGCCAGCACGTTACGGTGCTGGCCGATCCGGTAGGCGCGGTCGGTGGCCTGATTTTCGACCGCCGGATTCCACCAGCGGTCGAAGTGGATCACATGGTTGGCGCGGGTCAGATTCAGACCGGTCCCGGCGGCCCGGAGCGACAGCACGAAAAACGGCGCGCCGCCGTCGCGCTGGAATTGTTCGACCAGTTCGGCGCGCTTTTTCACCGGCGTACCGCCATGCAGCATCAACCCGGGGCGGCCGAAGCAGTGCGTCAGATGTTCGTGCAGCGGTTCGATGATTTCGCGGAACTGGGTGAATACCAGCACCTTTTCCTGCCGCGTCGCGATTTCGGCGACCACTTCGCCCAGCCGGGCGAACTTGCCGCTCAGAGCGCTTTCATAATGCCCCGAACCGTTGAACTGCGCCGGATGGTTGCAGATCTGCTTGAATTGCGCCAGATACGCGAGCACGATGCCCTTGCGCTGGATGTCTTCGGCGCCGTGCAACTCGGCGGCCAACTGGTTCACCGTTTTGGAGTACAGGACCGCCTGGGTCGCGGTCAGGCGGCAGAACACTTTGACTTCGGTCTTGTCCGGCAAATCGGCGATAATACGTTTATCGCTCTTCAACCGCCGCAGAATGTACGGCGCCGTCAGCTCCCGCAACGGGGTGAAGTCCATCCCGCGCTCCGGATCGCTCCAGGTGCGCACCTGCCCCTGAAACGCCGTCCGCGTCCCCAAGAGGCCGGGCAGCACAAAGTCGAAGATGCTCCACAGGTCGGTCAAGTGATTCTCCACCGGCGTCCCGGTCAACGCCAGCCGGCAGCCGCCGCGCAGCGACCGCACCGCGCGGCTGAGCGCGGTGTCGGGATTCTTGATCGCCTGCGCCTCGTCGGCGATCACCACCGGAAACTCTAACTGCGCCAGCGTCTCGAGGCGCGGCAGCATCTGGTAGGTGGTGGCGACCAGATCGAACTCCCGCAGAAGCTCTTCGGGGTTCTCCTCCAAACGCTTCTGCCATTCCGGGATACCACCCGAGGAATGCAGGATACCGAAGCGCAAGCCGGGGACGAATTTCGCCGCCTCCAGCTGCCAGTTGCGCAACAGCGAAGCCGGAGCCACCAGCAGCGCCGGCAGCGGTTGTGCCGGCAGCGATGCCAGAAACGTCAACACCTGCAGCGTCTTTCCCAACCCCATATCGTCGGCCAGACACGCCCCCAGCCCCAATCGGGCAATGCGGCTCAGATAACGCACCCCGGTCAATTGGTAGGGGCGCAACACCCGGAGCAGCGTCTCCGGCACGTCGACATTCTCAATGCTTTGCGGCTCTCGCATCGCCGCGAGAAACTCTTTCAGGGCGCCGACCGCCCCGAAGCTGCAGCAACTGTCTTCCAATACCGCCGTCGTCACCGGAAGCTCCGCGCCGCCCTTTTTGCCGGTACGGACTCCGGCCAGCAGCCGCAACCCATGCACCAGCGGAATGCCGGTATGCGCATTCAGCGCTTCAGCGCGCTGCCACTCCTGCAGCAATCGCGCCACCTTCGCCGGCTCGGCGATCACCCATTCACCCTTGAAGCGCACCAACCCGCCATCGGAATTCAGCAGCAGCGCGGCTTCGTCCGGCGACAAGGGTTCGCCGTTCAGCGCCGCCCGGACCGAAAAACGCAGCAGCTGGCCGACGCCGACCCGCGACGGAGCATCTGGCGCCAGATCCATCTGTACGCCGGCCTGAAGCCGCCGCGGCGCTTTCTTCCACAAATTGCTCATCCGCACCACGACGCCGGCAGCTTCGAATGCCGGAACATCCTGCAGAAACCGGAAAGCCTCCGCCGCGCTCCAGGCTTCGGGGCGGAAAATCCGCCCGGATTCCACCAGTTCGGTCAGAAACGCACTCTCGTGCGCCGCCTGTTGAATCGGCGCCAGCAGCGCCGTCAGCGCCGCCTTGTTGCCGGCGTATTGTTTCAGCGCCGACCCCAGCGGCAGATGCTTCGGCTGATCGGCCGCGCTCAGGCGGTGCACGAAGGTCGCCAGAAAGAGAAACGGATGCGTGCCGTCGGCGTCCTTGGGATTTTCGGCCAGGTGAAACGCGGTTTTTCCGACCTGCGACCAGGCCGGGTGAATTTTTCCGAGCCACTCGCTCCAACCGGTTCCGGCCGCCGCCCGCTCCTGCCGCGCCGCGCTTTCGAGTTCCCGGTACAGCGCCGCCAGACGTTCGGCATCGAGGTATTCGCTGCCGGTCACCGGCGGCAATGCCGCCACCCGCTCGGCGAAGTACGCCATATCGGGACGCAATCCGGCCAGCCACTCCGCCTCATCCGCCCCGAAGGGAGGTTCGGACGCGCGCGCCACCCGTACCGCGAATTCGCGCGCCAACCGGCGGAAAAAGTGAAACGACGGCGCTCCGCCGTCGCTCTCGGCGTCACCCGCGCCGTCATCGCGCAACAGCGCCAGAAGACCGTGTCCGGCTCCGGCGGCAAACGCGGTACGCCACAGCTCGCCGCCGTGGCGCGGCACCGCCTGCAACCCGCCATTCGGTGTGATGTAAAGTTCGACGCCGGTCATACGCTGCCGCCGTCAGGCGCGGATATCCGGGAAATGCCGGTATTTTTCATCGCAATCCAATCCGTAACCGACCAGAAACAACGGCGGCACCTGAAAGCCGTGCCAATCCGCCTTTTGCAGCACATTCCCGGTGCGCGGCACTTGTTTATCCAGCAGCACACAGGTTCTGACCTCATCGGCGCCGGCCTCCTTCAAGTGGCGGCAAAGCTCCGCCAGCGTCATCCCGGAATCGAGGATATCGTCCACCACCAGCAGCCGCTTTCCGGCGACCGGCAGTTTTAGATGCGAACGGAATTTCAGTACGCCTGAGCTCTGCTCCCCCTGGTAGGAGGCAACCGCGATCGTATCCAGTAGATGCGGCGTTTCGATCCGGCGCATCAGATCGGCGGCAAAAATCATCGCGCCGCTCAGAGTCACCACCATGGTAAACGGCTGCTGCCGGTAATATGCATCGATTGCCTGCGCCAGCTCGCCGACGCGCCGGGCAATCGCATCCGAAGTGATGACAATTTCCATTTCCAACCTATGTTTTTTCTGATTTCCATGACCGAAAACCGCTCTTTTTCGGAGCTGTAACCCTATACAATAGCCTCAAAACCAAAAAATTTCAAAAAAATTTCGTTTTTTTTCCATTTTTAGGTAGCATTTCCATTTTCGGGTGTTATAGTAAGCCTTTGTCAGGGTTAGGCGTTGAGTGCCTATACGCAATTTTCTCCTCTTCATAATTACTCCTCTAAAAACACTCGATGGCTAACCCTGACACCTCTAAAAAAAACGCCCGGTCCGCCGGGCTTTTTTGTGCAGTCGTGGCCAAGCAGGAAAGGAGCCCCGGATCGATGGCAAAGCCGATCGTACTGATAGACGCATATTCGCAGATATTCCGCTGCTTCTATGCCATCGCCCACTTGAGCAACTCCCGCGGCGAACCGACCAACGCGCTGTTCGCCTTCACCCGTCTGCTGCTGAAATTGCAGCAGGATTTCCCGGAACACGACGGCGCGCTGTGCTTCGATTGCGGCAAACCGGCGTTTCGACTGGAGCTGGCGCCGGATTACAAGGCGGGGCGCCCGCCGATGCCGGAGGATCTGGCACGGCAGATGCCGCAGATCCGCGCCGTCGCCGCCGCCTTCGGCTGGCCGTTGCTGCAGTGTGAAAATTACGAAGCCGACGACCTGATCGGCGGCTTCGCCAAAGCCACGCAAGACCGGGAGGTTTTCATCGTCAGCTCCGACAAGGACCTGGCGCAACTGATCGCGCCGGGGATTCACTGGCTGGCGCCGGACCGCAAAAACAGCGGCTTCGAAGTTCGCGGCGCCGCCTCGGTTCAGGAGAAATACGGCGTCACGCCGGAGCAGATGGTCGATTATCTGGCGCTGCTCGGCGATAACTCCGACCATATTTCCGGCGTTCCGGGCATCGGCGGCAAAACCGCGGCGAAAATTCTCCAGGCGCTGCCGTCGCTGGACGCCGCCGCCGACGCCCCGGCCGGGGTTATCAGCGACAAGGTGCGCTCGCTGCTCCAGGAGCACGCCGGACTGATCCGGCGCAACCGGCAACTGATCGCGCTGAAAACCGAATTGCCGCCGGAATTCCGCGACCACGCCGCCGCGCTGCAATGCCGGACGCCGGATTGGCGGAGCATCGCCGCCACCTGCCGCGACCAGGAGCTCAAACGCCTGCTGAAAGAGTTGCCGGACACCGGGGAACCCGAAGAAAACGCCGCGGACGACCCGCTTTTCGCCTTCGCATCGCAGCCGGTGGCCGCGGTACCGCCGCCGCCGGCCGGAACCGGCGAAAAAATTCAGGATGACTTGTTCGGATGAACGCCGTACTGCGCATTTACCGTCCCGGCGATGAAATTCCGGTTCATTGTCTGGTGCGGCGGGTGTTCGATCAATTCATCCGCGACGATTATTCCGAAGAAGGGCAGCAGGAATTCGCCCGTTACATCAACTGGGAAGCCATCGCCGCGCGCCAGTCGCAGGATTGCCAGCTGCTGCTCGCCGAACAGGGCGAAGCTTTGATCGGCGTACTCGAACTGCGCGACTTCCGCCATATTTCGATGCTTTTCGTCGCCCCGGAGGCGCAGCGCCAGGGCATCGCCCGCAGTCTCCTCGACCGGGCTTTGACGCTGGTTCGCCGGGTCCGCCCCGATCTTGCTGGCGTCACCGTATTTTCCAGCCCCTTTGCCGTCCCGGTTTACCGTAAGCTCGGCTTCACCCCCACCGGCCCCGAAACCACCGTTCACGGCATCCGCTACACCCCGATGGAGCACCCGCTCTGAGTTTCGGAATTTTTTCCCATATTTTTTCCATTTTTCCCGGTTTCCATCTTGACTTTTTTCGTTTTTTTGCTATAATTACAGCATAATATACCATTTATGGTTCATTTTGACAAAAACATTACACCAAAAAGTCAACAAAAATGGCCAACGCAACCAGTGAAGGAATCGTCGCAATCTTGCGGCAACGGCTTTCCGACGGCAGTTATGCCGACAATGTGTTGCCGTCGACGCGGGAACTGACGCGGCAGTTCAATGTGGCGCGACCGACCGTGCAGCGGGCGCTCAACCGATTGCAGGAGACCGGCGAGCTCACGCGGCTCGGCGTCCGGAAGCTGGCCGGATGCGCCGCCACGCGGAAGCAGGCTTTCCCGGTGGGTTTCTTCTACACCTGCCACTTCGGGATCGATCAACCCAATGGCAGCGAGACGATCTTCCGCGCCGCCGCCGATTCCGGCACCAGGGTTCGACCGATCTACTTCCAGGACTGGAACGACCCGGCTTTGACCGAGGGAATCGACAGCGTTGAGGCGATCATTCTCAACCCTCATCCGCAGCTGCCCAACTGGCTGAAGGTCAAACTGCAGACCTGCGGCAAACCGGTGTTGGTCCTCGCGTACGATTATTCGGAGCACGGGTTCCTGTCGCTGAGTTTTTTCCCGCGCCGGGCAATCGACAAATTGCTGGATCACCTGCTGGCGTGCGGTATCCGGGATATGGATCTGGTCAATCTCACCCCACCGAGCTCGGTGACCGAAGAGCGCCGCGACCGCTGGCAGGCAGCCTTGGAGCGTTCCGGCGGCCAGGGGCGCTTTTTCGACTTCAGCCTGACCGATGGACACATCCCGTTCCCGGAGCTGGTGACGCTGTTCCAGCGCCGGATCGAGACCGGGGAATTCGATCTGAACCGGCTGATTCTCGGTTTGACCATGCCGGCGGCGGTCGTTTTCATGCGCGCCGCCGCCAATCTGGCGCTGTACGCCGGGCGCGACTACTCCCTCGCCAGTATCGACGGGGAGCACCAGTCCGAATTGTGCGTGCCGTCGATCACCTCCATCGAAAGCGCCGACGTATATCCCTATTACCGGCGCTGTCTGGAGTGGATGAAAAGCGGCGAACCGTGGCCCGGCAACCTCCTGTGGGAAGCCGACGACGTGCGGCTGGTCGCCGGAGAGTCCCTGAAACCGTCTTTCCTTTCGCCTCAAAATCATACGAACGACTGAAACAACGGAGTACCCCATGAAACCATGTCACTTCAACCGCCGACACATTTTTACACTGATAGAGCTTCTGGTCGTGATAGCCATCATAGCGATTCTGGCTTCGATGCTGCTGCCGGCGCTTTCCAGGGCCCGCGCAGCGGCGCAGCAGACCTCCTGTCTGAACCGGAACCGGCAGCTTGGACTGGCCATCGAGTTCTATCTGCATGACTACAACGACAGCTATCCGCAGGACCCCACCGGCTGGAACACCAATCTGGACAAGTGGTACAAGCGCCTCGATCCGGGCACGGCACCGGAAAAGGCGATGTTCTGCCCGTCGGATTCCGCCAGTACCTCGTTTCAGAGCGCATCCGCAAGTTATATCGATGGCTTCATAAGCTACGGCTACAATCATTGGGGCCTGGACGGGGTCGCGCCGGGGGTGTTGAAGCGGCCCGCCGAAACCATTCTATTGTGCGAAAGCGGCCAGAACAAGGGCGACGACCGGCCGGAGGGAACCGGTTATTATGTTTGCGACGCCCGTTACGTCGACGTCACCGGCTATGGCCAGGTCTGGCCGCGCCACAGCGGGCGCGCCAACATTTACTGGACCGACGGCCACGCGTCGGCCAGTCCCTCCCCCTCCGGCGTCAGCAAGGATTTCTATCTGGCGCAGGCCCTCGGAACCTGGTGGACCGAGCCGAACAACTGGACGACCGACGGCAAAGTCGGTCCTTGAACCGCAACCCCGGCAATGGAGAAATCATGGTATTCAGAATGTGTTTGACAGCAATGATCGCGGCAACCGCCGCAACGGGAACCACGGCGGTGTTTTCGGCTCCCGAAAGCGACAACGGCGACTGGCGACTGATCCACTACGCCGGGGACTTCGCCCTGCAAACAAGCGAGCGGGACGGAATGCTGACCCTGAATTCGCCGCAGGCCGGAAAGGTGGTCGCCAGTCTGTCGCGGGAGTTCGATTTACCCCCCGGCGACACACTTGAGGCGGAAATCCGGGTCAGCACCGGCGTCGCCGATCTGCCGCTGGTGGCGATCGTGGCGGCAGGTCCGGGCGGACGCGAGCCGGCGGCGAAAATGTATTGCAAAATCCCGCCGGACGGCGCCGAACATACCATCACCTATCACTTCGACCTCGTTCGTCTGCGGCAGTCGGGGACGGAGCGAGCGGTGTTCGAATTTCTCCTCGAAGCGTGGCCGATCCCGGCCGGAGAGCTGCTGGCGGTGAAATCGGTGCAATTACGCGAGCCGGAATTGAAGCTGCGCGTGCATCCCCGCTCGGGTTTTCTGTACGACGGCCTGGCCGCACAGCAACTGACGGTGGAGTTCACCCGAAGTGTGGCGGCTCCCGACACTTCGCTCCAGATGCGCCTTACCGACGACGAGGGACGGACCATGGCGGAACAAAGCTTCGCCGCCGGCGGCCGCGACGGCTCCTGGACTCCGGCGACCGCCCCCCTCCCCCCGGGCAATTACCACTTGACCGTAACCGCAGACGACCGCAAATGCCTCGAGCAGAACATCACCAAACTCCCGTACCGGCCGGACACGCTGGCGGTGATCGGCGGCATACCGTATTACGACGGCAAACCGTTTTTCGCGATCGGCCTCTTTCACTGCGGCGAAGACGTCCTGGCGCGGGTCAATACCCTGAACCGGGAACTGGGAATGCCGGAGGTGACATTGGAGCAGTCGCTGGCGGCGATCCAGGCCCGGAATTTCAATGTCGCTCACCATTGCGGCGCGACGGCTCCGGCGTATTTCGCCCGGGCGCGCGATTATGGCCTGCTGGTCCTGGATGAACCCGGCAAAGACTTGCAGCCGGTGGCGGCAATGGCCAAAGAAACCAATCTGCTCGGCCATTACAGCTGGGACGAACCGCACGGTTTCGCCCTGAACGGCTGCGCCGAAGCATACCGGACGCTCAAGGAGCTCGATCCGTATCACCCTGTTTTCATCGCCTTCAACGTCGCTCCGGCCGGAAGCATCGAAAAACCGATCGTGGACATCGCCATGCTGGATCCCTATCCGATCAGCGGCCCCGAAAGCGATGTGGGCGCCATGGTCGACTTCATCGCGGCGGCGCGGCGCTTCGTCAACGACGGCGATCCGGCGACCTGCGAATACGCGGTGATCCAGCTTTTTGCCCAAAACTGGATGGCGGACAAGCGTTTCGACTTCACCCCGACGGCGGCACAGGTCCAGGCGGAAGTATACGCGTCGCTGATCGGCGGCGCCAAGGGAATATTCTATTACGGTTATTACACCTATGAGCCGTTGTTCGCCGGGATGGAACGGAATCCGGCGCGGAAGCACTGGTTCCTGCCGGAAAGTTCGTTATGGGACGCCCTAGGAGAACTCAATCGGCAAGTGGCGCAATATGGCTGCTTCGTCCTTTCGGGGACACCGACCACGGCGGCCGGGCTGGAGGGAATCGCCGCGGCGCGGGCCTGGCAGCTGGACGACCGGCTGCTGCTGCTCGGCGTGAACACCGCCGGCGACCGCAGCATTCGCGGCCATCTGCGCTATGACGCGGAGCAGTGGATCGGCTCCGAACCCGACGGCCGGGAAATCGAACTGGCGCCCTACGGTGTTTTCGCACTGCAACTCTCCCGTCGTTGAAAGTCTCACCTATGCGCAAAGAAATGGAAGCCATGACGGCAGAGCGGGTTACCGCGTTCCTTGAAGATCTGAAACACAGCCAAAATCGCCGAAGCCGCGAATTACGTGTTGAAGTGGCGGTCACGGACGACCCGGTGCCCTTCTCCCAACGGCGGCAATTGGAATACCGGGACATCACCGTCGGCGAAGCCTGGGGCCAGGCCTGGCAGAACGGCTGGTTCCGCCTGCATGGCGAAATCCCCGGAGAGCTGGATGGACAGGAGCTGGTGCTGCTGCTCGATTTCGACGGCGAGGCGCTGCTTTACGACAAAACCGGCCAAGCCCTGGGGAGTATTTCCACCGGATCGTGCCTGGCGCAGGACAGCCATCGCTGCCGCCAACCGCTCGGCGCCGTTTCGGGCGCGCTCGAATTCTGGGCCGATGCCGTCGCCGGTTCGTTATGGGGGTGGCCGCTGGATCCGCGCCCTGTCCCCGGAGCTCCTCCCGAAAATCATACCGCCCGGTTGTTGCGGGCTCAAATCGCGGCGGTGGAACCGGAGACCGGAGCATTGCTGACGGAGATGGATTTCCTTTTCCGGCTGTACCGGAGTTTCCCGCCGGCGACGATGCGGGCGCGACGGCTGTTGCGCATTCTCAACGAGGCGATCGTCCGCTATGATTACCGGCCGGAAAATGCCGGTGCGGCGCGCACGGCGCTGGCGGGAGCGCTGGCGCTCGCGTCCGACTCCGGGGAACTGACTTTCGTTTGTTTCGGCCACAGCCACCTGGATACCGCGTGGCTGTGGCGTTACCGGGAATGCCGCCGCAAAGCGGAGCGGATTTTCGTCAACCAGCTGGCGCTGCTGCAGGCGGATCCGGAATACCGTTTCGGCGCCTCCCAGGCGCTGCATTACCGGCTGATTCAAGAACACAACCCGGCGCTTTTCGAGCAAATCCGCCGCCAGGTGCAAGCAGGGCACTGGGAGCTTCTCGGCGGCACCTGGGTGGAAAACGATCTGAATCTGCCCGGACTCGAAGCGTTGATCCGGCAGATCGTCCACGGCAAGGCATATTTTCAGCGTGAATTCGGCGTCGAACCGGTCACGGCATGGTACCCGGACTGCTTCGGCTTTCCGGCGGTCATGCCGCAGCTGCTGCGCCGCAGCAACCTCACCGGCTTTTTCACCGTCAAACTCGCCGGCAACCAACACAACCAGATGCCGCATCATACCTTCTGGTGGGAAGGCGTCGACGGCTCCCGTATCCTGACCCACCTGTCGCCCTGCCCGGAAGGCACCAATTGCCTGCTGCAACCGGAAGTCCTGACCGCCACCCGGGAAGCTTTCCGGGAAAATGATTTTCTCGAAGAGCTCCTGCTTCCGTTCGGCATCGGCGACGGCGGCGGCGGCCCGCGCGAAAACGAATTGGCGCGGTTGCGTCTCGGCGCCGACCTCGGCGGCCTCCCCCGTTTGCGTTCGGGAAGCGTGCGTGAGTTTTTCAACCGCCTGGAAACACGTCACGGCGGCGAATTGGCCACCTGGCATGGCGAACTCTACTACGAACGCCACCGGGGTTGCCACACCACCTGGGCCCGGACCAAGGCGGAGAACCTGGCACTGGAAAACCGGCTGCGCGAGCTGGAATTCCTGAGCGTCATGGCCGGCAACGGCCGGCAGGAGCGCTTCGACGCCATCTGGAAAACCCTGTTGTTGAATCAATTCCATGACATTCTGCCGGGCAGTGCGATCGCCGAAGTATTCGACGACGCCGTCGCCGCCTATGCCGAAGCGCAAATGCACTGCGACACGCTGGAGCGCGAATTGATCGAAGAGCTCTTCGATACCGCCGACGGCGTGGAAACCGTATTCAATTTTCACTCATTCGCCATAGTGCACCGGGAATACACGGCGCCGCCGTTGAGCCTGCAAAGCTTTCCGGCCGCAACGCCGCCCGGCGCTACAGTAATGCTCGAACAAGATGCGGTCCTGGAAAATGAACTGATCCGCTACCGCTTCGACCAATGCGGCCAATTGCAGTCGGCATGGGACAAGGAAACGCAGCGCGAACTACTGCAAGCGCCCGGCAACCGTTTTACCCTGCGCAGCGACGTTTCCGGCGGCAATTACGACGCCTGGGATTTGGATTGGCACAGCGAAACCATGCCGACGCCGGAATCCCGGATGCACACGCCGTCGCGGCGGGAACGCCGTGGCAACATCGAAATCCTCCATACCGATATAGAAATCGGCGCCACCGTGATCCGTCAGCAGATCCAATTGGAGCCCGGCACCCGGCTGCTGGCATTTGAAACCGAAATCCCGGACTGGCAGGAGCGCCACCGGGTATTGCAGGTGGAATTCCATCCGGATGTCCGCGCCGAAACCGCGGCCTACGGCGTTCAGGGCGCTTTCGTCCGCCGTCCGACCCGGCGCAATACCGGCTGGGAGCTGGCGCAATTCGAAAACGTCTTCCACGGTTTCGTCGACCTGTCCGATGCGGACGGAGGCGCGGCATTGCTGGCGCAGGACAAATACGGCGCCAATGTACTGGGCAACCGGATGCGGCTGACCTTGCTGCGGTCGAGCTGCTTTCCCGACCGGAATGCCGACCGGGGCGCACATCGTTTCCGGTACGGCTTCTACCCGCACTTCGGCGACGCCGCAACTTCGGATGTGATCGAAACGGCGGCCAGCTTCAAACACCCGCCGCGGGTGCTGCCGCGCCTCCGTCTCAAACCGGGGATTGCGTTCCCGGTGGCACTGTCCGGCGACGGCGTTTCACTGGAATGCGTCAAATGGGCCGACGACGGCGACGGCCTGATCCTGCGGCTGGTGGAGAAGCACGGCCGCAACGCGACGGCGCAGTTGCGTTTGCCGGTGTACGCGGCGGAGTTCATCGAATGCGATCTGACCGAACGGCGGCTCGAAGCGGCAACGCCGGTGCGGCCGGACGGAAGCGTCGAAGTGAAGTTGACCGGCTTCGCCATCCGGACGTTCCGGCTGCGCCTCTGACCTCCCTTCGCTACTGCGCCATGATTCGACGGCATGCGGATTCCGGGATCGGCTGACACCGGCCGCCTTTCCCGGAATCCGCATGCCGCTTTTCATTTCCGCAAACGGCGTCTATAGTATGGGAAGGCATTTTTTTTCATACGGCGCAAACTTTTCCGGGGTTCCCGGCGTCTAATATAGCGAAGAACAGAATGCCGGACACCAAACCAGGAAGAAAGCTTCGCCACATGTACGACGAGTTGACGGAATATGTCAGGCAGGACCGGGAACGCTTCTACCGGATCGCCTACACTTATCTGCGCGAACACGACGGCGCTCTCGATGTCGTCCAGAATGCGATTCTGCAGGCGTTCCGGAAGCTTCCAGGGCTGCGGGAGCCGCGTTACATGCGCAGCTGGTTCTACCGGATTCTGCTCAACGAAAGCTTGAGTGAACTGCGGCGCCGGCGCAAACGCGCAGGCGAAATCAGCATCGAATACGTCGACCTGCCCGATGAACGCCCGAATCCGGCGCAGACGAGGGAGGTTTTCGAGCTCATCCGGCGCCTGCCGGAGAAGCTTCAGACCGTGGTCATCCTGCGTTACTATGAGGAATTGAAGCTCGATGAAATCGCCCGGATCACGAAAACCAACGGCAACACCGTAAAAACCCGGCTCTACCAGGCCTTGAAATATTTACGCAGCGAGGTGAAAAAATGAACTCGAAAAAACGCTATCGTCAAATTGAAATTCCCGCCATCCTCGACGCCGCAGTCGAACAGGCGCTGGCGTGCTCCCCCCGGCGTTTCCGCAACATCCGTATTCAAACCATCTGGCGTACCGCCGCGATGATCATGGTCGGCATGCTGGTACTGGTGAATACCGGCATCACCCTCGTCCGCGCCGCCGAAGCGATTCCGGCGCTGGCCTCGCTCGCCAAGCTGGTCACCATCGCCGAATACACCCGGCAAGCCAACTGCGACGACCTGGTTTCGGTCCGCCTCCCCGCGTTGTTGAATACCGGCAACATCAAGCTGGAACAGCGTGTCAACGCCGAGATCCGGCAGAAAATGGCCGCCGCCATCGCCAACGCCGAACAACGCGCCAAGGAGGCCCGCGAAGCCCGGATCGCCACCGGAGGCGACCCTGACGACGCCATCCCGGTCTACATCGACATCGATTACGAGCCGAAGTACAACGCCAACGGCATCATTTCATTCGTCGTCAACAAAACCGAAACCCTGGCGAGCGCCTATACCGAGCAATTGTTTTACAATCTGGAGGTCGCCACGGGGCGGGAACTGAAGCTGCCGGAGCTGCTGGGCGACAACTTCGCCGCCGTCGCCGACGCCGAAATCCGGCGTCAGATGCAAATCCGCACCGAAGAGGACGGCGCGATGTACTTCAACGGCGCCATGGGCCTCGACGGCTTCCGGGGCGTGACCGCGGAACAGAAGTTTTATATCAACAAGCGCGGCAATGTCGTCGCGGTATTCGCCAAATACGAAATCGCCCCCGGCTGCATGGGGATTCAGGAATTCGAAATTCCGACGCCGCCGATCGCCGGCGCGCCGAAGTACGACGTCGCCCTCGACAACCTCGAATTGATGCGTGAAATTCTTTAACTCCTGTGGAGGTTTATTATGAAAAAAACGATTCTTTCCCCCCCCGACCACGCCAAACGCAATTACCTCACGCTGCTGCTGCGCGGCGGACTCGTCCTGTCCATCGTGCCGGGCTGCCTGACCCTGAGCATGATCCTAGCCAGTTTCATGCCGCTTACCGACTCAACCACGTTAAGTTTGCAAGTAACGCTGTGGGGCGTCACGATATTGACGCTGCTGTTCTGTCTGGTCGGCGGCATCATCGCATTGTTCCAATTGAACCGGGCGCTGTGGCGCCAGGCATTGCCGGAGGCTTCAAACGCCGCCATCACGGAAAAGGCGATCTGCGCCGTGCTGCCGGTCGGCAACTGGATCATCCCGGTATTGCTGGCGCACGTCCAGGCGCGGCGGCAATCGGATCCGGTATTGCGCCGGTGGACGATTTTCATGGCCTGGGCGGCATTGCTGCTGCCGTTCGGCGTGCTGGCGGCGGATCTTTACCTCGGTATGTTCGCGATACTTTTTCTGGCCGCGCTGTCCTGGCTGGCGGCGTATGGACTCCTGACGCTGAACGGCATCCGGCAGTGGCGGGAAAACGGCGTTGCCGTTTCGCCGGGCTCCCCCGGACGGAAGCGTTTCGCGTGGTTCGTCGGTGGAGCGGAAATCGCCATATTGCTGGTGACGTTCGGCATTTGGGCCGTCTTTGCCTGGTATGCGCCGCACACGCTGGAAACGGTGCAACAGAATTTGGCGACGCATGACATCCCGCTCACCCCGGAAGAAATGTTCCGGAAGTACCCCGCCACCACGGATGCGGATGCGGAATATCTGAGCAAGCTGTTCGCGAATACCACCACCTTCCCGCCTGCCCTTGCAGCCTTTATGATACGTCCGTCTTACGGAGCCTCGCTCCCGCCGGAAATATTCGACGTACTGCTCCCGTACGTATTGCAGCAGACAGAGCGCATTCAACTGCTGGAGGAGTTGCCGAAGCGTACCGGACTACGCTTCCGCCGGGATTGGAAGCAGGGCGCTTCCGTACTGTTGCCGGAGTTGAGCCAGGCACGCGTCTTGGCCTACTTCGAGGACTACCGCATTCTCAACGCGGTACAGCACCATGACCGGGCGCAGGTGCTCCGTATCTGGGAGGAGGAAGCGGCAGTGCGCCGTCTACTCAATACCGAACCGATTCTGATTTCCAAGCTGGTCGCAATCGCCATCGGGAAAGTTCAGCTTGCATCCCTGGAGGCGGTGTTGCCGCAACTCGACTTCTCCGATGCGGAATTGCGGCAAATCCAGGATATGTTGCTGGAGGAGGAAAAAAGCATGTTGCCGGTATACAGTACTTTCATCGACGGGGAGTTCAATATGATGAATGTGGCATTCTCCATCCTGCGCCAGGGCAATAATGATATTTTCAGGTTTGTCGATCTGAACGAACCGTCTCCGATGGTGGATACACTCAAACGCATAGTGCCGAATGTCTTTCCCTTCAAGCAGCTGCTCGACCTCAATGAAGCGAATTACAACCTGGACCTGCTGGCGAGGAAAAAACTTTTCACCGACGAAGCATATGTGGCCGGGGACGCCGTCCGCGCCTTGAACAATCAAGATCGCGGCAGCCTGACCACACTCGGCTCGGCATTGCTGCTTCCGGCTCTGGAAAAGAGCTACTTCGTCATCAATGAATACCTCGCCAGTGTGCGCTGCGCCAGGACCGTAATCGCCGCGGAGTTGTACCATCGCCGGCATGGCCAATGGCCCGAAAAGGCCGCCGATCTGGTGCCGGAGTTTCTGCCGGAAGTACCGCTGGATCCGTTTGACGGACAGCCGCTGCGCTTCACCGCGGGCGATCTGCTGTTCGACCGGGCGGTTTACGAAAAAAACCGGCCCGACTACATTGACACCCACTATGAAACCGCCACACATCCCGGTTTCCGGGTCTACAGCGTCGGGGAGGACGGAAAAGACAATCACGGCGAACCGCGACGGGCCGGGGCCGGCAGGAGCTCCGAAAAATCGGAATACGACATCACGTTTTCGCTCTACGACGGCATTTGACACGCTTTCGCTTTTGACAGCGGCAAAAAGTTACATTATATTGTGATCGACGTATCACAAGTATCATAGCTTTCAGCCGCTGTCGCGACAGCAAAGGAGGTTATTATGAAAATAATATTGGCGGCCATTGGCGGGTTCCTGGTGCTTGGAACGCTATTCTGGTGGTTTCGGATGTATTTTTTCCGGCCCCGGAGCGGCACTCCCGGAGCGCGCGCTTTCGAGCTTTCCAGGCACTGCGGCTGGAATTTCCTGATCGGACTCGAAGCATGGCTGTGCGGAGCTTTCGCCGGAGGCTCGCTGCTGCTGTACGGCGTCTTAAACTGGCCGTATTACTCACCGGAAATAAAACCGCAGATCGTGCCGCTGACGCTGGCGGGAATCGGCGCGGCACTGCTGTTGGCGGGACGGATCTGGTATTCGGTCGCCCTCTTCCGCCTGATCCGGAATCTGTGGATCGGTTTTTCCGGAAGCGGCAAACGTGCTTTGGCAACCTTGCTCGGCTGGCTCGCGCTGATCCCGGGCCTCGGGGTATTCGTCACGCTGGCGGTGTGGTGCCGGGCCCCCGGTCAATCCCGGTGGCTCCGCCGGGTCTGGGGCATCATCGGCCTGGCGGTCGGGTGCGGTGTCATCGTTTCGATCTTTCTACCCTGGTGGAGCTGGATCGTTTTTTATCTCTGGCAGGCAGGCACCTGCCTCCAGCTCGTCCGCATCGCACTGCCGCGACCGGCGGAATCCCTGAATGCGGCGCAGCGCACAAAAATCGCGACTACGGCCGTCCTGCTCCTGTTGCCGGCGCTTATCGCCGGCGCGGGCTGGCTGCAGTTGCAGCGCAATATCGAAACGATTGTCGCCGCCGCGGATGCGCGGGCGCGGGAATGCGGCATCGCGCTGACGCCGGAGGAGATGTACGCCTCGCACCCTATGCCGGAAAATAACGCCTATCCCCTGTACCGGGAACTTGCCGACGCCTGGGCAAGTGCCGGTGCCGCGCTCCCGGCGACACTCGGAACGTCGTACACCAGTTTATACACGATGCCGAATTTGACGCCGGAGGTCGAGGCGGAGCTTGCTCCATGGTTGAAAACGCAGGAAAAAACCGCGGCGCTGTTGGAAAAAATTTCCCAGGATCAGCCGATGCAGTTCCCGCGCCAATGGGAGGGAGGACTCGGCGTGAGGCTGCCGGAATTGGCTATCGTCAGAAATCTGGCCAATTACGAGTGTCTGCGCTTCGACCAGGCGCTCCGTGACGGCGACATCGCGCAGGCGTTGCGGATACTGAGCCAACTGAAGACATTGCAGGATTGGGTTCGCGGCGATGGAACCCTGATCGCCGGCCTGGTAACCAACGCCATCGGCGACATGCGCCAGCGCAGTACGGAAGCGCTGCTGAACGCGACGCAACTCTCCGACGCCGAACTGCAGGCCATGAAGCTGGAAACACAGACGGACGAGGACAAACAGCGCGCCGGCTGGCGTCACAATTTCGCCGGAGAAGCGTTTTTCAGCATCTATTTGCAAACACCGGAGCGTCTGGCGCCGTTGTTGAAGGACTGGAGCGATCGCGGATACTACCCATCCGGGGGAAAAGGTTTTCAGAAAATGCTCTGGGAAAAGCTTTTTTCCTTTTGCACTTCACCCGGCATCATCCAATTGAACCGCGCGTTCAGTCAGAATTACTATGCCGACCTGCTCGATCTGGCGGTGTTGGATTATTATCGGAGCCAATCCGGGCTCAATGCGTTGGAGAAAACGCTGCATAACGCCCCGCTTTATCAGATTTTACCCCGGATGTTTCTCCCCGCCGTCACCCGGGCGCACCAGAACAACTCCAGGCAGATCGCCAACCAGCGGATTCTGCGCACCGCCCTGGCGGCCGAACTGTACCGGCGCCGGTACGGGCATTGGCCGGAACGGCTGTCCGATCTGGTCCCGGAATTTCTCGACGCGGTGCCGCTCGATCCCTTTAACGGCGAAGAATTACGTTTCAAGCACGGCGATTTGACCGCTTACGAACTCGAACTGATGCCGAAGGGGTCGCCCGAACCGGCGCCGGATTTCGGATTCGACGCCGACGAAACGGTAGAAATCCCGGAGCTCATACCCACACTCATGATTCCGGACCAGTCGAAATTCACGGTAAAACACCACCCGGTGTCGCGTTCCGGCTTCCGGGTCTACAGCGTGGGCCCCAACCGGCGCGACGACGGCGGCAATACACGTTCCGGCCAGGACGGCAACATCGCTTTCAGCTTGTACGATTAATCGCTCACGCCTCGGCCAATGCCTCTTCCAGGGAGACGCGTTCGACCTGTTCGGGCGGACGGCTGAGGAAGCGGGCGGCGTGGGTGTGAAAGGCGGCGTGCATGTCGGTGACGAAAAAACGGGCATGCGCCCCCTTCCCCGCCGTCGCGCTCAAACCACGGTCCCGCAAGTAGTTGCCGACGTAATCGGCGCAGGCGGTGGCGCTGTCGACGATGCGCACTTTCCCATCGAAATAGCGCCGCAACGCCGTCGTGAATAACGGGTAATGGGTGCATCCGAGCAGCACCGCGTCGGGCGGATTGCTTTTCAGGTGTCCCAGATAAAGCTCCAGCACCGCGTCGGCGATCGGGGAATCGCTCACCCCCTCTTCGGCCAGCGGCACCAGCAACGGACACGGAATACTCTCCACCACAATCGACGGATCGATCGCGTGGATACCGCGCCGGTAGCTGTCCGAATTGACCGTCGCCCGGGTCCCGATCACGGTGATCCGCTTCGCCCCGGCCTGCAACGCGGCCTGAACCCCGGCGTCGATGACGCCGAGCAGATGTCCGCACGCAGCCTCGCGCAACAGCACCGGCAGCGCCACCGCCGAAACCGTATTGCAGGCGACCACGATCATCTTGACCCCGTGTTTCAGCAGGAAAGCGACATCCTGCCGGGCAAAGCGGGTAATCGAATCCACCGATTTGTCGCCATACGGCACCCGGGCGGTGTCGCCGAGGTAGATCAGATCCTCATCCGGCAGCAACCGGCTCACCGCGTCGACCACCGTCAAACCGCCCAGACCCGAATCGAAAATCCCGATCGGCCGGTTGTCCGCTTTGCCTGTCATTTCGTATTCCTCCGTGGCTTTTTCCGAAAGGGATACTATACCATGGCGGAGATATTTTTTCAACCCCGTTACACCGTATTCACGTGCCCCACGCCATAGGCCTGGCGGAATTTACCGGGCGTGGTGGCGAAACGGGCGGCGAAACGGCGCCGAAAATACGCGGGATCGGTGAAACCGGCCTTCAACATCACCTCCTTGACCGAAAGCGGCCGCTCCAGTAGCAGACCGGCGGCGTATTCGATTTTCATCCGGTTGATCGCCATGCTGACGGTTTCGCCGAAATACAAGTGGTAAATTCGTCCCAGATACTCCGGGTTGCACTTCAGTTCCCGGCTGACCGAATGCAAGGTAGCGGTGGTGAAATGCAGCTTGAGCACCCGTTCAGCAGCCAATGCCAGCGGCGTCGCCGCCACCATGCCGGGTGCGGCGGCGGAGCGCTGCAATTCCCGGAAAATCAGCGCCAGCGTCAAACGCTGAATGGCAACATCCGGTTCGCGCTCCAATTGCTCCGACAGATAATTCCGGCACGCCGCGGTAACCCGTTCGGGCCGGGCGGCGCGGCCATGCTGCGGCAACGCCTCCAGCATTCCGGCGCCATCGATGAAATGCAGCCAGAAAAACGACAATTCCGGGACATAATCGGTCACCCCGCCGTGGCGCCGTCCGCGCCGCAAGATCACCCACTCGCCGGGCTGAATCCGGAACAACTGTTGCTCCTCGAACAATTCCAGCACCCCGGAAACCACGTAAATCAATTCGTCGGAGTCGATAATCCGCTCCGGGTGCCGTCCGCTGCCCCGCGACAAAAAACGGCCGCCGTTCAGCGGTTGCACAGCAAAATCTTCCAACATCGGCTTTTGTCTCCTTTTTCTATACTATACTCTCTTTGCGGATTTTTACCAATGCGGTTATAGTAAAAGAGCAACCAAAAAACACAGGAGACAGCGATGAAAAAATTCCGTTCCGCCACGTTGCATGAAGTCAAACTCAACGATCCGGTTTTCGCGCCGCGCATGGCGGCGGGACGCCGGCGTACCATCCCGGCCTCGCTCGAACAGTGCGAAAAAACCGGCCGACTGGACGCCTTTCTGTTGAACTGGAAACCGGGAATGCCGAATCAGCCGCACATCTTCTGGGACTCCGACGTCGCCAAGGTACTGGAGGGAATCGCCTATTTGCTGTGTCAGCAGCCGGACGCCGAACTGGAGCGCCGCTACGACGAACTGGTCGACCGGATCGCCGCCGCGCAGCAGCCGGACGGGTATCTGAACACCTACTTTACCGTAGTCGAGCCGGATAAGCGCTGGACCAATCTTTACGACTGGCACGAATTGTATTGCGCCGGTCATCTGATGGAGGCGGCGGTCGCCGGTTACGAGGCGTTGGGCAAGCGTAAATTTCTCGACGTGATGTGTCGCTACGCCGATTACATCGATTCGAAGTTCGGCCGCGAAGAGGGCAAAATCCACGGCTATCCGGGACACGAGGAGATCGAACTCGCGCTGGTGCGCCTCTACCGCGCCACCGGCTTTGAGCGCTATTGGCGTTTGGCCAAATACTTCGTCGACGAGCGCGGCCAAGAGCCGAATTACTTCGTTCAGGAAAACACCTATCATACCTACGGACTGCCCAACCGGCAAGCGCACAAACCGGTCCGTGAACAGGAAACCGCCGACGGCCACGCGGTCAGGGCGCTGTATTTGTACAGCGGCATGGCCGATGTCGCCGAAATCTCCGGCGATGACGAACTGCTGCAGGTATGCGAGCGTCTGTTCCGCAACATCGCCGAACGGCGCATGTATGTCACCGGCGGCGTCGGTTCCAGCTTCCAGGGGGAAGCGTTCACCGCCGATTACGACCTGACCAACGGCACACTGATGTACGCCGAAAGCTGCGCCGCCATCGCGCTGGTGCTGTTCGCCAACCGAATGCTTCAGATTACCGGCGACGGCCGTTATGCCGACGTCATCGAGCGGGCGCTGTTCAACGGCATTCTTTCCGGAATCGACCTCAACGGCGACCACTTTTTCTACACCAACTATCTGGAAGTGGACGACAACACGGTAAGCTACTGCGCCGGCAGCAAAGTGCGTCTGGAGTGGTTCGGCTGTTCTTGCTGCCCCACCAATTTCTGCCGTTTCCTGCCGCAACTGGGTACTTTTCTGTGGTCGGTCGGCGACGCGGAGTACCGGTTGGAAATTCCGGCCGCCCACACGGCCGATTTCGGCGCCGCCGCGTTTGAAGTCGAATCCGGTTATCCGTATGACGAAAAAATTGCCGTCACCATCCGCAAAGACGGCCGCTTCCGGCTGGCGTTGCGTCTGCCCGACTGGTGCCACTGTGCCACCTTCCCGGAGGGCGGAAGTGTCGAAAACGGCTACTGGAGCGCGGAACGCGACTGGAAAAACGGCGAACGTCTCGAATATACGCTGGCGATGCCGATCGAAACCGTCCGCAGTAACTTCAAGATCACCGGCAACGCCGGACGGGTCGCCCTGCAGCGCGGTCCGATAGTCTACTGCTGCGAAAGCTTCGACAACGGCCTGGGAATCTCCAATATGGTACTGCGCCTCGACCGTCCGATGCGGCTGACGACGGTGGCCGGACTTCCGGACGGCACTCCGGCAATCCAGGGGGAAGCGTGGCGTGAAATCGCCCCCGACGCCGAATCGTTGTATTACACCGGAGCGCCGCGACGCGAAGCGATGACCTTCACCGCGATTCCCTATGCGTTATGGCAGAATCGCGACGCCGATCCGGCTCATATCGCCATGGCGGTATGGATGCGCGCGACCTGTTGCTGACAGCCATAGACTTCCGCTTTTGCTCCGATTTATGCTTTGCTCTCCCCGCGAGGCATGAATCGGAGCGTGTTTTCCTTGGCCATTGCTTGACAAAGGATATCTTCCGATCTACTTTATCGCATCAACCGGAAAACAGCCAAAAGGAAAATATTTCATGGCCATCGACAAAAGCGGTGAATTCTGGTACGGCACGAAGATCGCCGACATCGATTCCTATTTGAAAGACTATTCCGCCGACAACTATGCCGTTGAAACGGTAAAACGGGTCACCTGTCCTCAGTGCGGCAACAATATATGGGAAGCGGAACTGGACCCGGAAGTAGAAGCAGTGCAAATGCATTGCCGCAAATGCGATCACGATCGTTTCCTGATGGACAGCGAAGAATACTGGGATGAATGCGAACCGGAAGCACTCAACTGCCAGGCTTGTTCCGGCACGGTCTTCAATCTTGCTGTCGGGCTGGCGCGCCGCGACAACGGCGATGTGAAATGGATCTATGTCGGCAGCCGCTGCACCACCTGCGGCCAGTTGAACTGTCCCATCGACTGGAAGATCAGTTACAGCCCCACCGATCAGCTGGAAGCCAGTATCTCTCCGAAGCGCCCCGGCTTCTGGTCGAAACGGCTGTGGTTCCGGAAGCGTTAAGGAGCTGTCTTGCATATGAAACGGGTCTATATACTTCTCTTTCTGTTGACCGTGACCGGCGGGTGGTGCGGCTGCACCGAGAAGCTTCCGGCGGAGCCGGTAACGCCGTTAAAAGTCGGCATCCTCGGGTCCCGGGAGCCGGCGGACTGGCTGACGGCGACTCTTTCCGATTTGCCCGGCTATGAATTTCTGGAACGCAACGCCGTTGGAAGCCTGAAGCTGGAACACGCAATTTCCGGGCGGCAGCTCCGGCAGGCTTTTCCGCATGCCGATGTCATTCTCTTGATCGGACCACGGCAAATGCAGCTGTTCGACGCCCAGACCGCGGAGCTATACTGCCGGAGCGAGCTTCCCGCCGGAATCGCGCCGGAGGAGCTGACCCGGATTGCGGAAGATTTTTTGTGCCGAAGCCGGGTCAAACGCGCCGCACCGCGCCGCTATGCGCTTTCGCTCCGGCAACTTGAAGACCGCAGCCTGCTTTATGAACCCGGCCACCCGTTGCCCGAGTGGCTGCCCCGCTTCGAAAGCGCACTCCTCGAACTGGAACAAGTGACCCTGCTGTCACGCCATGATCTCAAGGCCATCCTGCAGGAACGCGAACTGAGCGAACGCACCATCCATCTACCGGGGACGACCTGGCAGGTCGAACTCCTGTTCGAACCCGATTCCCGGCAACGCAACGACCTGATCCTGAAACTGACCCACCCGGCCATGGCACCGCAGACCCTGTGTATCGCCGATGTGTTTGCGCTATCGGACGAAGAGTTGGCCGCCCGGTTACGCGATGTATTCCGCAACCTCCCCGTCCCCGCTCCGGCAAGCCGCCAGGAGGAGGCCGCCGCATTTTTTCGTTATTATCTGGACGCGCCGCTTTGGCTTCCACTGGCGTCCGGTATCCGCAACGACATCGACGTGCCGGGCGGTTCCACCCCGCTGCCGGATGACTGCCCGCGTTCTTACGCACTTTTCGCCGCCCTGGCTCTGCACCCGGAAAATATCGAATACCGGGGCGAAGCAGCCTTCTTTGAACTGCTTGCAAGTTGGGCGCACTTTTACAATGCCACTTATCTTGCCTGGCCCATTTCACCGGAATCGACCGCGTTGCGCCGGCAGGCAATCGATGATATCCGCAAGTTCCTGGACATATGGACAGGCCCGTTTCCCGACAACGCCGCGCCGGCGTGGATCGCCCCAACTTCCGGCAACGCCGCGCAAGCGTGGAAATACGTCAGGATATTCATTCTGCTCTACAAACTCGATGCGGCCGCGGCGTTCCCATATCAGGAGAGGGTGTTGGATGAACTCAGCCGACCAGCTTACCGCGAGCAGGAATTCTACACGCTGTTCGATGATTTATTGCATTCGGTTCCGGCGTTGCCGGAATCCTTTCTGGCCGAGCTGGCCGAACGCAATCCGCTCTTCGCGCAAGTTGTTTATTTCGCCCGGCAAAATGAGTCGAACGCGCGCCACCTCAAATTGCCTCCGACCGCGCTGGAACAGTTTCAGCACGACATGCAGGAAGCCAGCCTGCGCCGCGACAGCAGCCTCGCCGATCTGGTTTTAAGCTCCTATCCGCCGCAATTTTCCGGCTTGGAAAACCTGGACTATACCCACAGACTGTTGCAGCAGTATCTGGCCACGCAATTACTCAGTATCGATCATCCCGCCATCCACGAAGCCCTGAAAAAACTGAACGCCGAGTTTGAAATCGAAGTATTGACCAAAGATTTTACCCCTCCTCTACACGTCGTAATCACCTCCGAAGGCGAAATTTTCGTGTTTGACAAGGAGTCTTGCATGATCTCCGGCGGTAGCGCCGCCGCCGGCGCGCTCCAACCGCTCCGGCAAATCGACCCGGCATTGCGCCCGTGGGTGCGAAGATTCGGCCTGTCACCGCAATATTATCTTTTCGGCGATCAAACTATCCATAAAGTGGATCGGCAAACCGGCGCCGCCGCCGGTACGATTCCGCTGAAATTCAATGTTTCCGCACTGACCGGAACCGCGGAACGGATCTGGATGATACGGGATGAACGGCAGATTCTGTCCTGCGATTACGACGGCGCCGATTGGCGCCTGGAGAGTTCCCCCTTCCGGGCGGATAAAAAATTCCCCTGGGAGGAACAGGAAGCCTTTCTTGAGCATCTGGAAGCCACCGCGGCTCCGAACCGCTTCCGGCTGCACTTCAACGGCAAGCCGGCCGTCATCGATTTCGACGCCGGTACTTTGACATTCGATCCTTTGCCGGAGCTGCCGGCGGCTCTGCATGAAAACTATTTTCCGGCGGACAACCTCCGCTATACCCGGGATGCGATTTCGATCTTCGCCGGCGGCGGCAACCTTGTCCGGGTACGCCTTCTGCGTTGACCTGCCGGGAAACAAATCGGGCCTCGCGGCGGCTTTCGACCGAAGCGGGGCCCGTAGTATTAAGTTTGTTTATTTGCCGTCGAGATTGAAATCCCAGGGGATATCGGCGGAATTGCCGGAGCTGAAGATACCCAACGCCGGATCTTCGGTGCGGACGCTGCCGTCACAATAGCCGACGGTGTTCCGGCCGTTATGGCGGTCCTGCAAGCCGTTCAGCGTTCCCCCCGGAAGCGCGATATGCCAGCCGCTGCGCAAATAGGCGGCACTGGTGAAAGCCTGATCCCAGACACCGGAGTTGACGCTTTCGGCAAAGAGCAGCATGCCGGAAGGATTCTTGATCGACGAGAGCATCGGGTTATTGTCGACTCCCATGTGCCAGTTGACCGCCGACAGCACCGAATTCATGCCGTAACCGACATCGTTTCCCCAGCCCCGGTCCCGGCCGTTCCAACCGCCCCAGCCGCTGGTGGCTTCCCATGCCGCAATGGCGTGCGGCTGATACGTCGGGCACCACCAGACCTTGCTGTAAACCACCTGCCAGGTATCCGGCGGCACGATATTCTGTGTCTGGCCGCCGGCATACTGGTCGATGACGGCGGCATATTTGTCGGCATCTTTGTTGTTGTACGGCAGACGGTCGTTCCAATCCCCGGCGTAAAGCTGGACCGCCAATCCCACCTGCTTGGCGTTGCTGACACAGAGGGTCTGCTGGGCCTTGGCGCGCGCCTTCGACAGCGCCGGCAGCAGCATGCTGGCGAGGATAGCGATGATCGCGATCACGACGAGGAGTTCAATGAGAGTGAATACCGGTCTGTTTTTCATTTCTGCCTGTCCTTCTGTTTGGTGTTAAGAAAGCCGCAATTTACGGTTTATCAATCGATGAAATTATGTCTCAAATTATCCAACAGCATCGGCACGGTGTGGATGGTGTCGGAGCCGAGGAACACATAGCCGCCGCCGAAGCCGAAGTCGGCTCCGGTCACGACCAGCAGCCCGCGCCCAACCCGGCGCGCCAGCAGATACGGCATCTCCGAACCATCCTGCATTTGCAGTGTGGCCAGCGCCATCCATGCCCCGGGCATTGCCGGCCGGTAGCCGTTCGACGGGGACATCAGCGTCCGGATCGACTCGGTCAGATCGGCCGGAGCCGTACTCCACTGCCCCGGCAGTACCGTGACGGTGCGGCGGTCCGCGCCGACCTCCCAGCCGCTCCATTGCAGCGCCATGGACGGATCCCCGAACCACTGTTCCAGCGGCAGCGCGCCATATCCGGTGAATACCACCAGCGCGCCGTCCTCCAATTTCCATTTCAGTACTTTTGTATCGCCGGACAGCGGTTTTCCGGTGTGGGGGATGACGATCACCCGGTCGGCGCCGGCCTCTTCCCAGGTTGCGGCGGTACGGATCTGAAAACCGGCTCGGCCGAGCTCGACCAGCCAATCCAATACCTTCTGTTCCGTCTTCGGTGTGACCAGCGTCAGCTTCGTCACCCGTTCCGCGGCGCTGAATTGCAGCACGCCGAATGAATTCAAATCATGGTAACAGGCATCCGGGAAGCCGGAATAGGGCAGATCCCGGCGCCCGCCGGGGGAACGCTTGATCGTGAATTGCCAGGTATCTTTCGCTTCCGGCCGGCGGCCCAGCGCTTCGAACGGAATGACGATCCGGGCGTGCCACCGCGCCCCGGCGTCCTCGACCTGGACCTGCCAAGCGGGGTTGAATCCGGCGACATTGTAGACGCCCCCGGCCACCACGACAGCATCGTATCCGGTCCCGAGCCGGTTGACGGCGAAGTGCCGGTAAATGCCCTCGGGGTCGTTCGGAACGCCGATGAATATTTCCAGAGCCTCATCCGCCCAGACATCGGAATCGTGTTCGGTCCGCAGCGCCGACCGGAACTCCGGCGCCGGATCGCCGCAGACAATGTCGAAATACAACGCCCGGTCGGTATACTGAATCCGGGCCGTGGTGTCCGGTACCGGAATCTCGGAATCGGTCTGAAAGGGCGGAAGCTCGGCGGCTCCGGAGAAATCTTCCGGATCCGCGACGCGCGGAACGACGATCTTCGCGTTGCCCCGGGAGCTCCGGGCGCTGTCGCGGACGGAGCGCCAGAGCTGCAGCACCTCGGCCTCCACGCCGATTTCGCGCAGAACCCGGTCGCGGACGGCGGCATCGGCAATCGCAGCGGCTTCGCTGCGGGCGCGCGCCAGCAGCTCCAGCGCCCGGCCGAGTGTGTCGTCGCTCAGGAACACTTCGCCGGCGCCGAGCGGAGAAGCGCCATAATACGAGTAGTGAATTTTCATCGCCTCCCAGGCGTCCGCCAGCACCAGAAAGTATTCCGTCATCGGCGCGGCGGCGGCGTCAAAGGCGGTGTCCGCGAATTGCCGCACCTCCTCGCGCCAATCCAGATCCGGATTCCACAACAATTTGGCGTACAGGTAGTAAGCCAGCCGGTTGCGGTGGTACGGCAGCCGGCCGGGTTCGGCGCCGTCGGGACGGTAATGCAACGGCAGGGTTTCCGGGAAAACCCCGATCGCACCGAGATCGCGGAAGCGCCGCATTTCGTCGGCCAGCATCGCGTAAAACGGCACATGCATCGCCCGGTTGAATATATCGAATTCATAGCCGTAAACCATCAGCGGCACTCCGGTCTGGCGCCATGCTTCCAACGCCGTCAACGCCTGGGCGTTGATGGCGCAATCCGGGGTGTCGAAGGTGTGGACATAGCAGCGATTGTACATGCAATATTCGACGAACTCGGACTCCTCGAGGCCGAAGCGCGGCGGCGTGCCGTACCCGGAATACGCGATGGTGGCGAAGCGGACGCCGGGGAAACGCGGCTGCAGCGCTTGCACCAAACGATTGTAAAAGCCGAACCACGCATCCGAGACGTCGCTTTCGGCGCACGCGGGGCAGCGGCAGTATTCGACATTATCGGCCGGAAACAGGCTGACGATTTCGATCTCCGGCGCCCCGGCGAGCCAGGCGCCCAATTGTTCGGCGATGCGCCGGAAGGTTTCCGGGTTGCTCCAGCAGAGTTGCTCCTTGGTCCGTCTTCCCTCGATCACGGCGAAAAGTTCCGGATTGCTGCGGAAAGTTTCTTCATCGAGGATGATATTGTGCCCCGATACCATCACATAAAGCCCTTTGGCCCGGCGCTGCTCCAAAAGCTCCTTCACCCACGGCGCATCGGGAGCGGGGCTGCGCATCAGATTGAGGCGGTTCCGCGCCATCCAGGTTTCCGTTTCCGGGTCGATATGCACGTGGCACAGATGAAAGCCGCGATAACGGAACGCCGCCTCCCCCCGTACCGCTGTTCCCGGGACGGAAAAATCCGGCTTCCTCGTCAGAAATTCCCCATCCGCTCCCGGCCACAGCCATTCAATACCGCCGAAATCGTTCAAAAACGCATAGACCGCGTACAACGCCGCCCGCGACGACGACCCGCGCAATTCCAACGCGTCGGCACCCGCGACAATCATGAACCCATCATTGCCCCAATCGGCTCCCGGCTCCACCAGAATCCGGATCGCCGGTGTATTTTCATTCCCGTCGGCAAGCTCCAGCGCGAAATCGGCGCCGGTCAAGCGTTTCAACGCGCTTTGCAGCTCACTGGCGGCATAGCGGACGGTGGCGTCGGCAGTCGTGGAAATCCGAATGGGAAGCAACGCTTCCCCTCCCCGGCTCAACTCCACCGCGGCAGCACCGAAACCGGCTCCGCCCCAAAGCGACAGCAGCAGAAGTTTCCGGCTCAAAGACGAATAGTTCACAGCGCCCCCTTTCCCCCGGTTTTCTTCGCGGCATCGACAGCGAAACGCAGGACCTTCCACTCCAACGGAGCAATGGATCCGGCAACCCGCCGGAGTTCCGGCGACAGGCTGCGAAACTCCGTATCATGCCATTCGGCGCGCCGCAATTCCCGGACACCGGAAATCCGCCACCCGGCCGGAAACCGAAGTGTCAGCCCCTCCCACCGGTCCGGCGTCAGATTGGCCGCCGCGACCAGCCACTCGCCTTTGCGGCGGCGGCAGATCGTCACACCATGTCCCGGCAGCACCGGATACACGCAATCCGGGTCGAGAAAACGCAACAGCCCGTGCAAATTGCGCATCCGTCCATGGTTGGCCCACTCGGTCAACGGCTCGCAGCCGGTATTCGCCAACACAACCACGCGTCCGCCCGCCGGGTTTTCATAGCAGGTCGTGCCGGGGTAACGCCGGCCGGCATAATCGATCAACTCGCTGGCGGCTTGGGCGCCGCACAATTCCAGTTCATGCCAGCGGCACCCCACATGCGGCATGCGCCAGGCGGGCACGCCCGGCAGCACCCCGCCGTCGCCGCTCTCCGCCGCCACGACGTCGGTACGCAAAATTTTCGGACGGACGCCGATGGCGGCGCCGAAGCCGCGTTCGGTCAGCGCCGCCGCCCCTTCGGCATCGGTCAACACCGCTCCCGCCGTCACCCGCCGCAGTTCGTCTTCGCGCAATGTCCATACCATGGCGGATTCCAGAATGACCGGTCCGTGCCCCGGCAAATGCGACGGCGTATGCCACTGCAGCGGCGTTCCCAACGGCAGCAGTAAATTTTCCACCGGCCGCCCCGGCGGCATGCTGTCATACGCTTCGGCCTCGCGATGCACCAGGTGTTTTCCCACTTCCGTGCTGGTAATGGCGGTCACTCCCGCCGGTTCCCATTCGGCCAGGCGCAACGCGGCCAGCGCTTCGAGGCGCGGCCGGCTCTGCCGCAGCAATGGGCGGTTGGTCGGCTCCTCCGTCAGCGGATTGCCCTCCAGATCGTGCAGCGACAATGTGATATGCGGATATCCGGCAAGCTGTCCGGCGTTCAGCACGAAGCGGGAATTGCTCACGGCATTGGACCAGGTGGAGAAGCGGGCATTTTCCAGTTCCGGGGCGAATTCGACCGCATCGCCGCAGCTTTCCCGCAACAGCGCTCCGGCCTGGCCGAACAATCCGCAAACCATGGCATTTTGCTTCAACGGCACGATGCTGGAGCTGTAAACGCCGCAACATGTGCGCACCAGAGGCCGGTGCGGCCCGGACAACGCGGCCAGAAATTCCGGCCAGTCGCGCCCCTCCATGCTGTGCACATCCGTATGCGAAATCATCTGTGCCAGACGTGTACGCGGAGAAACCGCATGCACTTCGCGCCGCAGCCAGCCGGCGGTTTCGGTCATGGTCCCGGCGATGAATTCGAGCCAGCGCTCCCGCCATACCGAAGGCTGTCCCGGCCGTACCAGCTCCCGCCATAGCGCCTCCCGCTCCCACACGGTGCCGTACCGGTCGGCGAAGCGTTGCAAATGCTCCGGGCAGAAGCAGTAGAAATCCATATTGTCGTCCAGATGAAAGCGATGGTTGTGCATCCGGAAATCGTCGTCGATCCACATCACATCCGGGTCGGTTTCAGCCCACAGCCGGAGCATCGGCCCCATGATCTGCCGGAATTTCCGCCCCAACGGGCAGGCGCAGCCATCCCCCGGCAACCCCTGCTGGTTTATCATGAGCTCCCACGGAGGAGTCGATTCCAGGCCGGTGAAACCATGTCCCAGAAAGGCTTGAAAATTCAATTGGTAGGAGATGCCGGCACGGCGTAGCGCCGGCGCGACTTCGGTGCGCATCCAGCCGGCCCACTCCAACTCCTCCTCCCATGTTTCCGGCGGCATTCCCGGAACGGTGCGGCTGATGTTGACGTAGAATTGAACCGCGTCAATGGTGGTGGATCGGCAGAATCGAAGCAATTCCCGCAGCCGTTTCCGGCACAGAGCCGGAGCCGTCCCGTTCCCCGGGTACGGCAGGAAATACCGGAAGTTGTACGTTGCCCGGTCCGCCGGAACGGAATAAACCGCATCACTCATGGAAAACTCCTTGCAGTTGAAACCATTTTTATTATTTATCGAAATCAGCAATAACTTCAAAAAACCCGACAAACACGAAAGATAGAAATTCAAACGGTGTTTTTTTATTCTGCCTTCGCGACGGCACCCGTCGACTTCCGGACGATCAACTCGGGCTGAAAGCAACGTGTTTCCGGCGGCAGCTCCGGGTGCTGCAACCGCTGCAGCAGCCGTTCCACCATATGCACTGCAATTGCCTGGTAATGGCATTCGAATGTCGTCAGGGACGGGCGGCAATATTCCGCCAACGGCATATTGCCGGAGCCGATAATCGACATGTCGTCCGGACTTTTCAAACCCGCATCATCGAGTGCGGATATGACACCGACGGCGACCTCATCGTTGTGGCAGATCACCGCGGTCGGCATATCCCCCGCGGCCAAAATCTGCCGCATGGCTTCCGCTCCGCTCACCATATACCCCAGCGCGTGCCGCTGCCACTGCGGCCGCAACTCCAGATTTTCCTGACTCATACAGATCCGGAACGCCTCATAACTGCCGCCCGAAAAGTTACCGCAGAAAGCAATCCGTCGATGCCCGAGCTCTTTCAGGGAAGCGACCGCCAGCCGGATCGTCTCGCGTTCATCGCTCATCGCCACATCCAGTACCGAATTGGGAGCGAGGGCAAAAAGAATGGCCGGAATATTTTCCCGGATCATACACGGGTGAAAATCATAGGCGATAATACCATCCACACCATGCGAAAAGACCGATTCGAACGCCTGCGGAATATCCGCCTCGGTCTCCCAGAACGAAAACAGCGCCGTATAACCGCGGGCCGCCAGATTGATCTGGATCTCCGCCACCTGCTGCGCATAAAAGGCATTGTGCGGGCTCGGCATCACCGTACCGATGGTATTGCCTTTGCGGCTGCGCAGCCACCGGGCGGCGGTATCCGGGCGGCAGCCGTGTTGCGCCATCAGCCGGAGAATCGTCTCCTGCGTCGCCCGGGATATTTTTCCTTTGGCCTTGCCGTTGAGCGTCAACGAAACACTGGTGCGGGAAGTTCCCGCCAATTCCGCCAATTCCGCGATGCTGAGAGCCATGTCTACATGCCCCTGGTCACACGTGTTACCTGTTATTTTAAATAATTAATATATTATGATTATAGCACACAATCAATTTATTGTCAAGAGAAAATTGTGATATTTTGAAAAATTATGTGTTTTATGTGTTTATTGTGCGCCGCCGGTGCGGTGAAACATGTGAATCATGTCGAGTCTCGCATGTAAACACCTTTGCATATTCGGGGCGGTAGAGCCGACGACAGGCGTGGGTCCTGAAGGGGGTAGCCGGGGGAAACGACGAGTTTCCCCCGGAGAAAATGGTCGCGGAAGATGCCGGAGGCATCCGCAGCAGAGGTGCAGGGTCGGTGACCCTGCATTTCTCCTCAAAAGCTCACGCCCGTGGCTTCGCGTCCACGTGGAGCTGCAGCAGAAGTATCATAACCGCGACGGCGCCGACGAAGTAGGGCAATATGGCAAAGGTCGTCTCGGCGGCCAGGTAGCCGAATGTCGCGGGGATCACTGCGGCGCCCAGCATTCCGGCGCCGCCCTGGTAGCCGATCACCGTGGCCGCGGTCACATCGTCGAAGCGTTCCGGCGCCGCATGCATCATGGCCGGATAAAACGGGGCAAAGGCGAAGCCGATCAAACCGGCGGCCAGCAGCGCCGCCGACGGCACTCCCGGAATCATCAGCAGCAGCGCCCCCAATATACCCAGCATCATGCTGAAACGGATCTGCCGGACATTGCCGAGACGGTTGGCGACGCATCCGACCACGAAGCGTCCGGCCGTCAACATGCCCCAATACCCGGCCACCGAAAACCCCGCCGCTTCCGGTGAAAATTCCCGGCACTTGGTCAAAAACTCGAACAGCCACAACCCCATCGAAAACTCGATCCCGCAATAAAAGAAAAACATCACCGGACAACACCAGAAGCGCCCGTCATAACGCGGTTTGCCTTGCAGTTGCTCGACCTTTCCGGCGTCGTCACCCGCCGGTTCCTGCCACAAGCGCAACGACAGCAAAAAAACCACTGCCAACGACAACTGAATCGCCGCAACCGTCCCATACCCCCAGCGCCAGCTCCATCCCGACGCCAGAATCAGCGTCACCAGCAGCGGCCCCGAACTGGCGCCGACGCCCCAGCAGCAGTGCAGCCAGCTCATATCCCGGCTGGTATAGTGCTTGGCCACATAAAAGTTCATTCCCGTGTCCACCGCCCCCTGTCCGAAACCCAACGGAATGGCAAAGAGCAACAGACACCAGAAAGCCGGCGACACGGCATAGCCCAACAACGATGCGCCGGTCACCAGCCCGCAAATCGCCAGCAGCTTTCCGGTCCCGAGCTTCCGCAGGATGGCGCCGCTGAAAAACGCGGAAACCGCCGAGCAGACCGTCAACAAGGTGGCAATGAATCCGGCGAAATAAATCGGCTGATTCAATTCGGTGTGCATCGTGTCCCACGCCACCCCGAGAATGGTGTCGGGCAGCCCGAGGCTGACAAAACCGATGTAGATAATGACCAGAAGCACCAGATGTCTTTTTCGCGGCGACATCGAACCAAACAGGGTACGCATGATTGTCTCGTCTTTTTTCCAAATTTTCGATAAGTTTAAAAAATAGCATTCGCTCGAAACAAAAGCAAACAGGAAAGCGGAAATTCTTTCCCGGCATGGCAAAACTCCCGGAAACGGTGTATATTGCGTGCAAACGAGATCAAAGCAGGCACCGCATGAAATCAAAGCCATTTTCCCATAAAAAAAGAGCCGTCTTCCGACGACTCTTATTCATGGTAAATTGGCAGCCCCGTAAGGATTTGAACCTCAACAAAATGAACCAGAATCACTTGTGCTACCGTTACACCACGGGGCTGTATCGTTGAAGGCGATCTTGCCGCTCAACAGTGTACTAATATAATCAGAGATTTCGAAAATGCAAATGAAAAACATGAAAAAACAGCTCATTTTGAGCGGAATTTTGCTAATTCTCCTGCTCGGAAGCCTTTTCATCCCCCGCACGCCGGAAAAGCACACATTCGACTTTCCCGCCATGAGCACCTGGGCGGCCGTACAATTCCAGGGCCCGGTCCGCGACGCCGAGAATGCCCTCGCCATCACCCAACGGGAATTTGAAACGGTTTCCCGCGTCTGCAATGTCTTCGATCCGGACAGCGAAGTCAGCCGCCTCAACGCCGCGTCGCCGCGACAGCCGGTTCCGGTTTCCCCGGAATTCGCCGAACTTCTCGCCCTCGCGGACCAAGCCTGGCGCCACAGCGGCGGCGCCTTCGACGTCACCGTCAAACCACTGATGGAATTGTGGGGCTTTCACCGCAAACAGAACAGCGCCCCCTCCCCGGCCGAAGTCGCCGCGACACTGGAGCATGTCGGCTGGGACAAGGTGGATTTCGACGCCGTCAACCGCACCATTGCCTTTCGGGTCCCCGGCGTCAAGCTCGACTTCGGCGGCATCGCCAAAGGCTGGGCGGTCGACCGCGCCGTCGATGCCATCGAGAAAGAGACACCGATCGCCACCGGACTCGTGAACCTCGGCGGCAATATCCGGACGCTGGCGGCGCCGCCCGCCGCCGGCTTCTACACCATCGGCATCACCGATCCCGGCGCGCCGGAGCACACTCTCGGCAGCGTTCGGATCACCGTCGGCGCCACCGCCAGTTCGGGCGACTACCAGCGCTTCATCCTGCTCGACGGCGTCAAATACTCCCACATCGTCGATCCGCGCACCGGCTATCCGGCCCGGCGCCTCCCCGGCGTCACCGTGATCGCTCCAAGCGCCGCCATGGCCGACTGGCTCTCGACCGCCGCCAGCGTCGCTCCGGAGCTGCCGGTCCCCGCCGGCTGCACTATCGTGGAGCTGCCGGCACAAGAAGCAGCGCGGGTTCGAGGGGAAGCTCTTCGGTTTCTTTGGCGGCAGCCGGAGGCAGCAGCACCGCCAGATGGTTGGTGACCGCCCACGCCTCTTTCGCCGGCATTTTTTTCGCTCCGCCCACCGGATCGGCGCTGTCGGAGTAAATCACCATATCCATATCCCGGTCGAAACCGTGAATCAGCATCATGTGAAAGGCCACCAGATCGTCGCCGCCTTTGACCAACGCCGTCCACATCAATGGAATGCCGCGATCGATATAGCGGGCGATGTCCTGCCGGAAACGATTTTCGCCGGTCTGGTTGCCGGAACGCATCTCCTGCAGGACATCCCGGTTCAATTCCCCGAGGCCGCGGCTCAGGGTCTCCCGTCCGCGCGCACCGGACATGCGCCGGATACGGCTGGTGTTGAACTCCGGCTGCTTCAATTTGCGCGCCCAGGCGTTGTAGTTGTCGAAGAAACGCAAAATCGCTTCGTAGTCGACGTAATCCGGATTGGCGTAAAGCACCCGCGCCCGAACCCGCAGAATCGGCTCCAGCCCGTTCAGGGCCGCCACCAGCTCGGGCACCTGCGCCCCCGCTTCGGTCTGGACGCCGAACAGCGCCGCCAGCAAATACTGATCCATGCTGCTGGCGTAATAACGGAAAATCCGCTCCACCGTGGCGGCGGTGCAATATTGCCGGTTTCCCTGCCGGGACGCCGGCAGCGTCAGACGCGAGCGTTCGCGTTCCAGATCCGCCGTAGTCACCGGCACGGCCAGTGACGCCGTCCAATCCATCGGCCGGGCGGAAAACGTCAGCTTGATGTAGACGGTTTCGCCGCGGTCCAGCGCCCAGACCATACTGAGCTGCCCCTCCGCCAATGCCCAGTCGGCACTGCGGAAAAGCACCTGCCCCAGCGGTAATTCCCGGAGTCGCGCCGGTTGTGCTCCGGTATAGCCGTTCAGATAATTGCCGACCTCCTCCGGAGTCAACCCATCGTTGAACTCCTCGTCCCGGCAAAATAATACCAATTCGATCAAAATCAGCTTGTTATCGGTGAAGTTGAATTCCGCCTCCATCACCGGCATTCCGCCCACCGTCAGGACCGTATCGGTGTCGGCGAAATAATAGTGCAGCTGCCGGTTGTTGCCATCGCGCCAGGTGATCACCTGCTGCAACCACTCTTCCGGCATGGTATCCGGGGTCAGCGTCCAGACGCCGGAGGGCTGCCGGAACAAATCCGCCACCTCCGCCGCGTTCAAGCTCATCGCCGCCGTCAGCAGCAGCAAGCCCCCCCGGATAATCGCTTTTACCATCGTCCGGATGCGCCTCCGCCGCCGAAGCCGCCGCCACGCCCGCCGCCGAAACCACCGCCGCCGCGCCCGCCGCCGAAACCGCCTCCGCCGAAGCCACCGAAGCCTCCGCCTCCGCCTCCGCCACCGCGTCCACCGGTATGACGGGTAACCCGCGCTCCCCAGATCATCAGGAAAATGACCATGAAAATGATAACCCCGATATCCACCCCGGAAGCACCGGACTCCGCGGGCGCCGGTTGCGGCACCGGCGCATTCGCGACCTCTTTTCCGGTGATATGGCTTTGCATCCGATTGACCGCGTAGACCGCGCCGGTGCCGTAGTCGCCCCGGCGGAAGAAATCCCCCATTCCCCGGATGATATCCCCGGCTTTGGCATCGTTGACCGGCCCTTCCCAGCCGTAACCGATCTCCAGGCGTATCTGCCGGTCATTCAGGGCAATCAGCAGGATGGCGCCGTCATCCTTGCCTTTGTTGCCGACCTTCCACTTTTCCGCCGCCCGGATGCCGATATTTTCGATCGCGTCACCGTCGAGCGCCGGAATCGTCCACACCACCATCTGGCCGCCGGTGGCCTGCTCCAGAGCGACAATCGCCGCGTCGATCCGCCGCATGTCATCCGCGGAAAACAGCTTCGCCTGATCCACTACCCGGCCGGAAAGCGCCGGGACCGCCACTTCGGCCCGGACGGTCAGCCATGCTCCCAGCAACAACAAACCGGCAAGCCAGCGTCTCATCGGTTAAAACTCCACCACCGGCGGCTTGACCACCGATGCGGCGCCTTCCGGCGGTTCGAAGTATTGCGCCTGCTTCAGCTCCATCCCGGAGGCGAAGAGCGATCCCGGGAATTTCCGGATCGCGGCGTTATAATCGCGCACCGAATCATTGTAGCGCACGCGGGCGACACTGATCCGGTTTTCGGTTCCGGCCAACTCGTCCTGCAGCCGGATGAAGTTTTCGTTGGCCTTCAACGCCGGGTAGCTCTCGCTGATTGCCAGCAAGCGTCCCACGACGTTTTCGAGCGCCGCCCCGGCGGCGGCCTTTTCCGCCGGCCCCGAGGCGCCGATCAGACGGCTGCGCGCATCGGCGACCTCGATGAAGATCTTTTCCTCATGCGCCGCATATCCCTTCACGGTGCTCACCAGGTTCGGAATCAGATCCAGCCGCCGCTGCAGCTGGGTATCGATCTGGCTCCAACTCGATTTCACCAGCTCATCCCGTTCGATCAACCCGTTCCGGACTCCGATCACAACGCCGAAGCCGATCACCACCACACCGATTACCACCGCAATCGCGATCCAGGCACCTTTTCCCATGTCGACATTCTCCATAGATAATGTTGTTTGCACTGTCCGGTTCAATATACCATCCTTTCCAACTAAATGCAAACGACGGCCGAAAGCGCGGTTGAAAAAATTCATTTCCGTGTTATCGTATTATAGTGATAATCTGAATTTTCAAATTAAAAAGAAAAACTCATGAGAAAAGTCTGGTTTGGCATCGCTTTGTTCGCAACGGGAATGACTCTGGCCGGCGCTCCGGTCCGGCGCGACCGCTTTCAGAACGACCCCGCCGACAGTCCGAATGCCATCTACGGCGTGACCGCAGCCAACGCACAGCCGGGCGATCTGATCTTCTTCCTTCCGGCACAAGTGGGCGGCGTCGTGTTCACCACCGCCTCCAATGTCGTGGGCTGGCCGATCAAAATCATTGCCCGGACCATACAGGGGGACTTTTCGACGGACAGCTTCGTCCCGCCGAACGATTTTTCGGTCCGCTACGTGGGAACCCCCGCGGCCTACGCGATCGGCGCCCCGTTCTGGTGCTTGAAAAAGGCTTTCTGGGATGGCCCCGTCTGGCTGTTTTCCGGTTCCGAGTCGGACCCGGAGATCGATATGTATTAATCAGGCTGCGCCGTGCGCAACCGTTTTTGAGCAGTAAAGGTAAGTATCATGATGGAAGTCACCAAAGAATCATTCAAAGTCGAACGCCTGGGTGAATGCAAAATCGATTCGCCGCTGGATATGATTGACTTCGTCGACGACGACGAACGGATCATCTATTCGCCGGTGATGAAGATTCTGGAAGCGAATAAAAGTGACATCTGGTCCTTTGAAATGGCCGGTCCCCGTCAGAAAATCTTTCACGATCCGGCCTGGTGTAAGGCCGCGATTGTGACCGCCGGCGGCCTGTGCCCGGGTTTGAATTGCGTGATCAAGGCCCTGACCCAGACGCTGCTGCGCCAATACGCAATCCCGGTGGTATACGGGATCAAATACGGCTATCGCGGCCTGAATCCCCGCTTCAAACTGGAGCCGGTGATCCTGACCGACGACGACGTCGACTCGATCCACGAGGCGGGCGGCACGATTCTCGGCTCCTCCCGCGGCGAACAGCCGGTCGACGTCATGGTCGATACGCTGGTACGGCGCAACATCAACATGCTGTTCTGCATCGGCGGCGACGGCACGCTGCGCTGCGCCCACGACATCGCGCAGGAAATCAAACGCCGCAAGCTTTCGATCAGCGTGATCGGCGTACCGAAGACCATCGACAACGACATCGAGTTCATCGACAAAACCTTCGGATTCGAAACCGCCGTCCACGTGACCACCCAGTTCATCTCCGGCGCCCACGCCGAGGCCCACGGCGCCTACAACGGCATCGGTCTGATTAAGGTGATGGGGCGCGATTCCGGCTTCATTGCCGCCTACGCGACGCTGGCCAACAGCTACATCAACTACTGCCTGGTGCCGGAAAGCCCGTTCACGCTGGACGGCGACAGTCCGTATGCGCTGCTGCCGCACCTGGAACGGCGCATGGAGCACAAACATCACGCGGTGATCATCGTTTCGGAAGGCGCGGGCCAGAATCTGTTCACCGACAACACCGTGACCAAAGACGCCTCCGGCAACGTGCTGCACAAGGACATCGGCATTCTGCTGAAGGAGAAGATCGGCTCCTACTTCAAGGAGCGCAACATCGAGTGCACGGTCAAATACTTCGACCCGAGTTATATGGTGCGGAGCGTTCCGGCGCAGGGGACCGACGCGGTGTTCTGCCAGATGCTGGCGCAGAACGCGGTTCACGCCGCCATGTCCGGGCACACCGACATGGTGGTGGGGCACTGGAACGACCACTTCACCTATGTGCCGATCCAGCTTGCCACCCGCAGCCGCAAAACCATCGATCTCAAAGGCCAGCTGTGGAACAGCGTCAAGTCCAACTGCTGCTTTTATACGGAAGATTACGTCGAATGAAAAGTTACCGCAAAGAATTACGCATCCAGTATCCGGCACGGCGCGGTTACACCAACATCACGCCGCAATGCGAAGCTGCGTTGCGCGAATCCGGTGTTCGCGAAGGCTTGCTTCTGTGCAATGCCATGCACATCACCGCCAGCGTATTCATCAACGACGACGAATCCGGGCTGCATCGCGACTTCGAGCGCTGGCTGGAACGCCTCGCCCCGGAGAAGCCGCATGACCAATACGACCACAACGGCATGGAAGACAATGCCGATGCGCACATGAAACGTCAGGTCATGGGCCGGGAGGTTGTCGTCGCCATCACCGACGGGCAATTGGATTTCGGCCCGTGGGAACAGATTTTCTACGGCGAATTCGACGGCCGGCGTCCCAAGCGGGTATTGATCAAGATCATCGGAGAGTAACGCGTTCTCTATGGCGA
Organism: Victivallaceae bacterium; assembly: GCA_031549115.1. Classification (GTDB taxonomy): domain Bacteria; phylum Verrucomicrobiota; class Lentisphaeria; order Victivallales; family Victivallaceae; genus JAVBQJ01. The sequence continues at coordinate 71,172 of JAVBQJ010000034.1, forward strand.
AACGACTGGATATTCAGGTTTTGGGTTCGGGCAGCCGCGGCAACGCCACGGTGATCCGCGGCGAAAACGGCGGCATTCTGATCGATGCGGGTTTTTCGCGCAAGGAACTGGTGATGCGGATGCGGGATGCCGATATCGACCCGGCGGAGATCCGCGCCGTGGTCATCACCCATGAACATGACGATCATATCAAAGGATGCCGGGTTTTCTGCGACCACTTCGGCATTCCGGTCTATGTGTCGGTGCGCACGGCGGAATACCTCGCCGCGAGCGCCAAGCTGCCGGAGCGGGTGTTTCTGTTTTCCCCCGGCGTCAGCTTCGCCGCCGGCGGCTTCGGCCTGACGCCGTTTCTGGTGCAGCACGATGCGGTCGAGCCGGTCGGCTTCGTGGTGACGCACGGCAACAGCCGCTGCGGCGTCGCTACCGACCTCGGCCAACTTAACAATCTCGCCCGGATGCGTCTCCGGGACTGCGACGTGCTGATTCTGGAAAGCAACTACGATTGCGAAATGCTGCACAACTCCGACCGCTCCTACCGGCTGAAGCACCGGATCATGGGACGTCACGGCCACCTGGACAACAAAGAGGCGATGGAGTCGCTGGAGGAGCTGCTCACGGAACGTACGCAGGCGCTGTATCTGGTACATATTTCCAGCGAGTGCAACCGTTACGAGCTGGTGCGGGAACTCGCCGCCGAACGCTTGCGGCAACTCAACCGTCTCATCGCATTTCACGTGGTCGAGCAGGATATGCCGGCGCCCGGTTTTTGCTGCTCCTGGGAGGAAAGCTGATGGCACCGGTCGATCTTCAATGGCTGGAGGAAGCCGGACTGCTCGGAGGTCCGCGCAAAATCCGCTGTCCGCAGTGCTTTCAAAAGTTGGACCTGAGTTTATTTCCTTATTTTACCCGGACCGCCTGTCCGGGGTGCGGCGCCGAGGTGATGGTACCGGCGGTTTTCGCCGGCTTCGAATTGTACGAGCTGCTGCATGAATCGGCCCGCAGCCGGATTTACCGGGCGCGGGACGCGATCCTGCAGCGCGATATCGCGCTGAAAGTCGCCACCATGCCGGACTGGAACGAGTACTACCGCGAAAGCTTCGCGTTGCTGGCGTCGGTGGAGCATCCGGGCATTCTGTGGATTTACACGGCCGGCGATTGCGGCAATTTCACCTATGGCGCGCTGCAGTTGATGGAACAAAGGTCGCTGGGCTCCAATCCGAAGCTGCGCGAAAATCAGGGCATCGGCAAACTGCTGGGGCACTCGATCCCCCTGTGGGAAGCGCTCCGGATGCTGCGCGAGCGCGGCGTGACGCACAGCGATATCTGCCCGGCCAACCTTTTTTGCGATCAACGCGGCGCTTTCCGGCTGGCCAACTTCCGGCCGTTGGGTTCGGAGTGGCCGCTGCCGTTGGAAAACTGGCGTTACCGCAGTCCGGAAGCGTTGCGCGAGGGCATATTCACCCCCGAGTCGGATACGTTCAGCCTCGCGGTGGTTTCCTACGAATTATTTTCCGGCCATTATCCGTTCGGCGAAGTCGCCAATTCCATGCAACTGCTGGAGCGCCAGCAATTGCCCGTCACTGCGTTGACCGACCTGAACCCTTTGATCAATCGGAAGTTATCACAACGCCTGCTCGCCGCGCTGGCGCCGGAGCCGGCCGCACGCCCCACTCCGGAAGAGCTGGCCGCGGCCATTCGGCGCGCTTTGGCGGAACTGTTGCAGAACTTTAAATAACCACCCCCAACCCCGAGGTTTCAACATGAGCGAATCCCTTGCCCGTACCACGTTATACCAGCAGCACCTCGACGCCAACGCGCGCATGGTCCCCTTCGCCGGGTGGGAAATGCCGGTGCAATACGCCGCAGGCATCCTCGAAGAGCACCGGCACACCCGCACCCACGCCGGACTGTTCGACATCGGCCACATGGGCGAATTCCGGATCCGGGGGGCGCAAGCCGCCGCCGCGCTGGATCGCCGTCTGGCCCGGTCGGTGCCGGACCAGCCGGTCGGCAGCTGCCGCTACAATCTCCTGCTCAACGAAGCCGGAGGGATTCTCGACGACCTGGTGGTATACCGGATCGCCGACGATGAATTTTTCCTCGTCGTCAACGCCGGCTGCCGCCACGGCGACGCCGCGGCCATTGCCGCCGCGCTGCCGCCGGACGTGATCTTCACGGACGAATCCGACGCCACCAGCAAACTGGATTTACAGGGCCCCGAAAGCGCCGCAGTGCTGGCGGCCTGCGGCGCCGACATCGCGCAATTGCCGCGCTATTTCCGCTGGGGACGGCTGACGCTCGACGGCATCGACTGCCTGATCAGCCGCACCGGCTACACCGGGGAGCTCGGTTTTGAATTGTACGCCGCCGCCGAAGCCGCGCCGCAACTGTGGAACCGGCTGCTGCGCGACGACCGGGTGCGCCCGATCGGTCTCGGCGCCCGCGACACGCTGCGGCTCGAAGTCGGCTATCCGCTGTACGGCCACGAACTGGATACGGAACACACGCCGGACGAATCCGGACTGGGCGGCATCTTTTCCGCCGCCGCCGAACGCGATTTCACCGGCAAAAGCGCCTGGGCGAAGCATACGCCCGCAAGTTGGATCACCGGTCTCAAAATCGCCGGCAGGCGCGCCGCCCGCGCCGGAAACACGGTCATGGCCGGCGAAGCCGCGATCGGTACGGTGACTTCCGGCGTATTCGCTCCCAGCCTGGACTACGCGATCGCGCTGGCCCGCCTGAACCGTCAACTTCCGGCGGGAACGCCGGTGGAAATCGATCTCGGCCGCGCCCGTATCACCGCCGAGGTTTCCGAAACTCCATTCTACACCGCCGGAACCGCCCGGATAAAGCTTTGACATGGACACCTTCACCAAAATCGGCTCGCGCCTGTGCAAGGTCGGCGACGTCAGCGTGAACAATCACCTTTTCGGCGGCCGCATGCTCGAATGGCTCGCCGAAGAGGCCGCCATTTACGCGATGGAACAAACCGGCCACCCGCATTTGATGGGCTACCGTTTCAGCGAAGTCCTGCTCAAACGCGCGGTTTTCCCGGGCGAAATCGTCACCTTTTACGGCGGAGCGCCGCGTTACGGCACCACCAGCATCACGTTCGCGGTGGAAGCTCGCGTAGGCGCCATGACAGCCCTCACCGCCGAATGCACCTTCGTCGCCGTCGACTCCTCCGGACAGAAGACCGCGCTGACGCGGCTTTGAGTGTGGTAATTTTGCTGGTGGATACGGGGCCGCATTGCGCCCCGGCAACCTCCCAACCCGGATCGCTTTTGCCGCCACCAAGCGACAAATACTCCCTTCGGTCACGAAAACGCCAGCGCTGGTTGCCGTGTCAAATCTTCCAGACCACCACAAAAGCCGCCGCTGCTGTCGACAATACACGTCCGGTCCCCCCTGGGGGAAACTCGTTGTTTCCCCCAGCTACCCCCTTCTGGCCCCACACCCGCCATCGCTTCCATCGTCCCCGATAAGCAGTGGTAATTGGTTGCATGGAATTTTTCCTCCGCACACAAAGGTGAAATAGAATTTGTTTTTCTACTTTTCACCTTGTCAAAACAGATTTCAGACGCTATAGTTAAAATAAGACAGCAAGAGAGGAAACGATCAGCAGAAGATTCCATCCCACCGAATTCGGAGGAATTCACGATGAAAAATATCTCAAAAAACACTCTCAAATCACGAGCTGGCAGAGATGTAAACATAGATCTCTTTTATTTGGCAGCGGACGTGGATTACCTGTTGCAGACTGATGATCCGGCTACTGATTGGGAGTGGGAACTCGCTAATCTGGAACGCCGAATCAGGCATTTTCAGCATGAACGATTGATCTTATTGATAACCATCAGTGCCATCGGCATATCCATTTTGATAGCCGGTTTATTTCTTTTAACAGTGATGCCCGACTCCCGCTGGGGAACCTTGCAGCCAATGCCCGTTATAATTGTTTTGGGCTTGCTGAGCGCAGGTTTTTTATTGAAATTTCCCCAGTATCTGAAACTGAGAAATGGAGTTTCGGCATTGTATGATCGCACCAACTCCATGGCTTGGCGAATACAAGGGTGTCCCGATCCAAGTCGCGCTTTTTATTCCCGCCCCGGCTCCCCGGAAAACGACAACAAAACCCGATAAACACAATCGCAATAGAGATCAACTGCGTGTCTCGACATGATGCAACCGTTATCGCGCACCCATCGCAACAGCGTTTACTCGTGAGCGCGCACGGGGGAGCGCCGGTCAGGCGCGACCGTGCCGCTAGGAATTGGCGCAGCGAAGCTCGCGCCAAGGAGCGCGGCACGAAGCCACCCCCCGGCGAACGGCGCACTTTAGTGCGCTGAGGGGGTCGCGCCCGAACGACCGACAGGGAGTGAGCAGCGAATGGAGTTTTTGCCGCCAATTGGCGGCAAAAACGTGAAGCCGAGCGGCCGAGCGATCGGGGTTGGGAGGGGCAGGGCCCCCGCGTTTGTCGGGGCGCAATGCGGCCCCGCAAACACCATCAAAATCACCACACTCGAAGCCACCTCAAGCCTTCACCGCAAACCTTACGCTTCCGCTTTTTTGCGATATTTTTCCGCCATTTTGTGCAAAGCGGCGACTTGCTTGTCGGAGAGCTTCCGGCCGCCGTTGCGCTGCTCGACCAGGGACTCGAAAAATGCTTTGTCGTCGTAGGTACGGCGGTTGCGCTGGACGGGGGCGGCCCATCCGGTGATACCGGAAAGGAAACCGATATCGTCGTCGGCGACGCGATTGGCCTGCGCCTGCGCCTGTTGCGCTTCCGGGGTCAGCGGCGCACCCGAGGTGGATGGAGCATGCTGATCGAAATGGGCCATCACGGCTTCGGCGTTTTCGATTTGGGCGGCATATTTTTCGGCGATGCGCCGGAGGACGGCGAGCTGCCGCTCCGAGAGCGCTTTGCCGGAATTCAGCTGCCGCTTGAAGGAATCGAAGAATTTTTTGTCGTCGAAGCCTTTTTTCTTGCCTTTGTTCACCGGCTCCTCGAAGGTCACCTTGCTCAACGCCGTAAAAACCGGGCTCCAATCGACGGCGAGCGCCGCTTTTTCCCGCGCCAATATTTCGGGATCGATGACGGGGGCGAACTCCGCCAGCGCCGGATTCTGATCGACATATTTGGCGGCGATCTTGCTCAAGGCTTCGAACTGGCGCGCACTCAACTTACCGCTTTCCGCGAAATTCTCGCGTACCGATTCGACGAAATTCTCATCGGTCCGCGGTTTGCGCTTGCTCCGGGTCGGTGTCACCGGCTCGGGCGGCGGCGGGAACTTGACCGACTCGAACAACCGCAACAGCTTTCCGGCTTCATCCTCGGTCGGAGCGCCGACATTTTTGGCGGCTTCGAGCCAGGCGGCGAAACGGTCGTAAAATTCGCGCATCATCGCGGTCCAGTTGCGCTCGCCGGCTTCGACCGCGTCGAGCTCCTGCTCCATTTTGGAGGTGAATTCGACCTCGAACAAGCTCGGCAGCGATGCCACCAGATAGTCGGTGACGGTGCAGCCAAGCTCGGTCGGAAAAAGCTTTCCATGTTCGGTACCGACGTATTTGCGGTCCTGGATGGTACGGATGATGGTCGCGTAGGTGGAAGGGCGGCCGATGCCGTTTTCTTCCAGCTCCTTGATCAAGGCCGCTTCCGAATAACGCGGCGGCGGCTCGGTGAATTTCTGTTCTTTCAGGAGTTCGAGCAGACGGCACGGCTCCTGCTCGCGCAGCTTGCCGAGCATCGCCAGTTTGGCGGTCGCTTCGTCATTCTTGTCCTGGTCGTTGTACACCAGCGTGAAGCCGGCAAACAGCATCCGGCTGGCGTTGGCGCGGCCGGTATAACGCCTGCCGTCGCTGCCGAGGGTATCGACATCGACGGTCAAAAGTTCGAGGCGCGCCGGCGGCATCTGGCTGGCGACGAAACGGCGCCAGATCAGGGTGTACAACTTCAGTTGCGCCGATTCGAGATACGGCGCCAGCGATTCCGGCGTCCGGGTCACATCGGTCGGACGGACCGCTTCGTGCGCCTCCTGGGCGTTGCCTTTGCTCTTGTAGAAGTTCGGCTTGGCGGGGACATATTCCGCGCCGTAGGCGGAGCGGATGAAGCCGAGACACGCCTCCTGCGCCTCTCTCGCGATATTGACCGAGTCGGTTCGCATGTAGGTGATCAAACCGGTCGCCCCGCCGGCGCCGATATCGACGCCTTCGTACAGGCTCTGCGCCTGCTTCATCGTGAAGCTGGCGGTGAAGCGCAGCTGCTGGTTGGCCGCCTGCTGCAAGGTACTGGTGGTGAAGGGCGGCTGGGCATAGCGTTTGCGTTCGCTGCGCTCGATTGCGTCGACCGTGAACCCGGAACCGTTTTCGATGGCGCGGGCACAGGCCAGCGCCGTCGCTTCGTTCGGAATTTTGAAATTGGCGCCGTCGATTTTGAACAGCTTGGCGATGAATTCGTCGCCGGCTTCGCTGGCGAGACGCATTTCGAAGTTCCAGTATTCTTCGGGGATGAAAGCCAGAATCGCCCGTTCGCGCTCGACGATCAGACGCAACGCCACCGACTGAACCCGCCCGGCGGAGGCGCCCTTGGCAATCTGCGACCATAACAGCGGGCTGACCTTGTAACCCACCACCCGGTCGAGAACCCGCCTGGCCTGCTGGGCATCGACCAGATTCAAGTCGATGTCGCCGCCATGTTCCAGGGCCCGCAGAATCGCGGTCTTGGTGATTTCATGAAAACTCACGCGCCGGAACGACCCCTTAAAGCCCTTTTTCAACACCTCCTGCAAGTGCCAGGCGATGGCTTCGCCTTCGCGGTCGGGGTCGGGCGCCAGATAGATTTCGTCGGCGCTCTTGGCGGCCGCTTTCAGGTCGGATACGATCTTTTTGCTCCGGGGCGTATCGACATACTCCGGTTGAAAGTCGCGATCGACATCGACGCCGAACGCGTGTTCGGGCAAGTCCCGGACGTGGCCCATCGATGCCATGATTTTAAAGTCCTTGCCCAACATCCGGGTGATGGTCCGGGCTTTGGTCGGAGACTCGACGATTAACAGTTTTTGACCCATTCTTATCCTCTTCAAGCTAGCCGGCATGGCGTGTACATGTATATATTACTTTAGACCCGGTTCCGGGGCAATGTCAAGCCGCCTTTCGTTTTTTTCCGCAACATTCCCTGTTTTTTCAAGGAATATGTGTCACTTGCCGGCGCCTCCGGCTTTGGCGCCGGTGCTGGGAGCTTTGGCGCCGCCGGCGCCGCAACCCGTGTAAATGGTCCGGATGGTCCGCGTCCGGGAGCGAACATAACGGCGCCGGACTTTCGGTTGGCCGGACTGCTCTTTTTTACGGCACCAGGAACAGATGCCGTTGTTTTCCCGCAATATCCGCGGATCGGCGTTGCTCTCGCACTTGCGGCAGATCGGAGACCGGCTTTTTTGAAAACATGCCAACGAACAGAAGCCTTCGCTGCCCGTGCCGGGCCAATACAACTCTTCGCACCAGGTACATGACAACGCATTGGCATCCAGACAGTCGTCGGAACAGAAGACCTGACTGTTGACGCTGTAAGCGTTTTCCCGGCAGATTCGGCCGCATTGCGAACACGACGGCAGCTCTTTCGCCAATCCGTACTGCGCCGTTTCCGCCGCGACGGCCGCGGAGGAGGCGCAGTTGGAACAAAATATCTTCAAACTGCCGGTCAATTGCCCGTTGCAGGGCAGACTGCAGACGAAACACAACGGCAGTTGACTGCATGGCTGACAATAGGAAAGCGTATGCCGGCCATAGGTTAGTTGCCGGTATTCCCGCACATAGGTGTTGCATAACGTACAGGCGGGATAAGGGTTTTTGTTGAGACAGCCCGGAGAACAGAACGGGATATCGGACAGCCAGGCTGCGCCGTTGCGGCATTTGCCGTTGCACACGGCACATACCGGCAGCGCTTTTTCCCAGCACGCTTCGGAACACCAGAATATACCGGCAGCGTCGACGGCTCCGGCGGTGGAAGCGCCGCCGCACCAACCGCAGCGGCCGGAGGCGGCAAACAGAGCGAAAACAAAGACAACCGCCACTCCCGCAAGGATTCCCGGCAAGAATTTTTTCATCGTAATATTTTCTTGGAATGATTGTTATAGCCTAATATAATACGGCATGACCGGCAATGCAACCGGGAAGTCCTCCATTTTCCCGACAATATTGATGCGGCCGTGGCTTTTTTCCGTTTTCCCATTTGCAATTAAAAGGGAAACGGAGTAAATTTCCATCTTGTGATTTTATTCGTTTTTTAATGTTGCCGTACATTTTTCAGGAAAGAAACGGAATTATGAAGAATTGGCTGCGTATTGTTGCCGGCGTGACGGCGATTGCCTGTGGCGCGTTGTTGTCCGGTTGCGCCTGGCTCGGTTTCGGAGAGAATGAGCGCCCGGCGGATATCACCGTCGAAGAGCTGCTGGCCCTCCGGCGGCAGGCGGCCGATCCGTCCGGTGAATTCGAGCGGGCGGACAGCTTCATCCAGCGCCAGGTGGTGACCTGGCCGCGTTTTCTGGCGGATGATGAAAAATTCCTGCTGGAAACCCGTTTTTTGAAACCCGAACACTTTCAATTGACCACACTGCATGAAAACCGTCCCGCCGCCGCCGTGCTTTTCAACAGCGGCAAAGCCTGGCGCGTGGACTACATCAACCGGACGGTGACCCAAATCGAAGAACCGGAGCTGTCGGTGCTGCGGACGGTATTCATTTTCGGCGTTCCGGACGGCGATCTGGCTTCGGTGTTCGAGACGCTGGAACTGACGCTGTGCACGGTCGACGACGAGGACCTGTACAAGTTGCGTTGCGTGCCGAAAGCCGCCGAAGCACCGGCGTTCGACCTGTACATCGACAGCGCCACCTATCTGACCCGGATGATTTCCACCACGGCGCGAAACAACGACGCCGATATTCAATATGTCGCCGTCATCGACCGCTACGGCAACTACGGCGACGTGATGATCCCCGACCGCTCCACTATTTTTCAGGCCGGACGCAAGGAGCAGACCCAGGTCGTGCAATTCGAACTGAATGTCAAGCTGAACGAAGCCGACTTCCTGCCGCCGAAGTTCTAATCCGAAACCGCAAAAGGCTGGTACGATGCGCCACCGCTGGCTGTTGATTCCACTGCTGTTGGCATGGACCGTTTTCGTGCCGGCGGCGGAATTGACGGTGCTGGCGGTGAGCGATGTCCACGGGCAATGGCAGGATGGCGAAAACGGCGCCGGCTGGCCGCGGCTGGCGACACTGCTGAACCGGGAGCGCGAGCGCGCCGGGATGGAAAACACGCTGCTGATCGATTGCGGGGATGAATTGTCCGGTTCGATGCAGTTGGCGCTGTCCGGCGGCGTTCTCGGTGTCGAAGTGCTCAATTTCCTGGAATTCGACGTATGGGTGCCGGGCAACCATGATTTCGAATGGGGCGTGGCACGGCTGCGGGAGTTGATGGCGCAATTCCACGGCCGGGTGATCGCGGCGAACTGGGAGGGAGAGCCGGCGGTGGCGCGCTTCGAACGGGCCGGGTTGCGGATCGCCGTGATCGGCTTGACTTCGGGGGTGCTCGATTGGTATCTCCGGCTCCCCGACGGCATGCCGAAGCTGATAACCGAGCAGAAAGCGTTGAAGCTGGCGATGGCGGAGGTAACGCGGCAGCCCTGCGATGTGATTATTCTGGCGGTGCACCGGGGAATTTACGCTTCGCAGGCACAACACCTGGCCGAACTGATTGCCGATTATCCGGAAATCGATCTGGTGCTGGGCGGCCACACCCATGTCATCAGCGCCGGAGAGGCGGTGAAAGGCATTCATTTTACCGCTCCCGGCGGCCATGGCGCCGGAGTCAGCCGGATTGTGCTGGATATCCCCGAGGCCGGAAAGCGCGGCGCGCGGAAGATCGCATCGGAATTCATCCCGGTCACCCCCAAAGTCCCCCCTTCCCGTGAATTGGTCCGGAGCATGAGCCGGAAGTTCCGGCTGGACGCGAATTCCGCCGTGCTGGGACGGACGACACCGGCGCCGTCGCGGTCCTCGAAACGCCGTTACGCCTCCAGTTTCGGCACGCTGGCGCTTTCCGGGCTTACCGCCGGTCTGCCGGCGGGAACGGTGGGATTGTACGGCAACTCCACCAGCCCCAAAGCCTGGCCGGAGCAGATCACCGAACGTGAATTGTTCGCGATGTTTCCGTATCATGACCGGGTGGCCGGTTTCCGGGTATCGCGGCAGGAATTGACGGAAATCATCGAAGAGCAGCTGCGGATGGCTGAAAAACACCCGTATCAGCCGGTGATGACGGGAATCCGGGTCACCGCCGACACGGCGAACCGGGTGACGGCGTTCGACCCGGAATTGGCCGAATACGAGCTGGTGACTTCGGATTTCATCGCCGCGGGCGGCGGCGGGCGCTACGAGGCACTGCACCGGATCGGCGCCCGGAAGCAATGGCGCTTTTTCGGCATCCTCCGGGAGCGGGTCGCCGCGCTGCTGCTGAATACGCCGTTTCCCGTGGCGATTGCGCCGGAGGAGTGGTTGACCCGCCTCCCCCCTTCCCGTCAATTGCGCTGAAGCGAAGCATAGTGATTGGTGTCGGAGAATGCGGGGGACTCCTCGTCCCCCACACCCCCACGGCAGGGTCACAGGACCCTGCACCTCTGCTGCGGATATGGCTGCGTCATATCCTCCGCGACCTTTTGGACAGGGGGGAGCGTTAGTTGCCGCATCGAACCGGCCAGACCACCACAAAAGCCGCCGTTGCTGCCGGCGACACACGTCCGGTCCCTCCGGGGGGAGCGCGCTGCTCCCCCCTACTACCCCCCAGGGACCCACGCCTGTTGTCGGCCCTGCCGCCCCGGATGTGCAACGGCTGACGATTACGAGACTCGACATGATTCACACGTCGAATGTCAACCGTCCACTTGTGAGCGCGCACGGGGGAGCGCCGGTCAGGCGCGACCTGGCCAGCTAGGAATTGGCGCAGCGAAGCTCGCGCCAAGGAGCGCGGCATGGAGCCTCCCCCGGCGAACGGCGCTGGCTTTGCCAGCGCTGAGGGGGGCGCGCCCGAACGACCGGCAGGGAGTGAGCTGCGAATGGAGTTTTTGCCGCCAAATGGCGGCAAAAACCGGAAACCCAGCGGCCAAGCGATCCGGGTTGGGAGGGGCCGGCCCCCGCGTGAATCGGGGCGCAATGCGGCCCCGCGTCCACTATCATAATTCTCCACACTTGTGCACAGGCGGCGCACAATTAGCCTACAAAGCGCGGTTCCGCGTCCACATCACCGGCACCGCTCCGGCACACGAACAACATCATCAGCCCAACAAACATCTGGAGGTTCATTTTTCGTGTTCTCCGTGGTTAGTAGGCGACATGCGCCGGGTAGCGGTCGGCGTCGAAGCCGTCGAGCGTTTTCAACGGATGGCACAACGATTGCGGCGGATGCGTATCGTACCAGAGCCGGGCGCGGGCGCCGTCGTCGTCAAGATGCCGGAGATTGTTCCAGCAGATCTGGTTGGACGGCGCATCCCAGAGATAGCCGCCCGAAGCGCCGGACGCGATGCCGCGTCGGTAGTGCGCCAGAAAGGCGTCATCGTCGGTCGCGTCGCCGATTCGCGGATACCAGCGGCACGAAGTTCCGGCGCAAACCCGGGCGAAATAGTCGAATTCAATGTTGTCGACACGCTCCTCATGGTCGCGCCGCTGAATCGAACCATCGGCCTGCATGCTGTCGATGAGCCCCGCGTGAGCCCAGACTTCCAGATCCAGTCCGTGCCGGCGGTTGACCGCCTCCGTCGCCGGCACGATCAGCGACAGTTCCAGCCGCCGTCCGCGCCGGGCCCCTTCCCGGTCCAGCAGGGTTCGGATCTCGCGGATGAAGCCGGTCAGAATCCGGCTTCGCAGCGGCATCACCCGCGCATCCTCCTCACCGGTGGGCTCCTCGCCGTATTGCCGCCGGAAGTGTTGCCGGAGCGGCTCTTCGAACAGTACCGGCGCCAATGCCCGGGTGAAGACCAGATTGAGGCCATCGCAGTCGCAGCAACGGATGAATTCAGCGAATAACGCCAGAAAATGCTCCTGAACCGCCGGATGGGCGAAGCTCAGACGCGCCACCGGTGTACCGTCGAACAAGCGGCAGCGACACTCCGGATGATCCAGGAAAAAGCGGGAATTGAACGGCCATTCGGTCATATACACCGCGCCGGTCCGGAACGAGAGATGCATTTTCAATCCGAGCGAATGGACGAACCCGGTCAGCTCCGCAAGAAACTCCGGATGTGTTTTCCGTATCCCGGACAGGGCCTGAACGGTTTGGCAATCGTAATCGCGCAGATAAGGGAACTCCGGATCGTATTCCGGCACCGTCCCGACCTGCGACGGCACCATCAACGACACGTCGCCGTGGGCGACACAGAACAGCAAATCCCGGGCCGCGCTGTCACGCAGCGGCATCAGCGACGCGTACAATGACTCCACCGTGTGCGGCGCATAACCGTCGTTGGTGACCACCAGCGTTTTCGTACCCGGTTCCGGCATAGGCACGGCCGGTTCCAGCCGGATCCACGCCGGAGCGCTGTCGTACAGCCAATCGCCGGTGATCAGCAGCGTATCGTGATCGAGTTCGGCGGTTTTCCAGTAATTGTCGTAGATTTCCCAAAACCAATGCCCGCCCCAGCCGGAAACCCGGCAAAAGGCCGGATCGCGTTCCAGCTTCACGGTGACTCCCATCGGAATCACCCACGGCTGGCTGGCGGCAAACCCGAGATAAATATCGTAACGACCTTTGACCGGCAGCGGGATCCGGACGGCCTGCCCCGGCCGGAACTTCGGCGCATACAGCATGTTTCCGGCGATGCCATCCATTGTCCTGTAGGGAACCGGCTTCCAGCCGGGGTGGGCGCCGCCGGAGGCCTGCGCGAGATCGGAAATCCACAATGTCATTTACCCGGCTCCGTTTCCGCCGCCCATATCGACAGGACGGCATTGATGTTTTCTTTCGGTTCCGTACTGAATACCCGCAAGCGCCGGATCGGCGCCGGAGTCCGGCGCAACCGGCCCAGCCCCGAAGCGTCGACGGTAACTTCTCCCCACCGGTTCCACGTTTCGCCATCCACACTGGCGGCAACCGTATAAAGTCCGGGATCGGCGTCGCACAGGATGATTTCGCCCACCGCGGGCATTGCCCCCTCCCAGATCAATTCCCGGATTCCCGGATGATCGACAACCCGGTCGGGAACGGTTTCCGCCAGCACCTCATCCGAAACGCCGGGTTCGCCGCGCGGCACCAGCGCCGCATAGCCATCCGCCAGACGTTCCATCTGCGCCGCCGCGACTTCCGGGAACGGATTGACGGCATCGCGGAAAGCCGGATGCCGCCGGGCCAGAATCGCCTCCCGCCTGTCCCGGACCAATTGCCGCAACGCGTTCACATCGGTGTTGCCGTTTGCGACCGCCTGCGCCATACTTTCGCGCTGAAGCGAATATTCCAGCGCCGGACGGAAGCCATAGGCGCCAAACGCGTATTCCGCCGCCAGCAGCGCGGCCAGCGCTTCGGGGCCGGGGCGCTCCGCCGACCACATGAACTCCGCCGCCAGCGGCAGCGAACCCCACAGGCGCATCGATTCGCCCCAGTGCGAAAACATCATCCCCCAGTACTTCGGGTCGTCCCGGTACGGACGCAGTTCATCGCGCCAGATCACGGCGTTTTCCGGGAAGTAACCGCTGGCGGTGCCGATCGACGGCCGCCGGTGTTGGACGAGAAACCACTTCAGCAATCCCCGGATATAATTGCGGGCCTCGGCATCGGCGTGATAAAACCATGGACAGACGATCACATCCTCCGGCAGATACGCCAGCAGTTCGCCGCCGCCGGCCGCTTCACGGAAAATATCGTCCCAGACCATGATCTGTATTGCCGGATTCTGCTGCCGGATGGTGTCGTACCACCAGCGCAGATCCTCCCCCGCCAATTCCGCCTTGTCCAATTGCCGCGCCAGGCAGCGCGAACAGGTGTTGCGCCGGATCACTTCGTCGTGACCGATATGGATGAATGCCGGATCGTAGATTTTTACGGCATTCTCCAGTGTTTCCCGCAAAATCGCATAGGTTTCCGGTTCGCTCGGACAATAGGGGCTCTGGTGCGGCGAATAGGGGACGTAGTCATAATCTGCCGTCACTTCCGCGTTTATGGCAATGCGTCCGCCGGGAAGCCGCTGCAATCGCCACGGAGCGTTGGTTTCGGCAAACGGACGCGCGGTCACGCCCGGCAGAATCCGGTAGTCGCGTTCCTCCTCGTACACCGTGCCGCCATCCGGCGATTTCACCCGGATCGGCAACGACGCACTTCGAATCAGATTGCGATGAGGAAATTCCGCTTCGTCTCCCGCGAGTTTCATCGCGATGTCCCGCATGGCGACGCCTTCGGCGCAATTCGGATTGCGGTCGACCACGCCGTAGGCCCAGCCGCCGCCCTGGATCAACGGCATCACTTCGACGTGATTGCGCCGGGCCGCCTCCTGAAAGCGTTCCGCCGCCTCCCGGTTCGCACCGGCCGGAGAAAACCACCAGTTACCCGCGCCATACCAGTAAGACTCGACGATGGCCATATTGATTTTCAACCGCGCCAGCTTCGGTAGCAGCCATTCCGGATCGGCGACGCCGAGGTAACAGATGCGCCACTTCTGATCCGCCCAATCGCGAATGCGGAGCGCCGGAATGCGCCCTTCGACATCCGCCAGCTGGCGCAGCGTCTGAATCGCGTAAAAGAGCCCGGCGGCGGAGTCGGCAGCTACCTCGATTCCCCGCGCATCCGCCACGATGGCATAGGCGTCGAAGCCGCTTTGCGGACACTCCGGCGCTTCCGGCTTCGCTTCTCCCAGTACCAGCCGGAACGATCCGGGCGCGAGATCGAATGCGGCCTCGGGCAAGAACGGCATCTCCCGCCGCCACAGCTCCAGAGCGTCGCGGACAAACTCCGGCGCGTCCGCCGGCGCATGTATTTTCCCGGCGTTCGCCAGTGAAAACGCCTCTCCCGTTCCGGCATACGCCTGCTGAACTTCGGGGATCACTCCGGTTAGAATGTTTTCCACGCCGAATATCGGCGCCGCCGCCAGCAGCGCCAGGGAAAGTATTCCGTTGCGTATGGTATTTCGCATCGCCGTTCCTTCAATCGTTCGTCATGTAGTGGGTAGTGTCGAGCAGCTCCGGGCTGTTGCGTTCGCCCGATACATGCCCGTCGACCCAGATCACATTGCACAGCCCCTGATGGCGGTCGACATTGACCACGGTACCGTACCAGAAGCCGTCGTCGTTGTATTGATAGCCGGGCATGTTCACCAGCACCAGACTCATCCCGCGGGAGTTGAAGTTGGTCTCCGCCACCGCGATCTTCCCGGACGGGTCCTTCCACGCCGACAGCGGAATGTAATCGAATTTTCCCAGAAAGCCGTCGCCGTTGCCGCCGAAATACTGGCTCTGCGAATAGGTCAGGCAGCCTTCCAGACCGCTCTTGCCGTTGCTCGGGCAATGATAGATTTTCAGAGTATAACATTCCGTGATCGGATTGCCCGGCTTGTAGGGCCCGCCGACGTAGTTGGAGAGAAACCATACCCAGAAGCGGCCGCTGGTTTCCGGCCCCTCCGTCGTCAATGGCGGCCGGTCCACATTGTCACCGGCGTACATGTGCTGGCCGACGGCGATCTGTTTCAGATTGCTGACACATTTGGTTCGCTGTGCCGCGGCCCGTGCTTTCGCCAATGCCGGCAGCAGCATGCTCGCCAGGATGGCGATGATCGCGATCACGACCAGAAGTTCTATCAGTGTGAACACTTCCCGGAACCTTCTCATAGGATACCTCCATTTGGTTAAAAATATTCCTGGAGAAGCTCGGCGTAGCGCTCCACTTCTCCGGTTCCATGACGGCTGAAATAATCGCCGTCCATATAAACTGCGAATGTGGTAATGTTGCCGACGCCGAGCCCGCAATAAGCATCGAGGTCGCGCCGCAGGATCGTCTCCGTGCATGGACACGAAACCGCCGGTTTCCGGTAGCCGCTGAACAGCGACGAATCCAGCCAGTACTCCAGAATATGCGCCCGCGCCAGATCGAATATCTCCGCATACTGCCGCAGGGAGTTCCAATACCGCCGGTTGATCCGGCACCCGGGATCGTCGATCGCATGTTGGTAACAGCGCGGATACGGCGCAAATTCGAGGAAAAGGCCTTCGGCTGGTTGCACACGCTCCGGCAAGTCGTAATTGCCGATGTAGACCAGAAAGGCCAATTCGGCCGCCGGATCCGCGTCGCGAACTCCCCGGAGCATGGCGTTGGCGCTCAATAAGTGAAGGTCGGAGAAGCTGTGACGCGAGCAATTCCGGCAATGGCAGTTGGCGTTCGGGTGATCCGCGCCCCAATAGTAATAGCGGTGGGTGGAGGATGGCAGCGCCTCGGTCAGGCGGCGTGCTCCCAGGCGCAGAAGCTCCACGGTTTCCGGATGCGTGACGCACCAATCCAGATCCGGCGTTCGGCGGCCGTTCAGGAACTCCTGCGCGAAATATTCCGGCTTCTGTTCAAAAAGTGTCCGGTCCAGCAGTGACGCGGCGGCATGAAATTCATATTCGCATTCCAGCCCGGACTCCCGGCAGCGGATGCGGAATTCCTCCTGCCCGTATGCGCCGAAGCGCTCCACCGCGTCATGGTTGGCGCCGCCGCCGGAATGAATGCCCAGCGTGTTCAATCCATACTCCCGCGCCAGTGCGCACCAGTCGGCGCCGACGAAATCATCCGGTGTGATCACCACCCCTTTTTTGCCTGTCATCGTACTTCTCCATTTGCTTTTGCTTGTAAAATAGTATACTGTAAATCAAGGTTTTTTAAAATAGGCAAAATCACAAAAAGATGAGTATTATACGCAAATTCGAACAATTCAATGAAGAATGCGTGGTCTGCTTTCTCTCCGAAGGCGATGAGCGCATTTACATGCCGCTGTGCGGCATTACCCGCTGTCGCGCCGACTATTCGATGCGGCGCGAGATCTCTCCCGAGTTCGTTTTCGAATATATCGTCAAAGGAAAAGGCGTGTATCAGGTCGGCGACCGCGCCTATTTGCCGGAAACCGGGGATATCTATATTTGCCATGCCGGAACCCCGCACCGGTACCGCACCGACCCGGTCGACCGGTGGGAAAAAATCTGGTTCAACATTCACGGAACCCTGGTCGCGGAACTGCTGAAAATTTACCGCCTGTCGGATGTTTTTTTGATCAAGCAAGCCAACCTCGGCCCGCTGTTTTCCGCCTGTCTCGAAGAAATGCGCACCCATCCGGCGAACGCCCACGAAACCGCCTCCATCGTCACCCACCGGCTGATTTATGCCATGTCGCAACGCCTTTACGGCGGTGAGCCGTGCCACCACCCGATCGCGCTGGAGCTGAAGCGGCAACTGGAGGAGTACGCCGGAGAAAACATTCAGTTGAAACACATCGCCCACAAGTTCGGCTACTCGGAATCGCAACTGATCCGGCTCTTTTCCCGCGAGTACGGCGAGACCCCCTATCGCTATTTCCTCCGCAAAAAACTCGAACTCGCCATGATCATGCTGCGCAATTCCCGCAAGAGCATCAAAGAAATCGCCGCCGAACTCAGCTTCCCGGACCAATATTACTTTTCCAATCTCTTCAAGCGCAAATACGGCAAGTCGCCAAGTCATTTCCGGGAGCAATGGTAAAGAATGGGGGGGGGGGCCCGGGCCCCCCCCCCCCCCCCCCCCGGGGCACGAACCACCCCCACAGCAACCCCAGACAATGTGAAAATAAGCCGACAAATAAGGGGGGGGGGGGGGTTTTGGAGGGCA
>JAVBQJ010000043.1:0-79186 GCA_031549115.1 Victivallaceae bacterium
TCCGCCAATGGGGATCTGCCGCGCCGGATCGCCAACGCCCATACCGTGTTCAATGTGTTGACGACGCTTCTTCTGGTCGGCTTCATTCCACTCCTGGCGCGATTGTGTGAAATATTGATTCCGATCCGCACGCCGAAGGTGAAGTACCAGCGGCTCGAGCCGCATCTGCTGGCGACGCCGACGGTGGCGTTGTCGCAGTGCGTATTGGCGTTGCAGCGCATGCTGCGCAAATCGTGGAAGATGGTCGATTGCGCGCTGAGTTCCGGCGCCAGGGACAGCGTCGCGAAGCAGGAGGCGTTGAAGCAGCAGGAAAAGCGGGAATTGCGTTTGGACGAGCAGCAGCAGGACATTATCAATTATCTGTCCAATCTGATGCAGCGGGAGCTTTCGGCGCCGCAGGCGGAATTGATTCCGGTATTGCTGCACTGTACCCATGATGCCGAGCGCATCGGCGAGCACACCGGGACGGTTCTGGAGTTGATGACGCGCCTCCGCAGCGATGAAATCGAATTGAGTGAAGCCGCAAACGAGGAGTTGCGCGATCTTCACGAGCGTTTGACCCGGCAGGCGGAATGCACGGTGATGCTGTTGGAGAAAAACGATCCGGCGGAGCAGGAGTTCTGCAAGCAGCTGGCGCAATCGGTGCAAAAATACACCGAGCAATGCGAAGCGAATCACCTGAAACGGATGACCCGGAATAAGTGTGCTCCGGCTTCCGGAGTTCTGTTCATCGAGATCATGAGCGAAATCCGCAAAGTGTCCAGACACCTGGCCAATGTCGGCGCCCAATCCGCCCTGCTGCAGTCCTTCGTGGTTATCAAGAAGTAATCAAGGAAGTGTTCGCCGCTGATGCGGCGAGTGTGGTGATGTTGGGGGCCGGCCCCTCCCAACCCGGACCGCTCGGCCGCTCGGCTTCACGTTTTTGCCGCCACCAGGCGGCCAAAACTCCCTTCGGCCCGTGCGTGCTCACAGGTTAGCGGTTGGCAATGGGCGCACGGCAACGGTTGAATCATATCGAGTCTACATCCACGGCACACCGGCCGTCGGTGGCGCGCCACGGATAACGATATGGCACGCAATCGGCCGTGTCCTTTGTCGTCCTTTGTCGTCCGTGCCATGCGCACACTGGCCCAACCGACGCTCCCCCAGTCCTCTAAAGGGTCCTGTGACCGAGCCTGCGGGGCGTGGGGGGCGTGGAGCCCCCACATCTCTATACCTTACTCGCAGAAACCGACGCCGACGTAGTAGGCCATATTGCTCTGGGTTGTATCCAGACGGCCGAACTGCGCCACGATCGGTTCCGATGCCCGGATCCGCAACGCATACTGCGTCAGCGGCGGAATCACGGTACCGTTCAGATCCTCCGGGTGATCCAGCCGCAGCGCAATGATGCGCTCCGCGGGGACCCGCACCGGAATGTTCTTTACCGGATCGCGATCCGAAAAGTAGACGTCGATTTCGACGGCAATGTCTTTGTCATCGGTATTGAACAGCATCAGCGCTTCGTGCGCTTCCATGCATCCGTCCTTGACCTTCTCCGGCAGATACCCGTCCGGAAAATACCATACCTTCGCTCCGTGTTTCATGCTCAAATCCCTTTCGCCAGAAGTTCGCGGATCACCGGTGTCAGCGACTCGACGCCGCTGTCGGTGAAGACAAATCCCTCTTCGATCCGGTTTGAGCCGTGCGGATGCCCGAACAAGCTGATGTCGGAATTCACGCACATGCCCTTTTCGAAGCGATAGGTCGAATTCTCATCCGGATACGGCGATTCCGCTTCCGCGAGACCGATCCCGTGCATCGGCGGATATACGTCGTATTCGGTCAGCTTGTGCTTGGCGAAGACTGCCTTGACCGCCTTGACCATGTCGCCGGTAACAACGCCGGGACGCAGCATGTCGTACTGCGCATTCGCCGCTTCCACCAGCGCGTTCAAAAACCACTTCTGATTGTCCGAAGCCTTGCCGGCGACAAACGGGTACTCCACCGTGGTCACATAACCGGCATACTGAATCGCCAGCGCCGCCATCACCATATCGCCGTCGGCGATGATCTTTTCGGTCGCCCGGCCGATCACCGTCGCCGCGCGCTCCCCGGTCCCCATCACGGTGAAAATCACCGCTTCCGCTCCGGCCTGGCGCGCCACGCCTTCGGCGGCTCCGGCGGCAAAACGTTCGGTATTGCCCGGCACCGCGGTACGGATCAATTCCTTGTACGCGGCTCCGGCGATTGCCCCGGCCTGGCGCAGGCAGGCGATTTCCGCCGGCGTCTTGATCAGGCGCATCGCGGTCATGATGTCGTTGGATTCGACCAGTTCCAGTCCCGGCACGGATTCTTCCAGACGCATGTAAATATGACGCGGCAGGTCATAGGTGCCGACCACACCGAGCTTCTTGCCGGTCTTCAGCATGTCGCCGAGAATTTCCCGGAAGCTGGAAAAGCTCGCCAGCGGATAATCGATCGCATCGGGCACCGACACGCAGGCGAATTCCTTGACGTTGCGCAAATCCGACCAGATACACTGTTCGGCCGCGTATTTTTCCCCCTCCGGGGCACCGGCGAACACCGGCGCGCCGCTACGCGGGATGAACAGCATGCCGCGTTCGAAAATCGGCCAGAAGTTCGTCACATAACGCAGGTTTTCTTTCCGGTACTCGTCGCCGTACACGGCCAGCGCGTCCAGATTCCGGCGCGCCATCTCCTGCTGCAAGCGCACGATCCGCGCTTCGAATTCACTCTTCGGAATGCATACCGACATTTTGTCTTCCCTTTCGATTGAGGTTTCGCCCTTCAACTTCTTTTTACCAAACTTCTCGGCAACAAGGCCGGAAATGTGACGATTGCCACGGCAGCCACGGGGCCGCGCTCTTCGAGAGTCGCGCCCCGGCAAACGCAGGGGCCCTGCCCCTCCCACCCCGATCACTCACGCGCCGTTCGGCTTAACGCGGACTTGCCGCCGTCAGGGCGGCAAGTCCTTAGACCGGTTCGCTCCAGCGCTGCCGCGCTCTCGCTCGCGTCTGCTCCATGGCCGCAGTGGCCACGGCGCCAGAGCGCCGGCGCCGCTTACGCGGCGTACCCGTACGCGCTCCCAGGTGAGTGAGTGTTAGAGTAGGCGTGTCAACCTTGGCCGTCCTTCTCTCCATATCTTATTCCACAATCACGGACTTGATGCGCATCATTTCGGCGCAGAGGCGCAACTGCTCCTTCGCGTCGCCGTGCGCCACCACGATATGATGCGCCGTCCCGATTTCCAGAATCGACTTGACGTACTCCTCCACCGGACTCGCCACCTTCACCATCGCGTGCAATTCGTCGCACGGCAACGCCGGATAATCCAGCGATTCGCCGCCCGAAATCAGCATCTGCCAGCTGTCGCCGGTGTTGATAAAATGACCCATCGTCACCCGGCCCGGACGCAGAATCAACTGGTAATTCAGCCCCGACCCCTTGAAGCCCCACTCCTCCGGCGAATGCGTCAGGTAAATATCCGCATCGCTCTTCGCCAGCGACGCCGCCCCGATCCCGTGTCCAAGCAGGAACATCGCGTTGTTCGCCCGGTCGAATTGGCCCCACTCCGCCTGAAACGGCAGGTTGCCGGTGAAGCGCGTCAGCAATTCCATCATCACCAGTCCGGCAATGTCGCCTTCGCACGCCACCATCCGGCGCTCCTGCTCCATCAGCATCGAAGCACCCATCCGCGCCGGAGCGCCGGTCATCTTTTCGATGTAGTGCTGTCCGAGGAAGCACAATCCGTCGAGGTTGAAACGCTCGTACAGCTTGCGCATCGCCAGGCCGACTTGCACCGAACGCTTGACGTCGTCGAATTCGATATGCTTCTTTTTGAAGCGTTGGAACAGCGCCCGCGCGGCATCGTCGGTTTCCTGCGCCGAAATCGTCTTCCACGCATCGATCAGGTGCTCCACCTGAATTGTCATCACCTCCGGTCCGAGGTAACCCTTGACCTTCGCCCGGTCGAATTCCAGGTCGAACATGCCGCGGAACACGTGCCCGATCAAGCCGTAGGTACTGCGCTTCAGGTCCCGGGCCGCTTCCAGCGCCGTCAATTTGGCCGCGATCTCCCGGTACGGCGCCTCTTCGGCGATTTCCCCGACCACGACCGCGTAATCCAGCTTCATCTTGCGGAACGAACCGGTCAACTGCGAAATGCCGATCAGCGAGCTGTTGCGCATCGTCGCCATGTAGTTGTCTTCCGGATTCACATCCGCGCCGGTCTGGGTGTTGAAAAGCACCACATACGGACGCGCGGAGAGCTGATCCAGCGCGTGCATGGTGATGAAGTCGGGTATATACGTGCCCTCGATCACCACCACCGCTTCGACATCGGCGTCACGCAATGCGACACCGGCCTCATGGGCGCGGTCGAGCGTATCCACCATCGCCGTCGTCACCACTTCCATTCCCGGAAGCGCCGCCTTGACCCGCTTCGCCGCGCCCGCCAGATCCTTGCGCACCAGCTCTTCCAGCGGCGGATACATCCGCCAGTATTCGAAGTAGCCGAGACACAGCACGCCGACCTTCAACGGCCGCCGCTCGCTGCGCCGGGTCAGCACGTCCCCGAACGCGCCGCCGCCTTCGGATTCGAATGAAATGATTTTGGTAGCTTCGCTCATAATGTTCCTTTGATGGCTGCGGCGATTTCCGCCAGATTGAGAGATTGCAGTTCGAAGCCCTGCTTGCCGGCCTCGGCGTGCATAAATTGATTCAAATCGCGAAGCACCCGGAAGCCGCACCCCGGATCGCCGGCCTGAATCGGCGACACATGGCAGACGTGGACGAACGGAATCCCGGCTTTCACACACGCCAGAAAGTCGTGTTTGGCCAGATCCAGCACCGCCTGGTATTTGGCTTCGGTCAGATACCAGCTGTAGTCCGTGGTCAGCGGCAGTTCCACCACGTCGGCGTGGTGCTGGTGCGCCAGAAAACGCGCCCGGGTGATTTCCCGCGGCGGCACATCCATTTGATCCTGAATGTAGTCCCAGCCGGTCTCCTGCAGGCAACTGGAGCTGTCGAACGCATATTTTTCCTGCGCCAGCGCCTCGAACATCGCCGGGCACTCCTGCAGCGCCGGAGCGCGGAATCCGGTGATCGGGAATCCCAGCGCCTGCTCCAGGATCGTCCGCCCCTGCCGCAAACGGCCGCGCAGATTTTCGACGTTGTGTTCGCGGTCGAGCTGTTCGCGATTCTGCCGGAGAAATTCCCGCGCCGGCCCTTCGTGCGCCAGATTCAGCACCATCGGCGGCGGCACCCCGAGCTCGAAGCGGTTGTGGCGCAAGCCGTGCTGCGCGATGCAGTGCCCGGCCGCGTGCGCCTGGCGCAGCAGTTCGACATAGCCCGCGAGCGAAGTGAACGGCTGATCGGTGCTTTCGACGATCGGCACCACAAAGAAGGAACTCTTCAGCTTCAACTCGTCGCAAAAGGTCAGAATATCGGCCAGATGTTCCGGCGTCGACCACCCCTCCAACGCGACGTCGTCGACACTGAATCCATAATAAAACGGCTTTTTCATCGAATGATCTCCTCAAGATTGGATACTGCTTCGGGCAGGAAAAACGATTGGCGGAACGCTTCGGCATACTGGACACCGATCTGGGCGCCGTAATAAGCCGCCCGGGTTTCCAGCTGACGGCCGAGGCCGCCGAGGTGCTCCTGGGTGCTGCCGAAAGCGCGCAGCGACTCCATTTTGGCTTCAAAGGTATCGGAGATGTCAACCAGATGCGTCGGCTCCGGCAGCATCTGCAGCACTTCGAAGTGATAATAATGCGCCGGCTTCCACGGGGCGCCGAGATCGCCCGAGCACTCCCATGCCGCCTGATACCAGGCGTCGCGGCTCTGGCTGGCCATGTCGTGATGCTGGAAATATTCCTTCCAGTAATGGCCGAACACCACCTTCGGGCGGAAACGCCGGATTGCGCGGATGCACTGCCGGTAGTCATCGCGGTTTTTGGAGACGCCGAAATCCGGCACGTCGTAACATTCGAAGTGGGCGACTCCGAGAATTTCATGCGCTTTGATCGCTTCCCGGCCGAAGCGCTCGATCGCGGCCTCCCGGCCGTCCGGCGTCACAAACGCCTCGTCGCCGTTGCCGAAACAGACGACATTGACCTCATACCCCGCATTCGCCAGCTTCCGGATCAATCCGCCCGACGAGATGACCGCATCGTCCAGATGCGCCCCGATGAACAATACACTTTCCGCCATGATTCCACCCTTTGTTCTCTTGCTTATTTATAGTATAGCAGAGAAAGGAAAGAAAATCCTACACGTTTCCGCGATTCTATTTACGTATCCTGCTTTTTTCGATAATCGCGTGGTGTTTTCCCGGTTTGCTGGCGAAACATCCGGTTGAAGTGAGTGAGGTTGCCGTAACCGCAACGAAAGGCGATTTCGGTAATCGAGAGCCGGTCGGCGGCGAGCATTTCGATCGCATGCCGGATCCGGCAGCGGTTCAGGTATTGAATCGGCGTGGTGCCGGTCTCCTGCTTAAACAGATGACTGAAGTGGCTTTCGCTCAGCGACACCTTGGCGGCGATTTCGGCGATGCTGAGATTTTTCTGGTAATGCAGCTCGATGAAGTCGCGCGCCGCCTGGATCGGCCGTTTTTCCTGCACCGATTCGAGGAAACGCAGCCGGACTTCGCTCTCGACCACATAATTTCCGACCATGCTGACCAGCTCGGTCAGGGCGTCGATCTGGGCCGGCGTCAACACCTTGCAGTGAAAGTAATGCTCGCGCAACTTCCGCTGGTCGGCGCCGACCAGATAGGAATTGCGGGCGAGAAAAGCCTGAAAACTTTCCTCGGTGGGGTCGGTTTCGAGCACCTGCCCGGTGCACAATGCGCCGATGAATACGTCCCGGATGAAGAGCGGCACCGTGACGTCGATCAATCCGGCATGGCAACGAAAAATCTGCGGCCGGCGCGACAGGCGCGCCCGGTTCAGCGTTTCGACGTCATTGCGGCGGCACCCCGCCTCCCCGGCGGGGGACTGCCGGATCAATGCGCACAGAGGGCTGCACGATTCGGCGTCGCACAGCGAAAAATTCCGCCCGTCGTCGGCGGTGAAATCGGTTGCGACTCCGATCAGCTTAAAAAGCGCGGCATGAAATGTCGTCAGAATTTTCGTGTAAGCCAGATTGGTGCTCATCGTTTCCAAATTCCTCTGTTTTGATAGAATATAGCGCCGGAAATGTGATTCGTCAACCCGGGAAATTGCCGCAAAGTCGCCCCGGCAGGTTGATTTACCGGAAAAAACGTGTATAGTAACGGGAGTGTCGAACCTTATCAACCTTTTTTTCAGTGGAAATGTCAGGAATCATGGCGAAAAATTATCGGATTGCAGTGCTTCCCGGTGACGGTACCGGCCCGGAAGTCGTCGCGGAAGGAGTCAAAGTTCTGAACGAAGCAGCGAAGAAATTCGGTTTCTCGCTGGAATACACCTATTTCGATTGGGGCGGCGACCGTTATTTGAAGACCGGCAACGTGCTGCCGGCGGATGCGGCCGAACAGCTGAAGGCGTTCGACGCGGTGTTTCTGGGCGCGATCGGCCATCCGGACGTCAAGCCGGGGATTCTGGAAAAGGGTATTCTGCTGAAGCTGCGTTTCGATCTGGACCAGTACATCAACCTGCGTCCGATCAAGTTGTATCCCGGCGTGGAAACGCCGCTCGCGGGCAAGAAGCCCGAAGACATCGACTATGTGGTCGTGCGTGAAAACGTCGGTGACGTGTATTGCGGCATCGGCGGCGTGTCGATGCCCGGCACCAAACACGAAGTGGCGACGCAGGACATGGTCTACAGCTACTTCCAGGTCGAACGCTGCTTGCGTTTCGCCTTCGAAGAGGTCCGCCGCCGTCACAACAAGAGCAATCCGTGGCACGGCCTCAAAGCCGAAGACATCGCCAAGGGCTATGTCGGCCAGTTGACGCTCTGCGGCAAGACCAACGTTCTGACCTACGTGTTCGGCCTGTGGGACCGCGTGTTCCGTGAACTCGCGCTGGAATTCCCGGATGTGAAGCCCGACTACTGCCACGTCGACGCGACCTGCATGTGGATGGTGAAGAACCCGGAATGGTTCGACGTGATCGTCACCGGCAATATGTTCGGCGACATCATCACCGACCTGGCGGCAATGACCCAGGGCGGCATGGGCGTGGCTTCGGGCGGCAACATCAACCCGAACGGCGTCAGCATGTTCGAGCCCATCGGCGGCTCGGCGCCGAAGTACACCGGCATGAACGTCATCAACCCGCTGGCGGCGATCGGCGCCGGCGCGATGATGATGAACTTCCTCGGCGAAACCGCGGCGGCGCAGTCGATCGAAAAGAGCATCGCCTACGTCACCGGCAACAAGTTGAAGTCGATGGCGGCCGGCAGAATGGGGTATTCGACCACCGAAGTCGGCGACTTGGTGGTGGAAAACCTCTAAGCATGAAGAGCTTTTGACCGTGAATCGCACGGTGAAAAACATTCTGAGTCACTGCCGGAATCACTCCGGCAGTGATTATTCGTTTACGGACGGGGGCTTTCGCCGGATCGATCCGGCTGGGGAGCCTTACGACCGGGAAGCCCTGCTGGCGAATGCGCAGATCGTGAAAAATTCACGTTCCACCACGGCGGGGCTGACCGGCGGCATGTTTCTGAAGCGTTACAATCGGCGCAGCTGGTGGCATGAGTGGAAGCGGCGCTGGCAATTGCCGCGGCCGTGGCGGTGTCTGGCGGCGGCGGTCTATCTGGAACAGCGCGGATTTGTCACGCCGCGGGTGCTTTGGGCGTCGCGGCATTGGCTGATTACCGAGCCGGTGGCGGCGGGCAGTTGTTTCCTGGACCGGGAGCAGCCGTTGCCGGGACCGGAAACGGCGGTGTTTCTGGCGCGGCTGCATCGGGCCGGAGTATGGCACGGCGATGTGAGCCTGCGCAATTTGTACCGGACCGGCGCCGAATTCGGCGTGATCGACCTGGACGGGACGCGGCTGTTCCCGGCGGGGGTGCCGGAGCGTTATTGCCGCAAAGAGCTGGCGCGCTTGATTTCGTCGTGGATGATTTGCGCGCGCCGGGCGCAGTGGGAATTCGATGCGGCCAAAATTATCGATGAATTTTGCCGGGCATATAAGAACGGCGGCGGACTGGCATTGCACGACGCACAACTGGAGCGACGCGTCCACTACCTGGCGACCCGGGTTCGAAAAAAGTAAGCGGCATATGCCGCTGCCTGACGGAATGGAGAGATACGGAAATGGAAAAATGGTACTTATGGCAGGATGGGACCCATTCGCCGTACTTCAATATGGCCATGGATGAATTGCTGCTGGAGCACGCGCCGGAAATCGGGCGGCCGCTGATCCGGATTTACCGCTGGGACCGCAAGGCGGTGTCTTTCGGCACCTCGCAACTGTTTCCGGAAGACGCGGCGGCCGACGGCTATGCGGTGGTTCGCCGTCCAACCGGAGGCGGCGTGGTCTATCACGACTGCGATCTCACGTACACCGCGGTGATTCCGGCGGGGCATTCGATTCTGCAGCTCGACCGGATGAGCAGCTACAAGGTCTTCCATCAGGCGCTGGTTCCGGCATTGGAAGCCGCCGGCGTGCATGCCGCGCTGAAGCCGGACGAAACACCCGATGTCGACCGCGCCACCATGCAATGCTTTGTTTCGCCGTCGCGCTTCGACGTGATGACCGAAGACGGCGGCAAATTCGCCGGGGCCGCGCAACGCCGGACCCGGGCGGGCATCCTGCACCAGGGCAGCCTGATGCTGTCGGCAACCGGCGGCGATTGGGACAAGCTGGCGCAAATCCTGCTGGCGGCGCTCGCCTCCGATTTCGGGGTCGAATTCGAAAACTGGGAGCCGGACGCGGCCTGGCTGGACGCCGCCGATGCCCTGGCTGTCGCCAAATACGCAACCGGCGAGTGGAACCATGCCGCACGACATTGAAAAGCTGAAAAAACGGCTGAGCCACCCTTTCGCCAATACCGAACGGCTGCGGGAGGCGTTGACCCACCGCTCCTATGCGGTCGAAAACAATCTCAAGTATGACAACCAGCGGCTCGAGTTCCTCGGTGACGCGGTGCTGGAAATCGTATTGACCGATTATCTTTTTCAGCGCTACCCCGATTCGGACGAAGGCGCCCTGACCAAGATGCGTTCGGGGCTGGTGCGGCAGGAGGCCATCGCCACCCTCGCGCGCGAACTGGAATTGGGCGACTATCTGATCGTCGGCCGCGGCGAACAGGGCTCCGGCGGCGCCGAACGCGATTCGACGCTGGCGGATCTCTTCGAAGCGGTGCTCGGCGCTTATTATCTGGACGCCGGTTTCGAGGCGGTACGTTGTTTCATCATCGATCTGATCGAGCAGCGCTTCCCCGATCCCGAACAGATGCTGGTCAGCATCAACCCGAAAGGCTGGTTGCAGGAGTATTCGCAGCGGCGCTGGAACATCCCTCCGAGCTATGAGGTGGTCGCTGTTTCCGGTCCCGAACATCTTCCCACATTTGAAGTCGAAGCGCGCCTGAACGACTGGACGGCGCGCGGTCACGCCAGCAACCGCAAACAGGCCGAAAGCCGCGCCGCCGCCAGTCTGATCGAATTGCTCCGCGCCAACGATCCGGAGTTGTCCGGAGAAGGAAAAAACGCTCATGTATAATCTCGCATTGCCCGCCGACATCGTCTTCGGGGCCGGCGCCGTCGACGAACTGCCGAAACGCCTTCCCGCCGATGCCCGGATTCTCCTGGTCACCGGCGCCAGCGCCAGAGCCGGCGGACTGCTGGAGCGCCTGCTGCTGCTGTTGCGGGATTTCCCGGTCGCCATCGCCGGCGCCGTCCCGGCGGAACCGTCGATCCACACGGTCGACACTCTCTGCGCCGAGGGGCGTGCCCATGAGGCCGACGCCATTGTCGCCGTCGGCGGCGGCAGCGTCATCGACGCCGCCAAAACCGCGGCGGCGCTGTTGCCCCTGGAGGGAACCACCGCCGACTACTTTTACGGACGCCGAACAATTCCGGGCCGGGGCGCGTGGTTCGCCGCGGTACCGACGACGGCGGGAACCGGAGCCGAAATCACCCCGAACGCGGTGTTGATCGACCCGGCGGCGCAATTGAAGCAATCGATCCGC
This sequence comes from Victivallaceae bacterium, assembly GCA_031549115.1. Taxonomy (GTDB): domain Bacteria; phylum Verrucomicrobiota; class Lentisphaeria; order Victivallales; family Victivallaceae; genus JAVBQJ01. The sequence continues at coordinate 11,128 of JAVBQJ010000043.1, forward strand.
AGCCTGTATATGTTCGCCGACCTCGCCCTGATCGACCCCGAGCTGGTCGCCGGCTGCCCGCCGCAGGTGATCGCCGCCAGCGGCATGGACGCGTTGACCCAGGGGATCGAAGCGTATATTTCCCAACGCGGCAACGCATTCAGCCAGGCGCTGGCACTGCGGGCCGTCAAGCTGATCCTGCCGTCATTGCACGATGCTTTCGCGACCCGGAACCCGAAAGCATTGTCCGATGTTTCCGAAGGATGCATGCTCGGCGCCATGGCGTTCACGCAGTCCGGCCTCGGCGCGGTGCACGGCCTGGCGCATCCGATCGGCAGCCTGCTGCACCTCGGTCACGGCGAAACCTGCGCCATCCTGCTGCCCGTGATCCTGCGCTGGAACGCCTCCGAAGCGCAAACGCAACTGGACGAGTTGGCCCCGGATCTGATTTCGCAGGTGGACCGGCTGCGCGAACGCCTCGGCTTGCCGGCAACTTTCGCGCCGGCGGGATTGAAGCCGGAACATTACGATTTCATCCTCCGCAACTGCCGCTCGGGGAGCATGCGTTCGAATCCGCGCGACTTCACCGACGCGGAGCTCCGGCGGATTCTGGAGGAACTGTCATGAAACGGATCGTCGTGATCGGCGCCAATCCGGCGTGGCAAAAGGGGTTGGTATTCGAACACTTCCAATACGGCGAAGTGAACCGGGCACGGGAGATGACCGCCTTTGCCTCGGGCAAAGGGATCAACTGCAGCCGGGCGATGCGGATCGCCGGGGACGCCGCTCCGGAGCTGGTGCAATTCACCGGCGGCGACAACGGCCTGCTTCTGACCCGGGGACTGGCGGCCGAAGATATCGGTTGCCGCAATATCCCGACGGCGGCGGCAACCCGTTGCTGCACCACCTGTCTGTGCGAAAAAACCGGCACCATGACCGAATTGATCGAGCCGTCGCCGACGCCGTCGGAAGCCGAGGAAAGCGCTTTCATCACCGCCGTCGCCGACGCTTGTGCGCAAGCGGCGGGAATGGCGATCTGCGGGACGCTGCCGGGGCAATTGTCCGGGCGGATTTACCGCGAAGCGGTGGCGGCGGCGCGGCGCGCCGGAATCCCGGTATTGATCGACGCCTGGCGCGACATTCGCGACATGCTGGCGGCGGGAGCGCAAACGTTGTTGAAAATCAACAAAGAGGAGTTGTACAAGCTTTCCGGCGGCGACCGGCCGGTGCCGGAGACGATGCGGGCATTGATCCGGCAATACGGCCTGTCCGGACTCGGCATCACCGATGGGCCGAACCGCGCCTACTGGGGCGATGCCGATACGACAATCCACGTGTTCACCCTGTCGAAAATCGACCGTGTGGTCAGCCCGCTGGGTTGCGGCGACACGGTGAGCGGGGTAACGATCGGAGCCTATGCGGCCGGGGCGACCGGCCGGGAGGCGTTTGCCGCCGGACTGGCGGCGGCGCAGGCGAACTGTCTGAATATTTTATGCGGCAGTTACCGGAAGGACGATGCGGAACGCTTCCGCCGCGAACTCCGGTGCCGTGAATGGGAGGAGAATGATGAATTTTGATTTGCAATTGACGCGGCCGCTGGTTTTCTTTGACCTCGAAACCACCGGTACCCGGCCGGAGAGCGACCGTATTGTGGAAATATCGGTATTGAAGATGATGCCGGACGGCGCCAGCGAAACGATCACCCGCCTGATCAACCCCGGCATGCCGATTCCGCCGGGAGCGACCGAGGTGCACGGAATTTCCGACGCCGACGTGGCCGAGGCGCCGTCGTTCAGCACTCTGGCGCACAATCTCTTTGCCTATCTGGAGGGGTGCGACCTGGCCGGTTACAATCTGGTGAAGTTCGACGTGCCGATGCTGGTCTACGAATTCAAGCGGGCGGGACTCGACTTCGATTTGTCGGGGCGTAAAATCGTCGATGTGTTCAACATCTTCTGCAAGCTGTACCCGCGCACGCTCGGCGCCGCATACCAATTTTTCTGTGGCAAAAATCTCGATGACGCGCACAGCGCCGAGGCCGACACCCGGGCAACCATGGAAGTGCTGTTCGGGCAAATGGCCAAACACCCGGAGCTGCCGCGCGATCTGGCGGGACTGGCGGAATTTTCCGACAACCGCAACCCGGACGCGATCGACGCGACCGGACGCTTCAAATGGTCCGGCGAGGTCGTGACCATCAACTTCGGCAAACACTACGGCAAGCCGCTTGCGGAAATCGCGGCCAACGATCCGAGCTTCCTGCGCTGGATCATGCGGTCGGACTTCTCCGAAGAGGTCAAAGAGATCGCCCGCAAGGCTCTGGCCGGTGAATTCCCGCAACGCAAGGCATAAACAATCCATGGCCACGTTGGAACAACTGTTCAGCCTGCTCGACGATGAAAACGATCAGGTGGCGCAAAGCGCGATGAGCGAATTGCTGAAGCGCGAAGACGAGCTTTCCGGCTTTCTGCGCGACTTGCATGAGTCTCCGAATCCGCTGGTGCGCCGCCGGGTGCATCAATTGGAGGCGATCGTGACCATCCGGCGCCGCCGGAAAGAGTTTTCGCATCTGCTCAACCAATCCGAAGTCGATCTGGTCGAAGGGCTGGTCGAGGTGCATTTGCTGTGGTACGACAACGACTCCCAACCGGCGTTGTTCGAGTTGTTCGCGCAATTCAGCGACAGCGCCCGGAAGTACGGCATCACCCGGCTCAGCCGCCTCGGCGACTTCATGCGCAAGGGCGGCTTTGCCGTATCCCCGGATTCGGAGCTGTTGAATCCGGATAATTTCTGTCTCGGTCCGACGCTCGAGGACCGGGTCGGCAGCGAGCTTTTGCTGTGCCTGATCGCATTGGAAGTCGCCGCCGAAGAGGGGCTGGAGCTGGGGCTGGTGCGGACGCTCGGACATTTCGCACTGGTGGACTCCTCCGGCAATATGCTGCTGCCGCAAAACAGTTGGCAATTGGGTAAGATCGAGGAAGCCGGGCAATACGAAGTCTGGAACGAGCCGGCCAAAGTGCTGAAGTATCTGGCGTTGATGCTGTTGCTCGCTGCGGTGGGTTCGGACAGCTTCCGTTACATCCACACCATCGCCGCGTCGATTTTAGGACACACGGCAAACTCCGACTGGGATTTCCTGCCTTACCCGTACCGGCCGACCTGAGCCCCTCATGCGATAACGGTCGAATCCTGTCGAGTCCACATCCACGGCACACCGGCCGTTGATGGCGCGCCACGGACAACGGTATGGCACGCAATCGACCGTGTCCTTTAGGTCCTTTGGGTCCTTTGTCGTCCGTGTCGTGCGCACACTGCCCCCGTGCGCGCGATTACTGGCTCGATGGGCTCATCAGCTGCTCGATCGTCAACTCTTCGACCGGGCCGAACTTTTCCAGTGCGCTCCGATCGATTTTCGACACATCGCCGATCACCAGCAGATGCCCCGGCTGACCGGCGATATGGGAATTGAAATAATTGGTGAACTCCGCCATGCCGATCGCGGGCAACGCCGCATACACATCGCGCCGGAGATCGTGGTCGACGCCGCGCTGGCGGTAATCGAGGAAGCGGGTGAAAATCTCCTCGTCATTGACCCGGCCGGAACGCATCATCGTCATCACATTGCCGCGGGCGGCGACAAATTCGGTCCCCAGTTCGGGGGACTTCGCACTGAAGGCAGTCATCGCCTGCAGCGCCTCCGGCAGCTTGTCGGCCTGGGTTTCCAGCTGCGTCACTGCGACGCTGTACTGATCAACCTTGCGCGCCTTGGCCATATAGGCCGCCGCGACATACGCGAGCGCCCGCGCTTCGCGCAAATCCTTGTACGCCGCCTGATAGACATACGTATTATAAAGATCGTGAAATGCGACCAATGCCGGATCGAATGTCGCTTCGCGCCGCGCCAGCACCAGCTTGACCTGCGCCATCGGGAAGTTCACCAGATACACCCGGTCGGTTTCAAACGGCGGCACGATATAATTACGCCCCGCCGGAAACGCTTCCAGCTTCTCCGGCACCGGCAACGCCGCCGCGATCTGCTTTTGCGCCGCGTCCATCGACGCCGGGCCGAAGTAAAAGATCTCGTGCGCCATTCCCGGCAGCGCCGCCACCTGCGCCAGCAGTCGGGACGGTTCGAGCGCGCGCAGCTGTGCTTCGCTCAACATCCAGCGGCTCGGATTGTCGGCGCCGTACAAACCGTAATTCCACAGCGCCTGAAAGATCTGGTCCGGCGCCTTGCGCGCATCCAGACGCGCCTGCAAGGTCTGATCCACCAATTGCTTGTACGCTTCCGGGTCATTGGTCGGCTGCGTCAGCGACTGCTGCAGCAGCGTCAGCGCCGCCGGGAAGTTGTCCGCCAGCCCCGAAAGCGACACGATCGTGCGCTCGTGATCGGCGGATACCGCCAACGTCACCCCGAGCCGGAACCATTCGCGCTTCAGCTCATCGGCGGAAAACGTTCCGGCGCCGAGCTTCTGCCAATACCCCAGTGCTACCGGCAGCTCCGGAAGCTGGTAATCCCCGGCATTCCACACCAGCGACAGCGAAAAGCGTTCGTTGTGATCGTTGTTCCGGTAGTAAAATTCGAGCCCCGGCTGCAGTTGCCGGTGCGGCAGGTCGCGGGCGAAGTCGAGAAATACCGGTTCGGGTTCGGTGTCCGCCGGCGCCGCCATGAACTGCGTCCCCCACGCGGACAGCGCCCCTTCATTCAGCGGCACCGGCGTGATCACCGGTTTGTCGACATGGACACGATTCTGCGCTTCGCCGGTGCGCTTGAACACCGCCGCGTAATTGCCGTTGTAGTTGGCCTGTGCGAAAGCGACCACCTGCTCCTTGGTCACGCGGCGCAACGCCTCATAATCGGCGAGCGCGTCGGCCACCGTCTGCTTGTGATTGACCACGTCAAGAAGCCACATCGCGGCATCGGTGCGGTTTTCCAACGCCACCAGCCGGTCGTAATACAAATTGTTGGCGATCGCTTCCAGCTGCCAATCGGGGAAATCACCGGCTTTGACCGCGTCGATCGATTGGATCAGCAGCGCTTTGGCCTCATCCAGAGTCTGGCCGGGGCGCGGCATCGCCATCAATATCTGCAGGAAACTGTCACGGTTGAAGACCACGAAGGATGCCGCCGTCTGCACCAGTCCGGCGCGGCCGAGCGCTTCCAGCGATCCGGCCTGTTTGTAGCACAGGAGGCCGTCGACCATGGTGACCAGGGTGCGGTTTTCCCGCGTCGGCGCGAAGCGGAACGCCATCAGGAACTGTTGCGGACCGGGCCCGGTCAGCGTGGATTCCACCGGGGCGGTCAATTCAGGCTCATTCCAGTTTTTTTCCGGCGGTAACGCCACCGCCGGAAAGCCGCCGAAGTGTTTTTTTACCTGCGCCAGAGTGGCGTCATAATCGATATCGCCGGCGATGATGATCGACAGATTGGCGGGGACGTAATGTTCGGCGTAGAACTTTTCCAGGTTGACGATCGACGGATTTTTCAAGTGTTCCGGTTTGCCGATGATCGGCCGGCCGTACGGATGCACCGCGTAAAGATTTTTGAACAGTTCCAACTGCGCCACCCGGGCGTCGTTGTCCTGCATCCGGTTGAATTCTTCGTACACGGTTTCGAGTTCGGTGTGAAAGCGCCGGAACACCGGCGCGGCGAAGCGTTCGGCCTCCAACGTCAGCAATTTATCCAGCTGGTTGACCGGAACGTCGTTGATGTAGACGGTCTGGTCCCACGAAGTGAAAGCATTGGTGCCGACCGCACCGACGTCATCGGCCAGAAGACCGTATTCTCCGGCGGTCGAATACGTCGCCGCCTCGGTCGCAAGCCGGTCGATCTGCGTATAAATTTCACGCCGCTGTTCCGCATCGGCGGTAGCGCGGTATTGCTCGTACAGTGTGGAAATCCGGTCCAGCAGCGGTTTTTCTTGCTCCCAGTCCAGCGCGGCCAGGCGTTTGGAGCCTTTGAACAACAGATGTTCGAGATAATGGGCCAGCCCGGTGGTATCTTCCGGTTCGACGGTGGAGCCGGAGTTGAATGCGATCAGCACCTGGGCCCGGGGTTCCCGGGTGTTTTTCGACAGATACACCCGGATGCCGTTGTCCAGAGTATAAACCCGCGTCGCCGTCGGATCGTCCGGCGCCTCCTGATAGGAATCCACAGCCACCGCCGCCGAACCGATCAGCAGCGCCGCCAATAACAGAGCCAAACGTTTCATCTCCCCCTCCCCTTCTCTATAAATATGCATTCGCATCCTGTAAAATTCGTAATCGCAATACACACCGCCGGTGCGGCAAGAATGTGCCGATTGCCATGGCGGGTACGGGGCCGCATTGCGCCCCGGCAACCGCGGGGGCCTGCCCCTCCCAACCCGGATCGCTCGGCCGCTCGGCTTCACGTTTTTGCCGCCAATTGGCGGCAAAAACTCCATTCGCTACTCACTCCCTGCCGGTCGTTCGGGCGCTCCGGCCCGTGCGCGCTCACAAGTAACTGGAGTTGCAGAGAGGCGCCGCACCGGCGGCGAATCATCCACCGTTATATCCTGTCGAGCTCACATTATGATACACTACTTCGTAAACACGGCGGGCCGCAAATAGATCAGGCGCGTCAGATCGTTGTCGAACGGCACCGGCGAGCGCAACAGCGGTATCAGCGAAAAATCCTCCACTCTGATCACGTGCACCATCACCGCTTCCGGCACCACCTTCGCAATCGCCTCCACCTCCGTTGCCAACGCCACAAAACCATCCGCCACCATGTCGGGGAAGTATTCCGTCGCCTGCTCGCAATTCAAAATCGCATCCCACCCCGCCGACAGCCATTCGCCGCCGCCGGCACGCATACCGTAAACCAATATCTCGTGGTTGCGGCCATCGTAAAGCACCGCCCGCATCGCTTCTCCGTCCGCCGGAACCGCCGCCGCCAACGCCGCTGCCGTCGGTACACACCGCGTACGCACCTCCGGCCGGTCCGCCGTCAAACCGGCGACAAACGCCGCCGCCAACCGCATGCCGGTAAAGCTCCCGGGCCCCGCGCCCACCGTCCAGAAGCCGATGGCGTTCAATGCGATACCCCACTGCGCCAGATGTTCCAACACCCACGGCGCCAACCGCGCCGCGTCACGCCCGCGCATCGGCAGCGATGCTTCGGGCGCAATCACTCCGGTCGTTTCATTCCGCGCCGCCAACCGCGCCTTGGTACCGCTCAAATCCAACGCGACATGCCAGTCGTTCACTTTAACAGCTCTCCCGGATGATTTGCTGCGCCAGCTCCCGGTTGGTCAATGCCCGGCGCACCAAACGCGTCTTGCCGTCCTGAATCACCACCTCCGCCGGCATCGGACGCAGATTGTAAACCCCGCCCATCGAATAACAGTACGCGCCGGCATTCCGGATCGCCAGAATGTCGCCCTCCTCCACCCGTGGCAACGGCCGCTGCTCCGCGAAACGGTCGCCGGTTTCACAGATATTGCCGCAGACGTCCACGACCTCCAACGGCGCTTCCGGATGGGTCAGGTTTTCGATTTCATGGTAGGCATTGTACAGCACCGGCCGGATCAACTGCGGGAAACCGGAGTTGCAGCCGACAATCGTCCGCGTCCGGTTGTGTTTGACCGTATTCACTTCAACCAGCAGCGTCCCGGCCTCCGCCGCAATGTACTTGCCCGGCTCGAAGAACATCGCGAGCTCCCGCCCGTAAACAGCGGTGAATTCGCGGAACAACCGGGTGATCTCCCGTCCCATCGCCACATAGTCGATGCGCTTCTCCTCCGGCATGTACGGCACCTTGAAGCCGCCGCCGAAGTCCATGAATTCCAATTCGGGAAAGCGCGCCGGCGTCGCCAGCGCCATCAGGTTTTTCATGCTCTGGTACACCGATTCGGCCAGTTGCAGCCCGCTGCCGGTGTGCTCGTGCAAACCGACCACATGCAGACCGTATTGCCGCGCCAATGCCGCCGCGTCGTCCGCGTCCGCCATCATGATCCCGAACTTGGTGAGATCGCCCGCCGTCATGGTTTTCTCGCTGTCGCCGTCGCGTACGTCCGGATTGAAGCGCAGACACACCCGGCTCCCCGGATGCGCCTTGCCGAACTTCTCCAGATGCGACAGGCTGCCGATATTCATCAACACGCCGAGCGCCGCTACCTCGTCGGATTCCGCATCGGTCAGATTGTTGGCGGTAAATAGAATCCGGTCGGGGGTGAACCCCGCCGCCAGCGCGAAATGCACCTCGCCCGGACTGACCGTATCCAACGACGCTCCGGCATCCCGCAGCAGCTGCAGCAGCGCCAGATTGTAATTCGCCTTCATCGCATAGAAAACCCGCAATTTATCGTAGCGGATGAAGTCATACAATTCCCGGTAACGGCGCAGCATCAAATCGCCGTCGTAGACAAACAACGGCGTGCCGTACGCGGCCGCCGCCTCCAATAAACCAGACCTGTCCATAAATCACCTTCTAACCTTTGTAGGTCGTAATCACCGCCACCAGGACCAGGTCCTCCGTGCCCACGCTCCTGATCGCGTGTCCGGCATCCCCGGTCAGGATGGTGTCGCCCGGAAGCAGCGTCACGGTCGTACCGTTGTCGTCCGCCTCCGCTTTGCCCTGAAGCACCACAAACACCTCTTCTTCACCGTCATGCCGGTGAAATCCGATCGAGGAGCCCGGCTTCAGGGTCAGTCGCGCGAACATCCGGGTCGCCGACTTCAATTCGGTTTCCGGACTCCAGAAGTGTTCAATTTTCACCGATCCATCGCCACCGCGCATCGCGGTGCGTTCCTCGCTCTTGTATGTGCCGTTCCGCCGAATCATGATATCCCCTCCTCCTTGTCGTCGTTGCGTGTAGTGTGCCGATTGCTCCGGCAGATTCGGGGCCGCGCTCTTCGAGAGTCGCGCCCCGGCGCACGCGGGGGCTCCGCACCCTCCCAACCCCGATCACTCAAGCGCCGTTCGGCTTAACGCGGACTTGCCGCCGTCAGGGCGGCAAATCCTTAGACCGGTCGCTCCAGCACTACCGTGCCTCCGCTCGCGTCTGCTCCACGGCCGCAGGGGCCGCGGCGCCAAAGCGCCGGCGCCGCTCACGCGGCGTACCCGTGCACGCTCGCCACGAAATACTATTTTTAGCAGGAGCGCCAACCCCGGCTCCCCTGTAACTCCCTACCTCAACTATAACTATCTCACAGCTCCGCGCCGAAGATATTGCCGTAACGCTGTGCGTTCAGCGCCTCGACGAAGCTCGCGACCTTGGTGTAGGTGCTGCACGGATCGATCGTCGGGTCGACGCAGTCTCCATCCAGCACCAGCAGCGGCACGTCGTTTTTATTCAACTCTTCGCGCAGATGCTTGACGAACGAGCTGTCCGACATCGAACAACGCCCGAACCCGTGGTTATACAGCACGCAGCCGTTGAAACGCGCCATCTTCGCGTGCCCCGAAATCGACTTGACCCGCATATCCGGGTCGAGAAAACCCACGGTCAGAATCTTCCGCGCCAGACTCCGGTACGGATCGTCGACATTCAACGCCTCCCAGCCGACGAAGTTGACCTCCTCGAACACGATCGGCGCCCGGCATTCATTTTCGATGTAATCCAACAGCGCGCCGTCGTAAAACGGCGGCAGATGCAGCCACAGCAACCGGTGCGTATCGTCGACTTTGATCGCGTCGCCGAGCGCCTCGCGCCGCGCCAAGAGATCCTCATAGAACTGCTTCTGGATATCCACCAGCTCCGGCCTTCCCCACAACTGCGAGAAAATCGTCGCGAAGTAAATCGCCTGCGATCCGCGCAACAACGGCGGACTCGTCAGACGCAGATCATTCGCCAGATGCGAATAATACTGCGCCTGGTTGGAAAGCTCGCAGGCCTCCGCCAGACGACCCATATCCATTTTGCGCCCGAGTTGCTTTTCCAGCAACCCCACCGATTCCCGCAACCCCTCGGCCACCTGTTCGACCGCCTGTTCGGTCGGTGAACTCGGTGTCTGCAATGAATAAAAGTTATCGCCGAGTCCGTAGCTGCGGATCAGGTCGCGAAAAATCCGCTCCCCCTGCTGGCACGGCTGCGATGTCGACACCCCGAACACCGGCCGCGGCAAATCGATTCCTTCCAGCACCCGCAAAAACGAGCAGGTCTCACCGGAGAATCCCTTGCAGGCGGCGCGGTCAAACGCGTTTTTGACCTTTTTCGGACTGCGCGCCAGCATCGCCGCATAGGTTTCCAGCGTCAGCACCCGAACATCCAGCGCGTTGAGAATTTCGGTCGGGAAAAACAGATTGCGCCACACCATCGGCGCATCGCTCGCGGCAAACATATCTTTTTTGGTCGCCAGCGCCCGCAGCGCAATCGATCGCAATTTCGTCTCCGGCGGGAAAATCGGCCGGGCCGCGGGCAGCGTCTGCTTCAGCTCCCGGTATTGCCGCGCCAGACAGGCGGCGCCGAGCGCGCCCATCACCCCGTGGTATTCCGGGATTATGACATTGTTGCCGGTGATTTCCTTCAGGTAATACGCCACCGCCCGGTTGTGGGCGACGCCGCCCTGAAAAATGATATCGCCTTTGTAGCCGAGGAAAATTTCCCCGACCCCGGACATGACCGTCCGCGCCTGCGCCCGGCAGGCGCCGCCGATAATCTCGCCGATCGGATAGCGGTTTTTGAATTTGTTGATGCTGGTCGCGCTCAACACCGCGCAAACACTGGAAAACTCCAGCGCACTGTCGAAGTTGGCCATCTCCGCCATCTTTTCCACCGGGATATTCAGCTTGACCGCGACACTGTCGAGAAAAGCACCGGTACCGGCGGCGCAGATCCCGGACATCTTCGAGTTCCACATCCGGGTGTCGGGGTTGAAAATCATCGCTTTGCTGTCCTGCCCCCCGACATCGAGAATAGCCTGGCAATTCGGGTGGTAGTGCCGCGCCCCCGCGACGTGCGCGGAAACCTCGCTGACCCGGAAGTCATACGGAATGAAGCGCGCCGTGTCTTCGACGATCTGGCTGCCGGTCACCACCGTGCAGGCCACGTCTTCATTCGACACCCCCGCCTCCGCGAAAAATTCGTCGATGGTCTGACGCAGAGCGCCGAAGTTACACATTCCACACTTGCCGCAGCTGCCTGTACAGCGAACTTTCCCGGTGCCCACCGGCTTGGTCCTCTGGTACAACCAGTGGAGCACTTTGCCGCGCGCCGTCAGCAACACGGCCTTCAATGTCGTTGAGCCGATATCAATACCCAGATAAATCTTATCCATCATATGAAACAGTCAGCATCTTTCCGGAGTCGGCGCTCCTTGGTTTCTCTGCGTTAAATAATCAGGATACTATACACCCGAAGCGGCTGGAATGCAAGAAAATTCAGCTATTTCAGTAGCAATTCCTGGATTTTTTCTCCTCTATTCAGGAAGATATTTTCTTCAGAATCGCCTGCTTCTGGCTCTGGTATTCGCTTTCGGAAAGGATACCGTCCTTGTATAATTGATGGAGTTTGCGCAGTGTGGTATCGAAATCCTCTTCGACCGGTTTCGGCCGCAGCAGGGTGGTTTCCTCCAATGCGTCCTGCATCATACCGCCGGTCATTTTCGACCAGGGTTTGAGGTCTTCGCGGGCGTCTTTCGGGCTGAGCACCAGTCCGGAACCGGCGACGCCGCTGCGCCCGACATACATCAAAGCGCTGCCACCCATCATCATCACCATGCCGCCGAAAAACGCCAGGAATCCGGCTGGAACCCGGGATGAAAAGACATCATTGGTTTCCTGGATCCGGACTCCTCCGGGCAAATGAAAGGTATTGTATTCGCCGGAAAAGCTGCGATCTCCGCAACCGCCGACCAGCGAAGCAAAAGAGATCACGCAAGTCAATATCCCCGCCAGCAGCAACACCAGTCCGAGATAGTAGGTCAACTTGCGTCCTTCGGAAATTTCACCGTTATTCATAAAATGGCACCTCCGTGTTCCTGGATAAGATGCCACGTCGAAGTACGAAAGTCAAGTTTTTTTCCAGCATTCTCGCGGTCTGCAAGGGCGGCGGTGTGGTGGTCCGGCAGGTTCGACTCCCGGTCAACTGAAACGGCTGGGAGAGGTGCCGGTTCGGCGCTTGAAATAGGTGGAGAAATAATATTGATCGGAAAAGTTGAGCCGAAAGGCGATCTCTTTGACGGAAAGATTGGTATAGCGCAACAAATTGCGGGCGATTTCGATTTTGCGGTTCATGAAGTAATCGTAGGGGCTCTGGCCGTAGGCGTGCTGAAACTGGCGGATTAGGTGGGCGCTGGAGAAGCCGGCATTTTCGGCGTAGGCGCTGAGCTGAAATTTTTCTTCGCCGTGAAGATCGAGATAGCGGCGAAGTGCGGCAATTTCGGGGCGGACGGCGGCCTGTTTGGAACGCTGGAGCCGGGAGCATTCTTCGAGCAGCTGGTGAAAAACGACGGCGGCGCGGCGGTCGGTTTCCTCGGTATTGCAGCTCAAGTCGAGCAGGGTTTCAAAGTAATGACGCAGCGCCGGGCAGTCGGGCAGCCAATAGAGCTCCGCCAGCTCATAAATCCGCATCAATTCATCGGCGAGATCGCCGTCAACGGCGAAAAAAATCTTCTCCCACGGCTGGTTGCGGTCGGGCCAGTAGCGGTGGGAACTGCCCTTGGTCAGAAAATAGATGCCGCCGGCTTCGGGTTCGAAAGAGCGGCCGTTGATTTCGAGAAAACCGCGCCCGCCGGTGATGTATTCCAGCACCAGCTGCTCGTGGTTTTCCCGGCTCAGGACCGGCGTTCTGGCCGTCGCGACGGCTTCGGCAGCGGCGAGCAGACGGAACGGAAACGGCGTGGCGGGAATGCCGAATTCAGTCATTATTATACATCTTCCATTCTATTTTGTATATCTTATTATGAGTAAATTAATGTATTTCGCATTGATCTTTTTATTTAATAAACTACATTAATACCGTAAACGTTTATTTTCCAATTCGGAAACGAAAAAAAAGGAATTCGGACCATGAAAATGATGAAAGCCGGTATCATCGGCGTCGGCGGCCGCGGTGCGCACGCCTACAATGCGCACCTTCCCGAAAACGGCTGGGAAATCACCGCCGGAATGGATGTCAATCCGAAAGCGCGGGAAGCGTTCAAGGAGAAATTTCCGAATGCCGCGATCTTCGACAATGTCGCCGACCTCCTGAAACAGGATCTCGACGCGGTGTTCGTGATGTCGCCGGACTTCATGCACGAGGAGCAGGGGCTCGCGGTGTTGAATTCGGGCAAGGCGCTCTACCTGGAAAAACCGATGGCAATCACCGTCGAGGGTTGCGACCGGCTGCTGGAAACCGCCCGGCGCACCGGCTCGAAGCTGTTTATCGGCCACAACATGCGCCACTTCCCGGTGATCCTGAAAATGAAGGAAATCATCGACTCCGGCCTGATCGGCGACATCCAGGTCGGCTGGTGCCGCCACTTTGTCAGCTACGGCGGCGACGCCTACTTCCGTGACTGGCATTCGGAGCAGAAAAACGCCACCGGCCTGCTGCTGCAAAAGGGCGCGCACGACATCGACGTGATGCACTGGCTGATGGGCTCCTACACCACCGACGTCACCGGTATGGGCATGTTGTCGGTTTACGACAAGTGCGAACGCCGGCCGGAGGGAACGGCGGGCAGCGCCCAGTGGTCGGATGCCCAATATCCGCCCCTGGCCCAGACCGGATTTTCGCCGGTCATCGACGTCGAGGATCACAATATGGTGATGATGCAGCTCGAAAACGGCGCCCAGGCGTCGTATATGCAATGCCATTACACCCCGGACGCCGAACGCAATTATACCTTTATCGGCACCAAGGGCCGGGTGGAAAACATCGGCGACTACGACACGTGCGAAGTTCATGTCTGGACCCAGCGCGGCACCCGTGCCAATCCCGATATCATCCATTATCTGAAACCCAAGAGCGGTTCGCACGGCGGCTCCGACCCGGATATCGTCCAGAACTTCCTCGACTTCGTCCGCACCGGGAAGAAAACCAACACCTCGCCGGTCGCCGCGCGCAATGCCGTCGCCGTCGGCGTCCTCGCCCATCAGTCGATGCGCACCGATGGCGGCCGCAAGCACATTCCCGAGCTTCCCGCCGACCTGATCGCCTACTTCGAAAACGGCCAGCAGAAGTAATTCCGGAGTCGGCAAATGGATATCCCACGCATCTTCAACATCGCCGAAAGTGCGCACCGCATCCATAATCCGTTCACACCGGAGAAGCTCGCCGCGCTCGGCGCGGCGCTGCGTCTGGAGGCGGGGAGCCGCGTACTCGATCTCGGCAGCGGTTCGGGCGAAATGCTGTGCACCTGGGCGCGCGATTACGGAATCACCGGCGTCGGCATCGACATGAGCCGGTTATTCTCCGCGCAGGCGAAGCTCCGCGCGAAAGAGCTCGGAGTCGCCGATCGGGTCGAATTCGTCCACGGCGACGCCGCCGGTTACATCGCCGACGCAAAGGCCAATGTGGCCGCCTGTGTCGGCGCCACCTGGATCGGCGGAGGAGTCGCCGGCACCATCGAGCTATTGGCGAAGAGTCTGAGGTCCGAAGGAATCATCCTCATCGGCGAACCCTACTGGCTGCGGCAGCCGCCGACGGAAGACATTGCCAGGGGCTGCGGCGCCGAAACCGTCTCCGACTTTCTCACGCTTCCGAAACTTGTCGCGTCTTTCGGCGGCCTCGGCTATGACGTGGTGGAAATGGTTCTGGCGGACCGGGACAGCTGGGACAGGTACGAAGCGGCCAAGTGGCTCACCATGCGCCGATGGCTCAAGGCGAATCCCGGCGACGACTTCGCGGAGGAGGTTCGGAAGCAGTTGACTCTGGAACCCGGACGCTACGTCACGTACACGCGTGAATACCTTGGCTGGGGCGTGTTTGCGTTAATGGCACGGTAATATGTTTGCAATCGATCGCCCCGGGCGCCAATCCGGCATCCGGGGCGATTGCTTTTACTTGAGTTCCTTAACAGTCTTCATCAACTGGGGCCGGTTGGTCAATTCCAGCGCTTCATAGAGTTCGATTTCGTCGATCCGGTCGTCGGCGAAGAGGCGCTTCATGTCCGGGGCGAAGTCATAATTCTTCGCCGTGAAAGCCATTTCGCGGAAGACGCCGATCTCGACCGGTTTGCCGTTGCTGGTTTTGCCGATAAATTCTTCGGGAAAATAATCGCCGATCATCATGATACCGTCGATGGAGCCATGTTCAAACCATTTGTCGAAGTGCCAGTTGACGCCGAATCCTTTGGCCCAGCGCACCATGTTGTAGTACGCCTCCGGCTGCTTCGGGCCGTTGGCGGTGGCGGTGAAAAACAGCGGCCGACCATCGGTCAGCTTCCGACAGCGGGCGAGAAATTCATCCAACGCGTCGGAACGCAATTCATTCAACGCGGCGCGGTCGAAGTCTTCGGTCCAGATATCCACGCCGTATTGCTTCCGGAACTGTTCGCGGATTTCCGGGTTGAAGCCATACTCTTCCGGGGTGTCCACGTCGCCATGGGAGCGCAAATTGAACAGGAATCCGGCGAAGTCATAGTCGGTCAATTCGGCGAAACGGGCGACCTTATGCTCCATCACCACCGGAATCGCGAATTCGCAGACACCGAGGAAATAACGGTTGCCGGCGGGAATTTCCTCCGGTTCGCCGATGACGAACCCCAACTGGTAGTCACCGTAATCCCAGCCGAAACGGCTGAACTGGTTGAAATCCAGCACCGCAGTGGCGGCGTCTTCCGGTTTGAACGTCTGGCACCAGGTGGCGCGTATTTCCCCGCCGTCGGCGTCGAACAGGCGGCAATCCCGGTTGCGGGCGCTGTCGACGATAATCGCGAAAGCGTCATCGGCCGGCAAAGGCGCATGAAGCAATTTGACGTAAGGCCCCGCAAGGCTGACGCCGGAAATTTCCACCCCGGGGCGCCCCGCTTCGGTGACGAACGGCGTGACGGCAAAGTCCCCGGTATAGCGCGTGAAGCTCCGGTTGTCGGCACTGGTATAAATTTCGAGATTTTCCCGGTTGATCCGCGGAGTATGCGGTCGCGCCGTCTCGCCGGTGATCACGATCCGCGTCACCGGCGACTTGCGGGCTTCACGGTTGATGGCGGCGACCTGTTCCGGGGCGGGCAATGTGCGCGGGTCGCGCATCGAATAGCCCTCCGGATGCTTGCGGAACCACGGATCCATCAACGGATAATTGCCGTAGCGGGCGGCGTCCTCCGGGTGCTCGTTGCCGGAGAGGTAGGCCCACGGGGCGCCGTCGTCCCACAAGCTCTCCCAGGCCCACACCTCCATGCCGTATTTTTTCCCGAGCCGGATGGTCTCCTGCAACGGATCGTAGCTTTGCAGCGTTTTGTCCAGCCGCCGCGCCGGAGCGATCTCCTCCGGGGTCCAGTGGCGTCCGTTTTCCTCCCCGTAAATCGCCGAAACATTGCTCGGGTAAAGGGTAAGTCCGCAGACATTGACCCGGAAGTATAATTTTTCAACGCCTTGTTCGGACAGGTCCTTGAGGCGCTTTTCCCAGACTTCCAGCGGGTAGTAATCGTGCCCGTCCGCCAGGTCATAAAAGACGTAATCGAGGAAGTCGATGGTCGTCGCCACCCGCGGCGCCGCCATGACCGCAACCGCCGCCAGCGTCAATGCCAGCGTGGATAAAAAGCGTAATTTCATGATTCCAAACCTTTCTTGTGTTTATGTGCACTCGTCGGCCAATAGTCCGCCGCCGGTGCGGCGCCTCGTGCGCTCTGTGCGTAGATTAGACTGTCGCTCACGCATCCAGTCTAATCTACACCATCGCCCCCTCGGGTGGCTTCCGCTCGCCTCCCGGCTCGCTTGCGTTACTTTCGCCCCTTTCGAGGCGCTGCGCGCCTGGGGCGACCAGCAGAATTCACCTGCTGGACCGGTGCCTCCGTATGACGGAGTACAGACCGCCGCTTCGCGGCTCTATTTTATTTATTTAAGAATTTTTATTTTGGTTCAATTCGCAGGGCTTTTCCGGCGTCCCATACGGTCAGGCCCTGGCACTTCTCCGGCGGCTGCGGCTTGCCCAGCGTCAGCAGGAACGCGCCGAACAGCACGTACATCCCCAGAATCGGCAAATCCATCCAGGTGAAACTCAACGCCCGCGGCGTGTCGGTCACCAGCCAGCGCGACAGCAGACACCACACCGACCCGCCGAGCGCAAAACCGCCCGGCATCAACGCCACCGCCATGGTGATGTGCCGCAGAAACACGTGCTTCAGGTCAATCCGTTTCCAGAGCGCCAGCAGCAGGATTCCCAGCAGCAGCGGCCACAGCACCAACTGCCACGACACCACCCCGCCATACGCCAGCCCCATCCCGGATTCCCAATTCAAGGTATCGTAGGTGGACAGCGAATACCAGGCCATCATGCTGATGCGCATGCCCCAGAAAATTCCCGCCGCGATGTAGATTTTCGTCGTGCTGATCCGATTGGACAGAAAAGCGTAGAAGAACGCCGGGAAGACGATGCCGTCCAGAATCGAGAACAACACACCGACTTCGACGAAGCTCTGCCCCAATAGCGACGACGATACCGTCATCATCAATGCCATCACGACGCCGAACGCCCCCGCCCCCGCCGTCGCGGCTTTGGCCACCGTCACCTGGTGGCGTTCGGAACCCTGCGGGTTGATGTACAGCTGATGAAATTCCTTCAGATACACCGTCGCCAGACTGTTGATCACCGCCGCAATGGTCGACAGCGCCGCCGCCGCCATCGCCGCCATGAACAACCCCGGAAGCGGTACCGGAAGCTCGGTGGAGACAAAGGTGAAAAACGCAGTATCGCCCGAAAGCACCTGCTTGTCCGGGTTGAGCGAGTAATAGGTGAAGATCCCCGCTCCGATGGCGGCCAGCAGCGTTACCATTACCACCTGCAATGCGGCGCTGGTGATCTTCGCCTTGATTGCTTCCTTGAACGAGCTGGTACTGAACAACCGCTGCAAGCCGGTCTGATCGCTGGCGTTTTCGCCGAACACCGACAGCACCCCTCCGGCCAGGATCAGCCAGAACGACAGCCGGACATAGGGATTGAGCTGAAAGAATTCCGAACTGTTGAATTCACTGAAACCATGTCCGTTACGGAACGCATAGGTTACGGTTTCTCCAAGCGGGAGATCGATTCTTATCACGATGAACGACAGCGCCAGCAGAATTCCCCCCATCAGGATGACGAATTGCATCACATCGGTCCAGACCACGCCTTTGGTACCGCCGAAAAGCGTGTAAGCGGTCCCGATCACGCCGATCAGAAGAATCGTGAACCAGCACGGCCATCCGGCGCCGCCCTCGAATACCTTTCCGGTACTGAACAGCACCAACGCCAGATAGATCACCCGCCCGAAGCCGCAGATCGCGGCGATCAGCGACCGGACACTGCGGTCGTAACGCACTTCCAGGTACTCGAACGGCGTGAATACCTTCATTTTGAAGTAAAACCGGCCGATCAGGCAGAATACGCCGATACTCAGGAGCGGCAGGATCGGCGACAGCACGAAGTAAGTCATGCCATGGTTGAAAATCTCTCCCGGAGTCGCCACTAGCGACACCGTACTCAACATCGCCATCATGAACGAAATACCGACCGCGTAAAACGGCAACTTGCGGCCGCCCAGCAGATAATCTTCACTGCTGTTGTTTCGACGGGAGCAAAAAACACTGATGACGATAATCGCCAACAGATAAAGACACATTACCGCGTAGTCCAGCGGCATCAGCCGGATATTGTTCATGACGCCTGTTCTCCATAAATTGCATTTACCTGGGTTTCAAACGGAAATGGCACACTGCCGCAAACCGCCCGCCATGCCCGGCGGAACCACCATAACGAAGCAGCCATGCCCCCCGGCCGCTGACGCAGCTGCCACAATGCACAATGCGCTTCGATCACCCGGACGAATTTCTCCGCCAGTTGCCGCTGTACTTCCGGCCGCAGCTGCGACAGATATTCGGCCTCTCCGTCGGCGCACCATGCTTCGGCGCAGGCACAGGCAAAATCGGCGAAGCGCAGCATCTGCCGCAGATCGGAACCGACACCGGAATCCGAAATCTCCAACCGTTTCAACCGTTGTTCCAGCGCCCGCAGGTCGTACCGGGTCAAACGCAGATTTTCCGGGGTCAGATTCTGCAGCGGGCTCTCATTTTTGCGGCGTTCGGTATAGTAAAGCAGCATGAACAGAGCACAGGTGTGGTCCGGCCCGGCGGTGTGGCTGTAAACCCGCCCGAGATCCAGCAGAAAGTCGCCGACTCCGGAACCGGCGCCGAAGACCAGCGCGTCGGCGGCGCCGCCGAGATCGAGCTCCACATTGGCCTCCGGCGCCCAGCTCATCGCCGCGCCGTAGGCAATTCCCGGCAGCGCCGCGCTCCAGGTGTGCCAATGGCCGAAGTCGCCCCACTCGGTGTTGATGAGCCCGGCGGCGCCGGCTTCCATTCCGGCGAAAGCGGCATTGCGGATATTTTCCAGCCCCCGGTACGTGCGTCCGGCGACGGAGCTGTAAGTGGAATTGGACATCATCAGGTAAAATTCCAACCCGGCTTCGCGGAACATTTTCCCGTGCGCCGCAAACGGATAATCCATCCCGTATCCCCAGTCGACCATGGCGACGTCGGCGGGAATATCCCGGACCAGCTCAGGGTAGCTGACCAGGATATCCGCACACATCATCATCTTCCGCCCATGTTTTTTGACGACTTCATTCAGGCCTTTTATGTATTCCAGATAGACGCGCTCGCGGCCGTGCCGTTCGCACTGCTCCCGGCTGCGCCCTTCGCCGATGTCGTAGGTTTCGTCGCACCCGGCCATGAACGCGGGACTGGTGAAGTTCGGCAACAGCTCGGCCAGCAGGGAATCGACGAACTCCAGGCTCGCCGGATCGGTCGGACACAGCGAAAACGGATCGCGCGGATCCATATTCCAACTGGATCCGAAGCCCTCCGGGCATTCGGCGAGCCGGCGGTAACGGTCATGGCACAGCCAGCGCAGCATGTGGCCGAGCGAATTCTGGAACGGCACGAAGTCGATGAAGCGCTCGCGGCAGAAGTCGTCGAGTTCCCGGATCTCCAGGGCGGTGAACGGCGACGCGTGTTCCCAGACTTCGCGGTGGTCGCGGTAGGCGAAAGCGTGCTCGAAATACAGCTCGAAGTGGTTGATCTTCCACGAGCTTAGTTGATCGATATAGCGTTTCAACACCTCCATGGTCGGAATCCGGTCGCGGCTGACGTCGAGCATCACCCCCCGGCAGCGGAATTCGGGATAATCCCGGATGACCAGCCCCGGCAGCGACGCCCCTGCCGGCAACTGAAGCAGAATCTGCTGCAGCGTGCGGCGGCCGTAAAAGAGCCCCGCGGCGTCGTGGGCAATCACTTCGACGCCGCGCCTCGAAGCTATGAGTTCGTAACTTTCGGCGCGCTTACAGCGCTCGCGATCGATCCGGCAGCCGGGCGTCGCCGCCCGGCGGCGGGGGATACGGATTTCCGGGTGGATTTGCACTTCGCGCGGGCGCGGCAGCAAATGCACCGGATGTCGGTGAAACCAAAACATGATGAACGTATTTTCCGTAAATTAGTGAATTAGTACAGGAACGTGGAGGTCGCACCGTTTTCGAAGCAGATCCAACCGCCCCAATGCCGGTAATCTTTGGGGTTGTCTTTCATAATCGGGAAAAGTTCATTCGGTTTCATCGCAGCCGCATGACCATCCAGAAACGCCATATTGATACGCCCGCCGTGTCGCGCGTCCAGATACATATCGCCGGACGCGCGCGTGATGATATAGGTCTGATGGCCGGCATTGGTTTTGGTATCGCCTATCAATACGACGCCGGTCGGGCTTGAAGCCTGCAGGGTATTCAACATCCGCGAATTGCCGGCGGTGGTCACCAGCGCGTCGGTCAACAGATTGCCGTTGTCCCCGGTGGTCGCCCCGGAAACGCCGTAAATCTGGGTCATATAATCATCCCCGGAAGCTTTCAGGTCTTCATCGATCAACGGACACGCAAATGCTTTCAAATTGGCGGTCGCATAACCGCAAGTCTCCATCACGTCCGCCCAACTGTATTTCCAGACGCCGTTGTTGCCATGCTGGGAGTAAAGCGGCATCAACTCATTGTTATCGTTGCTGTACATGACCATGAAGAGCGCATCCTGCTTCAGATTCGAAGTACACTTGGCCTGTTGCGCCGCCGCCCGGGCTTTGCTCAGCGCCGGCAGCAGCATGCTGGCCAAAATCGCAATAATTGCGATCACGACCAAGAGCTCAATTAGTGTGAAAAAGTGACGGCGGCGATGACTCTGACTGGTTCCTGTCGTTTTCATGATACATGCTTCCTTCGGGTAATACGTGGACAATTGCAAAGATAATTCTTTTGGCGACGGAGACGGGAATAGCGCGAACAAAGGCTCCTTTCGTATTGTTTCACGCGATAAAACGCCTGGACGTTTTGCGGGTGGCGGCCTGCTGGTACACCGATTGCAGCGTCGTGAACGGATTGCCGCAGAATTCGATGACCTTCCGGATGTTATCGGATTGAACCCCGGCATGATAACGGCTCCGCTCTTCCGCGATGCCGGCATTCCCGGCGAGAATGGCGTCGAGAATTTCGTGATGATTGACCCGGGTCAACTCATTGTTGAAGTCATTGAAATCTTTCAACGAGTCATTGTGCTCTTTGTATTTCTTTTCCGTCCGGAGTATTTCGAAGAACAGTTCGTTGCACACCCTGACACTCAACCGGAACAACACCGAAAAATAGCACAGATTACTCGGACTGGCGAAGCGCTGGTTGCCGCAGTGTTCGACGATGGCCATATGGAAACGCATATCGGCTTTGCCCGCAACCTCGTAGTTGCCGGCCGCCATCGCCTGATCCTGCTCCTCGACCAGAGCGCGCAGCATGCCGCCCACCCCGGTCGCCCGGGTCAGGGCCAGGCGCCGCGCGGCGATCGGCTCGATGCCTTCGCGCAATTCGCTCCACGCCAATATGTCATGCAACGTGAAGTCCTTGACCCGGTAGCCGCAATACGGGACATATTCGACCACATCCCACCCCACCGCCTGGCTCAGGGCCTCGCGGACCGCCGGACGGTTGATGCCGAATTCCTTGGCCAGAACCGATTCCTTCAGCTGCTCGCCGGCATGCAAATCGCTCTCCACCAGCTTGCGGATCAGCAGCTCCTGCGCCAGCATCAATCCCGGCTGCCGCGCCATATCCGATCCGGGTGTTTTTGTCTGTGTCATAGAAAGGATAAATTCCGTTAAAATTGTTAGCAATTTATCTGTTTGATGTAATTATAGTAAACTTTTCGGCAAATTGCAAGCAATTTTCGAAAATTTTCCGAAAAAACTTGCATTTTTTTTGTAATCGACAGCGATTTGATTGATCAGGCCCCTGCACCTCTGCGGCGGATATGTGTTGAGCTCACTTGAAAATCTGCTCTGCTTTGTTCTGTAAAAAAGTGCTATTTCCTTGAAAAAAATGGCATGCTGCTTGCATTTATTTTGCTTCTTGCTATAATAAAAACGAAAAGAGGGATTCAAATATGATACATGCAAAGCGAAACATAAAAACCCAACAAATTGTCGATGCAGTTTTACGGCAAACTGACGCCGGGGACCTCCTGATTGCGTGACATCATTCTGTATGGAAAAGCGCAAAAATCAAAATCGGCACATTGTAGCGCCATTGTTTCCGGGGTACTTATGGGCGTCTGCGGAAAGGACAAGCAAACATGAAGCAAACATGGTGGATTCTTAGCCTGTTACTCGGCGGAGTGCTCATGGCGCAAAGTACCAGTACCTTGCGCCCGATCGGCGAAGCGCAAGAGCTGGAGCTGGCACAATCTGCGATCCTGATTCCGGCAAATGCGCAACCCACGGAGCTTACCGCGGCGCAACTGTTGCAAAAAACACTTCATGACATCTTTCAAGTGAATGTGCCGGTGATTGCCGAACCGGAAAGTCCGGCGGACGGAAGTGTCGTTCTGGCTGTGGGGAATACCGAATTCGGACGCGAAGCACGCCAGACGGGAGCGTTGGGAGACGCCGGATATGCATTGGAATTTTTCGACGGAAATCTCCTGCTGTACGGGGGACGGCGCAATGGCCCGATCAATGCGGTATTGGCGCTTCTGGAAGAAGACCTGGATTGCCGTTGGCCGGCACGGGATATGGCGGGGGTCATTCCCAGGCGTTCCGGCACGACACTTGGCGTGGTTCCACGCCGTTACCGGCCGCAACTGGAAATTCGCGATCCGTTTTTCATCGAAGGTTTTGAGCCGCAGTGGTGTGCGATGAACCGCACCAATCCGTTCATCCTGGGTGATGTGCCTCCGGATTTTGGCGGGCGTATTCGCTTTCACCGGCGCTACTTCTGTCATACCTTCAAAACCATCTTCCCGGCTGCGGTGTACGGCGCAGAACACCCGGATTTTTTTCCCTTGATTGACGGAAAACGCCGGGTGGCGGACGATGGTCAATTGTGCTTGTCCAATCCCGAGCTGGTACCCCTGGCCATTGAAATAATCCTGCAAGCCATCGAGGAAGACCCCGAAGCGCAGTTGATCGGCATCTCACAGAACGATTGTAAATTCTTTTGCCAGTGTGAAGCTTGTCAACGTTTGATCACGGCAGAAGGTTCTCCCAGCGGATTGGTGCTTCACTTTGTCAATCAGGTCGCCGCGGGCATCGCCGAGGTATACCCCGACAAGAAAGTCGGGACATTGGCCTACATGGAAAGCTTCGCGCCGCCGGCGACCATCCGCCCGGCGAAAAATGTGGTGATTCTCCTCTGTACGGATGTTCATACCGGTTCGAACCCTTTCCTTCTTGTCGATGAAACGGCGCGTTTTGCTTCGGCAATGCGGCAGTGGCACGCATTGGGCGCGAAGATTTACATCTGGGATTACGTGGTGGATTTTTTGAATTATCCGCGTCCATACCCCAATTTGGCGATCATGGATCATGCGATCGATTTCTACTGCGCCAATGGCGCGACCGGGGTGATGACGCAAGGCAACTATACCGTGGAGAATTGCTCCAGCTTTGGCGCTCTCAAAGCATGGTGCGTCGCCAAAAAACTATGGGACCCGGCCCGCAAACTTTCGGAATTGGCGCGGGAGTTCATTGTTCTGCATTACGGTGCCGCCGCACCCAAGATGCAAGAGTATCTGGATTTGCAGGAGGCGGAGTGGCGGCGCTTCCATGCGGATGCTGTCGAAGGAGACCTCTTTGTGTTTTCAGACGGCTTCATTGCGCAGTCCCGGTCGCTTTTGGGAGAGGCCGCGGCTTTGGCGGGGGACGATCCGGAATTGGCCCGACGCATCGCGTTGGAGCGCTTCTGCGTCGATTATCAATATGCGTATGACGGGCTGAAATCCGCTGACGCACTGCCGGAATATCTGGCCAACCTTGAGACGATTCAGCAGTTCTTGCACAACAATGACATGACTTCGGTCTCTGAACTTGGCAATTACGGCCCCCTCTTTGAACAGTGGCGGGGCAATGCCGAAATGGCGGCACGTCCGGCGTATTCGCCGAATGCAATCAAGCCGATCCCGAATACCACGGTGTTCACCAATTTTCCGGTGTTGACCGTGGACGCGCCAGAGCTGGCCGAAGGAAGTGCGCTACGCCAGCCCGGCGGCAACTCCGATTGGTCAATTCAGATTGCGGCGGCAAATTTTTCTTCGCGCTTGAAGCCAGGTCGGGAGTATGTGGTGATGATGCCGGTCAAAATGGAGTATCAGGGTGCGCCACCGGCGTCCGGGACGCCGCTCTTCGTCCTGGGGCAGCACAATCCGGTGCATGGCGGCAACTCATTTGTCTGCACTCTTCCAGCCGGAGCCGGGACGGACGGTTTTCATGCGCTGGTATTGGGAGTTTACCGGGCGACGACTCGGCGCTCCACCTCGATGCTGTACTTGGCAATTTACCCGAATGCTCCGGTGGAAGCCATGCAGTATGGAGCGTTGCAGTTGATTCCGCTGGAGGAGTATCGCGGTGTATTACCGTCTGCGTTGTCCAGGGAAATGCTCTATTGACACAAAAGCCGGACAATAAGAATTACGATTTTTTCACGCTTTTTTAATTTCCTGAACTTGGCAAACACAATCAGGGCCAACTCGCCATTTTCCTCAGTTCCCCCCTTCGATGCCCGCATCCGTCACCGGCATATGCAATGCTTGGCGACTGCGCGACTCGACATGATTCGTCCGTTACCGCGCCCCCCTCCCCTGAAAAGCGCAAAAAAATACCGAAAAACACTTGAACTCCCCTTGACAAAAAATAAAAGTTTGCTATAATTTAAGCATGATAGCACCTGCTATCAAAAACAAAAAGAGAGTTGGCATATGGCGGTAACCATAAAAGACGTGGCCGTGAAGGCCGGAGTTTCGCATCAGGCGGTATCGGCGGTATTGAACGGCAAGACCAATTGCCGGGTCGCCAATGCCACCCGGGAGCGGATTCTCGCCTGCGCCCGCGAAATGGCGTACCGTCCGAATTTTTCCGCCCGCTGGCTGAAGAGCCGCAAAACCGGGGTCATCACTGTGGTGGTTTATCCATGGGTGCGCTCCGAAAACGGCAGTTACTTCAGCACGGAATTCCAGCCGCCGTTCATGATGGCGGAAGCGCAGCAGCAGCTGGCGTCCGCCATCCGCCGCCAGGGTTATACCTTAAAGCTGGAATACGCCTATCCGGGCAGCGACCTGCAGAAGCAGAGTCTGGAAATCGTCAATCCGAATCTCACCGACGGCATTATTTTCTGCAATTACCAGGGCGGTGAATTTACGGAGGTACTGGAGAAATTACAGTTGCCGCATCTGTTTTTCGGCTATTATGTGGACAGCACCCGAAGCGACATCCCGCTGCTCGGGCTGGATATCCGGACCGGGTTGTGCGCCGCGATCCGATCGCTGGTGGCGGCGGGGCGCAACCGGATCGCCTATTGCGGCGTCGGCACCTGCCGGTTGCTGCCGCTCCTGTGCGAAGAGCTGAAATCGCTCGAGTTGTTTGATCCGGCCCGGATTCATATCGTATACGATTACTATGACGTACAACGGCTGCTGAAGCAATACCGCCCGGAGGATTTCGACGCGGTCGTATGCTCCAACGACGTGATGGCCAACTGGGTTTACCGGGAGGCGCAATGTCACGACATCGACGTCCCCGGGACGCTGGCCATCGTCGGGTACGACAACGATCCGGCGTACGATTTCATCTCCACTGTCGGCTTGGACTCGGAGGCATTCCATGCCAGCGCAGCGGAGCTGCTGGCCGGCGCCATCGAGCAGCCTTCGGAATCCTTGATCCATAAAGTATTTGAAACCGAGTTTTTTCCACGTCAAACCACGCCAAAGAAAAGGATAAGTCGGAAATGAAACGGAAAAAAATTTTTACACTCATCGAGCTCCTGGTCGTAATCGCGATCATCGCGATTCTCGCCAGCATGCTGCTGCCGGCGTTGAGCAAAGCACGCGCGAAAGCGCAAAACACCAAATGCCTCAACAATCAGAAACAGCAGGGGCTGTACTTCGTGCTGTATGCCAATGACTACGATGACTGGATGCCGAACTGGACGAATGCCCCCTCCGATCGCACGTACGCCTGGGGACAATGGGTGGGTGCGCTGCTGGCGCCGCGCCCGAGCACCTATTTCTGGCAGGAAACGTGGTGGGGACTGGGCTACGGTCCGGACAGCCCGGCGCTCTATCTGTGCCCGACCCGTTCGGTCGAAAACGTCAACTACAATTACTGGTATCGCATGTATGATACCGGTTACGGCGACGCCTTCAGCAATGCCGATCTGCGCGGCAAGTCGCTGCGCTACGGCAATGAGATGCGCTATGACATCATGAACTCGAATTGGATTCTGGCCGACAACGCCGTCGGCAACGGCCTGGACGACACATTGTCGCATGGCGGCACGGGGATGAACGTGCTGTTCTTTGACGGCCACGGCAAGTGGGTCATGCCCAGCGCCGCCGTCGACAACAACTTGGAAGCCACCTTGCAGCGCACCCGCGAGTTCGGTCTGGAATGATGAAACCCGCAGCCTTGCTTCTGGCGTTGTGCCTGGGTTGGAGCGGCTTCGCGCAATTCGGTCCGGTGACCGGATTGCGCTGGGCCGGGCACGGTGACACTCCGGCAAGTTCGGCGCGCTTCCAGCTCACGCAGAACGGCATTGCCGTCGAATTTCAGCCATCGCCGGTCAACGGCTGCTGGGTGCGCGGCGAACTTGCGAAAACGCGTCCGACCGGCGGCTTCCTGACCTTTCGCGGCCGCAGCACCGACGGCCAGGAGCGGTCGGCCGCGATGCATGTCAATCTCCTGACCGCCGACGGCAAGCACGCCGGCTTCCTCAGCTACATCGATCTGGCCCCGGAGTGGCAGGAATACAATATCAATTTGCAACTGCGGACGCTGTCGTGGACCGAAGCGCGGCAGGGCAAACTGGTATTCACCGGCGGCGACGCCGGCGCGATCGATCTGGCCGAGGGAGAAATCGAGTCGATCATGTTTTCCAGCGGTCTTCCCGGCACCGCCGAGATCGCCGATCTGGCGCTGGCGCCGGTTCCGTCCGACGAAGTCACGCGCGACGCCGTTGCCGCCGTCATCGAAAAACGTCTGAAAGAGCACCCCAAGGTTGTACCCTACCGTTTCGCCCATACCGGAAACGAGAGTTTTGAACTCGCCCGCGACGGCCATAGCGATTGGCAAATCGCCATCCCGGCGGATACTCCGGCTTACGCCTTTGCCGCCGCCGAGCTGGCGCGGTATATCCGGCTGGCGACGCAGGCGGAAATGCCGGTCGTCACCGACGCGGCGGCACCGGCAATCACTCTCGCGGTCGTGTCTCCCGAGAGCGCCGAAGACGGCTTCCGCGTGACCGGCAATGCCGACGGCATCGCCATTGTCGCGAACAATTCGCGCAGCCTCCTGTTTGCCGTGTACGGCTTTCTGGAAAAATCGCTCGGCATCCGTTTTCTCGCCCCGTACGACTTCGCCGAAATCGTCCCCGCTGTCGCGGCCTGGGAGTTGCCGGAGTTCGATGACGCGGAGCAGGCGGCATATTCGTACCGGCGGATGCACTACTGCAGCGCCGGCGACATCACACCGCATGAGCTTTTGTTCACCGTCGCCGACTGGAACGTCAAAAACCGCTTCAACGTGCAGCTTGAGCGGCTCTATTCGATCTGGGAACCCGCCGAAGAACAGACGCGCAAGCAGCGCAATATCGAGGCTTTTTATGCCCTGCGCGGCGGCTGCATCGAGTACGTCGAATACTGGGGACACAATTATCACTTGTTCGTGCCGCCGGAGCAATACTTCGCCACGCACCCCGAATATTTCCCCTATGACCGCGCCACCGGCGTCCGGCGCGCGGACCAGGCGCAACTATGCACCACCAATCCGGAGGTGATCCGGATCATCGCCGACCGGGTGCTCGAATACTTCCGCGCCACCCCCGACGCGGAGTTCTTTCCGCTCTTTCAGGAGGACGGCACCACGCTGTGGTGCCAGTGCGACGGGTGTCTCGCCATCGTCGCGCCGCACCGGCGCGATGTCACTGGTTACGACGCCGACCGGGTGATCTATCTGGCCAATGCGGTCGCCGACGCGATCCAGCCGGAATTTCCGGGCAGAAAGATCGTCACCTACGCCTACAGCACCGGTAGTACGCCGCCGGATGTGATCATGCCGAACGAACACGTTTATATCGAGTATTGCGTCTACGGCGACGGCAACCCCACCATTCCCGCCTATCGCGGCAACGACCGCGCCAATATCGAACGCTGGCAACAGCTCACCGGCGGCCGGATGATCATTTACAGCTACCACGCGCTCGGCTTCACCTATCAATTCCGCGATCCGGCGACAATGGCGCAGGATCTGCGTTACTTCGCCGACATCGGCTTGCGCGGCACTTGCCAGGAAACCGCCGAAACCTGGGGCATGGACGGCTATCTGTATTATATTTCGGCGCGGCTGGCCTGGAATCCATGGCTGGATCTGGACGCGCTCGAAAGCGACTACTTCGCCAAACTCTATGGACCGGCGGCCGGACCGATGCGGGAATTCCATCACCGTCTGCTCGCAGGCCTGTCCGATCCGGCACGCTATGTGTCGATCCTGTTCGCCCGCAAGCCGTGTCTCACGAACGAAGAAATGACGGCTCTGGAGCAGTTGCAGCTGGAAGCCGAACAGTTGGCGCCGGAATCGGCAGCAGTGGCGTTTCATCGCAAAACCCTGCGTTATATTCAAGCCGCCAACCGGATGATCGCGCTGTGTCGGCATTTGCTGGAGGAGCCGACCGAAGCCAACCGGGCGCAGGCGGAGACGGCATGCGACGCCGTGATCGCGTTGGTCCTGGAGCAGGCGCCGGACTGGGTGGTAACGCGTTATGACATCGGCACCGCGGAGCATCTGAAAACCATGATCAAGATGATCATGGACGAGGCCGGAGGGCTGGCGGAATTGAAGCGCGGCCATACGATTTTGCAGGTATTGTCGACACCGTGGCAGTTCCGCACCGACGGCGCGGCTGCGGGAGACGCGGCAAAGTGGTACGCCGCCGATTTCGACGACAGCGGCTGGAAGCCGGTCAACTCGGGGGCATTCTGGGAGGACCAGGGCTTTCCCGGCTTCGACGGTATCGGCTGGTACCGCCGCACTGTGGAATTGCCGGAAGACACCGCGGGGCTGCGTCTGTACTTCGGCGGCGCCGACGAACGGGCGTGGGTCTACCTCGACGGCGTTCTCATCGGCGCGCACGAAGCCGGCGATATCGGCCAATTGTGGCAGGAGGCGTTTTACATCGACCTGCCCGCCGGTGTCGCGCCCGGTCTCCACCAATTGACGGTAAAAGTGATCGATACCGCCGGCGGTGGCGGCCTGTGGAAAGATGTTTTCCTGGTAAGAAAAAAATGATTTCCCCCCGCTCAACGAAGCGACTCGATGAACTCTTTCGGGGTACAGCGAAAATGGCGCTTGAATTGACGCAGGAAGTAATTCACGTCGTTGAAGCCGCACCGCGACGCCACCTCCCCCAATGACGGATAGGGTGAACACAAGAGGCGCCTGGCCAGTTCCAGGCGTCGGCTGTTCACGTACGCAACCGGCGTGATGCCGTAGGTTTCGCGGAACATCGCGGAAAAATGGCTGTGGCTCAAACCGCACTGCCGCGCGAAACTCGCGATCGAACGCTCTTCGGTGAAGTGCGCGTCGAGCAATCGTTTGGCTTTGCGCAACGCCGGATTGCCGCATTCGCTTTCGGGCTCCTTGGCGGCAATCCGGGAAACCAGGCTATGCAATAACCCCCGCATCATTTCCCGCCAGTTCCGGTCGCCGCAATTGCCCACTTCGATCAACTCGGAAAACCAGCGGCCGACAAAGCGGTCTCCGGCGTAGGACTCCACTCGCGCTGTCGGGTCCAGGCGCCCCGGCGGGTACGCAAATTGACTGAACAACGTCACTGCCTCTCCAACGCTTTCCTGCCGGTGCATGGTGTCGGGAGGCACGATCAGCAGATCCCCCTCCGCGGTTTCGAAATATTGTTCGCCGAGCCAGTGACGGCAGCACCCCTCCTCCTGCCATACCAGTTCGACGGTGTCGTGACGGTGTGGTTTCACCGGTACGGTCCCGAGATACATTCCAAAGAATTTCGGCTCCAAATCATTCATATCGACAAAAAATCCAGTAACTTTCACAAAAAATCCAGCAACAATCCATTGACGAACATGGATTTTTTAACTATACTATTACCAGTAGCACAGCCTGAGTTAAAAAGCAAATGAACTGTCACCGAAGGAGCGAAGCAAAATGAAGAAAAATGGTTTCACCCTCATAGAATTGCTGGTCGTGATCGCGATCATCGCCATTCTCGCCAGCATGCTGTTGCCGGCGCTGTCCAAAGCCAGAAGTTCGGCGCAAAAGATCAAGTGCGTCGGCAACCACAAACAGCTCGGGCTGGCGCTCATCATGTACCAGAACAACAACGACGATTATTTCGTTCCGTTCTACGATGCCGACAAGAATCAGGTCTGGGAAACCAAATTGCTCGATACCGGCGACCTGAGCACCGTGGACGTACTGCTGTGTCCGGCGTTGCCCGGAGATGCGCAAAAGACAAACAATGTCGCCTGGGGCGGCTACCTGTATACCGGCATCGGTTACAATGCCGTCGGCGTGGGCGGCATGAAGGACGGTTACGGCTACGGCATCGACACGCCGCGCAAAGTCACCTCCCTGGAAACCGGCGCCAGCAGCGTTTACGTGGCAATGGAAAGCAGCTGGGGCGACAATCAGCACGGCTGTTATTATGTGATGCCGTTCCCGGTCACCGACCCCGGCTATGCCGATGCCCGCCACTCCGATTCGATCAATATCCTGTTTGCCGACGGACACGTGGCCTCCTTCGGCGCGATGGCCGGATGCGGTCCCTTTCCCAACAACGCCTACGGAGTGATCGGCTGGACCGGCGAAGAATGGTATTACAGAAAGTAAAGGGGTACCGAACAATGAAATTGCGACTCTACCCGATTTTCGCCCTCCTGGCCGCGCTGACGGCCTACGGCGATGCGAATACCCGCATTTTGACCGCGGAGCCGATCCGGATCGCGCCCCGCGCCGCCGAAGACCCGAAGCGCTTCGACAGTCACGCGATCACCTTCGACCCGATCACGCAACACAACACCACGGCGATTCTGCGCTTGGAATGCCGGATGCAGGCCGACGCCGTCGGCGGCTCCAGCCATATGATGCAGGTCATGATCAACGGCCAGGAGCTGTTGCCCGCCAAGTCTCGGCTGCAGAACCGGCTGCGGAACAAAGCGCTGACCACGCCGGTGGAGCCGGACGCGCCGATCGCCTGGTATCGCCCGGACGGCGGCTGGAACGTGCTTTACGCGCCGGATTTCAACCGTGACGCCCTCCCCGGCTTCTATGTCGGCGACCCGTTCGTCTACGAATGGGACATCACCGACCTGGTTTACGGCGTGGTGGAAAACCGCCTGGAAATCATCAACACCACGCCGGATCTGTATCTGGCGAGCTACTTCAACCCGGATTCCAACCCGTATATATTGACCATCGGCAAGGCGGAGATCGACATTCTGCCGCAAGCCAGTCCGATGGTGAAACCGGTCCTCGAAGCCCCCTCGGTCGTCAACCGCGGCGAAGCCGCCGCCGGACCGGCCGCCTATCGCGGCGAAGTGCTTCCCGGCGGCGGCTTCACCCTCACCGTGGGCGATGTCGCTATTCCGGTTCACACCGTGTTTTCGGTACCTGGCGGCGGTAGCCTTGAATTGTCCGCCACGACACTGGTGTGCGACGCCTACCGCGTCGAGCGCCGGGTCGACTTCACCCCGCGCCGCGTCGAAGTGCGCGACACCATCACCAACCGGAGCGCGACCGAACCGGTCGGAATCGCCTGGCGCAACCGGGCGGAGCTTCCGGGCGATCTGCCGGTCCGACTCGCCGGCAGCCCCGACGCGGCGCGCGACCGCTACATCTCCTACGGCAATCCGAGCGTTTTCGCGGTATTGCCGAATGGCAAGGGGCTCGGGTTGATCGTCGAGGACGCGGTTTCGCGCTACCAGACTTATCTGTACGCCGCTCCCGGCGAAAACAGCGATTCGGTCACCGCCGGTTTCGGCTCCGATATGCTGTTCATCCCACCGGGCGCGAGTTACACGCTCGAATGGGCGGTTTACCCGGTGGATGGTCCGGATTACTACGACTTCGTCAATCTGGTCCGCGCCGACTGGGGCGCCAATTACACCGTCGACGGTCCCTGGCGCTGGCAAAGCTATCCATTGCAGGATATGTCCGTGGAGAAGCTGCGCGAGCTTTTCACCCGCCACGGCGTCAAGTATTACATCTGCGAAGACTGGGCAGAATGGACTCCGAACGCGCGCGGAACGCAACGGGTGGCGCTGGGTACCGAAGTGCTCGACGACTATTGGAGTGAGCGGCACGACGCACTGAAGGCATTCACCGCCAAACTCCGCGAAGCCGTTCCCGAGCTCAAATTCCTGCTCTATTACAATTCCATGCGCGAATCGCGCGACGATACGCGGGAACGCTTCCCGGGATGTCTGCGTACCGATGAATGGGGGAATGACTTCTCCAGCGTTTGGCAAACCGTCGGCGACGTCAATGCCAACTACCTGATGGTTCCGACCGTGGAGAACACCTTCGGCCGGGCGATGCTCGAGACCGCCCGTTGCTATCTCGACGAACTCGGCTACGACGGTATTTACTGGGATGAGGCCGAAGGCATCTGGTTCAACCAGATTCTGACCACCTGCAACGAATACGACGGCCATTCGGCGCTGCTCGATCCCGCAACCTCGGCGATCCGGCGCGAGGTCGGCATCATGCCCTTGCTCTCCCGTGATTTCATCAACGCGGTCACCGATCTCACGACGGAGCGCGGCAAGCTGATGCTGCAGAACGGCCCCACCGGCAGCGCCGACACGCTCGCCCGCCGGGTGCCGCGGATGACCGAAGTGCAGCACAACGACTATTACGCTTACGAGGGGCATCTTCAGCCGCCGTTGGGGTACATGTGCTGGAACAATGACGGCTGGCCCGACATGCTCCGGGTGCTGAAGCTCGGCATCATTCCGGCGGTATTCATCAACACGCCGGAGGAGATCGACCTGTGGGCGCATTTGTTCCCGTTCACGCCGATTGAAATCCACGCCGGTTATTTGCTCGGCGAAGAGCGCGTCATCGCCACCCACTCCGGTTCGTACGGCTGGCACGGCAGCCGCGACCTCGGCCGGGTATGGCATTTCAACGCCCAGGGCAGTCTTTCAGGACGGGATTTCCCGACTACGGTGACGACCGAAGCGAAAACCGAAGTCGAGCTCGGGGAATTGGAGGCGGTGGTGATCGAACGCCTGCCGATGCGCTTCGAACCGCACTCCGGCGCCGCCGTGATCTCGCAAATCGTCTACTCGCAGGATGAGGCCGCCTGCGACATCGACGCCCCCATGGGCGGCGTGTTGACGGTGGATGGAAAAGACTTCGAAGTGCCTCCCGCCTTTCACGGTCGTTTTCAGGCCAGATAAAGCTAAAAATCAATACTCCGGCGCTTGACAAGAAGCGAACGGCACGGTAAATTAAACAGATTTTACCGTGCCGCTTGGTCCGAAATCCGGGAGTTTTCATGTTGTTGAATCGAAATTCATGTCTGATCGCCGCGTTGACGGCACTGTACTTCTGCAGCTTCTTCCAGCGTTTCGCCATTCCGGGGCCGGTCTTCGGCGACCTGCAGCAGCACTACGGCCTTTCCGGCGCGCAACTGTCGCTGCTGGGGGCGATGTATGTGGCAATCTATGCGATACTGCAACTTCCGGCGGGCGGTTGGATCGACCGCAAAGGCGGCATCGTCCCGGCGGCGGTCGGCGGCGTGGCGCTGCTGACCGGGAGTGGAATTTTCCTGCTCGCCCACCACCCTGCCTGGCTCTTCGCCGGACGCGCCGTCACCGCGGTCGGGGACAGCGTGATGTACCTGGCACTGTTGAAAGAGGTTAGCCGCCGTTGCGCGCCGGAAAGCTTCGCCTCGATTCTCGGGATCGTGTCGCTGCTGGCATCGCTCGCCGGGGTGATCGCGACGCTGCCGCTGCAGAGCGCGGTCCGGCATTGGGGGTACTTCACCGCGTTCGGCGCGATGTGGGGATTCACGCTGGCGGCGGTCGCCGTTTTCATCTTTGCTTTCCGGCGCGACAGTATCGCGTCGGCACCGGTCGCAACCCGGCGGCTGCGGCTGCTGGAGGTGGGAAAGCGGCTGCGCAACTGGCCGGTATTCCTGGCCATGGCGCTGGATTACGGGATCGTTTTCGCCTTGCAGGTCATCATCGGCATCAAATTCCTCGCCGACCGGCAGGGGCTGGGAGCGGAAACGGCTTCCCGCTATCTTTTTATCATGCTGACGGTATCGCTGGTGTTTCTGGTCGGCGCTCCGGCCGTCGGGCGGCGCTGGTGCGGCAACCGCCATAAACGCTTCGTCATTGCCGGAGCCATGCTGTCGATCGGCGGCTGTCTCGCGCTCCTGTACGGCACCGTCAATCCGCTGCCCGGTTGGCTCCTGGTGGCGGCATTGTCGGCGGTGGCGATTCAGGGCGGCCACATCCCGATGGCGACGGCACAGCTGAAAGGGTTGAATCCGCCGGAGGATATGGCCACCGTCGGCGGCTTATTGGCGGCGACGATCTATCTGGTGATCGCCGTCGAAGCGGGCATTATCGCGTGGGTACTGGATTTTTTCCCGCGTACGGAAACCGGCTATCCGGCGGCGGCCTATACCGCCATATTCACGCTTTTCCTCTCCGCCGCCTGTGTGGCGCTGGCATGCGCCTGGATCAGCAAAGAAAAGTGCCCGCAGCCCCTCGAACGGGGTTGACAAGCCGCGCGGCGCGCTGTATGTTATTCTCATGTTGTACAAGTGTCAAAAATGCCAGCATCAATTTGAAACTACCCGTGAGATGCGCCGGATCGGCTTCTGCCCCCGGTGCGACGACGCTTTGGCCGGCCCCCTGGCCGGCTTGCTGGTGGATGAATTTCAGATTATTGCCCAGCTCGGGCGCGGCGCCAACGGGATGGTCTATCTGGCCTGGCAGTTGCCGCTGGCCCGGGAAGCGGCGCTGAAGCTGCTGCCGTCCGACCGGGTCGACGACCCCGAAGCGGTGCACGGTTTTTTCGGTGAAGCCCGCGCCACCGCACGCTTGTGCCACCCGAATATCGTGCAGGCGCTGCAGGCCGGTGTGACCGTCGACGGGGTGTATTATTTCGCGATGGAGCTGATCGCCGGGAAAAACATCGAGACCATTCTGGAACAATTCGGCCCGCCGGATTACACCGAGACGCTGATGATCGCCGGAAAGGTCGCCGAAGCGCTGGATTATGCGTGGACGCAGGCGGAAATGGTGCACGGCGACATCAAGCCCGCGAATATCATCCTGACCGCCTCCGGCGAACCCAAACTGGCCGACCTGGGGCTGGCGCAATTCGGCAAAGCCCGCTACTTCGACATGGCGACGCCGCTGTATGCGTCGCCCGAAGTGATCCTCGGGGAGTGTGCGAAAATCAGCTTCCGCTCCGACATGTACAGCTTCGGCGCCACGTTGTATGAAATGTTTTCCGGGGAACCGCCCTTTTTCGGCACGGTGCCGGAGAAGGTTCTGCAAATGCACCTGTACGACAAGGCGGTGCCGCTGGAGAAGAAGCTCGGCTTCTTCGATCCGAAGTTATCCCGTTTCGTCGACCGGCTGCTGGAAAAGCAACCGGAGAACCGCCCGACATCGTGGAAGATCGTGGCGGACTTCCTGTTGACCCGCGCCCTGGAACAATCCAATGACTGAGCCATCATGCTGATAAAAGTGATCGCCGTCGGACGGCTCCGGGACCGCCATTGGTCGAGCAAGGCCGATGAATTCGCCAAATGGCTTTCGCCCTATGCGAAACTGGAGGTCGTCGAGCTCAAAGACGCCGGCAAAGAACGCGAAGCCGAATTGATTCTGCAGCAGTTGCGTGACGAAAAAGGGTATATCATCATCCTCAGCGAAGATGGCGCCGAAGTAACTTCACCCGAACTCGCCGACCGTCTCAGCGCCATCGACCGAAAAATCGTCTTCGTGATCGGCGGCCCCGACGGGTTGACGAGCGCGGTCAAGCAGCGCGCCCACTGGCTCTGGGCGCTTTCGAAACTGACCTTCACCCACGAAATGGCGCGGGTGCTGCTCTTCGAACAGCTCTACCGCGCCGGTTCCATCGCCCGCGGCGGCAAGTATCATAATTTCTGAGC
Source organism: Victivallaceae bacterium (assembly GCA_031549115.1). Lineage (GTDB taxonomy): Bacteria > Verrucomicrobiota > Lentisphaeria > Victivallales > Victivallaceae > JAVBQJ01. Next base: position 47,926 of record JAVBQJ010000043.1, read on the forward strand.
CGCCGCCGCAATGGCGCTTCAATTATCGTGGATTACTCCCATTTTCCGCAGGTCGCCCTCCAATTTGGCGGCATCGAATACCTGGCCCGGACGCCATACGCCCCGGAATTCCATCGTCGGCACCACCCAATCGTCGCCGCCGTTGATCTGTATGACCTTGTCGATCACACTCTGCGGCTGTTCTTCGATCTCCAGATACCGGAACGGGACATGATGTTCCGTCAACCACTCGACCGTCTTGCGACAATGCGGGCACTGATCCCAGGCGTACACTTTCAACATGGCCATCCCTCCTCTTTTGGTTTTTCGCCTACGCTCCACTCCTCTTCGCCGCCGGTGCGGCGAGTGTGACGATCACTTCAGCAACTTCGGGGCCGCGCTCCTTCGGGAGTCGCGCCCCGGCGACCGCGGGGGCGTCCGCCCCTCCCCACCCCGATCGCTCAAGCGCCGCTCGGCTTAGCGCGGACTTGCCGCCGTCAGGGCGGCAAGTCCTTAGACCGGTTCGCGACCTCCCTACCGGTCGTCCGCTCGCGTCTGCTCCACGGCCGCAGCGGCCGCGGCGCCAGAGCGCCGGCGCCGCTTCGCGGCGTACCCGTTCGCGCTCTCAGGCGGACGGGTGGTAGAGCAGGCGCGCGGCAACAGTTGAATTTTACTTTTGGCGCAGTTTTTTCTCCAGCTCTTCCAAGGTGCCGCCCTCGCGCGGCATTTCGACCCCATATTCGCGCGCCTGCGCCAGAAACAAATCCACCAGCTCTTCATAGGACGCCAGCTCCACGGTACCGCCCATCTCGTCGTAACGCTGCATTATCGCTAGAAGCAGCGGCAACGTCACCACCCGTACCCGGTACGACAATACCGGGTCGTCTTTTACCGTCTCATCCGCCAGTATCACCTCTCTCATCGCCGCCGCAATCGTCGGCACCGTCAGCCAATCGGCGGTGTTTTTCCGGAAGCAGCCCAGCTGGATATTCGCCTTCGCCACCTCGTCCTCCAGCAAATCCAGATAGGCGCGCAGATGCGGCGCGGCGGCGCCATAGTAACCCTGTAGAAATTCGTCGATCAACGCGTTGAGGTCCTGCGACGAATCCCACATCAGCTGCGCCAATACCCAGGCGCGCATCGCGACGAAGTCGCCGGCGATGCCGCCGGACTGGTAGTCGCCCTGCTCGAAAAGCGCCACCACCCGGTGCTCCTGAAAGAAGCGAATGTCGTCGGCCAGATACCGCAGATTCGGATGCGGCAACAGATAGTTGGTGAAGTTGGTGACGTAATTCCAGATCGCCAGCTCCGGCGCAATCTTGGCCCATTCCAACACATCGTCGCGGAACGACGCGTTCGCCTCCGAATTCAGCGGCTTCGAAAAGTCGCACTCGATCGAACACAGACGAATCACCACATTGTCATGCGGCCGGATGGTTTTCGGCGCCTTGCGGGTGTATTGGTAAGCCAGAGTTTCGACTTTGACGCCGGGAAATTCCTTTTTGACCGCGTCGGCGACATGATTGACCGCCAGCAGCAACGGTCCAGCGGGGGAGCCCTCGGCGTCGATGATTTCCATGCAGCGCGGGCACTGGCAATAGCGGTAGTTGTCGTTCTGCGACACCGAAATCACCCGCGGATCGGAGGCTTCGCGCAACTTCTGCAACACCACCTGGGTCAACGCCTCCCACACTTCGGGATTGGTCACACACAGCTGCCCGTAAATATCCGGATTCGGATCGCGGACGCCCTCGAACATTTCAAACCACTCCGGGTGTTCGGCGATATACTCCCGGCGCGGCAGGAACGTTTCGAAGGTATGGCAGAAACCGATGATTTCATCGTGTCCGCCCAGCTCGGGACCGAGCTGTTCGAAGTGACCGTTGCAGCGCAGGTGTGACGCAAATTCCGGATGGTTGATCACGTCGTCATAAAAACTCTCCCGGTTCCGGAACGACGGAATATGCCGGATCGACAGCTCCGGAAGCTGCAACTCTTTTATCTCCGGCACGAAGGTGTCGCGCGAAGTCCACCAGCGCACCCCCAATCGAGCGAGCAACTCGTTGACCGCGTACAGCGGGCCATGCGGCAGGCCGCCGGTCACAATCAGATCGTTGCCTGTCGTCTGCACCACAATTTCGTCGGTCGCCAGCGTCTTTCCGGCCAGCAACTTCGCCGCCTCCGGCGTGGCGCCGACGCGAAGCGCCGGAGCATTCCCGGCTTCACCGTGCCGGATCGGCAATTCGGCGCCGGTGATCCGCTGCAGATACGTCTGCAATTCCCGCCCGGCGGATTCCTCGACCGGCGTCGGTTTCTCCGGCAACACAATGACATATTCACTGCTGCCGCCGGCCGCCAACGCGACCGCCCAAGACACCGCCGCCATCAACAGCGCAACCGCCATACAGGCTACCTTTTTCATCCCCGTTTTCCCTTTCCGTTATAAATATCTCTTTTACATTATAAACAACAAAACTTCAAAAGTCAACACCGCGCGGGAAAATAATGGAAAAAATAATGCTATATGCCGCCGCGCTCGGTAATGACGTTGAAAAAGTCTTCGAATGCCTTGCGCCGCTCTTCGGGGGGCAGCAGCGGGTTTTTACCGGGCGCATGCAGCTGCCAGCCGTCGAACTCGTCAAAGGCATCCTGCTTGTTTTCCGTCTTCCAGAGCTTGATCCTGCCGCGGATGAAGTCAAACGGCTCCCCGCCGATCGGATCGCGCACCTCCTCTCGAAGCGGCGGGAAACTGCCGTATTGGCGCCGGTGAAGCTCCATAGTCAACGCGAGATCGCACATGCGCAACTGCGCCACCAGCCGTTCGACGGCATGATGATAACGGTTCCAGTCCATAAACAATATTTTTGAAACTCTGTCGCGGGGCCGTTGCGCATAGAGTTCGTCCAATGCCGCTCTTTCCCGGCCGCGCGCCGAAAAATCGCCGTCGCCGGAAAGATATTCCACCCAGCCGCGCTGGTAGCGCATCATGGCGTATTGCAAACGCTCCACCCAACTGCGGATTCCCGCCAAACTCCAATGTGTCAACGGGCTGTCGCCGCAGATTTTCCAGGCGATGAACCGTTGCCGCGGCGTCAGGTTTTCCGAAGCGTATCGCTCCAGAATTTGCCTGGGCCGAAAGGCCAGTGTATCGACGACATCCAGCAGCATCGCCGTATCGCCGCGCATGCCGTCGGCGGCGACCTGGCGAATCCTGCGTTCGCGCCCCTGATTCGCGGCCTGAAGTTCCTTCAGATCGGCATCGCTCAGGAGCTCCAAACCGATCAGGCGGCCGATCGTGTTCAAACGGATGGATTCGCAGGAAACCGCCACCAGACTGCCGGATATCCATTCGCCCCGCAGCGCGTTTTCCTGGAATTGGGAAAAGAGCCGCAACAGCCGCATCGCCTCCTCCCGGTCGCCGCATTCGGCGGCGGCGATGATCCGCCACTGGTAACCCCGGGCCACGGTGCGGCAGAAGCGCAAATGCGGCAATTCCCACTCGGTTATCAACCCTTCCGGCTGCAATTCGTACTTCAAAATGCGCCCGGCTGCGACCAGTCGGTCGACGGCCGCAAAATACTCCATGGCCAAATCCGACACGAGAAACGCCCGGAGCTCGCGTTGTTTTTCGACCGGGTTGCGCAAATCATCCGCAACTGTGACGGCAAGAACCTCGAACGCGCTCTTTTCTTCACCGGTGTCCCGGTACCGGACAACCAGCGCGGTAAATTCCGGATCGGCCTTTTCGCCGCCGTAAAAATGACGTATGGCGTCTTCGGCGGTGAGCGCCATCCCTTGTCCCCGGCAAACGGCACGCTCCCTGGCAAGCGCCCGGAAGGTCGTATCCGCTTCGCCCCATATCCATCCTCCCAGCACCAGCCACAGCCCGGCGGCAACGATCGCGATGCGCCGGGTTTTCCGGGAAAACGGTACCCCGAGGTAACGCTTCAACGCGAAAACCGCGAGCGCGAGCGAAATCGCCATCAGCACGAAGCCGGTGTTGCTGCTCAGAATTCCCTGTATCCACCAGAAAACCAGCGCAATCAGCGCACATCCGGAGGAAATTGCCGTCATCGGAGCGAAGTGAAGGTCAATTTTTTCCTCCGTCATCCGCAACGCCAGCGGCGTTAACATGAAGTGCCGCACCACCGGTACTTTGACCAACAGCGCCAGGAACCTCCATTTTTCCGGCAGCCGCGCTTTCCAGAATGGGCCGAAAACCGCCACTTGCGCCGCATATACATTGACCATGAGCACGAAAAACAGCAGTCCCAAAAGAAACGGCGTCACAAAAGCGGCCAGTACAAGGAATACGGCGGCGTTTTCGCCCTCCGCTTCCGGCTGCATGAAATACGGCAGAACCGCCGCGGTCAACGGCACCAGCGCCATGACCACGATCAAGCCGCCCATCAGCCGGCCGACGGCTTCGGTCATCCGGTCGAAGCACGCTTCCGGCGTAAAAACCTTCGGCGGCCTGGGGTTTCCTATTTTGACCTCCAGCAATTTTTTCCAGTCGATTTTCATGTTCTCTTGCCGTCCTCTCTGATCTGCTCCAGAATAGCCGGATCTTTGATCTTGCCGTCTTCGGCCAGGAACAGAATCTTGGTGATGACTTCGCCGGTTTTGGGATCGTCGTCCGCGAAGGGCAGAAACAAGCGCCCGCGCGTTTGCGAGTGAACCGGCAAAAGGTGCAACATGCCCTGCGCCTGCTTGTGACAGACGCCGCTGCCCAGATGCACGGTGTACTCGCCGTATTTCCCGGTGATGAAGGCATGACTCTTCTCCACCCGGACATTGGCGAGCTTGAAAAGCGGCAGCAGTGCCGCCACCAGCGCGGCACGCATTTCCACAGTCGAATGGCTCGCTTCCGGATCGACGCCGCCCGCGTGCGCCACGCTCACCATCAAGTCGAGATCGCGCATCACCTCCGAGAAAAATGTTTCCGGAATCTCTTTGAGCGGAAGCATTTCCCCCGTCGCCCGGTCCAGGAAGTAAACATATTCCAGTGTCGGCGGCTCCACTTCCGCGGGCGTGAGCCACGCGAACGGGGCAAAAATCTTCGCAATCAGTTTGCGCTTGTGAAAGACCTTCTGCAGTCCCTCCTCCATATCGACCGTCCAGCCGCGCGTCCGCAAAAGCGCGACCGCCTTGTTCGCCATCACCTGATGGCCGGAATAACGGTCGGATTTCATGCCGTCCGCCGCTTCATCCGCATTGCATGTGTAGAGTTCGCGGAAAATCTGCTTGAACGGCTGCACCAGTCTGCTTTCGACCGCGCGGCGCTGAAGCTCCGCCCAGCGGCCGGATTGCAAAAGATCGACCGGATGCGCGATCCGCAGCGTTCCTTCCGGCAGTTCTTCAAAGAATCCGACCTCCTCCCCGGTTTGCCACAGGAGCTTCGACACCAGAGGACGCAAAATCGGATTCGCCATCAGATCGCGGACTTCCCCATAGGCAAACACATCGGCGCCGATCATCGCGTCTTCCAGCGATTTTTTCGCCCGGGTCTGCTGCTCCCGGAGTTTTTTGACCGCGCTCTGCACGGCGACGACGTTTTCATTCTTTTTGAGCGCGGCGGGGAGCGATTTCAACGGCTTGCCGTCTTTTTCCAGCTTCATCTCCGCCCGGCCGCTTTCATCCATGACCAGGCGAATCGAAACATCGCCGGCGACTTGCGGCTCGAACAACGCTTTCAGCGCGTCAAACTGCGCCGCTTCCATTTGCCAGAGGAAACGGTTGACGTCGGCAAATCCGGCGGTTCGCGCCAGATTGCCGATGGCGATTTCCGCGGCAAGCGTCTCCGACGCCTGGCGCTGTCCGCCGAATTGACGACTCTCCTTGCGGAATTGCGAGAGTTTTTCATAGCGGCGCAGAAAATCCTTTCCCGGCAGAATTCCGTAGGCCATGACCAGGTCTTTGTTGCGTTTGGCCGCCATATTTTCTTCGATTTCGGCTTCGGTGAGTTTCCCGAGCGCGGCATCGGCGAAAATCTGGCTCCGCCGGTGATTGGCGCCGCCGGAGATGTACTTGGCCGCATCGTAAAGTTTGGCGAACAGCGTTTCGCCCACGGCGCCGTACGCCTCGCGAAACCAGTCGATGTCGAAGGCCCCGTCGGAAAAATCCTGGAGCGAAATGGGTGAATAACGCGCCACATAAGCCTCCTTTTCCGCGGCGAAAAAGTTGTAACGTTCATGCAGATGCGCGTGAAAATACCATCCCGCCATGGCCAGCGCCGGGAGCTTCCGATATGCCCCGACAATATCCAGCCACGCCGGTGAATACATGGCCGCCTCCAAGAGGCGCTTTTCGGAAAAATGAAACGGCTCGGCCTGCTGCTGAAAGCTGCTCGCGTCCTCCTCCGGCAACGGCCGGCAGATCTTCAGCAGGTGGCTGAAGGTCGTCGTCTTGTCCGGCGTCGCTCCCCATGCGTATCCGCGCACCATCGGACTGGAGCCGATGGCGTTCAAAAGCCGGACAAAGAAATGGCTGCCGCTCAAATGCCGCACTTCACGGAGTCCGCGGCTCAAACCGGTCGGCTGCTCCCCGCGTCCCAGTTCCAGCGTCACCGCGTCTTCGATCAGGCTGCGGATTTCCGGATGGCCGGCAATGGCGGTCCAGCTGAAAGTTCCCATACTCAAGCCGAAACGCGTCTCCTGTGACGTCAGCAGGAGCCGCCGCAGGGTATTGCGGGAAATGAATTGCCCGTCAAACGCATTCAACAGCAACGGCGCCGGCAGGAGATTATCCCGGACATACTTTGCCGCGTCACCGGTAATCAGCGACCAGAGACGATAGCGCGCCGCCAGCGTATCCTGGTTGAAAACGGCATGATCGCACAGCGCGAATACGGCTTGCATTTCACCGTTTTCCGCCGCGGAAATCGTCCGGTCCATGCCGAATATCAGCTTTTCCGTCAGCCGCATTTGCCAGAACGCCTCCGGCGTGCCGAAAACAACGGCAATCAGAAACGCGGCGGCAAATTCCCCGAATTCCGGCATCGCCAGGAGTTGCCGCTGAATGACCGCCCGCAAAAAACCCGGATTGTCATATTCCTCCACGTCACCGGGAAACGCGAAAAATTCATCCCGGACCTCCGGCTGCTCCGGCGCCAGCAACAGCAGAAATGCGTGCACCAACTCCCGCGCCGGCAGCGGATGCGCCGCGAAATAGCCGTCCCACAGCTCCGGCATCGGCAGCTGTTCGGCCAGGTGCGGCGCCCAACGGAAGCCGCGGTACGTCATGGCGATTTTGTCCAGCGTGGTCTGTATCTGCGTCAGGGCATGAAGCGCTTCGCGTCCGAGGCACTCATCCTGCCGGTGAAGATTCAACAGGCCGGATAAATCCGCGAGAAGTTTTTTCGCCGCCGCCGGATCGTCGCGCAGAATGGACTTCGGATGATACGTCATATCCGGTTCCGGCGCAGCCGGATTCCATGTTTCATCGACATCGTAAAGGCCGTATCCGTGCGATTTGTCGATGATTTTTTCCGGCCGGCGTTGCGGAACCAACTCATCGGCCGCCGCGATTTTTTCCGGATTGCCGGAGGCCCGGAGCCGCTGCGCCGAGGCGGCGGGATCGCCGGCGCGGCGCAATATATGCAGCGCTTTGCCGCGCAGCGCCGGTGTTTTCAGCGCCAGCAGATTTTCCACTTGGACCAACTCGTCCGCCTCGACGGAAAGGCGGGCGATGATGTCGAGAGCGTATGCGCGATTGGAGGAGCTACGGTCTTCCAACGCATCGAAAAGCGCCCGGCGCAGCGAGGGCAAACGCGGGAAGTTTTGGCGGATTTCCAGGTCCGCTTTTTTCGCCTCCTCCAGTGTGGCAGACGGCAAAAGCCACCGATACTGATTCTCCTGCGGCTCCGGAGCGAGATATTCCAGAATCGAAACGATGAAGCGGGAGCGGGTGTCGGTCGGCATGGCGGCAAAGGAAGCCGCCAGATCGTCCAGAATCACCCCGTCAAAGGTATTGCGGCCGATGCGGAGCAAAACATTCTGCCACAGGATTTCGGTACGGAACGGCAGGTCGATCCAGTCGAACACCGGATGCTTCAGCGTCTGTTTTTTCACCGGGAAATACGGCAGCAGCGCCTTGAAGTCGAAGTAAAGCCTTCTCGTCTCCGCAATCGCGGCCGGCAGACCGCCCCGCGACTCATCATAGAGAGCGAAGCAGTTGCATACGCAAGCGCAAATGACGGCATTCTCCCGGTATTTCTGAAGACAATGCAACCCTTGCGCCAACGGGAGTTCCACTCCGGCCGTCGGCAGGAAGGTCAACGCCGCACACAAGACGTAATCCGCGGCGGCACCGTCCCCGACCAGAGCCAGGACCCGCTCTTGCGCGGCGTCCACGTCACCAACCGCCATGGCCCATAAACCGCAAAAAACCTCCCGGGGATCGGAGGTGGAGAAATTTCCCGGCGCCTCCAATCCATCCAACGCCATGGCGAACAGTCGTTTCAGCGTGTCCTGCCGGGAGGCGTCGAAGGCAAGCTGAAGCCAGAAGCCGAAGGCCCGAACAACCGAGGAGTAGCGCAAGAGACCGTTTGCCGCAATGACGCGCATCATGAACTTGAACGCATCCGGACGTCCCCGCGCGCAACAATGCAGAACCGCCTGGCGCAACCCCTCCTGCAGCTTCGCCGCCAGCAGCAGATCGGCGGCAAGTTGCCAATTGTTTTCCGACTCGGAGTAGAACAAGGAAAGGATGACGCCGGCGGAAATGGCTCCCGAATTCTCGCATACCGCCTGGTGCACCGCCTCCGTCACGGCGGCATTTTCGCGATCCAGCAACACGGCAATCAACGGAGCCCAGTCTTCGGTCAACGCGTTCTGCCGCATCCGCCGGAGCACCGCCTCCTCCGGAGACTCCGGCGCGGCATTTACATACAGGAAACTCAGAAGCAGCTCAAAAAGGGGATAATCTCTCCGGTGGCGGGAACGGAACGCCGCCCCTCCCCTTCCCGAAAGGCAGCTTCCGGCGCAGCGGTATGTGACACACCCGGCCACCGCCTCCATCCACTCGTTCGGCCACAAGGCATGCAACAACGGATGACCGGGATCGGAAAGCGGCTCCCAGAGTTCATCCGGGAAATGTTCCGGCGGAAGGTTTTTTCCCGTTTCCACGGCGGCGAATAACGCTTCCGCCAGCGCCTGGTACGGCGTTCCGGCAAGTTGCCGCGCCCGTTCCCGGAGCGGTCCGAGCCATGACGTATCCACCGGTTTCGGCGTCAGCCCCGGCAGTAGACCATGCAAATTCGAGGACTGCATCAGCGCCAGCAAATTCCGTATCTGTTCCGCGTCGTTCATTCTGCCGCCCCTTTCTGATTACTCCGGTTCGCATTCCCAGTTTGTTTCATCATGACCTGGACGAGTATACTATGCGGGGCATCGCATTGCAAGAGAGTCTTTGGGAAAATCCGCCGTTTTTTATCGAAAAATCAGTACGCCACGTGGGCCGGGTAATCGGCGGCGTCGTAGCCGTCCAGCGTCTTGAGCAAATGAAGACGGGACTCCACCGGCCGGCGGCGATACCAGTTTTCGGCTTCATCGGCATCGGCCGCGCCGAGCAGACGGATGCTCTCCCAGCCATAGGGAAATTCGGCATAATTCATATTGCCGTCCCAGAGAAAATAACCGGCGGCGCCGCGTGCCAATGCCTGACGGAAATAGTCAAGACCTTCGGCGGGCACGTTGACGCCGGACATTTTCGGATAATAACGGCATGACGAATCGCGGCATATCGAATCGAAGTAGTCGAATTCGATGTTGCTCAGCGCCTCATGATGAAAACGGTCCTGTAAACTGCCGTCGACCAGCAACGTGTCGACCCAGCCGGCGCGGATCCATTCGGCCAGCGCCAGGCCGTGTTTGCGGTTTACCGCTTCGGTCGCCGGAACCGTCAAACTCAGCTCCAACCGGCGCCCGGCACGCGCTCCCGCGGCATCGAGACGGCGGCGCACCTGCCCGATGAATTCCGACATGATCGCAGCGCGTTTGGCAGTGATGCGGGAATCGTCTTCGTCCAGGGTGCGCGGATCGACGCCGTATTCGGCGGTGAATACGCGAATGAACGGCTCTTCGAACAACGTCGTCGGCAACGCCCGGATGAAAATCAGATTGATGCCGTCCAAGTCCGCCATCGCGAGCAATTCGTCGATCATGGCGAAAAAATGTTCCTGTACTTCGGAAACCGCAAAGCTCATCCGGGTCACCGGCGTGCCGTCCGCTTGGCGGCAGTGCCACTCCGGATGCGCATCGAAAAACTCCGACTCCATAGACGGGTTGCCTCCTGACATGAAAAACGCCCCGGTCCGGATCGAAGCATGGAATTCGAGTCCAAGCCGGTGCGCCAGCTCCGCCATCTCCCGCAACGCTTCCGGGTGCTCGCGCCGGATCCGGTCGAGTTCCAGCGTGATGTCGCGGTCGATCGTCCGCATATACCCCCGCCCCGTATCCTCCCCCCATGTACCCACCCGCGTAGGCAGCATCGGCATGACATCGCCGTGCGCGGCGCAGAAGAAAAATTTCTTGACGTTGCTGTCCACAAACGGCATCAGCGCCGAACAGAACTCCGCAAACCCCTGCGGCCAATAGCCGTCGTTGGTGGTGATGCCGCAATGCGGACTGCTTTTGTCCCGGCGGCGGCGACAGGCGGCTATTTCCGCCTCGTCCATCGGTTCGAGCCGCACCCAGGCCAGCGACGCCTGCCACTCCGGCACCCGGTCAAACACCATCACGTCCTGATCCAGCTCCGTTTCGCGCCACAGATTGTCGCTCATCTCCCAGAACCAGTTGATCCCCCATCCCTGCATCTGTACCGTGCCCGGGTCGCGTTCCAGCCGGACCCGGATGCCGAGCGCACCACCCAACGACGCCGGCGTGCTCGACGCCAGCCCCAGGAAAATCCGGTACCAGCCGCGCACCGGCAGCTTCAGCCGCAGCGCCGGAGCCTCCCCCGTCATCGGCGCATAGAGCATGTTGCCGGCGATGCCGCTTTCTGTCTGATAAGGCAGAGCCAGCCACTGCCGCCGGGACGGCTTGTTGCGGCGGAATGCCAGTGCCGTCGCCGGTTCGGCCTGACCGGCAATATCGGTAATCCATATCGTTCCGGGAGTTTCGGAGTTCATGCCATCATCCTTTCCTTAAAGCTTGCAGTTCTGATTTTTGTCATTAACAATATCACCGGAATCGCGTAAGGCAATCCGGCCTTTTATGGGAAAGTGTCTAAATCAGCTATAAAAAATGAATCGGATTCTTGACTCCTGCCGGAGAGAGTGGTATTTTAGCATATAACCGAGGAATGCCGCCACCGTGAACACTTTGACCTGTCCCTTTGAAATTCAATTCTGCGGCTGGATGCAGGATATCTATCCCTGGCTCCAGGCGCGGCTTCACACCCCGTTCTGGCGACTCTACTGGAATCTGAAACCCGGCGGGATCATCCGTTCCGCGGCTGGCGAAATGCGCCTTACCTGCGGAAATTTTGTGCTGATTCCCGCCAGTTATGAATTTTCGACCGAAGCCGATGTCTCATTCGACCAGTTTTATATCCATTTCAATTTTGTCGATACGGTCAAAGCCGTGGGAGACCGGATCTATACCATCCCCGGCGACCGCTTTTCCAAAGATTACATCGAGGAGTTCGTCGCCACGTACCGCAAATTGGAGAATCGCCTCCGTTGTGAAATGATCGCCCACACCGTGCTGGGACACGCGCTGCTCAAGTGCCAGGACGGGCCGTCGATCCGGGAGCTGCCTTCGGAACGGCGCATCCTCAACTGCGTCCGGTTCATTTCCGGACACCTGACGGAGAAGCTCGACAACACGCGCCTGGCCGAGCGTTGCGGCCTGGCCCGAAATGCCTTTATCCGCCTCTTCTCGGAAACCATGGAAGAAAGCCCCCAGAGTTTCATCCGCCGCAAACGGATCGAACAGGCCTGCCACCTGCTGCACTTCAGCAATCTTTCCCTCAAGGAGATCGCCGTGCGGACCGGCTTTGCCGATCAGTACCACTTTTCGAAGGTTTTCGCCAAATTGCAGCACAACTCGCCGCAGAAATTCCGCAATTCCCACCTCGCATTCCAAAACGACTTCCCGTTCGAAGAGGAAATCGCCGGATCCGGCGGCACCGACTGACCGACGCCCCCCCGAGTGATACATCTCGACTCCCGCATGTGAGAAAAAACGGCATTTGTTACAAACAGACATCATATCCTGATAACTGGATATTGATTTTTGATCGGCAATATAGTATAATTCTATAGTAAAAGGAGATTATAGAATGCAAAAGCTTCAGGAGCCGAAAGACTTTCTGGCCCGTAACCGGCTTCAACATACGGAATCGGAAATTGCCTGGATTTTGAAATCGGAACAAGTCACCGTTGAAATTCTGAAAAATCGGCGGCAGATCCGTTTTGTCAATCAGCAGCAATACGCGTTGGGTTCGGTTGAATCTCCGCTGCTGATCGAATCTGCCGCAGGGGTTGAAGCGCTTGATTTTGCCGATGCCCAAGAGTGTGAATGCACCTGGGAGGAATTCGGCGCTGTCGGCGGCTACCGCCTGAAGCTGAGCCGTTTCGCCAAAAGCAACAGGGATTTTCCGCTTGATATTGTACTTTTCATCGGCTTGAACTGGCAGACGGATGAAGCCGTACTCGAATTCCGTCCGCAGGAGAGCGATGGCGTACGCATCAGAGAATGTCGCTGGCCGGGAGGATTCGCGCCGGAATGCGTCGACAATACCATCATGCCTTTCATGCAGGGAATGATTATTCCCAAATGCCAGCAGCAGGAAGCAAAGGGTTTCTTCTATTGTGCCGATCCGGAATCGTCTGCTTATATGTGCTTCAGCCAGGTTCTTTATATGCCGTGGTGGGGGGTGGAGCAGAAAAATGGCGCGGCCCTGTTGATTGTCGACACCCCCGATGATTTCGGTGTGGCGTTTCATCACCCCGCCGGCGGCCCGACTTTACTGGAAACGCGCTTTCTGCCGTCATTGAAGCGTTTTGACTATACCCGTCGTGTTTTGGTGAAATTATTTGCGTGCGGCAATTACGTTTCCATGGCCCGGGCATACCGTTCTTACCTGATCGAACGCGGGCGATTTGTCGCTCTGTCGGAAAAAATCGCCCGAACGCCGAAGGTTGCCGATTTGATCGGAGGGGCAATCCTTCATTGCGGCTTGCTTTACGATTATCAGCCGGGCACAATCGGATACCATGCGGAATTCCCGGAAAAAAGCCGATTGTTGACGCCGGCCTCCGTTATTCTCAAGCAGCTGGAACAGTTGTATGCCAATGGACTGCGCAACGCCTGTCTGCATCTGGACGGTTGGGGGTTCGCCGGATACGATGCGCTGGAACCGGATTCGATCCCGGTCGGGCCGCTTGCCGGCGGGGAAGCCGGAGTTCTGGCCATCAATCGGAAATGCCACGATTTCAGCTGGCTGTTCACGCTTCACCAGCAATACCGCGACCACTATCTGGCGGCGGCGGGTTACAATGCCGATCATCTGATTCGCCGTGCCGACGGCAGCAACCAATTCGAACATCTTTGGTGCGGAGGCAAAAATGGATTGCTTTGTCCGGAGTTTTCAGCAGAGTATACACGGAGGAATAACCGGTATTTTGCCGAAACTGGTCTACAGCTTGACGGCAGCTATCTGGATGTATTTTCCGTCTGTCCGCTTGATGAATGTCATCATCCGGAACATCGCGTAACCAGAAGTCAATGCAAGGTACTCAGAGCGGATTGCCTGAATTATATCCGGACCCGCTGGGGAATCGTAAGTTCGGAGGAGGCCGCCGACTGGTCGATGCCTTATCTGGATTTGGTGCATCACGCCCCCTGGGGGCTTTATGAAAAACAGGACCCGGGCAATCCGGCACAGGGTATTCCGATTCCTTTGTTCAATCTGGTTTACCATGACGCTCTGGTTGTGCCGTGGCACGCCGATCCGAATAAAAAAGGCGGCTACAGTCTTCCGCCGGAACGCGTCCCATTTCTCTCCGCGTTGCTCAATGCCGGAATACCTTACATTTCCATGACGGCCTCCGCCGAGGAAATTGCGGCAATGGAACCGTTGCGCGAACTTCACCGCAGTTGCGGCACTTTACCGATGACGGGTCATCATTTTTTGAGTGCCGATTATCTCGAAGAGGAATCCACTTTTTCCGATGGTACTGTCGTCAAAGTCAACCATCGGGATAATCAGTGGTGTATCACAAAAAACGGGCAGCTTATTGCTGCTTCCCGCCAGAACAGTCAGGAGGACTCTCTTTCATGAAAGCAAGCCAATTAACGGACCAGGAAACCAGGAACATTAAAAACGTAAAAGGAATGGAAATGAAAAAATTTACACTCATAGAGCTGCTCGTCGTGATCGCAATCATCGCCATCCTCGCCAGCATGCTGCTGCCCGCGCTGGCGAAAGCGCGCGCGGCGGCGCAGAACATCAAATGCGTCAGCAATCTGAAGCAGCAGGGACTGGGAATCACGATGTATACCGGAGACAATAACGGCTATTTTGTTACCGGCAACTACGCTTTTATCAACGATAACGGTCCTTACGGCCTCTATTCAAAAGATTACTTCAGTGGAACCAAGCTTTTAAACTGTCCGGCAAGTTCTTTGCCGGCCACCATGCCCTATGGCGAAAATACCTACAGTCTGTTGCGCCTGGCCTGGGGTAACTGGTCTCCGTACGAAGGAGGAGCCGGGTGGTATGCGCCGTTGCGGGATACAAACGCGCTCGGCGGCTGGGAAACCCCGTACGGGTATGTGATGGACAGCTGGATTTTCGCCGCCCCGATCACCGATCTGGCCGCGTTGAAAGATTCCGGCACCTCCGGGCATACGTTCAACATGGTTCTCGCCAGCGATGATCCGCAGTTACCCAATCATGCCACCGGCCGTTATACGATGAATGCGGTGCGGGCCGACGGCAGTGCGATTACAGCGAAGAACTTCTATACCCAAAGCTATATCCCGGCCGGAATTTCAGCCTGGACACAGCGTCTGTTCGGTCTCTCGACAGAAGAGTATGCCAATGTCATGGCATGCGGCGATACCAGCATGAATTGACGTTACATTATGCCTGCACTCCGAAAATATGCATCCTGCCACGTGGATACCCGTTGCTCCTCCGGCATGCCGCACTGAATTTTATCATCATTGATTACGCAAGGATTTGTCAAATGAAATTGTCGAAATACATGCTCCTGCTTTGTATGGCTTGCCCATTTTTCTGGGCTGCCATCGGAGGAGAGGTGGCGGACAAGAAGATGGTTTGGGCGCACAATACTCCGTGGTTCCGTCCGGAGGACAATTCGCTCTTCACCTCCTGGTACTACAACTATCCGTTGCAGAGCACCATGGACTCTCCCACAATCCGGCTTGATTCATTGAAGGAAGAGCTGCGCCAGGCCAAAGCCGCGGGAATTGACGGATTTTTCCTTGATCTTGGAACCGACCCCAACCGTGGACCGTTTCATTGGAGTGCGATCGTCAAAGATTATCTCCAGGCGGCCGAAGGCACGGATTTCCAGATCGGCATCTGTCTCGACGGCGGTAACATGGGGGTCGATTACGAAGTCAGCGAAGTCGTCCGCATGCTCAAAGAAAATGGCGGTCACCCCAACTACCCCAAGCATAACGGGCGCGCGGTTCTTTTCACCTATGTCTACAATCAGCCGGGCACCTGGAGCGCCGAGGAGTGGCTTGCGGTTCGGAAAGGCTGGAAAGATGCCGGCCTGGAAACCTATCTGGTCGCCAATCTCGCTCCGTGGCCCAACCGGTCGATCGATCTGGCCAAAGAAGAGAAGTACAAAGACGCTTTTGACGCCGTTTATATGTTCGACTCTCCGGCGCACGCCAATGACCCGGTGGCGGTGAACAACCGGATTTTCAAGAAATTCTGCGATGAGAACGGCAAGAGGTATATTCCGACGCTCCATCCCGGCTACTATGGGGCCTGGCTGCTCTCGAATGACTTTTACAATCCCTTCCGCGGTGTGGATTTCCTGTACAGCACCTATGTCGCCGCCAAACAGATTCCGGCCGACTGGTTCCATGTGACGACATGGAATGACCTGATGGAAACCGCAGTCTTTGAGCGCGCCTACACATTCGGCATGATCGATTCGTTCCGCTTTTACTGCAACGACTTGAAAGGCATTCCTTTTAAATACCAGGAACCGAAGGTTTTACTGGCGTATCACCGGGAAGAAATTCCCGGCAGCCTGTTCCGCCTGGAGGCCATGAACCTGCCCTCCGAAAGCGAAGAACCGGTGGAAATTTCCGGCTCGCTGCTGGACTGGCAAGGCAATAAAGTTACCGATTTGCCCATGCGCAAGCTCAATGCCGCGGCTGTTGACCGCACGGAATGGTTGATCCCGACGACGGACCTGGCCTGGTCGCCGGTGTTGGTCCCGGAAATCACGGTTCGCTCCGGCGCATGGGAACGCACGGTCAAGGCTCCGGCGGTATTGCTGGTGTCGTCCTGGCAGCAGAACGCCCTGACGATAAATGTTCCGGTCGACCGGCTTATGGACTTCCCGAACAAACTTACCATTGCACAGGAAGGAAACAAGCTGGATGCGCAAATTGAATTTGCCGCGCCGGAAAAACTGCGGCGGATCGTCCTGTTCAAAAATGACCGTCCCATCGCCCTGTTTTCGCCGGAATTGTGGGCTGGGGAAATGATCTGTAATTTCCGGCTTGGCGGCGATCTGTCATTCACCGTAAACAACGGACGCATCTTGCGCGCATTGAAAAAAGGCGCCCAATACAACGGCTGCGGTAATTTCAAGTGGGATGAAACGACCTTGTTCAACCAGTATGACAGTGGCGGTCTCGCGGTGAGCGTGGCGGGCGACCCGGATATGACGCTTGCGGTGACAACTCTGAAAGACAATCAACAACATGAGATCAAGGTCGCGGATCTGGTCGAAAAACGGCAGATCAAAGAGGATGATTTCCTCTTTCTGACCTCGCCGGACGGAACCTTGTTGACCGATCAGTCTCTCGATATGGCGGAGGGTTCCCTGGCGTTTTCGGTATTCGCCCCGGCGCCGCGGAACAGCGACAGCTATTATGTCCGCTATGAATCCATGGATGGAAATGTCATGTTCTCCGTTCCGATTTTCCCATTCGGAGAAAATGAATTGGAAACCAGAGCCATATATGAAACTCCGGTCGGCATGGAGACACGCTGCTGGAACATGCGCACGGAGTCGGAATTCCTGACCCCGGCCGATCAGGTTCCGGTACAATCAACCCGGATCGTCAAACGTCCGGTTTCGAAGCTGACCGAGCGTACCGCCCACTGGAAGTTCGATGGCAATGGTGTCGACATCGGCAGTGAATACTATGAAGGCCCGGTTCAGATTGCCGATAACCTCTTTGTTGCCGAAGGTTTTGATGGACATGGGGCATCGCTGAAATTTGATGGAAATTCTTCATTCCGGTTACGCCGTTTGGGCTGGCCTGTCAGCGGCCACGGACGCATTGAATTCTGGTTGAAGCCGGATGATTTCAATGGGAAAAAGCAGTCGGTTATTTACAAAAGCGGCTGGCAGGATGGTATCAGTGTGAATCTGCTTGAAGACGGCAGAATCGAAGTCGTCAGAAGCTTCGGCAAAGGACTGACGGAAACGATTCTCCACGAAAGTTTCGCGGGAGGAACCGCTTTGACTCCGGGGCGCTGGCACAAAGTCGAAATTGTCGGGGACGCCGAATTGCTGCGAATCGTGCTTGACGGCAAGGAGGACGGACGCATGACTCCGGCTGTGATGCGCACCTACGGGCCGGCAACGGTATTTTTAGGCGGAGGCATGCCCGGTTATGAAAATTATCGCGGCCAATTGGATGAATTGTCTGTCCACGGATTGTGACAGACCGGAACAGTGAAATATCTTACCTGGAACGAAGCCTGCCGGACCAATTTCCGGCAGCTTCTTCCACTCCTGAATTTATGAAAATCACTCCTGGAATTTTTTGGTACTGGAACGCAAATCCCACTTCCAGTGGAATCCGGCGTCAACTTACAGCAATGAAAGAGGCTGGTTTCGCTTGTGTCTATTTGCACCCCATGTCGGATTGTTTTCAAAAGCATTTCTTCTTCCGCGGCATGGATATCGCCTACCTGGGCAGCAGATATTTTCAACTTGTGCATGTTATGCTGGAAGAATGCAGGCGGCTTGGCCTGACCATGATGCTTTACGATGAATCCGGTTGGCCCAGCGGCGGCGTGCTGGACCGTCTCCTGCGGCTTCATCCGGAGGTCCGGCGCAAATACATCGACCGCGATGGCAACATCGGTTATCAGGAGGTGCCCGATCTGATGGGAGGCCGCGCCACGGACTACTTCATCGACATGGTATATGAGCGCTACCGCCAGGAACTGGGAAATGAATTCGGGAAGACGATCCGCGGCATATTCACGGATGAACCATTTTGGAAAGTTACATTTTCCGATGAGCTGATGTCCATTCCACCCAACAGCATTCCGTTCCCCGACGGGATCGAGCAGGAGCTCCAAGAGGTATTTCAGCTGAAATTATCCGACCTGTTGCCTCAACTCCTGGGCGGAGAACATGCTTCTTTGCTGGACCGATCGGAGGCGCGCGAAATCTACCTGGAGTGCTGTACCCGGCTGTTCGCCCGCAATTATACGGCAAAACTCGCCCGCTGGTGTCAGATGAATCATCTTGACTTTGAAGGACACTACGATGAAGACGACGGCTTCTTTGAAGGCAACGGGCCGCATTCGCCGCTCCGGCTGCTCTCGCCCATGCATGTTCCCGGAGTCGATGCGATCTGGCGGCTGATCTATCCCGAGGGAGACCGGAACGGTCATTACGCCCGTTTTGCCCAAGCCGCGGCGATACGCAATCGGCGGGAGGATGCATTTTGCGAATGCTTCAATGTCTACGGTTATTACCTGACCACGCCGGTCATGAGCTGGGTGGGCAATATGTTATTGACCAAAGGCATCAATCGTCTCCTGATGATGCCGTATTTATACAGCGACCGCGGCTTGCGCAAAATATGCTGCGGGACCGATATTTCGCCGCGCAATCCGATCTGGCATGCGCTTCCCGCGCTCAACGCTTTTTGGCGCTGGGCCGGGAACTTCAATACCGGAGCATGGGATACGAATGTCTGGGTACTGGTACGACGCGACATCCAGGATTCGGAGTTCGGCGAAAAAGTACATCATATGTTTGAGCTTCTCGATGAGAAGCTGGTGGAATGGCGTTTGGCCGATGACGATGATTTGAACACGCCGTGCGGCTTCCGCCCCTCGATATTGGTGGTTCCCGGCGAATTGAGTGAAATGGAAAAAAACCGGCTGAATCTGACCGGTTTACGGTTGGTCAATGGATTTGACGCTAGCGCGCTGGCCGGATTGCCGTGCCTGGCGGCAGAACCGAATACCGGTGTACGGGTTTTGCGTTGTCTGCGCCCGGAAGGCGAAGCGCTGCTGCTGTTCAATTCCACGAATGCGGAATGCTGCTTCCGCCTGAAGCGAAGCACCGGTTTCCGGCATGAACTTCCTCCGCCGGACCCGGTGCCGTGCGAAATCGCTCCGGTATGCGAGCGCAACGATGCGGTGGAAATTCCTTTGCCGCCGTGGGGATTGCGTATCCTGTTGAAAGAGCGCCCTTCCCAGGCTCCGGCGGCTCTTGCGCCGACACACCGGAGAAGGGTGCGGCTTGATTGGAGTTTGAAAAAACTGCGGTGTCTGCGCCTTTCCAGGGAGGGGGCGACCCATTACGAAGAGCAGACGATGAATGTGCCGCTGCGCGACGGAGATATCACCAGGGTCATGCCGGCATTTTCAGGAATTGCGGAGGTGCAAAGCGAGTTCGTTTCGGAACAGGCAACGACGGCATGGATCGTCCTGGATGAGGTGCAATACGGTGCGGAATTTTTCTGTAACGGCAAGCGGTGCGGCCTGCGCGCATTTGCGCCATGGGCCTTTAAAATCCGGCTCCGGCAGGGGGTGAACCGCTTTAAAATCCGGATTTCCTCTTCCGGAGGCAACGAATACGCCCGTTGTGCGGCAGAAGAGCTTGAACCGGCGGGGTGGTTCAACGATTATGCCCGGATCCGAAAAAGCTTTGTCCGGGACGATACCCAATGCGGCGTATCGCCCCGGGCGACTTTGCTGTGGTAATTCATGGATATATCATTCAGGAGAAAATAATATGCAGGTGCATTGGATCGATTGGCTGATCATGCTCGTTCCGGTGGCAATCATCGTATGGATGGCGGTTTACTCGGGGAAATATATCCGGGGCGTGGTCGACTTCCTGGCGGCGGGCCGGGTGGCCGGACGTTATGTGATGTCGGTCGGCGAACTCTCCAGCAACCTCAGCGTAATCGCGCTGGTGGCGCTGGTCGAGGCCAAATACCAGACCGGCTTTGCGGTCGACTTCTGGGGCAACCTGATGGCGCCGCTCGGCATCGTATTCGCGCTGACCGGCTTCTGTGTTTACCGCTGGCGCGAAACCAAAACGCTCTCGTTCGGGCAGTTTCTGGAAATGCGCTACAACCGGGCATTCCGGATCTTCGCTTCGGCGTTGCGTTCGCTGTCCGAAATCATCACCAATGCCCTCGGTCCGGCCATCGCGGTCAATTTTTTCATCTACTTTCTGGACCTGCCGCACTCCATTCATATTCTGGGCATCAATCTGCCCTGTTTCGGCATCATCCTGGTATTGCTGGTGGCGCTGGCCTTGGTCTGCGTCTGGCCCGGAGGCCGGGTGTCGCTTTTGATCACCGACTGCTTCCAGGGGCTGCTGATGTATCCGGTATTCGTGATCATCGTCTTTTATATCATGATGCACTTTTCCTGGGATGTGGAAATCGCGCCGACCATGGCGGACCGGGTCGCCGGGGAGAGCTTCCTGGACCCCTACGATGTGGCCGGATTGCGCGATTTCAATATTTTCGCGCTGGCGGTGAATATTTTCGCCAGTATTCTGAATCGCGCCAGCTGGTTCGGCAACGATACCACCAATTGCGGCCGTACGCCGCATGAACAGAAGATGGCGGGCATCCTCGGAGCCTGGCGCAACGGCTTCAGCATGCTGATGTTCACGGTAATTGCCGCGATGGTCATCACGATTATGAACCACCAGAATTTCGCCACGGAAGCCAAGTCGGTCCGCGACTCCATGACGGTAAAAATCGCCGGAGAAACCATCGCCGACCCGGTGGTGCGGGAAGCGGCGGTAACCGGAGTGAAAGCTCTGCCCGAACAGATTCGCGACATCGGCTTCGACCGGCCGCTCTCGCGGGAACACAATCCGGATGTCGCCGTTTTCGAACAGATACAGACGGCGGTCGGCTCCGACGGCGCCGGTAATCTGACTTTTCAGAAATTCCGCACGCTTTATTGGCAGCAGATGATGGCGGTAACCCTGAAGCATATATTCCCGGTCGGAATGATCGGGCTCTTCGGTCTCCTGGGCATCATGCTGGTGCTCTCGACGGACAACGCCCGGATCTTCAACTCGTCGAGCACCGTCATGCAGGACGTGATATTGCCGCTGCTGAAAAATCCGTTGACTCCCGAGCGGCACTTGCTCTGCCTCCGGCTCTGTTCGGCGGGGGTCGCGCTCTTCTTTGTACTGTTCAGCCTGTTCTTCGTGCAGCTGGACTATCTGAATATGTTCATGATCATCATGACCTCGATCTGGCTGGGCGGCGCGGGGCCGGTGATGATCTTCGGTTTGTACAGCCGTTTCGGCAATACCTGCGGCGCTTTCTCGGCGATTTTAACGGGATCGGGCATCTCGATTCTGGGAATCGTCATGCAGCGCAGCTGGCCGCAATCCATTTATCCGTTTCTGGTGCGCCACGACTGGGCGGACGCGGTCGGCAACTGCCTGGAAGCCCTGTCGTCGCCCTTTGCGCCTTATGTCGTCTGGGAGATGTCGCCGGAAAAATTCCCGGTCAACTCCTATGAAATCTATTTTATCGCGATGCTGCTGGGCATTGCCGCCTATGTCGCCGGTTCGCTGGCGACCTACCGCCGCCCGTATAATCTGGACCGGCTGCTGCACCGCGGCATTTACAGCATCGACGGCGCACGCGATATCGAATCGCCGTGGCGCCGGGGCAATATCTGGCGCAAACTGCTCGGCATCACCCCGGAATACACCCGGGGCGACCGGATCATCACCTGGAGCGTATTTTTTTATTCGTTCGTCTTTCAACTCGGCGTCACCTTTTTCGGCGTGGTGGTCTGGAACTTCTGTTCGCCCTGGCCGCTGAAGTGGTGGAGCCATTACTTCTATATCGTGACCTTGCTGATTCCGGCGGTGACCGGCATCGTGACCACGGTATGGTTCGTCTGGGGCGGCGCCGGGGATATGGTCCGGCTCTTCCGCGACCTGAAAGCCCGGGAGGACAATCCGCTGGACGACGGCCGGGTCGAAGGGCAGGTTTCTTTGGCGGATGAAGCCGCTTTTCGCGATGTCAATGAATTCCATAAAGAACAGGATCATACAAAATAGAATTTGCAATTGTCGATTTACCGGTTACTTGCATTATCGACCTTACACAATCGGGGGAAAAATGGCTTATCGGCTTTATGGGGATGGAATTCATGATGATACGGCGGCAATTCAAGAATTGCTTGACAGCCGGAAATGCTGTATTGCTCTTCCGGCTCCGGAAAAACATTACCTTATTTCGCAAACATTGAAAATCCATTCCGATCAGGAGTTGCGCTTTGACCGCTGGACCGGGATAAAGCTGGCTCCCCAAAGCAACTGTCCGATGATTGCGAATAGTGATTGCATCAACGGCAATAAAAACATTGCCGTCAGCGGCGGCATCTGGGACGGCAACAACCAGGAACAGGCTCCCAATCCCCAGATGCTCGGGGAAGAAACGGCGAACCATGAAAACCCCGATGCCCGCAAACGAATGCGTATCCCGGATGATTACCCTGTCGATCCAGGCGAAGGCAAGGCCTTCGCCTGGAAGGGGATGCGTCCATTTCATCCGGACCGGTATCTGGGACTTATCATGCGCTTCTATCATGTGGACCGCTTTGAATTGAGCCATATGACGTTAAAAAATCCGGTAACCTATGCGGTACTCTGCGGAAAGGTCTCCAACTTTACAATCGGCCATATTACTTTTGACTTCAATGAGGGCAACCCCTCTCCCAACAATATGGACGGCATTCATTTTGAAGGATTCAGCCGTAATGGCCGCATCACCGATTTGAAGGGGAACTGCTACGATGATCTTTTGGCGTTCAATGCCAACGATGTGACAACCATGTCACGTTATAACGGACCGATTGAAAACATTGAAGTCGATGGTATTTTCGCCGACCGGTGTCACTCGGCGGTACGCCTTCTCTCTTTCGGAGACGCGATCCGCAATATCACCATCCGGAATGTCTACGGAGCATACTACCGCTACGCCATCGGCCTGACTCATTACCTTGCCGATATTCCCCGAAAAGGATTTTTTGATAATATCGTGTTGGAAAATCTCTATTTGAGCAAAGCTCTTCCTCTGCAGTCCGATTGGAACAGCTGTCCCGATTGGGCTCCCGTGTGGGTGGAAAATGAGAGCGTCGTCGGTTCGCTGCGTATTACCGGGCTTCACCGGACAGAAGCGCTTACCCCCACCCCGAATATCGAAATCGATCCGACGGCGAAGATTGCGCAACTGACCGTGGAAGATTGTTCCCTGACCAACCGCCACCCGTCGCCCATGACCCATTTGTGCAACAAAGGCTCCATCGGAAAACTCTACAGCAAGGGTTTCCTGGGAATATCGGCTCCAGATGCCGGAAAGGTCACGGAGCTCGACAACGCCGGCACCATCGGAAAACTCCATATCATATAGGGGAAATATTGGCTCGCCCAATATGAAAATCGGCCGGCGCCGCTCCGGCGGCGAACAAGAAACGGAATCAGGGCTACCGCGACACTAGCGACGCGTCAACGTGAGCAACGTGATTTCCGAGGGGCGGCCGAGCCGCACCGGGAAGCCGTTCCAGATTCCCGAACCGTTGGAAACATAGAGCTTCATGTCCCCGACGTCGTACCACCCCGAGACATAGCCGCCGTTGAAGCGCGCAACGGCGTAGTCGAGCCCGCGAACCATGCCGCCGTGCGTGTGCCCGGATATCTGCAAATCGACCCCGGCGGCGGCGGCTTCGGGCGCGAGCTTCGGCTGATGGGAAAGCAGGACGGTCACGGCGCCGGCACCGGTGTTCGCCAACGCTTTTTTCACATCGGGCGCCTCTTCTCCCTCCCGCGCCGCAACCGGATCGGCGACTCCGGCCAGTACCAGTCCGCACGGCAATTGTACGGATTCATTGACCAGCATCCGGATGTCGAGCGACGGCAGGAAACGCATCCACTCCCCGTAGCCGGAAAAGTATTCGTGGTTTCCCGGAATGCCGAAAACACCGTAACGCGCCTTCAATCCTTTGAGCGCTTGAAGCTCCGGACCGCACGCTTCCACGGTGCCGTCGACGAAATCTCCGGCGATGACAATGAGGTCGGGCCGCAAGCCGTCGACCGTTTCCACCATCGCCCGGACGTGCTCGGCACGGGTCAACTTATCCACGTGAATATCGGCCAGTACGGCAATGCGCAACCCCTCCGCCCCGGCGGGCAGCTGCGCCAACGCGACCGTTTCCTCCCTGACTTCCGGGTCCGCCATGCCGAACCACACACCCGCCGTGGCCAGAAAGGCGGCGAAAAACAGCAGCCAAAGATTGATCAGATTGTCGATCCGGCCGAAATACGCCGGGATTTTCCGGTTCCGGCACAGACGATACAGCCAGACTATTCCAGCTGAAACCGTCTTGGCCAACAGCAAAAAAAAGTAGAAAAAGAGGATCGCATAAAGCCAGCCGGCCACCAACAGCACGTCTCCCGGCAGATCCGGCGCGAAAAACATCGGTCCGCCCAAAAGGTGCAGAATCTGGAATTTCAAGGCCGTCGCCAGCACCAACACGCCAAGGACAACCTTCCACCTCCAATGAATCCGCAACGGCAACACGGTCCAGCCGATCACCAATCCCGCCAACAACAACGCAAAAAACAACATTTCGAATTTCCTTTCCGTTGTCCGGTATTGCTACGGGGCCGTGGAAGCCGCGGGGACAAACAACCCGGTCATATCCGCCCCTTCCAACGTGAGCAATTGTATTTTTCTGTGAATCCCCCCGGCATATCCGGTCAGACTGCCGCCGCTGCCGACAACCCGGTGGCAGGGGATGATGATGCTGACCGGATTGTGCCCCACCGCGCCGCCGACCGCCTGTGTCGACATGGAGGCGCTGCCGCGCTGCCGGGCGATTTCCAGCGCGATGTCTTTATAGGTGATCACTTTCCCGAACGGAATCCGCTTCAATATCTCCCAGACGGCGACCCGGAACGGGCTGCCGGTCACATGCATGGGAGGGGTAAAGCCGGGATTTTCGCCGCGGAAATAACAGTCCAGCCACGCCATCGTCCGCTCCAATACCGGCAGCCGTTTTTCTTCGTGCTCCGTCCCCAAAGATGCGGCGAAATACTTTTGCCCTTCGAACCACAGCCCGGTCAGGCCTTCGGCGTCGGCAGCGAGCATGATTTTCCCGAGCGGGGATTGATACTGGCAGGTGTACTGTATTATGTCGGCCATTTTTTACCTCATTTATGTTTATGGGATCAATATACACCTCCACAATAAAAATGCACGTTTTCCCAAACGAACAATTGAAAAAATTCAAATAATAGGGTATATTACCGGCGGCGGCCGGGACCATTCCCTACTCCGCTTCGGAACAACGGGAGGGCAGATCATGATTGCAGAACCGAATGCTTATGCTTCCGATCCGCATCGCATGGAACACCTTGTGCCTTGCGAAGACGCCTTTTCACTGCAGGCGCTGTCCGAAGAAATCGAAAGCTCGTCGAATTTTCGATTCGCCTGGCAGTTCTGCCGTTTTCAGGGCAAAGAGCCGGTTTCGATTCAGGATATCCGCACCGCGTTTGCGACGATTACCACCCAACCCGACTGCCACCGTTTTCTGAAGCATTCGCTGCCCTTGGAATTGGACGGCGGATTCGCGATCGAGCCAATGCACGAACATTGCGGCATCGCGGAAGCTTCGGGCGAATTTGAAAATATTCTGGCCGGAGCGGCAGGCGATCGCCTTGGAGCCTACTCCCCCAATCGGGGTGACGCAACCGCGCAGGAAAAAGAACGGATCGTACGATTGTTCCGTCAACCCGGTTCCTATGTTTCTTTCATTTTATCCCCCGGCAATGTCCCGGGATGTAAAGTGTGCGGAGACTATCGCGGCCACCTGTTCTCAAACTGGTTTTACGGGGTTGCCTGGGATTGGATCTTACTTGCGGCATGGCCGGAGGCGCAGTTATTGTGGATCGGCTGTCTGACCGACACCGATTGACTTTCCCCATGAACACCTTCGCAATTTAAATGCACGTTTCCCGAAACCGGGAATTGAAAATTTTCCGGCCGCATAGTATAGTATTTATTATGAGGGAGAAAATCGGGGAGTAGTACGATGAAAAAGTTTCCGGCGGATATTCTCACAATAGCGGGTATGGCAATTTTTCTGGCGGCGGGCTGCAACGACAAACCGCCGCCGCCGGCACCGAAACCGACCGCGGTCACCGTCAGTCCGGCCGTCGACGGCAAAGTGCCGCGCCAGCTGACGGCAATCGGCTCGATCAAAGCTTTCGTCTCGGTCGATCTGACGGCGCGGGTATCCGGCTATCTGATCGAACGCAACTTCCGGGACGGGCAATTCGTCAAAAAGGGCGACACCCTGTACCGCATCGAACCCTACCAGTATGAAGCGGCGGTCAAAGTGGCGCAGGGCAATCTGGGCGTCGCCGTTTCCAGCCGCAAAAACGCCGAAATAACCCTCCAGCGCCAGAAAGACCTGGTCGGGCACGGCGCCACTTCGATCCAGGATTACGACAATGCCCTCGCCGCCAAAATCGAAGCCGATTCCAACGTCATGGTGATGGAGGGCCAACTGGAGCAGGCGCAACTCAATTTGCTCTATACCAATATAGCGGCTCCTTTCGACGGCTATGTAGGGTTGAACAAGTACGATGTCGGCAATCTGGTCAGCCCGGACAGCGGCACTTTGACCTCCATCGCCGACAGCTCGAAGGTCCTGGTGCAGTTCGTCCTCGCCGACAGCGACCTGCGCGCGCTCGGCGAATACCTCGGCTCCCCGGCTCTGTTCAATTCGATGTATCTCGTGCTTTCCATGGAGGACGGGGGAAAATATGCCCATCCGGGCGTGATCGTGCGCAGCGACAACCGGATCGACACTTCGACCGGAACCGCCGCCTTGCAGGCGCTGTTTCCCAATCCGGACGGGAAATTGACGCCGGGGCAATTCGTCATGCTGCATATCCTCACTCACGAAAAGGACGATTTGCTGCTGGTGCCCCGCATCGCGGTACTGTACGACCAGCGCGGCGGTTACGTCTGGGTTGCCGACGCCGACGGCAAGGCCCGGCGGCACGATCTGACGATCACCCACGAATTCGACCGCTTCGTCGCGGTTTCGCAGGGGATCAAGAAAGACGAAGCGGTCATCATCGACAACTTGATGGCGATGCGCGAGAACAGCGCGGTTTCCGTCGGCGCGACTACCGGTTTTTCCAATGAACTGGCGGAACTTGCCGGGACCGAAGCTGCCGCAATACCGGTTTACTCCGCCAAAGACGCCTATCTGGGCCAGAGCGACATGTACGGCAAGGACATCAGCGCCATGGTCAAAGCGGACACCCGGAGCGCCGTCGACAGCCTGGAAAGCGAATTCCTCACGCCGCCGCAGGCCAAACCGCCGCAGGAACAGAAAACGGACGGGGCCGCAACGGAAGCCAAATAATCATGCTGAGCAAATTTTTTATCGACCATCCGGTTTTTGCCTTTGTGATTGCGATCCTGATGTCGCTTATCGGCGTATTGTCGCTCCTTTCGCTTCCCATATCCGAATACCCCGATATCGTGCCGCCGCAGGTGCAAATATCGGCGACCTACCCCGGCGCCGACGCGCTGACGCTGCAGAATACCGTGGTGCTCCCGGTGGAATACCAGGTCAACGGCGTCCGCGACGGTCTTTACATCTCCAGCATCAGCACCGACACCGGAGAAGCCTCCACCACCGTTACCTTTGCCCCCGGCACCAGCGGCAATCTGAACACGCTCAATACCCAGATCCGGGAACTGTGGGCGAACGCACAGCTGCCGACGCAAGTTCAACAGCAGGGGTTGATCGTCAAGGAGAAATCCCCCAGCATCCTGATGACGATCATGTTCCATTCTCCGAAGGGAACCTACGATTCGCTGTTTCTCAACAACTTCGTCCTGATCAACGTCCTCAATGAAATCGCCCGTATTCCCGGCGTCAGCGACACCAAAATGCTCGGCGAGCTGCTTTACTCCATGCGTATATGGCTCAAACCCGATAAGATGGCGTCGCTGGGAATCACGGTCGAAGACGTCATCGCGGCCCTCGAAAGCCAGAATATTCAGGTTTCCGCCGGCAGTCTGGGCAACGCTCCGGCGCCCTCCAGCCAGCAGTTCCGCTATGCATTGGTCACCCAGGGACGGCTGATCACCGAAAGCGAATTCCGCAACATCATCATACGTTCACAGAGCGACACCGCGCAAGTCTATCTGAAGGATATCAGCCGCGTCGAAATGGGGGCGCAGGATTACAGCAGTTTCGTCACGCTGAACGGCAAGCCGTCCGCGTTATTGGCGGTCTTTCAATACAACGATGCCAATGCGCTTGCGATCGCCGAGCAATGCCGCGAGACCATGAAACGGCTGTCGGAAAACTTCCCGGACGACCTGCAGTACGATTTCACCTACGATACCACGCTCAGCGTCAAAGAGTCGCTGCGGGAGATGGTCATCACGCTGTGCGAGGCGGTTGTCCTGGTCATTCTGGTCACATTGCTCTTTCTGCGCGACCTCCGGGCCACGCTGGTTCCGGCCATCGCCATACCGGTGTCGCTTTTGACCACCTTCACCGTGCTGCAGCTGGCGGGTTTTTCGATCAACCTGATCTCGCTGTTCGGCGTTATCCTGTCCATCGGCATCGTCGTCGACGACGCCATCCTGGTGATCGAAAATGTCAAGCGGCTGATGGAAACGGAGGGCTTGCCGCCGCGGGAGGCCGCCATCAAGTCGATGACGCAGGTGACGTCGCCGATCATCGCCACCACCGCGGTATTGATGTCCATGTTCATTCCGATCTGCTTCATATCGGGAATCACCGGCGCCATCTACCGCCAGTTCGGCATCACCATTTCGCTGGCGGTGGGATTTTCCGCCATCAACGCCTTGACCTTGAGCCCGGTGCTGGCGGCGATCCTGCTCAAACCTCCCAAACCGGATAAAAAACCGAACCGCTTTGCCGCGGCGTTCAACCGCAGATTTCAGGCATTCAATACCGGATACGGCAATACGGTGAAACGTCTCCTGCGGATCGCGGTCCTGACGACGGTGGCCTATCTGGGGTCGCTGTTTTTTGTTTTCCGCCTGCTGGAAACCACACCGACCGGTTTTATCCCCGACGAAGACCGCGGCGCCTTTTACGTGAATATCCAGCTTCCGCCCAACGCCTCGCTGGATCGGACCGCCGAGGTATCCGCCCAAATCCTCGCCCTGCTTGAAAAAGAGGAAAGCGTACAGGATATCATCCTCACCAACGGATTCTCTATTTTTACCAGCGCCTCCGCCTCCAACAACGCGTGGGGCATCGTGATCCTGAAGCCGTGGGACGACCGGAAAAAGGCCGCCGAAAACCAGTTCGCGGTGATGGCGCGGCTGCAAAAGCAGCTGCATCAGATCACCGAAGCCAGGGTCATGCTGATAAACCGTGCCGCCATTCAGGGCATCGGGGCGACCGGCGGGTTCAACTTCGTGCTCATGGATACCTCCGGCACCGATCCGGCGAAAATGGGCAGCATCCTCGACCGGTTTCTCGCCGAAGCCGCCACCCGCCCGGAATTCTTCAACGTATTCACGGTATTCCAGCCCTCCACCGTGCAATACATGGTGGAGGTGGACCGCCGCAAGGCAATGCTGTACAATGTTTCCATCGACGAAATCAATAACGCGCTCCAGAACTTCACCGGCTCGGCGATGGTGAATTTCTTCAACCGCTACGATCAGGTCTATCAGGTGATGCTGCAGTCCTCGCTCGAGTCCCGGATGAAAATCGAGGATGTGAAAAAGATCCAGGTGCGCAACGCCGATGGCGGGATGGTACCGCTGAGCGTTCTGGTCAGCTTCAAAAAAGCGGCGATGCCGCAATTTCTGTCGCGCTTCAACACGTACGCGTCCTCGAATATCCAGGGGCAGCAGGCCGCCGGCTACAGCTCCGGACAGGCGATGGACGCGCTGGAGGAGATCGCGCAACAAATACTTCCGCCGGAGATGCGTTACGGCTGGACGGATATGTCGTATCAGGAACAATTGTCCCGGGGGCAGGAGACGAAGGTGTTCCTGCTGGCGTTGCTTTTCATCTATCTCTTTCTGGCGGCGCTGTACGAAAACTGGATTCTGCCGCTGCCGGTACTGCTGTCGGTCCCGGTGGCATTTTTCGGCTCGGCGCTTTTTCTCCGCCTGGGCGGAGTCAACTTGAATCTGTATACCCAGGTGGGGCTGGTCATTCTGATCGGGATGGCGGCAAAAACCGCGATCCTGATCGTGGAATTCGCCAAAAAGAGCCACGATCAGGACAACCTGTCCGTGGAAGTGGCGGCGGTCACAGCCGCCAAACTCCGCTTCCGGGCGGTGCTGATGACGGCGATCTCCTTCATACTCGGCTTGTGCCCGCTGCTGGTGGCGACCGGCGCCGGCGCGGTCAGCCGCCAGGCAATCGGCTACGCGGTGGTCGGCGGCATGCTCTTTTCGGTGTTGTTCGGCACATTCCTGGTTCCGGTGTTTTACGTGGCGGTCGAGCGCGCGACCGGAATCTTCCGCCGCAAAAAAGCCGCGCTTCCGGATAAAACATATTGATGCGGCGACTAATTGGGCTTGCCATGATCGCGTCTCCGCAAAGAATCCGGAGCGGTTTTCCGGTCGAGGGGGCTACTGACGTAGCTACCTCGGCCGGAGGGCCGCTCCGGGGCTTTTGCGGACGCGACCGCTTCGCGGCACGCGAGATATGAGCTCTGCCGTGGGGTGACCGGAACAGTAAAAACTGTGGATGAGCCAAACCCGGCACACACCGGCGGCTCGCGAAT
>JAVBQJ010000127.1:0-4812 GCA_031549115.1 Victivallaceae bacterium
CGGCGCCGGCGGAAAAGGCGAGATCGATTTTTTCCGCCGGGGCGGAAAAATAAAACTCCTTCGTTTGCGGCGACGCATTCCAGGTATCATCGAGCAGATTGTCGGTGATACCGCTGACTTCCAGACGCAGCGGGAAATAACCGGTCGTGGTCCCGGCATTGCCGAGTCCCTGCGCCCGGAAGGAGAGCCGATAGCTTTTCCCGGGTGAAACCGGAATGCCGGTCAGAGAGGCCGGTTGCGGTCCCGCCGGGAGCTCCAGTGCGGAAGCTTCCGGCTCCGGTGTCTGCCGGGCTCCCGGAGGCAATTGCCAGACGCCGCCGAGCTCCGGACGACCGGCTTCGGTACGGCAGTGTTCGAGCACGACGTCGCGCAGCGTCACCGGTTCCGGGCCGGTGCATTGGATGACCAGATAGGCCGGTTCCATTCCGGTCGGGTAGCGGCAGAAGTAGCTGACCTGCGTTTCCCCCGCGGGGAGGGGAGCGAAGTCAAAAAGACCGCTGCCGCCGCCGCCCCACTCCAGATAGGAGCGGTACTCGTTGCCGCCGGAACCTGACAGCGTGAAACGGATGCGATAGATTTCGCCGCCCTGCAACGGCAATTGCCGTTGAACCAGGGTGGCCGGCTTGTCGGCCGGTTTCAGTTGCACGGAACCGTGGTCAAGAGGTTGCACGGAGCCGGAGCCGACTTCCCATTCCGCCGGGACGGCGGCAGTGCCGGAGAACGCGGCATTGCGCAATAGATTGTCCCCGGCGACGGAAAGCCCTCCGAAACACAGCAGCAGTATGGCGGCGAATATACGCATCGGATTTCTCCCTAATTGATCTTCTGGGTGGCGGTTGCCGCGTCGTCGGGATAGATATAGACCGAGGCGTCTTCGCATTGTTCCGATTCGGCCGCCCATTCCTTGAGGCGGCCCAGGTTCAAAGCTTCGGCATGGCCGTCGGTGAATACGGCGTTGGCACGGCCCTGGTGGCGCGGCCGTATCGAATGAGCGGTGCCGTCTACCGGCCAGCCGTTATAGCGGGTTCCGGTGTAAGCGTTTTGCGACGAGGTGTCGGCGGCCAGCAGATATTGGGTGGGACGCTTGATCGCCGTGGTGTCGAGCGTGAAAAACCCGTCGTATACCACATACGTCAGCGTGATATATTTGCCCCGGTACGGAGTGATGCCGCCATAGGCCGACATGCCGGTCGCGGGGGATTCCAACTGCTGTTGGGTGGGGCAGACTTCCAATGAATAGGTCGTACCCCCGATCGGCAGATAGCCCTGTTCGAGATTCCAGCTTTTGGCGATATTCCAGGCATAGCCGTGGCTGGCCATGATCAGGGCCCAGCCGGTTCCGAAGCCGCTGTCCCAGGTGTTGTTGACATAAACGTGACCATTGGCGTCATTGCCGTACAGGATGTGGCCGAGCCCGATCTGCTTCATATTGTTGACGCATTTGATACCCTGCGCCGCCTGGCGCGCCCGGGCGAGCGCCGGGAGCAGGATTCCAGCCAGAATTGCAATGATGGCTATCACTACCAGCAGCTCAATAAGTGTGAATGTGTTTCGGCGATGTTTCATGATAATTTCCTTCCGGTTTATGGATTGACTTCGGATAACGGCAGCGTTTTGACCGACTGCCGGGAGAACAAACAGGGCATGATCTTGCGTTGGCGGATATTCGCGGAGCCGCTCCAGAGCTCCTGAAGCAGAATGGCGGTTTCCTGGCCGATGGCTTCGGCCGGATAGCGGACCGTGGTCAAAGCCGGGATCATGTAAGACGCGTAGAATATGTCATCGAATCCGACGATGCTCAATTCCGCCGGAATGGCCGGGCGCTCCGTGAGCGGCAGGTCGTATATCGCGAGCGCCAGCTCGTCGCGCTGCGCCAGGATCGCCGTCGGTTGTTCCCGCTGTCGCAGCAGCCGGAAACTGCGCTGGAAAAATTCGCAGTTGCTTTCTTCCGTGCCGCGCTGGACCGGCAGCATCGGATTGAGGGTGATTCCCTGCTGCCACAGATAGTCGCGGGCGCCGAAATAGCGTTCGGAAAACTCGTCGTGCGAAGTTTCGCCGAGAAAAAAGGCGGATATTTTTCGGTGCCCGGCTTCGTAGAGATGTTCGGCCAACAGCCGTCCTCCGGCATAATTATCGGGCGCCACCCACGGCAGGCGCGGATGTTGGGCGTTGACCAGAATGACGAAAGGCGTCAACGGCTCCAGCAGCGCCAGCTGCGCCTCCGGGCGGTTGCCGAAAACCAGAATGGCCGCCGGCCGCTCCGGCAGCTCCGGCGCTTCCCGGTGTTGTTCGCTCCAGAAACAGACCTGCAGCCGCCGGGCAGCGCCCAACTGCCGTTCCACGGTACGGAAGATCGCCCGGAAGATCGGGTTGGTCAGTTGATCGGGAAGCATCACGCACAGAATTGTCTCCGTCCCCGGCAGGACCTCCAGATGTTGTAGGGCGTCCATGGCGATACGGCAGCCGCGTCCTTCGCGGCAGACGATTCCCTGCTGCTCCAGAATGGCCAGTCCGTTGCGCACCGTAGTGCGGCTCAAGCCGTATTGTTCACACAGAATGCGTTCCGCCGGCAACCGGTCGCCGACCGAAAATATACCGCACTTGACCTGTTCGCCGATGCGTTCGACGAAATTGCTGCATTTATTGTTCAATGCTCCGATTGGCATACGATTGTCTCCTGTTTGTATATATTATAGCAAAAAAAATAAAAATGTCAATATGATTGTATTAAAAAAATACAATTATTATAATAAAACATTGAATTGTGGTATGAGAGGGAGTCAAAACTCACGCAGCGTTCAATAAAATGGGTCTTGAAAGCATTTTTTGATGTGGAATAGCCGGATACTTTGCACCAGATCTGCGAAAGTGGCGAGATTGAACTGGAATTCGGCATAAATGATCTGTAACTGTTCCGAGGTCATCGCTTCCATCGGAGGAATGACGACGGGGGTATGGTGAGTGGCATAACCGACAAACTGGGCGGCGCGGAAGCCGAATTGATTGCAGCACATTTCGATATTTTCGAAATCAGCGAGAGAATCCAGGCAAACCAGGCGGTCTTCCGGGATATACAGCAGCAGTCCGTCGTTCGGGGGATGCTGTACTGTGGTAAAAAAATGCAGAAAAAAATCGGTCAGGCGCCGCGGCATGCCGATTGCCTGCCAGAGCCGGTAGACTTCATCGGGGTTGCGTGACTGCAATGTCCGCTCCATTTCCCGGCGGTATGAATTTTTAAATTCCTGCAACTCCGATTTCCGGCTGCGTTCCGCCGTGTCGATGCCGGTAAAAAAATAGATCCAGCGATTGCGTTCATAATTGCCCGGCGGCGGCAAAACGGGTTGCTGTGTCAGCGGTACCGGCGCTATGGTCGGCAACGTGGGAGCCTGATTCAATAATGCCAACAACGTGTCGACGCGCAACGGGTCGGTATGGTCGAGCAGTCCAGGCGGTTCGTTGCCGAAGTGCGGATAAAAATCCAGCCCGGTCAGATCGAGCCGGTATTTCTTCGCCAGGTATTCGATTAAGTCGTAACCGTCGTCGCCGACGATACTCAAATCGGCAACCAGATCCGCTTCCGGAAGAATCTTGGAAGTTTTGATACAGGCGTAGTTGCCGATATCGCGACGCAGATCGTAAAAGGTTATCGTCACAGGCTTCTCCTTTGTATAAATTAGCATGAATGCAGCCGGATTGCAAATCGGCGAAGACGGGGTATATTGAAATCAAATCCGGGAGGTGGACATGATAGGACTTCGCGTTTTGCTGGGGAGTGTTCTGGGGCTGTTGGGGTTCCTGGTTTTGAATGTCGGGCTTTTGTACTTGTCGCTGCTGATGATGGCGGGACGGGGGGATACCACTGTGTTTGTATACCTATTCTGGGGGCTGTTATTTTTAGGTATCTTTGTGCTGTCCTGGCCGGATTACCGAGAATTTTCTGCCTTCTTCTCCCGCGATACGGCGCAGAAATTTTGTGCGGTCGGCCTGGAGTTGAGTCTGAGCGGCGCGCTTCTGCTCAATGGGTTTCTGGCTCTGGCGGTGGTCGACAAGCCGTCGAAAATGATTTTTGGCATTATTTTGCAGGTGATGGCACTGGCGCTGAATTCGACGTGGCTTTATGGGCTTTTTCGGCCCGATGGCAAAGAAAAGGCGTCCAGGAATGAGGACGCGGCGTCGAAGAAGTCGATTTGAGCATTGCCGGAACAGACTGGATGCGAAGGTTGATTGTGCGCCACCGGTGCGGCGGGCGTGATAATATTGACGGTGTACGCGGGGCCGCATTGCGCCCCGGCGTAACGTGTGAATCATGTTGAGTTTCGCAGTCAATTCGTATTGTATCGTCCGGGCGGCAGGCCTGACGACAGGCGTGGGTCCTGAAGGGGGCAGCCGGGGGAAACGACGAGTTTCCCCCGGAGGGACCGGACGTGTATTGCCGGCAGTGAGGGCGGCTTTTGTGGTGGTCTGGCCGGTTTGACGCGGCAAACAACGCTCCCCCCTGAAAAGGTCGCGGAAGATGCCAAAGGCATCTGGAGCAGAGGTGCAGGGTCCTGTGACCCTGCCGTGGGGGTGTGGGCGGTGTGAGGCGTCAAACAAGGCCCCCCCTTCACATGGCCGCCGATGAGGAAAATGGCAGCGGGTGCAGGGGTGGCGGGTCTGGTGACCGTGCGGGGGGGGTGGGGGGGCCTGTGTGCCGCGCCAACCACCGCGCCCCCTGCAAACGGGCGCGGACGAGCCCAACGGAATTGGGTGCTGGGGGGCGGGGTCGTTTGCCCGTGCGGGGGGGGGGTGGGGGACGTGGCGCCCCCCACATTC
>JAVBQJ010000084.1:0-19502 GCA_031549115.1 Victivallaceae bacterium
TACCCTTGCCTGGGGTTTGGGGGGGGTGTTTTTTTGGTGGTGGGCTCTCACCTTTTTTTTCCCACGGTGCCCCCCCCCCTCCTCCAAACCTCCACCCCACTTCCTCAAACCTTTTCAACGTACGATTTACGCCTTTGCTGCGCAAAGTCATAAATCGGAGCTGCAAAGTTTGGGATGTATGCTTGGCATCTATCCGGGAATTGAATGCTCATTTTTTGCCCAACGGGGCAAAAAATTACGTTAAAAAGGTTTGAGGGGAAAGAGAGAAGGGGTTTGGGGAAGAGGGAAAACAGCCCCTTTCCTCAAAAGGGGGGGGTTCCCTTTTCCCCAAGAGCTTATCACTTGCCACACAAAAATTGAAACGGAGGTTGGAAATGGATTCGAGAGAGCGGGTGATGTGTGTGTTTCATCGGGGGGTGCCGGACCGGGTGCCGGTCGATTATTCGGCGAATCCGGTGATTGACGGGAAGTTGAAGGCGCATTTCGGGGTGGGGCCGGCGGATGACGAGGGGTTATTGGCGGCGTTGGGGGTCGACCTTCGCTGCGTCTCTCCGGTGTATACGGGGCCCAAGCTGCACGCCGATATTCCGGAGCGGGGAATTATGTGCGGCTTGTGGGGGGAGCGGATGCGCTGGATCGAACATGGCGCGGGGGGGTATTGGGATTTTTGCGAATGTCCGTTGAGCGATGGTGATGAGGAGGCGGTGGCGGCCTGGCGGATGCCGGATCCGGACGACTTCGATTACAGCGGCGTATTGGAACAGTGCCGGAAGTGGCGGAGCTTTGCGATCGGGACGGGGGGAGCGGGCTCCGCCGACGTGATCAATTCGAATGGGCGGCTGCGCGGCATGGAACAATCGCTGATCGACCTGGTGTGGGACGAGCCGGCCGGAGCGTTGCTGACCCGGCGGAAGATGGAGATCCAGCTGGAGATTCTGCGCCGGACGCTGGAAGCGGGCGCTGGGGAGATCGATTTCCTGTGGATCGGCGAAGACCTGGGCACGCAGATCGCGCCGATGATCAGTATGGAGACCTTTCGCAAGCATCTGAAGCCGGTGCACCAGCGCTTCATCGACCTGGCGAAGTCGTTCGATATTCCGGTCATGGCGCACTGCTGCGGTTCGAGCAGCTGGGTATTCCCGGAATGGATCGAAATGGGGGTGGCGATGGTGGACACCTTGCAGCCGGAGGCCGCCAATATGAGCCCGCGCTACCTCAAGGACACCTTCGGCGGCCGGTTGGCATTTCATGGCGCGATCAGCACCACCGGGGTCCTGAGCTTCGGAACGCCGGACGAGGTCCGCGCCGATTGCCGGAATGTGCTCGACATCATGAGTCCAGGCGGCGGCTACTGCTTCGCGCCGACTCATATGATCCAGGACAACACCCCATTGGAAAACGTGCTGGCGATGTACGAAACCGCTCACTCGTACCGCTGAGGAGCCGCCGGCGCGATGCGCAACAGAAATTCCAGCAATTGCCGTACCGTGTCCGGCCTGGCGTTCCCGAAGACGGTGTAATCCCCGCCGGTTCCCAGATCGCCGCCGCAGACCGCCAGCAGCCCGTTGCCGTAACGCCGGGTCAGCAGCAGCGGCACCGGCGCGCCGTCATGGTCATAGAGGGTCGCCCACTCCTCCCAGAGGGCGGGCTCCCGCGGCGTATACCCCCATGCCGGAGCAATTCCACCCCGGAAGAGCTCCGTCAACTCCGGCGACTTCGCCGCAACCGGATGGTAACGGTCGATATTCCAGCCGGAACCGGTCATCGCGCAGCCCGGGTCCTCCAGATAACGCTCCAACGGCAAAGCGTGATAACCGCCCATGAGCACAGTTTGCCCATTTTCCAGCGCGGCACGCGCCGCGCTGCCGATTTGCTCCGGCGCCAGCGCGCTGTCGCCGGGGACCAGAAACAGAATCACATCGGCGTCGGCGGCATCGGCACGTTGAAACTTCTCCGCCGGCAGGAACGAAAGTTCCCAACCGTATTCGATCAGCTCCAACAGCAAATTGTCGCTGCGCTCATAGGTGCCCTGGTTCGGGAAAAGCATGGTCAGCTTCGCCTGCCCGGTACGTTCCGCGTGATTGAAGTACACGTTATGCCACGGCCCTTCCGGCCGGAAAGCCACAAGCCGGCGCTCGTTCGGCGCCACCGGATACAACGGATCGTCGCCGAGGCGCGCCTGCCAGCCGCCGGCGCCGGTCCGCACCTCCAAATCCGGCCGCCACTCCGGAACCGCTTCGCCGGCCGCGGGCAGAATCCGTGCCTGCCACGTACCATCGGCATGAATGCGTAATTCCCGGCAGGAACCGTACAGATCCCGGATACTGCGCCAATACATGACGCATTCCCCGGTTCCGGAGATATACAGGCTCCCGTCCTGCCAATACCATGCGCCCGGCGCCTCCGGCGGCGAAACCGGGTGGGACGGCCCCCGCGGCACGTTGATGGTCGTGCGCGGCAGCGGCAGCACATTCCGGCGCGCCGCCAGCAGCCATTGATCGAAATAAAGACGCTCCTGATTCACCCGCGCCAGCTCTTCGCCGTCCGCCAGGCGGACGGCCTGCTCGAAAAGCTCCAGAATCCGGATGCTGCTCGCATCGTCCAGTATCCGTCCGGCAATCGCGGCGGAATCGTGCCCGTAAGCCGTCAACGGGATAGGCGCGTTCTCCCAGGCGGACTGGTGGATTTCCTGAATTTCGCCCATGACGCCACCGGCAGCACCGTAAGCCCGGCGGTTGTAATCCTCGATCAAGGCGATCAAGTCCTGGTCGGGATTCCACATCAGCTGCGCATACAAATAGATCCCCAGCCGGTTCTGGCGCGACACATCGCGTGCCGAACCGTCCAGAATCGGCACCTCCGGGATCAACATGTGCATGCCGAGCCGGCGGCTGACCCGGACCTGATCGGCGATATGACGGAAAATCGGCAGCGACAACTGGGTCATGCCCGCCACGGAAAAGAAATCGAAATCATAATTGTAGATTCCCAGCGGAACTCCGGTTTGCCGCCACTGCGCGATCCGGCGCAACGATTCGGCGTTGTCGGCGTCATCGCTGTCGTAGGGGTGCGCCAACGAATTCTCGTACTGGCAATATTCGATCAAATCGACGCCGTCGAGCGGCAACGCGGGGACCTCCAGATAGCCCTGATAGGCAATGGAAGCGAAGCGGACATCCGGGAAATCGGCCTTCATCGCGATCGCCACATCGCGAAAAAAACCGAACCAGTTGGTGGAACGGCTCACCGCGGAGCATGGCGGGCATTGGCAATAATGCTCATTGTCTTCCGGAAAGACGCTGACGATCTCCACTTCCGGATTCTCGGCGAGCCATTGCCCGATTTGGGCGATGATGCGCTCTTTGACCTCCGGGTTGGACAGACAGAGCTGGCCGTGATCGGCGCTGCGGACGCCGTCGGCGCCCATGGCGAAGTATTCGGGGTTCCCGGCAAACAACGCCGACGGCAACCGGACATTATGACCGGAGAACATGATATGAATCCCCTGCTTCCGGCGGTCGGGAATGACATGCCGGTTCTCCGGTTCGCTGCGCATGATGTTGACGAAGTTGCGGGTCATCCAGGTTTCG
This sequence comes from Victivallaceae bacterium, assembly GCA_031549115.1. Taxonomy (GTDB): domain Bacteria; phylum Verrucomicrobiota; class Lentisphaeria; order Victivallales; family Victivallaceae; genus JAVBQJ01. The sequence goes on from JAVBQJ010000084.1 coordinate 3,591, forward strand.
AATGCCGGGTCCACATGATTGAATACCAGATGGAAACCGCGGTACAGAAAGGCGCCGGTACGGTTGAGCGCCAGCTCCGGGAGCACCCAATTCCTCCGCTCGGGGATGAACTCGCCGTCTTCTCCGGGCCATAACCACCGGACACCGAGCACCTCCTGCGCGAACACATAGACGGCATGGAGCACCGCATGATCGGTCGTACCGGCCAGAATGAGCGTCCCGTCACGGGTATACACGGCGCTTGTTTCCGCGTCGCCGGTCAATCCCAACGCTTCGCGGTTCTCGCCGATCAGCCGGCAGCCGTCCGGCGTCCCGAGCAGGATTCCGGCGCCTTCGGTCACAATTGCAAGCTCCACTCCGGTAGCCTTCCGAAGCACATCGCGCAGTTCGCCGGCGGCGTAACGCTCGGTCGGAGAGGCGGCGGCGGGAATGACGATTTGCCGTCCCTCCGGAAAAGCGGAGGCCGAAAAAAACGTCAGAACCCCGAGGGCGCTCCCCAGCAATCGGTGTGGCGCAGACATCATGACGGATTCCCTTTCCAATTAAACGAAGGTGATGAAGTCGTTCCGGTCGTAACGAAAACGGATTTGGCGTTTTTCCATCCGGGACAGATCGGCGGCCAGGCAAACGGCATTGCTCAAATACCCGGCGTAGGCATCCTGCGCCGGCGCATAGCCGGGGTCCTCCATCATGCGGACCAGCTCCATGGCGTGCCTGGCGTCGCCGCCGGCATGACCGCTGTCCAGGGCGGGCAGTTCGATGCGCCGCACCGTCGCGCCGGCATTTTCAAAGACGTGGAGCTCCTGCGCTTCCAGATTGCCCCATAGCCGTCCCCGGGTACCGACGATATGCAGGTTGCGTCCGGAACGCTCGCCGGCACAGTTGAAGCCGAGCATGAAGTTGGCGACGACCCCGTTGGAGTATTCGATGGCGACCGATTGATTGTCGGCGACATCCTTGTCGATATTGTAAATGCAGAACTGCTCCGCGGCGCGATGCTGGGCGAACTGCTGCAGCACCGCGTCGCCCGCCGACGGACTGAACTCCGGATCGCCGTAGTAGGGACAATCATGAAAAGAACAATCGACGCACTTGACCGGCAGATTCGGGTTGGGCCGGAAAAGCAAGCTGCCGCCGAACGAATTGACCGCCACCGGACGGCTGCGGCTGAACCAGTTGAGCAAATCCATGTCATGACTGGATTTCTCCATCATGCTGCCGCCGCTGGTATGCTGGTAACGGCGCCACGGCGACCGGCAGATGATGGAGGAAACCCCGTAGGAGCCAAGTTCGTCGGCCTGGATGGTCAGCACATTGCCGATCGTTCCCTCCTCCAGGAGTTGATTGACCGCCCGGTAAAAGGGAGTCGACCGCAGCACGAAACCGATCACCAGCCGCGACCGGTAGCGTTGCGCCAGGGTCAGAATCTCTTCGCTGTCCCCCATGGTCGTGGTCATCGGTTTTTCCAGCGCAATCGGAATTCCCCGCTCCAGAAACGGGACGGCCATTTCCCGGTGCAAATGGTTCGGCGTCACGATCACGACCCCGTCCAGATCCGGGTGGCAGTCATACAATTCACGCCAGTCGGCATAGTAACGGTAACCGGAAAGCCCGCACATCGCCGCCATGGTGCGGGTATTTTCCGCCACCGGATCGGCCAGAGCCACCACTTGAACATCGGGACATTGCGCAAAGGGCTTCCCATAACTGGTACTGCGGCCGCCATTGCCGATGATCGCAACTTTTTTGATCGCCATTCGCCTTATTTCCTCCAGGTTGTCAACACGCTTCACGCACCACTTCAGTACCACGCCGGAAAGCGCCCGACATCCCGCTTGCCGGAGACATGCCCGTCGGCCCAGAGAACATTCATCGCCTGATTGTGGGCGCCGTTTATCCCCAAATCCCAGAACAGCGGATCCAGCGCGGCGACCGTGGTGTCCGACAGCATATCCCAATAACCGCGCTGCGCACCGGCCGGCACCTGCCGCCAATGATCGGCGAGGACCATCATGGAATCGGCGCCGATCTTGCGCAACTCCGAGGCGCGTTTGATCGTCAAACCGTCATAGTAAACATTGGCGGAGGGGACAAAACAGTGCAGAAAGACATTGTACGAGTAACTGACTTTCATTTTGGTCCAATTCCACATGAAGCTGCCGGAGCCGTCGGAGGGGCAGCGGAAGATCTTGCCGGAATCGTTATCGAAGGTGGCGACGTTCTCAAAGCCGCCCGGATTCAGATATCCGGCATACATCAGGATATCCGGAAAGTAGGTATTGCCGCCTTTGACCGACCCGAACCCCGGCAGGAAGTATTCATCGAAATCCCCCTGGTAAAGCGCCCCCGCCAGCCCCATCTGCTTCTGATTGGACACACAGGAGATCGACTGGGCGGCCGCGCGCGCCTTGGAAAGCGCCGGCAGCAGCATGGAGGCAAGAATTGCGATTATCGCAATAACAACGAGGAGCTCAATCAGTGTGAAAAAATTGCCGTGCCTCTCGACTGATGTTCGCGGTAGGAAGTTCATGGTTGTTTTCCTTTCTGGGATGTTACAAAGCGTTGTACACGGGATCGGCGATTTTGACAACCGAGGTTGATGCGCGTACGATCAACTCTGGTTCGATAGAGTGAATTTCCACCGGCAGTTCCGGATTTTCAATGCGCTGCAGCAGCCGCTCCACCATATGAAGCGCCATCGCGTCGCCGTGATACTCGAAGGTGGTAAGCGGCGGATTGAGATACTGCGATTGGAGCGCATTGCCGGCTCCGATCACCGATATGTCGCCGGGAACGGATAATCCGGCCTGGTTTATGGCGGAAACCACCCCGATGGCGGTTTCGTCGTCATGGCAGATCACCGCGGTGGGCAGATCGGCGGCGGCAAAAATCCGCCGCATGGCGCAGGCTCCCTCATCCGGATATCCCATGGACGGTTGCCGGTATTCGGGAAGCACCGGCAGCCCGGCATCGCGCATATACTGCAAGTAGGTCTGGTAGCGATAGCCGTAAAAGTTGCCGACATAAGCGATTTTCCGGTGTCCGAGCCCGGTCAGGTGCCGCAACGCCCCGGCCGCGGTCGCCGCTTCATCGAGCAGGGTCATATCGAAGCCCTCATGGATTTCCGGCGCAAACAGCATGGCCGGAATCTTTTCACGGCGCAAACATGGATGGTAGTCGCAGGCGATGATGCCGTCGACGCCATGGCGGCAAACGGTTTCGAAAGCCTTGGGAATCTCGTCGACCGTTTCCCAGAAGGAAAAAAGCGCCATGTACCCGCGCGCCGCCAGATGCCGTTGCAGTTCCGCCACTTGCCGGGCATAAAAAACATTGCGGGGACTCAACATGATCGTGCCGACGGCGTGGGTCCGGCGGCTGCGCAAACGCCGGGCGGCGGCATCGGGGTGGCAGCCATGCGCCGTGACCAGCCGGAGGATCTGCTCCTGGGTCTCCCGGGAGATCTTCCCCTCGGCCTTGCCGTTGAGCACCAGCGAGACACTGGTACGGGAGGTTCCGACCATCCGAGCCACTTCCATGATGCTGAGCGCCATTTTTCATCCTTTAGTAACACGTGTCACCTATTTGATATACAAAGCAACATCATCAATTATAGCAAAAAAAAATTATTTGTCAAGAGCAAAAGCGATAATGTCTCGAATTTTGTGACGAAACAAGTGGTGTTGATCTTCATCACTCCCGGCGGGCCTTGACAGAGGTCCATTATACAGGGAGAAGCACAAGTGCCATTGAGTACCGGTGGGATATATTTATTCGCTGTATATCCCGGTTCATGCTTTGCGCCGTTTCCGCCATAGGTCACGATTGAAAATCCCGACATGCCTGTACATAGGCGAGGATATTTTCCAGAGGGACTTCCGGCTCGACCAGATGAGTCGGAGTCGCCAGTAAACCTCCCTTGCGGCCGGCAATTCCGAGCGTGTGCAACGTTTCTTTGTAGACCTCCTCCGGAGTGCCGAACGGGAAGAGCGTCTGGGTGCCCAATGCGCCCCAGAATGAAAGTTTTTCTCCGAATCGGGCATGAATTTCGGAGAACTTCATACATTCCGGCTGAACCGGGTTCAGAACATCAACGCCGACTTCGATCAGATCGGGGATAAACGGTGCAATATAGCCGCAGGAGTGATAGCCGATCAAGATATCCGGATTGACTTCCCGGGCCGCCCGGACCACTTTCGCGAGACGGTTTTTCAGGAATTTTTCATAGAGTTCCCGTGACATCATGATGCTTTGTTGCATACCGATATCATCGCCCAGGAATACCAGATCCACGCCCGCTTCCGCATAGGCCGCCGCCCGGCGGCACGCCAGGTCGCAAACCCGGTCCAGATGGTAATCCGCCACTTCATCTCCGCATATCATATTCACCATCAGCTCCTCCATGCTCCGCATGTACCAGGCGGTCTCCCAAATAGTGCACTGCATGGAGGCAACCACAAAAAAGAGCTCCTTTTTGAAACCTTCAACCTGTTCGCGGCAGAGCGTCATCTGCGCGGGATCGAACTCCGGATAGGGATACGTTTCAAACTCCCTCAAGTCGGTAAATCCCGCCATTGGATGGCGCATCCTGTTCATATGCATGGATTCGGGAGTGGATTCGTGCGCCACACCGTACAGATCGAAGTAAACGGTATCATTGAATTTTGCCTGAGGGAAAAATCTGTTCTTCCAGTCGGTAAAATCCTGCTTCAGAAATGAGACGCCCGGATCGCGGATCGGGAAATCGAATTCTTTCGCGTAATCCCGATGTCCAAATTTTTTTTCGAACTTATCCACCATCGCGGGCGAAAGCGCAAAGTTCACCGGCGCAAAGCCGATTCCTCTGCGCTCGAACAGATTCCGTAAATTTTGGCGATGATCTCTCACAGGAGTATTTCCTTGTTATTGTCCCAATTTTTGTGAAGAACACTTGTAACTTCCAACGCCGATAACGACGTTGCCGATGATATCCATGCGTTTTTGCCAATATTCTTCCCATGCTCTTTCGTTGGCAAAGCGCTTCAATGTGACTCGCGCAACTTTCGTTACGCCTTTGTCGCTCCAGCCATAGGCAATCTTCTTGATCCTGCGCCCAAGTTCCCGCATCACCCTTTCGACCACCGAGGAGGCGCGCGGAGAAACCAAACCCCATTTCAATCACCGTCGAATGTAACCGAACATAGCGAATCCAATTTTGAGCAAACTCAAAAAACATTGCGCGGACTCAACATGATCGTGCCGACGGCGTGGGTCCGGCGACTGCGCAAACGCCGGGCGGCGGCATCGGGGCGGCAGCCGTGCGCCGTGACCAGCCGGTGGATCTGCTCCCGGGTTTCCCGGGAGATCTTCCCCTCGGCCTTGCCGTTGAGCACCAACGAGACACTGGTGCGGGAGGTTCCGACCATACGGGCCAATTCCATGATGCTGAGCGCCATTTCTATCCTTTAGTAACACGTGTTACCTATTTAACATATAAAACAACACTAACAATTATAGCAAAAAAAAAATCTTTGTCAAGAGCAAGAAGCGATAATGTCCCGAATTTTGGGTTCTCCGTCGTTTTGTGCCGTAGAATAGCCGGAACCCTTGCGCAGTCAAGTCCCAATCCGGCATAACCGGTCGCTTCACTCCCTATTATTCCGTTTGCGGCTTGACAGCTTCGGGAACCCGGCTGGAAATGAGTTGTGGTTTTCGAAAAAGATTGCCCTGCTCGGCGTTGACGAATTCCTGCAATTCCGCGGCGAGTTTTTTGACTTCGGCTTCGCTGCCGAGGAAGTACAAGCCGGTTTCATAAGCGCCGAGGGCAGGGGCGAAGGACGCGGCGTTTTCGGCCACTACCTTGCGACTGTAGACGTCGAGCACCCAGCTCTTGGCCGGCAGCGTTACGACGCCCGGATAACCGGTTTCGGTCGTATGCAGCGAGATGAAGCGGTTGCCGGCTTCCAGGAAAGCCTTCGCGTCGGTATAGCGGTGTACGCCGGCCTCGGCGAAGATCCCGTCCATCAGCGGCGCCGGAATCAGTGGCAACGCGCAATAGACGCTGGTCCAGTCCGCGAACTTCTTGATCCCGATCGCCGGCTTGCCGTCGTAGATGTATTCGCCGAGGATGACTGCTTCCGGGTCGTCGATGGCAAAAAGCGGCCCCATTTCGACTTTGCGCGGGTCGTGAGTATAGGCGTGCGGCGCAAAAGTGTGCCCGCGCCCGGCCACGTAAGCCGGCAGCGTCGAAGTCATCTGAACCTTCAAATCCTTTTCGTGACGGCCGTTCATATCGACGGCGAGATTGAACCCGGTCAGCTCGTCGACCAACTCCGGAGTCACGCCCTTGACGCGGTCGACCAATCCGGGGGCATAGAGCCAAACCACGGTTTTGCCGTTCTTTTTGACGGTGCCCTCGATTGCCTGGCGCTGTTCGGCGGTCAGGTAATAGATGTTCATCAGCATCACAACCCTGTAGGGCGCGATGGCCGCTTCCGAAAAGTCCGCGAAGCTGTTGAGCTCAAACGGCACGCCCATGGCCGAGAGCTCGTGCCAGATCGAGTTGTACTGCGGATTGACCAGCAGCGGGCTGCCGTTGACGATATCCAGCGTCACGATGTCGCGATCCTCAAAGAAGAGTCCGACCTCGGCCACCGATTGGAACGCATATTTGTAGGTCAACTCGCGCACCTGCCGGCAATAGCGCAGCAGCTTGAGCAAGCCGTCCTCGGCGAACCAGCCCTGCGACATGCGTCCCTTGGAGCCGACCGGGAAGCCGACCCACCAGCAGACGTAGTCATGGGCGATGGTTTTACCGAAGTCGCGCTTGATGATGTTCTCGTTTTCCTTCTCCGAATAGAGGTGCCCTTCGGCAAAGGTCAACTCGGTAAGGAAGGTGCGGATATCGTATTCCTCCAGGAACAGCTTGCCGTTGCGGCGCAGCGAGTCGAGTGTGAAAATCGTCACGACCGGCGTGCCCTGGTTCACCGCCGAGTAGCACTGGATGGCGGCTATATAGTCGATGTTCGGGTCGGCCAGGGCAAGCTCCACGGCGTTGTAGGCGATGTGGTGGCCCTTGGCGATGGAGCCGGTGCAGTTGTTCATCCCGACGTTATAGAAGCCCCAGAGGCCGCATAGCCAGTTGTTGTTACTGGCGTCCTTGACTACTTTGGCGAAACGTTTGGCGGCTTTGGCCACGGCGTCGGCCTGGAATTCCCAGAAGTCCATGGCCATGCGGCCTTTGGCGGGGTCGCGGAAGCTGTCGAAATCCTTGCGCCTGAGTTCGCGGATATCGGGCGCGGCGGTGGCGAAATCGACTTTATTGTCGCACCATGCGGCGCGCAGCTCTGTTATATCGTTATTGTAGCGAGTGCGCAGGAATTCCCGGAAAGCCGTGACCGAAGCCGGTGAAAAGTCGCCGGTGAACACATTGTCGCGTTCGGTGCCTGGGGGATTGGTGTTTGCGCCCCAGTAATAGGTCTCCGGCCCTTCGCCGATGCCGAGGTGGATGCCGATGATGTGCCCGGCATAGGGGCTTTGCATCAGGTGTTCGACAATCCGGCGCAAACCGGCTTCGCCGAGCTCGAAATACGGTTCGCTCGAGAACGAGTGGCGCATCCGCATTCCGTTGGGCAGCACTGTGTTGTCATCCGGCATGGCATCGCTCCACTCCGGGCGCGGGAAAATCGCCAGCCCGAAAAGGATATAAGCCTCCTGGTCCTGCCGCAGCACAAAGTCGATCCGCTGATCGATTACCGCGAAAATCTTGCGGAACTGTTCTTCGCGATCCGCTTCGCCAAGCGCGAAAAAGTCGCTTTCGCGCAGGAATACACGGCTGATCGGCGCTTCGGAACGGATCTGCCGCCCGGAAATATGCAGCGAATCCTGTTCAGCGCTGTCGGTCATGATAAAAGGACACAGCAATTCGCCGTTGACCATGAGCTTGGGGGAGCCGCCGGCCTTGCTGACCTCGGCATGGACCGGAGTGGCGCGGCGCGGCAGCCGCGTGGCGAATTTGACGATGTCGACGGCATTGAAATCTTCCGGCAGTTCCGGGCGCAGCACTCCATTGGCGGAGATCGCCTCGATGCGGATCGGCATCAGGCCGTCCGGCGCCCACAGCGGGATGTAAAACGAGCCCTTGACCGGATATTTGTCGCCGGGTTGCCACTGGGAAACCGGTATTTCAGGATAGAGGTCCAGCACCGCGACCCGGTAGTCGGCGGTCTGTCCCTTGCCGGAGTCGCCCAGGGTGACGCGGAAGCCGAAATCCTCCGCCAGCGCGCTGTCCGCGAAAAATTCAAACTCAAGATCGATTTTCTCGCCCGGCTTGACCGAACGCGCGCCTTTGACCTCGGCCACGCGCAGCGGACTCAAACTGGTGCCGACATATTCATAACGCACGCCGGATTTGGCCCGGCCGCTCGCCACGGCGGGGACGAATTCACCGCTGAAAGCCTGTTCCCAACCGTCTTCCACAGTTTTCGCGACGGTGGTTTGGGAATCGGAAACGATGCTGTTGATCTTGCCCGCGACGTCGACCATGGTCAATTCAAAGAGCACGCCTTCGTCGCCGGTGAATTCCTGGGCCTTGATCGCCAGGTGATTGACGCCTTTTTTCAAGAACGGCTTGAGGTCGTAAATTCCCGGGGAGATTGCTCCAGTGCCCAGGAAGTTGCCGTTGCAATAGAGGAAATAAACGTCGTCGGCGGAAATCTGCATCACCGCGCGCTGCAGCTGCCCCGGATCGTCAAGCTCGAAATCCCGACGGAAGTAGCGTGTGACGTCCGATACGTCGCCCTCCGGATACCAGATGTATTCTCCGTGCCAGTCCGGCTCGGAGAGCGTGTAACGCGGCGCGGAACCGGTTATCTCCAGCTCGCGCACCCGGGTCGCGCCGGATTCGGCGGGGCCGAAAACAATGCGCAGCGCGGGGACTTCGACCGGCGTGAAGCTGATGTAATCGCTCATATCTTCGGGTTGGGTGACGCGCTTGATCTCTTTCCAGTCGCCGTTCACGCCGTCAGGTATCATGACGGCGATGAATTCCGGCTGGTTGTTATCGCCGCGCACGGCGGCGCGGAAACCGTCCGGGGTAGCGGTCTGGGGCCAGCGGATTTCAATCCAGTTCGGAAAGGTTCCGGGGGCGGATTCGTAAAAGCTTTTGACGTCGCCGTCGAAAATGTTTTCGACGCGTGCGGCGATGTTGGCTTTGGACTGCGACGAGGGAAGCACCACGGCTTGATATTCCGGACGCAGCAGATCGCGCTCGGAACGCGTAATGGTCTGATTGGCACGCGCCCGCGCGGCTTTGCTCATGGCCGGAGCTCCTTCGGCAGCGGTTGAAAGGCTGCTTGCGCCGAGCAGGAGCAGCGTTGATAAAACGGACTTTTTCAAAGGTTTCAGATCGTCGGCGACCATTGGCGGCAAGCTCCATTGACAGTTATTGTCCCAAATCTTGTGATGGGACGAGTTGTTTGACAAAGGCGCATCCACGCTTTGTTTTGAGTTTGCTCAAAAATTCAACATAAAGGGCTCGTGGATGCAGGGTAAAATTAGCATGGATTTGTCGTTCTGTCAATCCGAGAATGGTTTTTCTTTGGACGAACTGATCATAAAATTGGCAGATGCGTATGAGCGAAAAGCCTTTTCCGAATTGCTGAAGATGATCTTGCAACTGGTTCAGGAAATTCTGCACGGATCAGCTCGCAAAGGCGACTTGAAGGTGGTCATCGGCGTTGGAAACTACAAGTGTTCTTCACGAAATTTGGGACAATAACTTAAAAAAAGGGAATTTGGGATTTTTTCCGCCGTCGATTTGTATTTTTATCGAAGCTGTGGTACATGTACGAATATCGTTCAGCTCTTTCCATCGGAGGTTCGGTCATGAAAAAATGGCTGCCGTATTTTCTGGCGCTGCCTGTTGCGTTATGGGGAGCGTGGTTCGTACCGTCCGGGTACATCTGCATGATGAACGTAGACTGTTGCACGCTGTACGGCATCCCTTTTGGCTTCATGCCTGTGTCCAGCAATCCGATGAGCGGCCGGGGCATGTGGGATTCCGGAGCGCCGCTCTGGAATATCATGCTCTGGAGCGTGGTGCTATGGCTTTTCTGCGCTGCGACCGTACGAGTCAAGTGGAGCCGGTACGCCATCGCGTATCCGCTGTTGCTGGCGATGACATTGAGCCTGGGAGTATTCACATTTTTCCCGCGTCTGATTCATGAACTCCGCCCATGGCTGATGCTGCCGTTTCTGCTGATTCCCGCCACCATAGCGGGCAGCGCGCTCATCCGGACATTCCCCCGCCGCGACAGAAACCGCGAAGAATAGAAGGGGCCGGAAACTCCCCACAGTTTCCGACCCCGCGTCAAACTCCTCCTGGAGTCTTATTTGCCGTAGTAGACCTTGAGATAAAGGTCGCGGATTTCGCTGATCAACGGATAGCGCGGATTCGCGCCGGTGCACTGATCGTCGAAGGCCTTTTCCGCCAGCGCGTCGACCTGCGCCAGGAAGTCCTTCTCGTTGATGCCGAGCTCCTGAAGACTCTTCGGCACGTTCAACCGCGTCTTCAGCGCTTCCACCGCTTCGATCAGCTTTTCGACCTTTTCATCATCGGTCTTGCCGCCCAACCGCAGCGAATCGGCGATGTACGCGTAACGCTCCTTGGCTTCCGGGCACTTGTACTGCGAGAAGGTACCCTGCTTGGTCGGCTTGCTGGTCGCGTTGAAGCGGATCACCTCGGTCAGCACCATCGCGTTGGCCAGGCCGTGCGGCACGTGGAACGCGGCGCCGAGCTTGTGCGCCATCGAGTGGCACAAGCCGAGGAACGCGTTCGCGAAAGCCATACCGGCCATGGTCGCGGCGTGGTGCACCTTCTCGCGCGCCTTTTCGTCGTTCTGGCCGTTTTCGTAAGCCGCCGGCAGATATTTGAAAATCAACCGGGTGGCTTCCATCGCCATCGCGTTGGAAAACTCGCTCGCCATGATCGACACCCGGGCTTCGAGCGCGTGGGTCAGCACGTCCAAACCGCTGTACGCCGTCAACTTCTGCGGCATATTCATCACCAGCTGGGTATCGATGATCGCGATATCCGGCGTCAGTTCGTAGTCGGCCAAGGGATACTTGTTGCCGGTCTTTTCGTCGGTGATCACCGCGAACGGCGTCACTTCGCTGCCGGTGCCCGAGGTCGTCGGGATCGTCACCAGCGTCGCCTTTTCGCCCAGCTTCGGGAACTGGTACACGCGCTTGCGGATATCCATGAAGCGCATCGCGATGTCGTCGAAGCTCACATCCGGGTGTTCGTACAAGAGCCACATGATCTTGGCCGCGTCCATCGGCGAACCTCCGCCCATCGCGATGATCACGTCCGGCTTGAACGCGTTCATCCGCTCCAGGCCCTTGTAGGCCGTGCCGAGCGTCGGATCCGGTTCGACATCGGCGAAGATTTCGAACTTGATCTTGAGCTCTTCCAGCGTATCCAACGCCGGAGCGAGCACGCCGCTGTTGTAGAGAAAACGGTCGGTGACGATGAAGGCGCGCTTGCGGTCGGCCAGATCGGCCAGCCCCGCCTGCAGACAGCCGTACTTGAAATAGACCTTTTCCGGCACCCGGAACCACAACATATTATCTCTCCTCTGGGCCACAGTTTTGATGTTCAACAAGTGCTTCGGCGCCACGTTCTGGCTGACCGAGTTACCGCCCCAGCTGCCGCATCCCAGCGTCAGCGACGGGTCGAGCTTGAAGTTGAACACGTCCCCGATGGCGCCCTGGCTGGACGGCATGTTGATCAGGGTACGCCCGGTTTTCATCCGGCGGCCGAATTCTTCGATCCGGTCGTTGTTGCCGGGATTGGTATAGAGCACGCTGGTGTGCCCGAGGCCGCCGAATTCAAGCAGCTGCTGCGCCCGCACCAGCGTCGCCTCGAAGTCTTTTTCCTTGTACATCGCCAGTACCGGCGAAAGCTTTTCGCAGCTGAACGGGAACTGCGGGCCGACGCCGTTGGTTTCCGCGATCAGTACCTTGGCCTCCGGCGGGACGGTGATGCCGGCCATCGCGGCGATCGCAGCGGCGCTCTGGCCGACGATCTTCGCGTTCAAGTGGCCGTCGACGATTAGGATCTCGGCGGTCTTGGCTTTCTCATCCGGCGACAGGATATAGGCGCCGCGCAGCAAAAATTCCTTTTTGACCGCTTCGTAAATCTGTTCGCAGACCACCACCGACTGCTCCGACGCGCAGATCATCCCGTTGTCGAAGGTCTTGCTCTGAAGCACCGAGCTGACCGCCATCTGGATATCGCAGGTTTCGTCGAAAATAGCCGGAGTGTTGCCGGCGCCCACGCCGAGAGCGGGAACGCCCGAGGAGTAAGCCGCCTTCACCATGCCCGGACCGCCGGTCGCCAGAATCAGGCTGATATCGGCATGACCCATCAGGTGCTGGGACTTGCCCACGGTCGGATGCTCGATCCAGCTGATGATATTCTCCGGAGCGCCGGCGGCGACGGCGGCGTCACGGACGATTTTCGCCGCGGCGATCGTGCTCTTCTGCGCCCGCGGGTGGGGGCTGAAGATGATCGCATTGCGAGTCTTCAACGTCAGAAGCGACTTGAAAATCGCGGTCGAAGTCGGATTGGTGGTCGGCACGATACCGGCGATGATTCCGACCGGCTCCGCCGATTTCATGATCCCATAGGCCTCGTTGCGCTCGATCACGCCGCAGGTCTTGGTCAGTTTGTATTTATTGTAAACGTATTCACTGGCAAAGTGATTCTTGATCACCTTGTCCTCGACCACGCCCATGCCGGTTTCTTCCACCGCCATCTTCGCCAGGGGGATACGGGCGTTATTCGCCGCCAGTGCCGCGGCCCGGAAAATCTCGTCCACCTGCTCCTGGGAATAGGTGGCGTACTTCTGCTGCGCCGCTTTCACCGTTGCGATGATCTCGTCCAGTTCCTCTTTTTCCGCCAACGCCTGCTTCGCTTTCAACGCGGCATCGTCGACCACTTCCGCGGTTGCCTTTTTCGCCTTTTCCATACTTCCACCCTCCTGATCATTGGTTGAGTATTTCGATATAGATATTTTTTTACTTAATGCTCTTTAATGTAATCCCTGTTTTTGAAAAATCAAGTCGTTTTCGCGATTTTAGATAAAAAAATATCCAAGTTTGCCGATTTGCGCTGACTTGGCGACGACGCTTGGGTGGGTGTGCGCACGACAACAGACGGCAACGGACTTTAACGGACGACAACGGACAGGCTGTATGGCGCGCCATATAGCCGTAAGATCATGTCGAGACACGCAGTCGTTAGACATTGCATATCGGGAGCGGTAGATCCGACGACAGGCGTGGGTCCCGAAAGGGGCAGCTGGGGGAAACGGCGAGTTTCCCCCGGAGGGACCGGACGTGTATTGTCGGCAGTAGCGGCGGCTTTTGTGGTGGTCTGGCCGGTTTGAGGCGGCGACAGACGCTCTCCCTGAAAAAATGGTCGCGGAAGATGCCGCAGGCATCTGGAGCAGAGGTGCAGGGTCCTGTGACCCTGCCGGGGGGCGTGGGGGCGAGAAGCCCCCGCATCTTTCCCCGCTACTTCCCGATACGAAAACGCTCCGGCGTGATACCGTAACGCTTGCGGAAAACCCGGCAGAAGTAGCTTGCGTCGGTAAAACCGCAGCGTTGTGCGATCTCCTTCACGCTCAACCGTTCCGTTTGCAGCAAACGCAGCGCCAGCGTCAAGCGCAGATCGTTCAGGAATTCCCCTGGTGTCATCCCCTGCAACTCATGAAACAGCCGGCTGAAGTGGCTTCGGCTGTAACCGCATTGCTTCGCCAGCTCTTCCACGCCGATCGCCTCGGCCAGATGCCGGCTCGCGTACGCGTAAACCCGGTTGAACAATTCGCTGCGCGAGGAATTCGCCTCATCACCGTGCTCCAGATCCTCCAAGAGACAGGTGATAAAATCATACGCCAGCCGGCTTGACTGGTATTTCCCGGTAATGCTGCCCCGCGCCGCCTGGCGCAGAATGTCCAGCGCCGTGCGCACACTGCGCGCTCCCGGATCCAGGCGCAGCACCGATCCGTAATGATCCCGGATCTCCTGTCCCAGCCGCCCGGCTTCTTTGCCGTAAAACGACAGGTATTGAATCTGCCACTCCGCGGAATCCGGCGGCAGACAATACACATGCGCCTCCGGGATGCGGACGAACAGCGCGTCCCCGCGCGTCAGCCGGTACGACTTGCCGTCCAGCCGCAGTTCTCCGCGCCCTCCCAGCGTATATTGCCAGACATAGAGCTCGCGATTGCCGCGTTTGAGTCCGTCCCAGTAGTAGGAGTGCGAAGTGATCGTTCCGTGCCCGGCATTCACCAGCATCGCATGCAGCGGCACCGTGTGCTCCGGGAAAAAAATATCGTAGCCGGTTTCACCCATAAATAACGCCGATTCCTCTCTTTATTATTAATATAGCACAAAAATCCTATGAATAGCAAATTTTTTTTATTTACAAAGGGCGGTTGAGGCAGTATCTTAATCCTTACTTTGAAATAGTGTCACCAGAGCTTTCAACCCGCAAACGGAGATTTCCACATGAGCAAAAAATTCACCTTCATCGGAGCCGGCAGTTTCGGCTTCACCCGCGGCCTGGTTCGCGACCTGCTGACTTTCGAGTCGTTCCGTGACGCCACCATCACCTTGATGGACATCGACACCGAGCGTCTGGACTTCATCAAAACCGCGGTCGACCGGATCATCGCCGCCGGCAACTATCCGGCCAAGGTGGAAGTCACCACCGACCGGGTGGAAGCGCTGAAAGGCGCCGACGGCGTGGTGATCACGATTCTCCAGGGGGGGCCTCAGGTCTTCCGTACCGACATTGAAATTCCGAAAAAATACGGCGTCGACATCAACGTCGGCGACACCCGCGGCCCGTCGGGGATCTTCCGCTCGCTGCGCACGCTGCCGGTGATGCTGGACATTTGCGCCGACATCGACAAATACTGCCCGGACGCGATCGTGCTGAACTACACCAACCCGATGGCGATGCTGTGCCGCGGCATGCAGGCGAAGTTCCCGAAGCTGAAGCTCACCGGCCTCTGCCACTCGGTCCAGGGCACCGCGATGATGCTGGCCAAATGGATCGACGCGCCGATGGAAGAAATCACCTATCTGTGCGCCGGCATCAACCACCAGGCCTTCTACCTGGACTTCAAGCGCAACGGCAAGGACGCCTATCCGGCCATTCACGCCGCCATCACCGGCAAGCCGGAGATCTACAACGAAGAGATCGTCCGCAACGAAATGTACCTGAACCTGGACTACTATGTGACCGAATCGAGCGGCCACAACTCGGAATACAACGCCTGGTTCCGCAAGCGCCCGGACCTGATCGAAAAGTATTGTACCACCGGCACCGGCTGGAATCCGGGGCATTACGCCTACATTGTGCATGAATACCTGAGCCGCCAGGACAACTGGCGCGACCTGATCCGCGAAGAACTGGCCAAACCGATCGAACTGGAACGCGGCCTGGAATACGCCGCCAACATCTTCAACGCGGTATTCGGCGACAAGACCATGTACGAATTCAACGGCAACGTCCGCAACTTCGGCCTGATCGACAACCTGCCGGAAGGCTGCTGCGTCGAAGTCCCGGTAGTCGCGTCGCGGAACGGCCTGCGCGCCATGCACGTCGGTCCCCTGCCGGCGCAACTGGCGGTGCTGAACAACACCAGCGCCCGCTGCGAAGAACTCACGGTCGAAGGCGCCCTCGAAGGCGACGCCCGCAAGGTCTTCCACGCGGTCCTGTTCGACCCCTTGACCAGCGCCGTCCTGTCCATGGATGAAACCCACGAAATGACCAAGGAAATGTTCGAAGCCAACCGCAAATACCTGCCGCACTTCGACTTCTCGAAGATCTGACAGAGTCGTCCCGGGGGAGAGAGAAAGGAC
>JAVBQJ010000105.1:0-7556 GCA_031549115.1 Victivallaceae bacterium
CATCGTAGGGGTAGGGCCAACCGGTTTCGCCCGGCAGATACACATCGCGTTTGGGCGCCCAGACGTCGACCAATGGCGCCAGCTTCCGCAGCGCCGGCAGGTCGCGGTCGCGCCGTACCGGAACCGGATTGACGAAGGTGAGAATTTCCGGGTCCATGGCCTTCAACTCCGCCAGTATGTCATAGAGCGCCTGGTAGGCGGGGATTTGTTCGTCGAACAGCGGCTTGTCGTGCACCTCGTCGATCGGGTACATCAGAATCTGCTCCTTGCTGAAACCGGCTTCGGCGAAGGTCTTGTACCACGCTTCCACGGCGAACCGCATGTTTTCCCGCCACCCCGGCGTGCCCCAGATTTTCGAGTGGGCGAAGAAACGGTTGCCCGGCTCAATGCTCCAGGAGACCGTCAGTATTTTGATGTCCGGCGGCAGCTGTTTCAGGTATGCCGCGATACGGCTGCAATCGACACTGCGGGTCGCCGGATCGAACAGTGGCAGAACGTCGTAATTCATGTGATAGACATTCTGCCCGAGGCGTTCCAGTTCCTCGACCGCTTCGGGGATGTATTC
Source organism: Victivallaceae bacterium (assembly GCA_031549115.1). Lineage (GTDB taxonomy): Bacteria > Verrucomicrobiota > Lentisphaeria > Victivallales > Victivallaceae > JAVBQJ01. The sequence continues at coordinate 566 of JAVBQJ010000105.1, forward strand.
GGACGTACACGGCCTATGCAGCGATTCGTAGGTGGAAATGTAAATGTTGTCGGGTGTTTCCAGCTTCACCGCCGATACCCGGACGGTTCCCGCGGCTTTCGCTTCGGTGCCGTCGCCGGAGGATAGTGAAATGGTCACCGGATGCTCGCCCGGCGCGGTGTCGCGGGAATCCAGACACAGATAAAGGCGTCTGGTTTCGCCCGGCGCCAGCCGGAAGCTGCGGCCGTTTTCGAGGCGCAGCAATGGATCGTCCACCGAAATATAACGGGTCTCGGGAAGCCATTTGTCCTCCGTATCCCGGACTCCGACCACCCAGGCGGAAATACGCGGCAACGCCTCGAAGCCCGGAGCGTCGAAAGTGACGTCGACGGTGATCTCCCGGTCGCTCAAACTGGTGACGGCAAAGCCGGTTTCAAAAAATTCGCCCGAGAGAATATGCCCGTTCAATTCCGGCGTGCCAGGCGTCGGCAGTTGCCACAGCGACAACGGCGTCCAGGCGCCGCTGTCCCAGATGGCGACGGCGCCTTCGCCCAGCGCCTGACGCAAAAGTTGCAAATGCCGGGTCTGCATGGCGGCTTCGGCTTGTACCCGTTCCGCGAGGGAAAGGGCGTCCGGCGAGTCGGGCAGCGCGGCGATTGCTTCCGGAACCGGAGTACCGGATTGCAGCAGCGCGGTTTTCTGTTCGCGCCAGATCACGGCGGCGTCCGAGTCCTCCCCGAGCACCGGCAATGCCGCCAACAGCGACAGAAGCGACATGCAGATCGGAATATATTTCATTGTCACTGCCACAGTCTGGTGTTGCCGGAAGTGATGTACATGTATTTTTCAGCGATAAGGGTGGGAGAGACAGAGTTGTTCAGCCGCCCCGCTTCGACGTGCCCGTCCACGCAGAGATGGTTCAACTGGCCGTCGTGGCGCTGCAAATCCAACGTGGAGGTGTTGCCCTCGGGGTTATTCTCGTCGAAGTCGAAGTCGAACATCACGCCGTGGCCGGGCCAGACGAAGCATTTGCCGTCCATCATCAGCACATATAGCGCCGGCTTGGGACAGCTGGAGAGACGGGCGATTTCGTATTGGTACCCCCAGGGACTGGGACTCCTCATCCGGCCTGTGTAGATGTAAGTGATACCCTCCTTGACGGAGCCGACCGCCTGTTTGGCCGCCGCCGGGCAGTAGAGCATGCCGAAGTTATCGGTTTTGGTGTGATCCCACAGCTTATTGTTGCCCAGATACTCCATCATCAGATCATAGGTGATTTTCTCATCGTTTTCCGCATCGACAAAGGTCGGACAGACAAAGTCGTCGTAATCGTTGCCGTACATATGAACGCCGAGTCCCCACTGTTTGAGATTGCTGGCGCACTTGATCCGCTGCGCCGCCGCCCGGGCTTTGGACAACGCCGGCAGCAGCATGCTGGCCAGGATCGCGATGATGGCGATCACGACCAGAAGTTCTATGAGTGTGAAGTGTCGGTTGCGCATGATGATTTTCCTTTCCCATGCAATCTGGTTTCATTTAAACGGGTCTTCCCGGACATACACCGATCCACATTATAAATTATACTGGATCGGCATCAAAAAGTCAATTGATGAAAAGTATCATTATTTATATTTTTATATCATCCGTGATTGAAATTAATTCCATAACATGTATACTTTATACGCAGGCAGGAGGCAAAACAAAATGACGAATCGTATAATTCCGGGCGGTATATATTATTTCAAGAGCGACTTCGACGACGTGATCACGCCCCGGCCGATTCCGGAGGGCAGCTTCTACATCGAAGTCATCACCAGCGGCAATGTCTGCTTCGGCGTCGATTCGGCGCGCCGCCAATACGGCGTCGGCACCATCTTCTGGCACGAGGGCGGCGACTGGACGCTGTGGGAGGTCGGGGATGCCGGGCGCTACAGTGCGTTGGTGCTGGCCGGGCGCTACCGGGAGGAGGCCACCGTGCGCCCCGCGCGGATCGCCAGCTGGCGGGATGTCCGCGAGCTGGAATTGTTCGCCGCCCTGTGCATGCGCGATCTGTTCGACGACAACATCGACAGCAACCAGCTGGCGGAGTATATGATGGGCCGGTTTTACTACGAGGCGTATTGCAGTCTTCACCGCAAAGATACGCGGTCGCTGCCGCTGCCGCTGGTGAAAGCCATGGAAATCCTGAACCAGCACATCAGTCATGTCTTTTCCGTCAAAGAGCTGGCGCGGCAATGCCACGTCAGCAGCTCGTATCTGTTTTTGCTGTTCCGGGAGCATTTGCACATCAGCCCGCACCAGTACATCCTGAACCGGCGCTTCAAGCATGCCAAATATCTGCTGGCGGGAACCTCCATGCCGGTCAAATCCATCATGGCCGAGTGCGGTTTTTCGTCGATAGAACACTTCCACCGCGCGTTCAAGGATACTTTCGGCATGTCGCCGGTCAAATTCCGCCAGACCCAGGGGGTGTTTTCCCAGAATCTCTGTCCGGTCGATTATTATATCGATGAGGTTAATTGAGGAGGGGGAGAATGTGGAGGGCTTCTCGCCCTCCACGCCACCCCGGCAGCGTCACAGGACCCTGCACCTCTGCTGCGAATGCCGGTTGGGCTGGTGTGCGCATGGTAAAAGGACGACAAAGGACGCAAAGGACACGGCGATATGGCGTGCCATACCGCTGTCCGTGGCGCGCCGCCGACGGCCGGTGTGCCGTGGATGTGGACTCGACATAAGTCAACCGTTATCGCACGTCCTCCGCACCACTGCCTACTTGTGAGCGCGCACGGGCCGGAGCGCCGGTCAGGCGCGACCGTGCCGCTAGGAATTGGCGCAGCGAAGCTCGCGCCAAGGAGCGCGGCACGAAGCCTCCCCCGGCGAACGGCGCGTTTTAGCGCGCTGAGGGGGGCGCGCCCGAACGACCGGCAGGGAGTGAGCCGCGAATAGAGTTTTTGCCGCCAATTGGCGGCAAAAACGTGAAGCCGAGCGGCTAAGCGATCCGGGTTTGGAGGGGCCGGGCCCCCGCGGCTGCCGGGGCGCAATGCGGCCCCGCATCCACTATCATAATTACCACACTCAAAGCCGCAAACCATGACCGGTGCAACCTTCCAGAGCTTTTTTCCGAAAAAAAACGAAAAAATGCACTTGTATTTCGCGTTAGTCCCTGTAAATTAAGAAGGATATGGGTTTTTCGCACGGTGCGGGAAGCCGCTGGATAAAACAAAAAATAACCAAGCAACTGTACACAATGTCAAAAGAAGCAAGCAAAAACGTCACTGACGCCAGGTTCGTCGATCTGGAGAACATGCCGTCGATGGAAGAACTCCTGAAGGGCGGCACCTCGGAGAAGAGCAATTTCGTCGCGGGTACGATCGTGAGCGGTACCATCGCCGAGAAGAACCCCCAGGGTGTCTTGGTCGATATCGGCTACAAAGCGGAGGGATTCGTCCCGGCTTCCGAATTTCCGAAATTCGATGAAGTAAAAGCCGGCGATGATATCGATGTCTTCCTGGAAGAGGTCGAGAACGAAAACAGCATGCCGGGAATCAGCTTCCAGAAGGCGCAGGCGATGAAGGCGTGGAACCGCATCACCAACGATTGCGGCGAAGGCAGTGTCGTGAAGGGCTTGATGAAGCATCGCGTCAAGGGCGGCTTGATCGTGGACATCGACGGCGTGGAGGCTTTCCTGCCGGGTTCGCAGATCGATATCGGCCCGGTGCGCAATCTCGACGATTATCTGGGCAACGAATACGATGTCAAGATTTTGAAGATCAACGCCGACCGCCGCAACATCGTGGTGTCGCGCCGCGAACTTCTGGAAGAGTCGCTGCGCGACCGCCGCGCCGGTCTGCTCAAGGAAATGCAGGTCGGCCAGCTCCGCAAGGGCCAGGTCAAGAACATCACCGACTTCGGTGCCTTCATCGATCTGGGCGGCGTGGACGGCTTGCTGCATATCACCGATATGAGCTGGGGCCGGATCGGCCATCCGAACGAATTGCTCGAAGTGAGCAAGGAAGTCGAAGTGGTCATCCTCGACATCGACTACAACAAGGAACGCGTTTCCCTGGGTTACAAGCAGAAGACCGCGAATCCGTGGGATCTGGTCGAATCCAAATACCCGGTGGGCAGCCAGATCAACGGCCGCGTGGTCAACATCATGCCGTACGGCGCGTTCGTTGAGATCGAAAGCGGCGTCGAAGGCCTGATCCACGTCTCCGAAATGAGCTGGACCAAGCGCGTCACCAAGGCGAGCGATGTGGTTTCGGTCGGCGAAGAGGTCGGCGCGGTGGTGCTCGGCATCGACAAGCAGAGCAAAAAGATTTCCCTGGGCCTGCGCCAGAAGGAGCGCAATCCGTGGGAACTGTTGGCCGAGAAGTATCCGGTCGGCAGCCGTATCGCCGGCAAGGTCCGCAATATGACCAACTATGGTGCGTTCGTCGAAATCGAAAACGACATCGACGGTATGATTCACGTTTCCGATATGTCCTGGACCCGCAAGATCAACAACCCGAACGAAGTGCTGAAGCCGGGCGAAGAGGTCGAAGCGGTCATTCTGGACATCAATCCGGAACAGCAGCGGATTTCCCTGGGCCTCAAGCAGACCGAGTCGGATCCGTGGAGCGAAATCGACCGGTTGTACTCGGTCGGCGATGTGGTCACCGGCAAGGTCACCAAGATCACCGCGTTCGGCGCGTTTGTCGAGCTGTCGAACAAGATCGACGGCCTGATCCATATCTCCCAGCTGAGCAAGGAACACGTCGAGAAGGTCAAGGACGTTCTCCAGGTTGGACAGGAAGTCGAAGCCCGGGTCATCAAAGTGGACAATGACGAACGCCGGATCGGTTTGTCGATCAAGGCGGCGCAGGAACACTTCTCGGAAGAAGAGCTGAAAGCGGCCGGCGAAGAATATTCCGCCGCGTTGAAGCCCGGCGACGAAATGGTCGATATGGGTACTGTCTTCGACGAAGCCTTCCGGCAATAGTCAGATGACGGGATGTGCCGCCGGAATTCCGGCGGTGCGTTTTCGGGGCGATCGGAACCATACAAAGGTGCCGGTCGCCCTGTTATGTTTTTTTATATAGTGTTGCAGGGACATATCCGCTCGCAATGCCGTTTTGCTTGCGAGCGCGCACAGGTCGGAGCGCCGGTCAGGCGCGACCGTGCCGCTAGGAATTGGCACCGCGAAGCCGGTGCCAAGGAGCGCGGCACGGAGCCTCCCCCGGCGAACGGCGCGGCAACGCCGCGCTGAGGGGGGCGGTCATGAAAACGCGGCAGCGTTTTCATGGCCGAATGGAGTTTTTGCCGCCAATTGGCGGCAAAAACGTGAAGCCGAGCGGCTGAGCGATCCGGGTTGGGAGGGGCCGGCCCCCGCGTCAGCCGGGGCGCAATGCGGCCCCGAAATCACTGTGATAACCGGCACACTCGGCGCCGCACCGGCGGCGAAAAATAGACCGTTGGCATGTGCCGACGATGGTGTATGTGGACTTGATCGGGCGCGGCACGATTACAGGGAGCGCGGTGAATTGCGGATTGGCGAATCGGATAGCGGAATAGCGGGAGGGATGATGATGTGGAAACTGGCGTTGAGCTTGGCGGTGATGATGTTGGGGCTCGGGTGCCTGACGGCTCCTTATAAAGACGCCGCCGGCACGCAGGTCCGGTATGCGGGCAAATTCGACACCAGGCCGGTTGAAGTTCCGACGAAATATACGCCGAAAAGTACCGAATGGCGCGGCGTCTGGGTGGCCACGGTCGAGAATATCGACTTTCCCAAAGTCCAATCGGCGGATGCGTTCAAAAAGGAATTCCAGCAGATTCTGGCCAATCTGCAATCGATCAATGCCAATGTGCTGGTGTTTCAGGTCCGCCCGACCAACGATGCCTTTTATCCGTCCCATTTGAATCCGTGGTCGCGCTTTTTGACCGGCACCGAGGGGCAGAAGCTCGGCACATTCGATCCATTGCGTTATATGGTCGAGGAAGCCCACAAGCGCGGCATCGAATTTCACGCCTGGCTCAATCCGTACCGGGTGGTCGGCGCCACCAAACTGAGCAAAGAGGCCTATCTGGCGACGCTGGCGCCGAATAATTTCGCCCGGCAGCATCCGGAGCTGGTGATGGCGGTGCCGACTGGCGACCAGCGTATGTTGATTTTCAACCCCGGCGAACCCCAGGTCATCCGTTTCATCCTGGCCACGGCCACCGAGATCGCTTATAACTACAATGTCGACGGGATCCATTTCGACGATTACTTCTATCCTTACAGCGGCATGAGCGACGCGCTCGACCAGAAGGCCTTCGAAAAATACAATCCACGCAAGCTCACCCGCGCCAACTGGCGCCGCTCCAACGTCAATCAGGTCATTTCCGGCATCCACGACAGCTTGGCGCAAATCAACCAGCAGCAGAAGCGCAACGTCAAATTCGGCATCAGCCCCTTCGGCATCTGGGCCAACAAAAACAGCATCCCCACCGGGTCGCTGACCGGCGGCAAACAGGCCTACAGCGAACTCTACGCCGATGTCCTCACCTGGATCAAAAGCGGCTGGATCGATTACGTCGTTCCCCAGGTCTACTGGCACTTCAACCACGATGTCGCCGCCTACGCCGCCGTCACCGACTGGTGGGCCGGCGCCGTCAAAAACTCCCGTACCAATCTCTATATCGGGCACAGTGTCGGACGCCTCGGCAGCACCCAGGACCGCAACGAATTCGCCGCCCAACTGCGCTACAACAACACCGTTCCCGAAGTCAAGGGCGAATGCCTCTTCTCCTACCGGAGCATCTTTCGCCCCACCAGCGAAACCATGCGCGCCGGCGGCATCAATATCCTGAAACAATACTGGCAGCGCCGCGCCGCTTTGCCGAGGTAGTTGTGGGTGCGTGCTTCCGGGGGAGAGAGAAGGGCCCCCTTTTGAGGAAAGGGGTTCCCTTCTCCCTCCCCCGGACCCCCACCCTCATCCTCCTCAAACCTTTTTGTGTACGATTTACGATTTTGCTGACGCAAAATCAT
>JAVBQJ010000007.1:0-11936 GCA_031549115.1 Victivallaceae bacterium
GAACCCCACCAGGCAGCAACGATGAAACTCACACAGGATACCTTTTTCACTATTTGCCGCGACCCGGAAGTGGAGTCGCTTCTCGGTGAATGCCTGGAGGATTTCCGGTGCCGCATCGAAGCGCTGCCGGAATCGTTGCGCCGGCCTCTGGCCGCCGTCCTCCTGGGCGGCGGTTACGGCATCGGCGAAGGCGGAGTCGCCATCCGCCCGGACGGCAACCGTCCCTACAACGATCTGGATTTTTTCGTTTTCACCCGCGGAGCTTCCGCCGATGAACGCGCGGCGCTGGATGCGGCGCTTCGCGCGCTGGGTGCCGGTTGGCACGAGCGCCTGGGGATCGAAATCGACTTTGCCGGCGCCCGGGAGGTCGGCAATCTGTCCGGCGTGGCTTCCACGATGATGTATCAGGCACTGCGGGCCGGACACCGGACCGTGTATGGCGATCCGGAGGTACTGGCCGATTTCCCGGAACTTCCGGCCGAACAGCTGCCGCTCCGGGAGGGGCTGCGATTGCTGCTGAACCGCGGAACCGGTCTGTTGCTGGCACATGAAAAAATCCGGAATCGCCAGACCGATGCCGACGGCGTGGATTTTATCCGGCGCAACTGGTACAAGGGCGTATTCGGTGTCGGCGACGCCCTGCTGGTGGCCCGCCATGCCTACTCGTTCCGGTTATCCGAGCGTACGGAACGCCTGAATGACGCGGCTGCCGCACTGCTGCTTCCCGAGGAGGCGGCGCGCCTTGAAAACTGGTACGCCGAAGCAATCGAATTCAAGATCAGGCCGAGTGCCGGCAGTCTCGACGAAACACTCCGGCGCCTGCCTCCGCTTATGGATTTATGGCAAAGCGCTTTATTCGCCATTCTGGCCGGCGCCACCGGCGGCAAAGTGACTAATGTTGCCGAAGCGCAGCGGGCTTTGTCCCGGCGGGATATCCTCGGCGGCGGCAAATCCTGGAAAAATGTGCTCCTGAACCTGCGCTACAACCCCTATCTTGCTGTAAAAAAAAGACTTGACACTTCGCCGCAATTGTGGGTTTTAGCAGATTTAGCGCAAATCCTGTTTGAAATTCGAACGGGAGAAGGCTATAGTATAAAGAGCGAAACAGAAAGAAAAATTACCCATTACCTGCCATTGTGGCAACGATTTAACTGAAAGGGATAACAACCTAATCATGAACGACCTCCGGCAACCAAACTTACCGGCCGAAACCGAAGAAGAAGGAATAAAGCTACAGCTGGATTGGCGTGTATTGCTTCTTGAGCTGCGCCGCTGGAGCTTCATTCTGGGGGCAGTGTTCCTCCTCCTGTTTGTTGTAGCCTTTGTCCTTCTGAGCTACCGGAATCGGAATTCGATGGAGCGGTGGAGCGCATCCGCCAAACTCTTCCACCAAACCCGGTCGGAAAAGATCCCGACCTTTTACAAACAGCTGGACACCAAGGCCATCGCCGAATTTACCGGCAGCGCGGTGCAATTGCGGAAGGTAGCCGAACGCTTGAATCTGGCCCCGGGCGAAGCCGCCACTCTGGGCAGCCGGATCGAGTTGGTGATCCCGAAAGCTGCTCCGACCATCATTGTCATCAGCGCCACCGACAATAACGCCAAGATGGCGGCGGAACTGGCCAATGGAATCGCCGCGGTAGGCGTGGAAGCCTATATTGAACTGCAGAACGGCACACTCAAGGAGATGTTGGCCGAACGCAACCGGCGCCGGGTGGTACTGAATGGAGAGCTGCAGAAGCAGGAGCAGGTCGTGCACAATTATCTTGCCCCCGGAAGCGCATTGCCTCCCGATGAGGAACTGGCGCGCCTGCGAGCCCAAATTTCACTCGACATGGTGGAGCTGGGCCAGACCGAGGTGGAGGTAAAACGGCTGGATGTGGTGATCACGGAAACCCAGAAACAACTCGATGTAACCGAGCGGGAAATTCCGTATATCCAGAAAACCCACAATGCCGCCGCGGCGGAATTCGGCCAGATGAACAGCGCTTTGACCGCCCTCGAACAAAAATACATGCCGTCGAACCCCCGGGTCCTGGCGTTCCGCGACGAAGTGGGCGAGCGGAAGCTGGCGCTGGAAGGCGTAATCAACGAAAAGCCGACTCCGGATGAAATCGTGTATATGGTCAATCAAGTATGCCTTTCGCTGGAAGAAAGCCTGCTGCGCAGCCGGATCGAACAGGCCGGACTGATGATACGCCATGAAGCGAGCCTGAGAAGCATCGAACAAGCGCAACAACAAGTGCTTGTGCAACTGCAGCAGGTCGCCAGCTACAACGAGGCCAAGCGCCGGGTGGAAGCGACCAAAGGAACTCTGGCTCAGCTCGACAGCTCCATCAACGATCTGGACCTGCTGTTGAATTCGGCGGTCCCGGATCTGTCGATCATGGAACAGGCCACCACGCCGCGGACCCCGCAGGGAGGCGGAATCAAACTGGTGATACTGTCGACGGGAGCCGGACTTTTCGGCTTATTCGTCACGGGAGCGGTGCTCGCCGTCTGGAGTATTCTCTTCGGGCGCATCAAAAGCTCGCGGGAGTTTGAACTGTGCGGCAAGTTTGATGATCTCGGCGCCCTGCCGGTAGCCGGCTCCTCCACGCAGGATCAACTGCGGTTGGAAGCGGCGCTGCAGCGCTCCTTCTGGCATATCCGCGAACATCTCGGAAATGGGCGGACGCTCTTTATCTCCGGGTTGTCATCCAATCCGGAAACCGAACAATTGACACAGCATTGGAACGAAAATTTCGGGATCAACGGCCTTCAGGTCTTCCGGTTGAAATTCGCGCCGTATGCCGAACGGGAAGCCACGGTGTTTCCGGCGGTCACCAAACGGCAGCCGGTGGACGACGAATTGATCTGTATCGAAAAATATGGCGCCAAGGGCTGGTTTTTCGCCAACAACAAATTGGTATTGGCTCCGGCCGAATTGGAGTTGCTGCAAAACGACTTGAAGACGCTGAGTTCCTCGTATGACATCGTCATCCTGGAGCGGGATACTCCGTTGCTGCCGGGCGGCGACACCATGTTTGAACAATTGTGTCACCTCGCTGACTATACCGTCATCACAGCGGTATTCGATGTAGACAATAAAGCTCAATTACGCCGTCTGGCGGCGAACGACGCCATCGGCGGGCGGAATCTGGGAGGCATCCTGACCGCAGTACGGAAAAATTTCTGGAGTATTCAACAATCATGAAGTATGCGATCTTTTTATTTGTGACAGCGTTTGTGCTGTTGAGTCTTGGAAACGTCGGCTGCCACAGCAGCAACGACTATCCGCTGCTGGAAGATGTGACGATGCTGGCCGAAGAGGCCCCCGAGTCCATCGAAGCACAGAACGAGCGCCGGAAACAACTCGAGGCGTTGGCGAATGTGCCCTATCCGGACTACTATATTGTCTCCGGAGACGTTTTCACGTTCAACGCATACGACAATCCGGAACTCGACGTGATTGATGTGGCGGTGACGCCGGACGGCTATCTGGCTTTGATGCTGGTCGGCCCTTTGGAGATCGGCGGTTTGACACTGACGCAGGCGACGGAGAAAATCCAGAAAGCATACGCGGAATATATCAAATATCCCCAAATAGCCTTATATCCGCGCCATCTGCAAGGCTCGAAGGCGACAATTTCCGGAAAGGTCGCCGTACCGGGCCAGTATCCGATCGACCAGAATACCCGTCTGGCGGATCTCATCGCCATAGCCCGTGGAACGCAGTCCAATCTGTTTGACGGACAGAACGTGGAACTGGCGGATTTGCAGTCATCCATATTCGTCCGGAACGGGGAAATCATCCCGGTGGATTTCACGCAGACCATCAAGGGCGACCCGCTCAACAACCCGACGCTGCGCAACGGCGACTACGTTTTCATCTCCAACAGCCAGGATAAGCTGGTCAGCGTGGTGGGCGAAGTCAATCTTCCCCAATTCATGATTTGGACGCCGCGGCTGGGGCTCTCCGAAGTATTCACGAAAGCCCGGGGCCTGAAGGAGGGCCACTGGTCGAATGCGCTGGTGATCCGCGGCGGCATGCACGATCCCAAAATTTACCGGGTCAATATCGCCGACGTTCTTGACGGGAAAGCCAAGAACCCCCTGCTGCAGCCCGGCGATATCGTCTATGTGCCGAAGAGCGCGATGGAGGAGTACAATACCTTCATCCGGTCGTTGCTCCCGACCGCGCAGTTGATCAACCTGATTACCTCGCCGGCCTATTTCTGGATCCGGTAAGCGCAGCATTGGCGCAAAGGAGTCGCAACGATGAAATTCATCGTTTTTTTCCTGGTACTACTGATGGGAGTCCCTACCGGGGTGCATGCGTATATGACCATGCCCCGGCTGCGCCCGTGGTTCATACGCGTGCTGGTGTGCCTGACCGCCGTCACCGGTCTCGCCTCGATCAACTTTTTCTCCAATGAATTTTATCGCGGGACTGCCCGGGGAATGGAAATTTCCGCCGTGGACCTGGGCAGTGTGACTCTGATTATTGCCTTGTTCCTGTTGCGGGGACGGCGGTTCGTGTGGTTCCCGCGCGGCTGGTGGTGTTACGGTTTATACTTTCTGGCCTGTCTCTTGTCGGTGACCAACGCCGAAAGCTATCTGTTCTCATTCCTCGAGTTATGGAAAATGGCGATGATGTGGCTTTGCCTTCTCGCCATCTACAACTATCTGATCGCCACCCGGGATTATGAAAGTATTTTCTTCAGTTTCGGTATCGTCGCCGTTCTGACTTTTGTCATGACCGTGTATCAGAAATATGCATTGGGCATCTACCAGCCGAGCGGCCTGTTCGACCATCAGAACAGCATGGCCATGTATCTGGGAATGGTGGGGCCGGTGTTTCTGGCCCGATGGTTGAACCGGAAAAAGAAAAGCACCGTCGCTGCCGACTACGGTGTGTTTTTCGTCTTTGCTTCCGCTTCGGTGATTCTTACCTTTTCCCGCGGCGCCCTGCTGCTTTATCCGCTGGGGTGCATGCTGACTTTATTTGTCTCGCTGCTGCGCACCGTCACCTGGCGAAAATTGCGGATCATCCTCGGACTTGGGCTGATCGGTATCATCGGATTGGGCATCTTGCTTCCCGGTATCATCAATCGATACGAAAACGCCCCGGAAAACTCGCGAATTACCCGGATCAACCTGGCCATCGCCGCCAAAAATATGGCCAACGACAAAACGTTGGGGGTCGGCATCAACAATTGGGGCATCAAAATCAATCCGCCCTATGAATACAGCGAACACCGGACCTCGGGACGCTATACGGAGGATTTCAAAGACGGCCTGGTGGAAACCATCTATATGATGGTCGCGGCCGAATGCGGCTGGTGGGGACTCGGAGTTCTGTTCCTGTGGTTCTGCTACTTGTTCCTGGCCAACCTGGTGAATTTGAAGCGCTTTTTCCGAGGCCCACTTTTCTGGATTCCCGCCGGACTGGCAGGAGGAATGTTTATGAACTTCACCCAATCCGCACTGGAGTGGGTGCTGAAGCAATCGCCGTCGTTTCACGAGCTGATGATCGTCATGGCCGTCATCGGTTCCATGGCGGCCTGGTTTGCCGACGAGCACCGGCCCCGGCCCCGGCGCCGAACGGCAATTCCGGCGCAAACACCTCCACCGCAGGAAACAATCGTATCATGAAGATTTTGTTGGGGGGAATTCCCCTGGGCTGCGATAACATCGGGGACGAAGCCATTCTGAGCTGTGTCGTCGCGCTGTTGAACCAACTCATTCCCGAAGCGGAACTTACCGTATGCACCGCCCAACCGGAAGCAACGGCACGCGAACTTGGAGTGAATTGCATCCCGCTTTACGGTTTTCAGCGCCCATTTCAGCTCCGGGAGTTTCGCCGGGAGGCCCGGAAGCATGATTGGTTTCTCTGGTGCGGCGCCACCGGGCTGTCGGATTATCCGGCGACCGCGCTCCGGCTTCTGCGGGCGGCCCGGAGCGCCGGCGCGCGCACCCTGGTATGGAATGTCGGGATGGATTCCGAACTGAACCCGGCTTACTTCCGTCTCGACGGCCGCAAAAAAATGTTGTTGCAACTCCTGTCGAGCCTGACCGGCGGGAAATGGAATGCCGTCCGGACCGCGGAACATGGTCTGGAAATGCGTATGCGGCGGCAATTGACGGCGGAGTTGCGGCATTGCGCCGCCGTCATCACCCGCGACCCCGAATCGGCACAGGAGCTGGCCCGTGGCGGCTTTGCCGATGCCGTAGTCGGAGCCGACACCGCGATTCTGCAGGAGACGGCGCCGGAAAACAAGCTGCCGCCGGAGCTGCGTCAATGGGAAGGGAAGCGGCTCATTGCGCTGTGTCTTTCGGCACAGCGGGCGGTGACGGCGCAGCCGGATCTGCAGCAATGGTGTGACCGCTTACTGGCCGACCCGGAAAACCGGTTGCTTTTCCTCCCGATGAATCCGGTCACGGACGCCGCCCTGATGGATACTTTCCGCGCCGGCCTCCGGCACCGGGAACACACTCTGGTCCTCTACGGCTATGCCGACCCGGCCGTGGTGCAATTGGTGGCTTCGCACTGTGCGGTGGTGGTCAGCAGCCGGCTGCATTTGTTGATTCTGGCCGCGAACGCCGGCACCCCGATCGTGGGCATCGCCCGCGGCAGTAAAATCGATAATTTCCTGCGAAATTTCGATCTGGTTCCCGCCGGAACGGTATTCGATTGCGATGTCGCCTTTCTGGAGCGGGAGGTCGAACGTCAGCTGAACGATCCGGCCCCCTACCGGGAGCATAACCGAATTGCCTACCGGAAACTGCGGGCCCGGCTTGAGGAAGCCGGACAGCTGCTCCGGCAAACGATAATTCCAAACGGGAAGTAACCGATGCGAAATTATATTTTCGTCCTGCTGTTGTGGTTGACGGCCTGCACCATTGTCTCCGCGGCCGATTGGAAGGGAAATTGGCGGATCGATGTGCTGGACTCGTCCACGCTGGCGCTGACCGGAGAATACGGGAAGTTTCTGGAGCAGGAGATGGTCGCCCGTTACGGCGATAAACTTCGCGGGCTGGACCGTGCGCTCAAAATCGTCCCGGAGTGGTCCCGCCGCTTTCATTACTTCTTCGCCATGTCGGACACCATTCTGGAATATCGTCCGCAGCAGGCCGCTCTTCTGCAGCAATTCGATGCCTTGAAAATACGGACCGGCGGTCAGGAGCTTCCGGTTGCCCGGGTCGGTTATTGGCTGAATCCCATCGGTCAGACCCCGGTTCCGGACCTGGGACGCGGCGGCGAAATGCTGACGAAAAATGCCGATGTCGCCTTTTATCTGTTCCCGGTCCTCTCCGAACCGCTGGAAGCCGGCAAAGAATATACCGTGGAATTGCCGACCGGCGAAACGCTCGACTGGAGCTATCGCCCCGAGGAGCAGATTTCGCAATTGTATAAGTTCGACCAACTCGGATTTTCCCCGCGCGCCGGACGGAAGTACGCCTATCTGGGCGCCTGGCTCGGCGATGCCGGGCCGCTGGACATCAGCCGCTGGTTCGGAGCGCCGTTCGAAGTGGTGAACGCCGGCGACGGCAGTGTCGCGTTCACCGGTACGGTCAAGCCGCGGATTCCGGATGTTTCCGCCAAAACCGGCACGCCCTTTACCGGCGAAATCGTCGGCGATCTGGATATTTCGGAATTCAACCGGCCGGGACGCTATTATTTTCGTATCGCCGGAATCGGCCGCAGCGCCGATTTCGATATCACCGACGATATCGTCGGCGACGCGTTCTATACGCATATGCATGGTTTGTATCAGGCGCGCTGCGGCGTTGCCAAGGAGCCCCTCTGGACCAAATGGCCCGGCGGCGCCTGCCATACCGTGAGCTATCAGGGCAATTTCCCTCCTAATGACACTCACTACAAGAAGGAGAAGAAAAATGAGCACCGCAACTGGGGTTTTTTCGACCGCTCCGGACGCAGCATCGACGTCGATCACTTCAAACTGATCAAACAGAACGTGCCGACACCTTTGCGGAAGCTGGCCGTTTCCGGCGGCTGGCACGATGCCGCCGATTACGACCGGCGCCCCTATCACTTTCAGATCGTCAATGACCTGCTGGCGGTGTGGCTGATGTTTCCGGACAATTTTTCGGATGACCAGCTGCATCTGCCGGAAAGCGGCAACGGCCTTCCCGATATCATCGACGAAGCCCGCATCGGCGTTGAAGTATGGCGCCAGGCACAGCAGGAAAACGGCGGCGTGGGCACCTGGCTGGAAGCCGATTCGCATCCGACCGAATTCGATCCGGCGCTGGATCAACAACCGTACTATCTGTCCGGAGCCACCCGGGAAAGTTCGTTGGAATATGCCGCCCATGCTTCGATGCTGGCGCTGGCGCTGCGTGAATGCGGCGCCGCGGCCGAGTCGGAGCTCTATCAAAACTCCGCCATGCGCGCCTTTGCCTTTGCGTTGAACCCCGCCAACCGGTTTCAGGCGGAATACCGCTATGAGATCGACAAAACCATGCAGACCATTCAATACCGCGAACCCGTGGAGCTGCCGGGCGAATTGCTGTTGAAGGCCGCCTTTAATCTCTATGAGCTCACCCGGGATCCGCAGTACCTTCAACTGATCCGGGGCAATGAGAAGCTGATCGAAAAAAGCCTCGGCGATCTGAGTTGGCGCCTGTCGCCGTTTTTCTTCGTCGAACTGGAACGCTTCGGCGGCAGCGAACCGAAAATAGCCAAGGAATTGACGCGCTGCCGCAGCCTGATCCTGCGTTTCGCCGAGGAAAATCTCGGGTATCTGAATGACAGTTACCCCTACCGGACGCCGTGGTATCCGAGCACACACTCCTTTGTGACGCACATGTCCTGGGGTAACTCCCATCCATTGCGCCGCGCCCGTTACTTCATCATGGCCTGGTATCAGAGCGGCGATGAAAAATTCCGGGATGCCGCCTATCTGGCCAACAACTGGCACAACGGCGGCAATCCGCTCGGGCAGAGTATGACCAGCGCGCTCGGCCGCGTCTATCCGGCGCGCTTCCTTGACCTGCCGTCGTATGTCGACGGAATCGCGGAATACCGCCCCGGCATCACTCCCTATCGTTATACCTATGGAATCGCTCCGGAGGATATGCGGTTGGGGCATAGCTTGTATTATGAAGCCCGCAAAGATCACAACTTCCCCGGTTCCGCGATTTCGCTGTTGCCGAAAAGCCTCGGAGCGGCCCCCGGCATAGCGGAGAAAGACGCCATCCAACTGCTGGGAATGCACTGGCCGGTGTGGCGCCGTTTTCCGAATCTTCAGGCTTATACGGTCGCCAACAGCGAATACACGGTCTGGGAAACCATGAGCCCGGCGGCGGCGGTCACCGGCGCGTTGACGGCTCCCGGCTACCGCCCCGGCGACGCGGTCAAATTCCGGGAACCGGTCGACGATATCCGGAAACTTGACGGGTATGCGCCGCTGCCATAGCTTGAAAAAAGAGGCAAACGATGGTATAGTAACGGATTATTTCATTGACACCAACAGGAAGGAATGTGATGAAACAAACACCGGAAACCGTCATCCTCTTGAACTGCGGCTGCGAGGACATTCAAAAGCTGGCCCGCGCCGTCCGCGACCGGCACATTTATACCATGGTGATGCCGTATACCGTTCCGGTGGAACGCCTCGCCGCCGAAGCCCCGGTCGGCCTGATCCTGTGCGCCGATAACGAGAACGCCAAAATTCAGGCGGCGCTCCAACCGTTTCTGGCGCTGAAGCTGCCGACGCTCGCCGCCGGAGCCGCGGCCCGAATGGCGCCGCAGCTGCCGTCGAGCGCGCTGGAAGCCGCGCCGATCGTGGATTTCTGCCGCACGCAGTGCGGCTGCACCGGCAACTGGACCATGGAACGCTTCATCGACGAAGCGATCCGCGATATCCGCGAACTGGTCGGGCAGGAAAAGGTCGTGCTCGGACTCTCCGGCGGTGTCGATTCGTCGGTGGTCGCGGCGCTGCTGCACCGCGCCATCGGCGACCAGCTGACCTGCGTGTTCGTCAATCACGGGTTGCTGCGCAAAAACGAGCCGGAAGTCGTGCAGGAGATATTCGCCCGCAATTTCAAAATGAACCTGTGCTATGTGGACGCCTCCGACCGCTTTCTCGACCGGCTCGCCGGCGTATCCGACCCGGAACGCAAGCGTAAAATCATCGGCAAGGAATTCGTCGATGTCTTCACCGAAGCTGCGGCCAGGACGCAGGCGACCTTCCTCGGCCAGGGCACCATTTACCCGGATATCGTCGAAAGCATTCCCCTGGACGGCAATCCGGACGGGATCATCAAGAGCCACCACAACGTCGGGGGGCTGCCCGAAGATATGAAGTTCAAGCTGGTCGAGCCGGTCGAACGCCTGTTCAAAGACGAAGTGCGCCAGGTCGGCCGTCTGCTCGGCATGCCGTCGGAGCTGCTCGACCGCCACCCGTTTCCGGGGCCGTCGCTCGGCGTCCGCCACGTCGGCGCCATCGACCGCAAAACGCTGGCGATGCTTCGCGAAGCCGACGCCATCGTCACCGACGAGCTGCTCAAGTCCGGCTGGTATCACAAAACCTGGCAGACCTTTGCCATCTTCGTCCCGGTCAAGACCGTCGGCATGAAAAATCACAAGCGTTCCTACGACTACGTGATCGCGATCCGGTCGATCAACAGCGTCGACGCCGTGACCGCCGATGTCGTCCGGCTGCCGTGGGAGCTGCTTGAAACCATGGCCGCCCGGATCGTCGGCGAAATCGACGGCATCAGCCGGGTGGTATACGACATCACCGCCAAACCCCCGGGCACCATCGAATGGGAATAAGGTTTTATCCCTGAATGAAAAAAATCCCAACCCCCGGTATCGCCGGTGGTTGGGATTTTTTTCGTATCCGTTTGCACCGGCGCCGGACTTGGTGTATATTGCATACACAGCGAAAGGAGGCGGCGATGAAATACGATGGGGATTTTTTCAACGAAAGCGCCTCCGGTTCGCGCTTCAGCAAAATCATCGGCGGATTCATCGTCCCGCTGGTCCCGCTTCTTTGGGGCCTCACGGCAATGATAACACAAAAGGCGGTGCTGCCCGGCAGGCACGGGAGCGGTAGCCTGCCGCTTCACGGCATTGATGCGGTGCTTTTCGGCGCGGCGTTGATTTGCCTCGGGATTTTCCTTCACATACACTACTATTGGACGGTGTCCGAGCGGCTCTGCCGCTGGGCGGATCTCGCGAAAGTATTGATCGGCCTGCTTGGACTGGCGGCATTCCTCACCATGATCGTCCGGGTGCTGTTGTGGGGGTGATCCACCCCGCGCCGCGGTAAATCCGGCGAAAAAACAGTGTTTGTTTCTTGCATTTCATACCCCTCGGGGGTATTGTATGCCTGATAACACACGGGAGGGAATGATTATGATCAAATGTATGGACACGGGCAGTCTGCATTTGCGTTTGCGCAAAGTGATCGGCCAGTTGAACGCCGTGGAAAAGATGATCGATCAGGACGTCCCCTGCGAAGATGTGCTGATTCAACTGAACGCCGCCAAGAGTGCGCTGCATAAGGTCGGCCAGATCGTCCTCGAAGGCCACCTGAAGCATTGCGTCCGCGACGGCATCGAGCACGGCGACCCGGAAAAAACCCTGTCCGATTTCGCCAAAGCCCTCGAACACTTCTCCCGGATGTCCTGAAACGAAACGCCCCCGGTGCGGTTCGGAGTGTGGAAATTTTAACGGTGTACGCGGGGCCGCATTGCGCCCCGGCAACCGCAGGGGCCCAGCCCCCATTCCCCCGGATCGCTCGGCCGCTCGGCTTCACGTATTTGCCGCCAATTGGCGGCAAATACTCCCTTCGGTCACCAAAACGCGGGAGCGTTTTCGTGACCGACCCCCTCAGTGCTGGCAACGCCAGCACCCTTCGCCCGGGGAGGCGCCGTGTCGCGCTCCTTGGCGCGAGCATCGCTGCGCCCAATACTAGCGA
>JAVBQJ010000133.1:0-15882 GCA_031549115.1 Victivallaceae bacterium
GAGCTCAAATACGCGCCGGAGCAGCTGCACGCCGATCCAGCTGAAAACCTGATTCCGGCCCGGCGCTGGTTCGCCTGGCGGCAAATGGTACAGGATTTCAAACTGCTGTATATGGCCGAACAGCGGCTCGGCCGCGACGCCGTCCTGCCGGTCGTGGAACAGCTGTTGAAAAATCCCGCGGAGCTGCAAAGCTACGAAACTGCCCGGCAAGAGCTGATTGCACGCCTGGAAGCATCGCTCTGACCATAACCACCAACGAAAAGAATATCCCCATGCCCGCCACCACCGCTTCCCATCGTCTGCACGAAATCCCCGAACTCGTGGAAATCAACCGCCTCGACATGCATGATTCGGCCTTGCCGTACAGTCATGGCGTCGACGGCCGTTCCCCGTATGTGAAAAAACTCGACGGCATCTGGGATTTCCGGCTGTTTCCCTCCCCGGAGGCGGTCCCCGGCGACTTCGACGCCATCGAGTTCGGCAGCGTCGCCGTCCCGGGCAACTGGACATTGCAGGATGTCGGGGATATTCCGATCTATACCAACGTCAGAATGCCCTTCGACAATCTGCCGCCATTGGTGCCGGAGGCCAACCCCACCGGCATCTACCGGACGCGGTTCACACTGCCGCGCCGCTGGCGCAAGCTGCCGCGCGTCGTGCTGCAGGTCGGGGGCGCCGAAAGCTATCTTGAGGTATATTGCAACGGCCGCTTCGTCGGCATGGGCAAAGACACCCGCCTCGCGTCGGAATTCGACCTGAGCGAGCATCTGCACCGCGACCGGGAAAACACCCTGGTCTGCAAGGTGATACGCTTTTCCGACTCCAGCTACGTCGAGGATCAGGATCAGTGGTGGCATGCCGGTATCTACCGAACGGTAAAGCTGTACGCCACGCGCGATGTTTTCTGCGAGGATTTTTCCTCCAACGGCGACTGGGACTGGAAGACGCGGCGCGGCGCCCTGACCGCGACGGCGCACCTCGGCTTCCACCTGCCGTCGTTCCTGCCCAAAGGCCCGGAGCAGGACTTCACCGTGCGTTTTTCGCTGTACGACGAGGGAAAAAAGCAAATAGCGCAGGTCGAAAAGACGATTTCGCACGTCTTCAACATCGACCGTTATGAAACCACCGCACTCCTGCCGGATCTGGAGGTGGAGCCGTGGTCGGCGGAATCGCCGGCGCTGTACACGCTCGAATTGGCGCTGTTCGATCACCGGGGGCGGGAACTCGACCGCAGATATCACCGGGTCGGCTTCCGGCGCATCGAACGCGACGGCCGGAATCTCTTGGTCAACGGCGCAATCATCGAATTTTACGGCGTCAACCGCCATGAACACCATCCGCAATACGGCAAGACCCTGCCGTTGTCCACCATGCTCGAAGACATCCGGCTGTTGAAAAGCTTCAACTTCAACGCCGTGCGCACCAGCCACTATCCGGACGATCCGCGCTGGTACGAGCTCTGCGACCAGTACGGCATTTACGTGATGGACGAAGCCAACTTCGAAAGCCACGCCAATTTCCCGCGCCTGGCGCGCGACCGCCGCTGGAAGCTCCAGCTGGCCGCGCGGGTGGAGCGCATGATCCGGCAAAACCGTTCCCACACCAGCATTCTCTTTTGGTCGCTGGGGAACGAGGCCGGGCACGGCGAAAACTACTGCGACGCCGCCCGGCTGGCGCGGCGCCTTGATCCGACCCGGATCCTTCACTACGAATGCGAACTGTTCCGTTACTGGTACCAGAGCGGCGTCGACCGCAGTCTCTTTGCCGCCGATCACACCGACAATGAAATCGTCGGCCCGATGTATCCGAGCCTCGACGACATTCGCCGTTACATCGCCGACCCGCGCGCCGACCGCCCGGTGCTGCTGTGCGAATATTCGCACGCGATGGGCAACAGCAACGGTTCGCTGGCCGATTACTGGCGTCTGTTCCGCTCCGGCCCCGGCATGCAGGGCGGCTTCCTGTGGGAGTGGATCGACCACGGGCAGTGGAAAACCTTCGCCGACGGCAAACGCCATATCGCCTACGGCGGGGACTTCGGCGAGGAATACCACGACTTCAACTTCTGCTGTACCGGTTTGTTGTCCTCCGAGCGCCAACCGCACCCGGCGTGCTTCGAGT
Organism: Victivallaceae bacterium; assembly: GCA_031549115.1. Classification (GTDB taxonomy): domain Bacteria; phylum Verrucomicrobiota; class Lentisphaeria; order Victivallales; family Victivallaceae; genus JAVBQJ01. The sequence continues at coordinate 2,122 of JAVBQJ010000133.1, forward strand.
TCCGGCATATCGCGCAGCCGCTTTCGGTCGAATTGGCCGACGGGTACCGGCGGCGTTTCCGCCTCCATAACCACCGTTTCTTCACCGGCAGCAGCGATCTGGCCGGGCGCTGGCGGCTGGAAATCGACGGCGAAACAGTCGAAACCGGCGCATTGGCGCTGCCGGACGTCGCCCCGCGCGGCACCTGCGAATTCGAGCTGCCGTTGACCGTGACATCCTGCCCGGCAGACGCCGTCGCATTCGTCAATTTCGAATTCCGCACCGGCGACGGCGTCCTGCTGGCGCACGACCAGGTCGAATTCAAAGAGTTTCTGGCCCACCGTCCCCCCCGGGAAGCGGCGGTTTCCGCCGTTCCGGCCATTATGCACTCCACCCGGCGCTTCTGGACCATTGCCACGGCGGACGGCGAATTGAAAATCGACCGGGCCGATGGCCGGGGTTCGCTGCATAGCGGCGGGCAACTGCTGCTGCCGCGGCTGCCGGAGGTCAACTTCTTCCGGGCGGCCACCGACAACGACGGGATTCGCGCCTGGAGCGGCCAGGCGGATAAGCCCATGGGGCAATGGCAGGCCGCCGGACTCGACGCGCTGACCGAAAAAATCGAAAACGTCGCGCTGACGGAGCAAAACGGCGTCATCGAGCTTCGCCGGGATCTGTCAATTCACGGCAATCCGGCCGCCGGAATCGCCGCGATCCGGGAACGCGTCCGGATCACGCCGGAGCTGAGGTTGGACTTCGAGTTTCACTACCTTCTGCCCGCGGGCTGGCCGTCGCTGCCGCGCATCGGCGTCGCGTTCCGCCTGCCCCGGAGCTTCGACCGCCTCGCCTATCTGGGACGCGGCCCCTTCGAAAACTATTGCGACCGCCGGGATGCGGCCGAAGTGAGCCTTTACCATTGCCGGGTGGACGATTTGTACACCGACTACGTGATGCCGCAAAGCAACGGCAACCGCACCGGGGTGCGGCATGCCGCTTTCACCGACGGCATACGGGCACTGGCGGTGACGGGGGCGCCGGAGTTCGAGTTTTCCGCGACCTTCTACCCGGAACCGGTATTGTTTGCGGCGCGGCACCGACACGAATTGGCGCGACAGAAGTTCATCACGGTGTACCTGGATCTGGCGCAGCGCGGCGTCGGTACCGGCTCCTGCGGCCCGGACACGCTCCCCGAATACGAGGTGCTTCCCGGCGAATACCGCTTCGCCTTTTCGCTGCAGATGCGCCGGTCGCCGGATCTGTCCCGAACCGGTGCCACCATGGAGCAATGACAAATCGGAATATAATTATAATTTTTCAGAATATATTCCCACGCAAAAGTGCAAATCCGAGGTATATTCTATAGCAGAGACATCACGAGAGTTAACGGGAAAGGATGTACGGCTATGGATGAAGCATTGTATCGTCGTAAAGTCATGGGCTGCTGGCAGGGCAAAGCGGTGGGCGGCACGCTGGGAATGCCGATCGAGGGGGCGCGCGGACCGTTGCGGCTGTCGTTCTACGATCCGGTCCCGACCGATCTGGCGCCGAATGATGACCTCGAGCTGCAGGTCCTGTGGGGCGTGCTGCTGGACCGGATGGCGGAACCGACCATCGACCGGAAGCTTTTCGCCGACGCCTGGGTGAAGCACAACAAATATCCGTGCGACGAGTACGGCATTGCCACCCGGAATATCCAGTGGGGGATTTATCCGCCGCATTCGGGGCGGCACGGCAACTTTTTCATCGACGGGCTGGGTGCTGCGATCCGCAGTGAAATCTGGGCCTGCCTGGCCCCCGGCGATCCGGCGCTGGCGGCCAAATACGCCTACGAGGACGGCTGTGTCGACCATGACGGTGATGGGCTTTATGCGGAAATCTTCTTCGCCGCGCTGGAAAGCGCCGCCTTTGGCGAAGACGACATCGACCGGCTGATCGCGATCGGCCTCGAATACATTCCCGCCGACTGCCGTCTGGCGCAGGCGATTCGCGATACCGGCGACTGGTGCCATGCCGGACTCGACTTCGACGCGGTCCGGCGCCGGATTCTGGAACGCTACGGCAACACCAATTTCACCGATGTGGTGATGAATATTCCGTTCGTCGTCGCGGGCCTGCTGCTGGGCGGCGGCGACTTCGGGCGGACGGTGTGCACCGCGGTCAATTTCGGCCGCGACACCGACTGTACCGGCGCGACCGCCGGGGCGATCTTCGGGATTCTGCATCCGGAGGGTATCGGTTCCGAATGGCTGAAGCCGATCGGCAATGAAATTCTGCTGAGCCAGTGGATTGTGGATGTGAAGGCACCGGCGACGATTCAGGAGTTCGCCGATCTGGTCTGCGATCTGCGGACGCGGGTGAAGCTGCGGCCGGAGCAGCCGGAGGTCGAACCGGATTATACGCCCTCGGTGGCGATGCTGGAAAAACTGGTGGTAAACCGCGAAGATTGCCGTCCGGAGTATTGGGAAAAGGCGAAGTGGGAACCGTTCCCGGCGCCGGGGTGGTGCGGCTCGGTGGATGCGTCTGAGGCGTCCGGGGTGAAAATCGTGTTGTTGCGCGGGAAATTTTACCTTGACAAAGAAACGGAGACGCGCTTTATTTTCAATACCGACGCAATATGCTTTGCGTTTCTGGACGGTGAAATGGCGTTCATGCGTGAAGGCGGACACTTGCTGCCGGCGACGCACCGGCCGGCGCTCAACCAGTCGGCCGATGCGAAGCTGGCGGCGGGCGAGCATGAATTCATGGTGCACATGGTACCGGCGTATGATTACCAGGAGAAGCTGACCTTTTACTTCGGCATCGTCGACATGGCCGACCGCCTGTGGATACCGGGAGCTTTTCACAAAAAATAAAAATATTTGAAAATAAAGAAAAGAAATAGAGCCGCGAAGCGGCGGTTCTGCACTCCGTCATACGGAGGCGCAGTCCAGCGCGCGAACAGCGCTGGTCGCCCTCAGGCGGCAAAGCCGCCCGAAAGAGGGCGAAACGCACAGCAAGCGCGCCAGCTGGCGAGCGGAAGCCTCCCGAGGTAGCGATGGTGTAGATTTGACCGGACGCGTGAGCGACGGTCAAATCTACACATAGAGCGGACGAGGCGCCGCACCGGCGGCGAAAAACAGACCGGCGGAGCATACATGGGCAAACGTGGAATCAACACCGGAGTGCAGCTGCGCGGCGATCTGCCGTGGTATTCGTCTTGCGATGTCTTTGCCGTGCCGGATTTTCCGGTGGGGTTGACACGCGGCGAACAATGCATCATCGATTTTCACGCCCATGACTTCATCGAGCTGGTGGTGATCACCGCCGGGACCGGGCTCAATCAGTTGCAGGAGGAGGGTGACGCCATTCGCTCCTACAGCTTTTTTCAGGGTGACGTGTTCAGCATTCTTCCGGGCGATCGGCACGGCTACGCCTACCGGCACGAACTGGAGCTGTACAACCTCATGTTCATGCCCGAAATCCTCGGTTCCGATTGGGATGAATTGCTCCGGCTTCCGGTGCTCGGCCGGCTTCTGGCGCCGCCGCCCCACGCGCCCCGGGGGAAGATTCACCTGGGGCCGGCGCTGTTGGGACGGTTGCGCCGCCGCATGGACCGAATGATCGATGAACTGAAGCGCCGGGCACCGGGGTACCGGACCGCCTCCCGGGCGCTGCTGCTGGAAATTCTGGTCATGCTCGGCCGCGCCGAAGCGATCGAGTGGCACGGCGCCGACCGCCTGGAGGAGCACGACAAGGAGCAGAAACTGCAACGCGCGGTGCTGCTGATGGAAAAAAACCTGACCCGTACCCTGTCCTTGCAGGAGCTCGCGCTCGAGGTGCGCCTGAGCCCGCATTACTTCTGCGAACAATTCCGCCGCTATACGGGTCTGTCGCCGTGGGAATATCTGCTGCGGCTGCGGCTGGAACGTGCCCGGGAGCTGCTGGCCACGACCGCCGTGCCGGTGGCGGAGGTGGCACGCGCCGCCGGCTTCCGCGACCACAGCTACTTCACCCGCAGCTTTCGCGCCTGCGAAGGGCTCACCCCCAGCGCTTACCGCAAGCGTCTCGGGGAAAAGGGAAGACCCCTCTTTTGAGGAAAGGGGATGCCTTCGCTCTTCCCCGAACCCCTCATCCCATCCCCCTCAAACCTTTTCAACGTACGATTTATGTTTTTGTGAAGCAAAAACATAAATCGGAGCGGCAAAGATTGGAGTGTCAACGCAACGGTCTCCCCGGGAATCGCAGAATGACAGTCCGGGAGGGAAACAGTTGACTCGAGCGGGTGCCGGATTTGCAAAAGGAGTTCATGATGCTATATTGTGACAGACATGAACTTCGGAAGAGGGCTTCTTCCGGCAACAAAAGAGGAAAATTGTGCCATGCGCAACGCCAGGTTTCTTTTCGCGATCAATCCATTGGCCAACCGGTCATGGGGGATGATGCTTCTGTTGGGGATCATCTTTCTGGTGCTGGGAATTTTCTACTTCATTCAGCCGATCCAGGCGATGCTGGCGCTGACGATCATCTTCGGCGCGATGCTGGTATTTTACGGCATTGAGCAATTGCTCCAATTGGGGAGAGGAAAGCGCTCCGTGTGGGGTTTCGTGCTGATGGTGCTGGCGATTCTGATCGGTCTGGCCTGTCTGTCATCGCCGCTGTACAGTGCGAGAAATCTGGAAATTTTCATCGGGATCTGGATGATCTTCCTCGGGGTCGACCAGTTGACGGCGGCGGGTATCGCACCGGCGGGGACTCCGGGGCGCGGTTGGGCGTTGATCAACGCAATCTTCTCGCTGGTGTTCGGGGTTATGGCGGTGGTTTTCCCGTTCGTCGCGATGGCTTTCGTGGGTTACGTGATCGCCTTTTACCTGACCGTATTCGGACTCATGGCGATCACCGCCGCACTCACGATGCGGACGCGAAAGAGCGCCGAATAAGGCCAGATCAAAAGTTTTTATAAAAAAAATTTAAAAACAAAAAAATAGAGCCGATGGCGGAGCCGAAACCGAGCGCGAAGCGCGAGGGGGAAGAGCAAGTCCGCAGGACGTAGCGAGCACAGCGGCGGTCTGCCCTCCGTCATACGGAGTCGAGGGCGAAGCCGAACACGAGAGGGCTCGTCCCTCTCGGGCGAAGAGTAAGTCCGCGAAGCGGGCGTAACGAGCTGTCCAGCGCGCGAACAGCGCTGGTCGCCGATGGCGCCGCAGGCGCCCGAAAGAGGCGAAACGTACAGAAAGCGAGCCGGGAGGCGAGCGGATCATCCCGAGGTAGCGATGGTGTAGATTGGATTGGAAGCATGCGCGACAATCCAGTCTACACATAGAGCGAACGAGGCGCCGCACCAGCGGCCAACGATTGGCGGTCGGCACCATGAGTTTGCGAGGCGCCGCACCGGCGGCGTATATTCACCTTTGAACCAACGAGGCATCAACGACATGTCACTGCAAGACCGTTACCGGGTAAGCGGAACCGTGTTCATCTCCGACGATCCGGTGGCGCAAAGCACCGATTGGACGCCGTTGAAGCGTGGCGGCGCCTCGTTTCAGACCCACAAACTGGTCGAAGTATCGCCGGAGCTGCTCGAATTCCGGCCGACGGTATTCATGCGGATATTCAGCGGCGTTTTCCTGATTCCCGGCGCCGTGGCGGTGATTGCCGCCGTCTGGCTTGCCGTGACCGGCTCGGGAGATTGGAAAACCGCCCTGTTTCTGTGCGTCTGGGGATTGCTTTTCGGAGGTGGAGGGGCGCTGTTGTGGTACTTCGGCGGTCGCCGCATGGTGTTCGATTTTGCCGAACGTGTCTTCCGGAGCGGCCGGAAAAATTCCTACCGTGACGCGGCAACGGACACGGGGAAAACCATCCCCTTCAACCGGTTTCACGCGCTCCAGATCGTCGCCGAATACTGTTCGGACAGCAAAGGGCCAGGCTATACCAGTTACGAATTGAATCTGGTGCTCGACGACGGCAGCCGCCGGAATATCACCGACCACGGCAAGCTCGGCAAGCTGCGGCGGGACGCCGAAATCCTGCGCGCCCGCCTGAAGCTGCCGCTGTGGGACAACAGCCACGCGGAATGCAGCCGCATGATGTAAAAAAGCGGATCATAACTCACGGATCGCCTGATAAAAGCGGCGGGAATATTCCACCAACTGCCGCTGTTCGTGTTCGGTGAACGCCGCCAACCCCTGCAAATCGATATTGTCCATCGCCAGCGAGACCTGACCGGCAAACGCATGTCCGGCAGGGGTTAGGGTGATAAGCCTGCGGCGGTGGTCGCTTTTCTGTTCCTGCCGGGAAATCAATTCCCTGGACTCCAAGTCCCGCAGGATGCTCGTCACCAGCTGGCGCTGAATATTGGCCCGGTCGGCCAGTTGCGCCGGCTCCACCCCCTCCGGATGGTCGTGCAACCATGCCAACACGAAATAGGCGTTACGCGAAAGATTCCAGCGCTTCAGAAGTGAAATATAGACATTGTCCGTCAGCCGCCAGAGCTCCAGCCACTCCTTCAACAGTTTCCCGTCCGCCGTCACACCGCCTCCTTTTTTCCCCGCCTGTCCACCGACGCCGGGCAGACCGCTACATTGCGCGCAACTCTGTTTTCCGCACTGTTTTTTTCCCGAACCACAGGTAACACAGTATGGCAAATAATATAACCCGGGAAAGCGGCATCGCAAGCCAGACTCCATCCATTCCGAACCAAATCGGCAATGCAAACAGGCAAAGAGGCAATGCAAAGAAGGTATCTCCGTAAATCAGCAGCGAGGAATCGGCGATCTTCCCGGTCGACTGATAGTAATATCCCGCCACCCGGATTACCCCCAGCAGCAGGAACGCAGGCGCACTGAGAATCACTCCGTGGGCGGCAAGCTCGGCCTCCGGGCCGGTCAAACCGACCCAGCCGGGCATGATATCCCGAAACGCCATCGAAAGCAGCATCAACACCACGCCCAGGCCGAATGCGCTCCAATAACCATAATTGCCGATCCGGTTCTGCCGCACGCGTTTTCCCGCGCCGTACATGTAAGCGGTCAGCGGCTGCACGCCCGCAGCCAACCCGGTCATCAGCAGCGATCCCACCGATTCCAGAGTCGCGACCAGTGTGTACGCCGCCAGGCCGTCCACTTCCCCATAACGCAGTGCCTGGTAGTTGTGCATGAACAGCATCGCGATAATCGCCAGCATATTGCCGAAAATCGGAATTCCGGTAACCGCGATCCGCCGCACCATGCCGGCAGCCGGCTTCAACGTGTCCCAATTGATTTTAAGTTCGGTTTTCGGCGACAGAAAATAGACCACCCCGAGAAATCCCGAAAATGCCTGACTGATCACCGTGGCATAGGCGGCACCGGCGGCACCCCAGGGGAATACCATGATGAAGAGCCAATCCAGAAACATATTCCCGACCAGTCCGGCGACAACCAGCCACATCGCCAGAGTCGGCCGGCCGTCATTGCGGATCACCGCAATGCACCCGGACATGAACATCCAGATAAAAGCGCCGCATACGATGATCCGGGAATATGTCAGCGCATCCGGCAGCAGCTCCGGCGTCGCTCCGAAAAAACACAGAATCGGCTCCAGCCACAGCAGAATCGGGACGGCAAGCACAACCGAAGCGGCCAACTGCAACGAAATCATGTTCCCGAACGCTTTTTGCGCCTGCGCTTCCGCATGCGCCCCGCGCGCCTGCGAGATGATGACCGCCGCCCCCGATCCGATCATATCGCCGAAAGCGCCGAACACCATCACCAGCGGCCAGGTCAGCGCCACCGCCGCCAACCCGATTTTACCGATTCCGCGTCCGATGAAAATGGTATCGACAATGCTGAACGATCCCGCAATCAGCATACCGGCCATTGACGGTCCGATATACCGCAAAAACAACTTGACATCCCGGCTCATGAATCCCTCCCAAAATAATAAAACTCATTTACTATATATCTGTTTTACTATTTTGCAACCTCGAAGCGGCAGAAAAACCAGCGGCAATAGAGAAAATGCCGCCCTGTTTTTTGTTCGCCTGGTGACTGTTTTAAGGCGCGGCCAGCCGCATTTTATTGAATCCGTATCGTCAATCGTCCGCCGCCGGTGCGGCGCCAGAATCCGCTTCCTCCACCGCCAAAGGCTACGGAGGACAAGCTATGTTTTCTCCGGGTGTCCCCAACGAGGGACACCCCACAGGCAGTGGCACGTGCCACCCATATGACGGGCTCTATTTTATTTAAGAATTTTTACTTCACAGCTTGTCCAGGCTCAATGGGGTGAAGCGGGAGCGGAGCTCCTCGCGTTCGCGCCGGTCGGCGGTGATATATTTCCAGGCCCCATACGAAAAATCATACGGGTGGAAGTTCTCAAACCAACTGTGTTTCAAATGGTAATTGACCGGGACGCTCTCGAATATCCACGGCGCGTCATCAGTCACCTTTTCCAGCATCCGGTGCACCAGCAAACTGCGCGCCGGCCCCGGAGGCAAGCTCAGGTACTCCTCGAACATCGCATCGTACGCCGGATCCGAGTAACCGACCCGGTTGGCGCCGCCGAGATTGCCGGAGTAAAAGAGCTGCAGGAAGTTTTCCGCATCCGGATAGTCCCCTTTCCACGACAGCCGGAACAGTTGGATCTGCCCGGCGCCGAGCTTCTGGTAAAAACGCGGCGAATTGTTCAAAACCGGTATCGCCTGAATCCCCAGTTTGGCCATGTCGGCGGCAAAAAGCTCGCCGATCTGCCGGTGCATCGACGAGTTGCCGTTCATATCCAGCGTCAATGTCAACGCTTCGCCGGTCGCCGGATCGATGCCGCCGGGATAACCGGCCAACGCCAACTGCCGCGCCGCCTCCGCTTCGTCGTAATGCCCCCAGCGGTTGACGAACGCCGGGTCGTATTCGGGCACCCCCGGCGGCAATGGCCCCGAAGCCGGAAGCATCTGGTAGTTGGCGTACTCGATCAACCGGGGAATGTTGTAACCCAGCGTGATCGCCCGGCGCAATGCCGGATTGTCCGCGAACACCGGATCGCGCATATTGAAGCCGATATACTGGATCTCCAAGCTCGGCGCCCGCAGCATCCGAATGCCGCGTTCGGCCAGCGCCGGCGACAGCGTTTCACCCGCCCCCGCGGCGATCAGATCGGTATTGTCGCGGGTGATCACGCTCATATCCAACCGCCCCTGCAAAAACAACAGCCATGCCGCCTGCGCCTGGCGCATGCTCAGCCACTCGATCCGGTCGGCCAGCGGCAAACGCCGCTCCCGGTCGGCCGGCTTCTCCGCCGCCGCGAAGGTTTCGTAGCGGTATTCGGGATTGCGGTTCATCGTGATCCGGTACTCCCGCTGCCACTCGTCCAGCAGAAACGGCCCCGAACCGACCGGGTGTTCCGAAATGCTTTCGCCGTAAAATTCGACCGCCCGGCGCGACACCACCCCGGTGCACGGAATCGCCAGCAAATACAGAAAGCGCGGGTCGGGCGCGGTCAATTCGATTTCAAAGGTGCGTTCATCGATCGCCCGCAATCCGGCGATGCCTTCGTCGTACAACCGATAATCGCCGGCCGGTGCTCCGGCGGTACGCGCGTAAAACGCGTCAAGGCCCCGGATTTTCCCGCGCACCAGGCTGTAAACGGCACTGTGCAGCCGGCTGTCGCCGAGGCGCAGCAGCGAAAAGATCACGGCGCGGCTATCGATTTTTCGCGCCTCCGGCGGCAAGCCGTCAAAGCAGGGGTCCGGATGAAACCACAGATCGTCGCGCAGCCGGAAGCGGAATGTCCGTCCATCGGCGCCGAGTTCGGGCAGCGTTTCCAGCATCGAAGGGCGCAATTCGTAAGGAAGCTCCGGGTAGTTGTATTGCAGCAGCGTATCGAAGAATGCGTTGATCAGCCGCTGGCTGCCGACGTCGGCGGCCAATGCCGGATCCAGCGATACAATCCGGCCGCCATCGGCAACCCGGACCACCCGGTCCAGTGTCTCCCCCTTGTCCGGAGCGCATCCGGCGCCGCACAGCAGCAGCAGCAACAGCGCCGCCAGCCGGCCCCAATAATACCGTCTTATTTGCATAACCTTGTTTCTGAATTCGTAACGCGTCTGCCGGGTTCTGCGGCTTAGTGTTCGCCGCTGGTGCGGCGCCTCGTGCGCTCTATGTGTAGATCGGATTGTCGCTCACGCTTCCAATCCGATCTACACCATCGCTACCTCGGGCGGCTTCCGCTCGCCAGCTGGCTAGCTTACTATACTTTCGCCCCAGTCGAGGCGCTGCGCCCCTGGGGCGACCAGCAGTATTCGCCTGCTGGACCGGCGCCTCCGTATGACGGAGGGCAGACCGCCGCTTCGCGGCTCTATTTTTTTTATTTGCACAGAACATCGAAGCGGTCGCGCCAGGCGTCGAACTTCGCCACCATGTCGGGGCGCGGCAGGTATTCGATCACCTTCGACGAGCGCTTGACCACCTCGCGCGCCGCCGCCAGATCCGCAATCTCCCCGAGCGCAATCCCCTGCGCCAGAATATTCCCGGTCGCAGTCGCCTCAACCGGCCCGGCCACCACCTTCAAATCGGCCGCATCCGCGGTCAACTGCATCAGCAACCCGTCCTTGGTGCCGCCGCCCACCATATTGACGCACTGGTATTTGACCCCGAGCAGCTTCTCCAACGCATGAATCTTGTCGGCGAAGTACAGCGCCAGCGAATCGTAAACCGCCCGCAGCAACGCCCCGTCATCCAGGAGCTCCCCCTGCTGCGTCGCCACCGTGAACTCACGGAAGCGCTTCGGCATATCCCCCGGCGTCAAAAAATGCGGCGCATTCGGGTTCAGCAGGAATTTCCCCGGTTCCGCCGCCCGCGCCAGATCCTCCATCTGCGCATAACTGATGTCGCGCCCGGATTCCCGCCAGATCCGGCGCGTTTCCTGAAACAGCCAGCTGCCCATGATGTTGGTGAGAAAACGGATCTTCCCGTTCAAACCGCCCTCATTGGTGAACGGCGCCACCCCCGCCTCCGGCGTACAGATCGGTTCGGCAATCTCGGCGCCGAGCAGCGCCCAGGTCCCGCAGCTGACATAACACCAGTCCCCCTGCGCCGGCGCCGGCACCGCGGCAACCGCACTGGCCGTATCGTGCGACCCGACCTTGATCACCGGAATCGGCGCGCAGTTGAATTTGGCGCAGAACTCCGGAGCCAATTTGCCGCCGACCGTGCACGGCTTGACCAGTCTCGGGAAGAAATCGCGCGGCAGCCCGAGCAAGTCGAGCAGCTCATAATCCCAGTCGCGTGTCGCCGGATTCAACAGGTTCGAAGTCGACGCTTCGGTGTATTCGTTGGTGCAATCGCCGCCGAACATGTACTCGAGCGCATCGGGCATGAACAGCATGAAGCTGTTTTCGAAATCCTCCGGATGGTCGAGCTTGTGCGCCACCAGCTGATAGATGGTATTCAGCGACATGAACTGCATCCCGGTACGGGCATACAGATCCTCTCTGGAAATCGTCTTGAACACCGCCGTCACCGCCTTTTCCGTGCGCGGATCGCGGTAATTGTACGGCCAGCGCTTCGGCTTGCCGGTCGCCCGGTCGAAAACCACGTAATCGACCCCCCAGGTGTCCACCGCCATGCCGTCCAACGCCCCGAACTGCTTCAACGCCTCGCCCAGCCCGGTCTCCAACTCCTTGACCAACGCCGGGAAATCCCAGTAAAGCGCACCGTCGATCTCCGTCGGCCCGTTCGGGAAACGATGCACCTCCGTCAACGTCAGCTTCCCGCCGTCGAGCGACCCCACAATGCCGCGCCCCGAAGACGCACCCAGGTCAAACGCAAGATACTTTTTGGCCATGTCCGATTTCCCTTTATATAATGTTTTTTCACTTTACCCTGGTAAAACGATAAAATACTCCCCCTCCACGCTTTTTTCAAGAGTAAAAAAGAAAATGCCTTGGGGAAAAGGAACCCCCCCCTTTTGAGGAAAGGGGCTGTTTTCCCTCTTCCCCAAAACCCTTCTCCCTTTCCCCTCAAACCTTTTCAACGTAATTTTTTGCCCCGTTGGGCAAAAAATGAGCAGGAATTCCCGGATAGCCGTCAAGCATACATCCCGACCCCGGAAGCTCCGATTTATGTTTTTGCGCAGCAAAAAACATAAATCGTACACAAAAAGGTTTGAGGGGGATGAGGAAGGGGGTCCGGGGGAGGGAGAAGGGTGCCCCTTTCCTCAAAAGGGGTTCCTTCTCCCTCCCCCGGGACACATTACCCACCCGCCTAAAATCACTTCTGCGGTAAGTCGCTGGCGTGTTTGCTGGCGTTGACGAATTCCATGTATTGGGGGAAGAAGCGCAGGTTGACGATTCCGGTTTGGCCGTTACGGTTTTTTTCCACGATCAATTCGGCCTCAAGGCCGTTCTGGAGGATTTCCGGGGTCAGGTTTTTGGCTTCGTCGCGGTTACGGTGGAGGAAGGCGACGACGTCGGCGTCCTGTTCGATGGCGCCGGATTCGCGCAGGTGGCTGAGTTTCGGGCGGGCGGAGGCGCCGGCGGTCTTTTCGATTTCGCGGTTGAGCTGGGCCAGCACCAGTACGGGGATGTTCAATTCCTTGGCGATCCGTTTCAGGCCGCCGGAAATTTCGGCGACCTCCTGCTGGCGGCTTTCGATCCGGGATCCGGCGCTCATCAGCTGCAGATAGTCCAGTACGACCACGTCGATATCGTGGGTGGCTTTCATCCACCGGGCCTTGGCGCGCAATTCGGCGATGGTGAGACCGCTGGTGGGGTCGATGTAAATCTCGGCGTTGCGGTAGACGCTGACGGCCTGGGTGAGCTTCGGAATGTCGGTATTGCTTTTGAAGCTGCCGTCGAAAAAGCTGCTCGGCGACACCTTGGCTTCGGTGCACAACAGACGCTGGGTGATCATCTCCGCGGTCATTTCCAGGCTGAAAAACGCCACCTTGCGCGGTTTGACCTGGTTCAGCGCGATGTTGCGGACGAAGTTCAGCGCGATCGCCGTTTTCCCGATGGACGGACGCGCCGCCAGTACGAACATTTCCCCGGGCTTCAGCCCCGCGGTGTAGCGGTCCAGTTCGGGGTAACCGGTCGGAATGCCCGGCTCCACTTCTTTATTCAAAATTTTCCAGATATTCTCGAACGCGCTCTGCGCCGCGTCCTGGATCGAAACGATCTGGCTTTTCACGTGCTGGTTGCGCACGTTGAAAATCGCCTGTTCGATCTCGCCGATCAGCCCTCCCGCCGCCTCGCTCGCGTCGTAACACTTGAGCAGCGATTCGGAGCATACCCCGATCATGTTGCGCAAAATCGCCAGGTCGCGGACGATCTTGCACCAGGTGTCCAGATTCACCGTCGTCGCGATCGCGTCGGAGATTTCAATCAACGCAATGCGGCCGCCGATCTCGTCCAGACGGTTTTCCACCTCCAGCTTGTGCGCCACACTGACCAGGTCGATCTCCGACTCGCCATCCTTGTACAACGCATAAATTGCCTTGAAAATCGCCCGGTGCACCGGAGAATAAAAATACTCCGCCGAATCCCCGAACTGCTCGACCACCAGGTCGACACAAGGCTTCGGCTCACGCAGCATCGCCGCCAGAACCGCGCGCTCCGCCTCCAGATTGTGCGGCTGCGGCCGGTCAAACCCCAACAGCCCCGGCACCGCTTCCTTCTTCTCATACTCCGCCATTTTAAACTCTTTCAGCTGGTTGTGTCAGACGCCTTGGGGAGGAGGGCAAGGACCCCGTGTGTGGGAAGGGGCTCCCTTACCTCCGCCCCAAACCCCGCTCCTTTTGCTATGAACAAATTGTTTTGTTCCTGTTTCGTGGTGAGGC
>JAVBQJ010000018.1:0-11742 GCA_031549115.1 Victivallaceae bacterium
CATTGAAAGCTCCCGGCGTATTCGAGCGGCCGGAATGTCGCCACGGCGCATACGCCGATCAGCGCGAGCGGCCGCGGCGCATCCTCCGGGACTTCGATTCGGACGAAACGGAACCCGGTATTGCCGTACTCGGTGATTCCGGTCGGCGGCAAGGCCAGCTCGGTCTGGTGAATGGCGTGATCCTGATCGGGAGAGCCGAGCGCCTCGGAAACGGATTCGCCGAAGGTGAGGCGAATGACGGAAACCTTTCCGTCGTTCGGCGCGGTTACGATCCGGACGCCTCCGGCCAATTCGCGGCCGAAATCGAGCACCAGACTGCCGCCCGGGGGCAGTAGAGTCACCGGCTGGCCCGAATAGGCATATCCCTGAATTTCCGGCGGAATCCGCAACAGCAGCTCCCCATAGCCGGGGGTTCCCGGCGGCCGGAGCAAACGGACCGGCGCCAGATACTCCCGGCAGCGGCTGTCGCGAATGCCATGACGGTATGGCGTTTCCAATTTCTTCACAGTGCAACCTTGTTTGGCGGTGATTTGTTGTGGTTTATCGTTAAGCTTTAGGGTGTAAAAAAAGCACCTTCATGCCTGCCGGCAGGATTCGCCCCAGACAATATGGGCGGGGAACAATCCGAGCGACGGGCCGGGCAATACTTCCTGGCTCCGCTGGCTTTGCAGCCGGGTGAAAATCGCCCGGCTCAAGTGTTCGGCGTCGTAATCGAAGCCGGAAAACGACGGTATGGCGGCGGCGGCGTGGGGACCCAACTCGGCGCTGAACAACGCGATGTCGCGCGGCACCTGAATGCCGTGCTGCTGCAGCACGCGCAGCGCCCAGAACATCGATTCGTCGTTGCCGATGATGAGCGCGTCGGGCTGTTGCGCCAATACCGGCGCCATGATCGTTTCCGCCCGCTCCTGGTTGCGCCACCATTCGGTTTCGCACAGCCACCAGAATTGCTCTTCGAACGGCACTCCGGACTGTTCGTAGGCCGTCCGCAGGCCATTCTGGGCGGCATAAAACGCCCGGTCGCGATAGGTGGTGCTGTGGAAGCAGAAGATCCGGCGTCGCCCGCGTTCCAGCAGGCCGGCCGCCGCCGCCAGATAGTTGGCGTAGTGGTCGGCGCCGACCACCGGAAAGCGTGTCGGTGCCAGCGGCTCTTCCAGAAAGACCACGTGCTTGAATATGTCGAACAGCGCCGGCACTTCTTTGCCGAATTCCGGATAGTTGTGCGCCGTACAGATCACGCTGTCGATGCCGGAGCCGGCGAAGTCGTTGACGTACTGCCGGATCGACTCCAGATCGTTGTGCAGCATGCCCACCTGAAGCCGGAGGCCTGCCGCCGCCGCCAGGCGCTCGATGATCATCATGATTTCCCGGTAAAACAGCGGGGAGTCGCTGTCGATCAGGAAGCCGATCACGTTGCTTTTGCGCGTGACCAGCCGTTGGGCGCTCAGATTCGGACGATAGTTCAGGCGCTCGGCCGTCGCCCGGATCCGTTCGCGGCTTTCCGGACTGGCGTGACCCAGCTTTTTCCCGTTCAGCACATGCGATACGGTCATCACGCTGAAGCCGGCCTCGCGGGCGACGTCTCTCAAGGTGGCGGCTTTGGCTTTCACGGGCGGTTTCCTGTTGTATGATGGTTTAACGTTAATCTTAATTATAGCGCAAATCGCCGAAAAAGTCAATAGCGGAATGCGAAAAAATCACTTTTTTTGCGGTTTTCTCGAAAGCCGGACCTATTGGTCGAGCAAGGCTTTCACCATGGTTTCGCGCGCCTGGCTGTAGGCGTTGCTCCAGATGTGGTTGGTGTCGGGCTCGCCGATCATGGTCTTGCCGGGAAAGGGAATGTTGTTGAAAGCGGCGTAGACGGTGCCCGGCGGACACGCCGCGTCGACGAAGCCGGCCAGTACGATGATTGGGCACTCGATCCGCCGCGCCAGGTTGGCACAATCGATGTAGGCGACCTGGTCGAGCACTTCCTGATCATGGCGGAAGCGGTGGGCGTAGGAGGGCCAGCCGGGCTGCCGACCTTGCAGCTCCGCGCCGAAGTCGCACAAAGCCGGCTGATGGGCCACGGCGAAGGTGAAGTGCTCATTCAGCCCGGCCAGCGCCAGAGTCGAACCGCCGCCCTGGCTCTGGCCGCAGACGCCGAGGTTTTTGCCGTCGAATTTCGGGTGCTGCCGGAGCCATTCGGTCGCCTGGTCCATGCCCAGCCAGGCGCGGCGGAAGAAATTGGCGTCGCGGTCTCTCATGCCGATCATCGGGTAATCGGCGGGCCCCTGGTGGCCGCCGGCCGGATCGTAATCGTGGACGTTGATGACGAGTGAGATCACACCTTCGAGGTTGTGAATGCCGGGAGCGGCAAGCGCCGGTCCCGCGCCGGGAATCACCACCACCGCCGGGAACGGTCCGTCGCCCTGCTTCGGAATGGACAGGAAGCCCCACAGACGCTTGCCGTCGACGTTGGCGAAGTTGACCCGCCAGACCTCCAGCGTTGCGGTCGCCAGCTCCGGAGCCGGAGTCACGCGGGCGTAATCGTCGCCGGCGTCCAGGCGGACCCGCTCGGCTTCGCGCTTGCCGGCCGCCCAGAATTCATCGAAGCCGGCCGGTTCGGGCATGCCCTGGCGAATCAGCTCGGGCGAAAAGCCCGCCGCGGTCTCGGCGGCAACCTCCTGACCGTCGACCAGCCACACCACCCGGCAAAAGATGAAGCCGGGCCGGTCATGGGTGTACGCCACTTTGGTGTCGTCGGGCAGCCAGAAGCGAAAGATTTCCTCATGGCGGTTGTTGCGATCGTTGTTGACGGTGAAGATCACCTCTCCTTGATCGGACGGTTCGCCGTCGACGGTCGGGACGGCACGGAAAATCGCGGTTTCGCCGACCGCGTACAGCGCCTCGGGACGATCGGTAGCGACCGATAATTTGTACTCGACGCTCCACGCCGCCAGCCCGCAGGCCAGCGCCAGCAATGACAACAATTTCTTCATCGCATTCCTTTGCCATGATTGAAAGACCGGTGTAAAAACCTTTGAATTACCATATCTCCTCAGGTTGCGGATTGCAAGCTCCGAAACAGACCGCATCCGGCGTTTGCCCTGCGGGAGTTTTGTGAAAAAATCCACCGGGGCGGCGCTTGCAAAATCCCGGCTTGGCTGTATTTTATAGTTTACGCGAATTTATGTATATATCACGATACAGGAAGGATGGGAAAACATGGCGGTCTTTTTACCTTTTTGCGGTGTTCTGCCGACCCCGGAGCGGGTGAAGCAAGTGGCGGCGGTGCCGTACGATGTGGTCAACTCCGAAGAAGCGGCCGCTCTCGCCGCCGGCAATCCGTTGAGCTTCCTGCATGTATCCCGCCCGGAAATCGATCTCGCTGCCGGTATTGATCTGCATGACGACCGGGTTTACGCCCAGGCGAAGGCGGCATTTGACCGGCTCACCCAAGAGGCGCCGCTGACCCCGGATGCCGAACCGTCGCTGTATATCTATCAACTCCAGATGGGTGACCACATTCAGACCGGCGTATTCGGCGCCGCCTCGGCCGAAGAGTACCGCCAGGGCAAAATCAAGAAGCACGAGAAAACCCGCCAGGACAAGGAAGACGATCGCACCCGCCATGTGATGACGCTGCGTTCGCACTCCGGCCCGGCCTTTTTCACCTACCGCGACTCCGCCGCCATCGACGCGTTCATCGCGGCGGAAATGAAGAATGCGCCGCTGTTCAACTTCACCGCTGCCGACGGCATTCGCCACACGCTGTGGCGCGTGGCCCCCGAAGCCAGCGCCAAACTGGCCGGCCTCTTCGCCGCGGTGCCCTGCTTCTATATCGCCGACGGCCACCACCGCAGCGCGGCGGCGGCCCGGACCGCGCAGGAGTGCGCACCGGCCAACCCGCACCATACCGGCAAGGAAGATTACAACTTTTTCCTCGCCGCGGCCTTTCCGGCTTCGCAGTTGCGGATTCTGCCGTACAACCGTGCGGTGCATACCCTGAACGGCATGACCCCGGCGCAATTCCTGGCCAAGGTGACGGAAAAGTTCACCGTCGCGCCGACCGACAACCCGGTGCCGGGCAAGAGCGGCGAATTCTGCATGCTGTTGGAGGGCCGTTGGTATCTGGTCGCGCCGAAGTTCGATATCGCCAAGCTCGGCGTGATCGAACAGCTCGATGTCAGTGTGCTGCAGGACAACATCCTCGCGCCGCTGCTCGGCATCCTGGATCCGCGGACCAGCCGTGACATCGATTTCATCGGCGGCATCCGCGGTACCGGCGAACTGGAGAAACTCTACCGGGAAGGGCGCTGCCAGGCGGCCTTTTCGATGTACCCGACCACGCTGGAGCAGCTGATGGCCATCGCCGACGCGGGCGCGATCATGCCGCCGAAGTCGACGTGGTTCGAGCCGAAATTGCGCGACGGCGTCGTCTGCCACAACTTCTGAACCGGAACCAAGGATACACTGCTCATGTTGACGGAAGAACGAAAACTCGCATATCCCGGAAGCCGTGCCGACCGCCGGGTACGGCGTTATGTCCCGCCGGTGCGGCTGGTGCAAGCGGATCCCGGAGTCGAAAACGCCGGGATTCTCATCGGGAAGGTGGCGGAACAGAGTTTTTTGCATTTCAATCCGGAAATCTGCGTCATCCCTCCCGGCGCTTCGGTGGTGCTCGATTACGGTATCGAGCTTCATGGCGGCGTCCGCCTGGTCTCCGGAGCGAACAACCACGCGGTGACTCCGGTGGAGATCAGCTTCGGCGAATCGGTGTCCGAGGCGCTGGGGCGTCCGGTCAACGATCATGCCGTGCATATCGGCATGGTGGATCTGCCGCCGATGGGAATGGCCGAAATCGGCAATACCGCGTTCCGTTTTCTCCGCGTCAGCGTACCGGCGGATGCGCCGCACGCAGTGGAGCTGATGGGGGCGCCGGCGGTGGCGCTGTATCTGGATTTGCCGTACGTCGGCAGCTTCCGCTGCAATGATGACCGCCTGAACCGGATCTGGGAGGTCGGCGCCTACACCGTCCACCTCAATATGCAGGATTATATCTACGACGGCGTCAAGCGCGACCGTTTCGTCTGGATGGGGGATCTCTACCCGGAAGTGCGGGTGATCGCCGCGGTATTCAACGACACCGAACTGGTGGAAAAAAGCCTGGACTTCATGCGTGACCATACCCCGCCGGGGATGTGGATGAACACGATCAGCTCCTATACCGCGTGGTGGGTGATCTGCCAGGCCGACTGGTACCGCTGGCGCGGCAACCGGCACTATCTGGAGCAGCAGCGCGAGGCGCTGAAGCTGCAGCTGGAGCAGCTGGCCGCCGTGGTGCGTCCGGACGGCACCGAAGAGATGCCGGAGACGCGCTTCCTCGATTGGCCGAATGCCGGCAACCCCGACGCCACCACGGCCGGGCTGCAGGGTCTCCTGGCGTGGAGTCTGGCTTCCGGCGCCGCGTTGATGGAGTGGCTGGATGAACCTGAGGCGGCGGCCCGTTACCGGGAAAGAGCCGGCTGGCTCACGCAAGCGCCGGCGCCGGTGGGTCGGAACAAAACCGCGGCGGCGATGCAGGTGCTGGGCGGGTTGCGCGACGCGGCGGCAGCGGAGCGCGAGGTTTTCGCCGTCGATCCGACTGCCGGCGTCAGCACCTTCTATGGTTACTTCGTCCTGCTGGCCCGCGCCCAGGCCGGCGATGTCGCCGGGGCGCTGGAGGTGATCCGGGAGTATTGGGGGACGATGATCGATTACGGCGCCACCACCTTCTGGGAAGATTTCGATCTGGCCTGGGTCAAGAACGCCGGCCGCATCGACGAAATTCCGGAGCCCGGCAAGGATGATCTGCATGCCGACTTCGGCAACTACTGTTACAAAGGGCTGCGCCACAGCTTCTGTCACGGCTGGGCCGGAGGGCCGACCGCGTTCCTGTCCGAAAAGGTGCTGGGGATCCGGCCGTTGGAGCCGGGCTTCACCCGTTTCGCCTGGGCGCCCGATCTGGCGGCGCTGGAGTGGGCCGAAGGCACGGTACCGACGCCGCATGGCGTCATCCGGGTGCGGGCCGGGGCCGGAGGCGCGGGGGAATTGACGGTGCCTGCCGGAACGGTGGCGGAGCTGCCGGACGGGCGGACTTTGGGCGCCGGAACCCACAAAATCAAGCTCTTTTGATGAAAAATCGCGGAAGATTCGGTTTTTCGATTTGAAATTCGCGCAAAGTGTTGTTATGATATAAATGCGCAATTGAATGGTACACTTCAAACAGGAGCAAGAAAAAATATGCGATGCAATTGGATGGCTGGTATATTGGCCGGAGCGATGGTTCTTCTGGCGGTCGGATGTGCGCAAAAGGTGATTCCGCCGTCGGTTGTGGTCCCGGATGCCGCGCCCCTGAATGCGAAGATCGAGCAGGCGCTGGTCAAGGCCGCGAACAACCAGCAGACCATGCAGGCCTGGGACGTGTTTTTGCCGTATATCGAACTGGCCGAATACCCGGAACAGGGCGCCGGTGTCTGGTTTGTCGCGATCGTCGACCAGTTCGGCGACTACATCTGGAATTATTCTTCGGAACTGGAGGAAAACCGGGTCAATCCGCGGCAGGTCGCCGGGAAGCTGGAACGGGAATTGAAGGCCGCGTTGCCGAAGCTCGTTGCCGGGGAATCGGTGTGGGGCAAAGTGTTGGAGCAGGGCGGTTACCGGGCGGTTTTCTACTATGTGCCGATTCCGGCGGAGGCCCAGGTGCAGCGTGAAGGCGCTCCGCACCCGCAATATCTGGCCTTGTTGCTGGTGGAGCGGCTCCCGCTGGCAGATTGAAGTCCGGTTGCGTGAGGAAGTGCGAGTTGGGCGCCCGAATGGAGTCGATCCATTGCGGGCGCCTTTTATGTTATGGGGCAAACGATGAATACGATATTTCGATGTGGAGTTGCCGGGCTGGTATTGGCCGTGGTTGGGGCCGGTTGCAATCCCGGCGTGTCCGAATCGGCGGCGGGCGCCGGGTCGTCCGCGGAGCTGCGGCGGGCGTTGCCGCGTTGCGGCCAGTATATCGGCGCCGACCGGCGGCAGATTTTGGATATGTGTGACTTTTTTCAGCATTTCGGTCCCGAAGGCGATCAGATCGCGATCGGCGTTTCCGGCGTTGTGCGGTATTTCGACGATGCGGCGCAGGTCCGGCGCGACAAAGCGCTGATGGCGGCGCCGGTATGGTATGTGAACTTCTACAAACTTCCCGGCGACGGACGCTATCATTACGATGAACTGCACTTCGACGACAATGGGCAGGTGGTGGAAAACCGCTGCGCGGAGTTGACCGTCCCCGGTGACGGCTTATAAAGGAGAATACGGATGAGCCGCTGGTTGTTTGTCGGAGAATTCGCCGGTTTTGCCGGCGGTATTGAGCGCTACATGCATCGGGCAGCGGCGATTCTGCGCCGGAATGGACATCAGGTCGATCTCTTTTGCCACAGCGACAGCCGCAGTCCGGAGGAGTTCAAGTCCGGCTTCGACCGGGTCTGGTACTGGGATGACCTCGACCGGCTGCCGGACGAATACCAATTGGCGGTCATTCACAAGGTGCGCACGCCGGAATTGGCCGGAGCGTTGCGGCGGCGCTTTCCGGTCGCGGTGGTGCTGCACGATCACGAGTTTTATTGCCCCCGCACTTCGCTGTATTATCCGTTTACCCGGCGGAACTGCCACCGGGCGTATGGCCGGTGGTTCTGCGGCGCCTGTGCGATGCTGCGGCGTTCACCGGAGGGCACGGGAGCGGCCTTGCGCCGTAATTTCCTGACGGTACCGGCATTGTGGGGCGAGTTGAAAAACGCGGATGCGTTCGTGGTGCTGTCGCAATTCATGCGCGAGCAGGCGCTTCGCAACGGTCTGGCGTCCGACCGTGTCCATCTCGTCCCTCCGGCGATCGCGGTGCCGCCGGAGGTGTCGCACACCGGCGGTACTCCGCCGAGGCTATTGGTCATCGGGCAGTGGATCCGGGGTAAGGGCATCGATCAGCTGTTGGCGGCCTTTCCATTGATCCGGCACGATTGCCGGATCGATCTGGTCGGCGCCGGCAACGACGAGGCATGGTTGCGGCAGCTGGCCGAACCGTATGGAGACAAAATCTGCTTTCATGGCTGGACCACCCGGCCGGAGGAGTTTTACCGGAACGCAACTCTGGCGGTGCTGCCGTGGCGTTGGCAGGAGCCGTTCGGGCTGGTCGGCCCCGAGGCATTGGCGCATGAGGTTCCGCTGGTCGGTTTCGATGTCGGCGGCGTGCGCGAATATCTCCGGGACGGAGAAACCGGACTGCTGGTGCCGGAGGGGGATATCGCGGCTTTTGCGGCGGCCGTCGACCGGCTGTTGGAACAGCCGGAGCTATGCCGGCGATTCGGCGTCAACGGACGGCGTCTGGTGCTGGAAAAATTCACCGAAACGGCATTGCTGAACGGCTGGGAAGCACTTGAAGCCGCTTCCTCTGCCGGCCGTTCCCGTTCCTGAAGATCAGGTAAGCGTGTTCAGAAACTCCCGCAGTTTTTCCATCGACAACGGCTTGTAGATCACGCCGTCGAACTCCGTCAACGGTTCGGCGTCGTTGGTTTCCGTATCGGCGGTGACCGCGTATACTTTGACGTGAGAAAAGGCGGCGGTGGCGCGGATTTCCCGCGCCAGGTCGCGGCCGTTGATTCCCGGCATCCACAGGTCGGTCAAAACCACGTCCGGACACTCCCGGTGCATGAGCAGCAGCGCTTCTTCGGCGGAGTGGGCGGTGATGGCGGCAATGCCGAATTTTTTCAGCAGCGCCTGCAATACTTTGAGATTCATCGGCACATCGTCGACCAGCAGAATTCGGTACTCCGGCTTCGCTAGATGGGAGAGCGGCGGGTGGTGCGGCAGCGCGGCAGGCAGGCTGTCCAGCGCGGCGACCGGCACTTGCTTGAGTTGCAATGTGAAGTCGCTGCCCTTGCCGAGGTGGCTTGTCAGCTGGATGGAGCCGCCCATGTGCTGGGCGAGGCGGCTGGAGATGGTCAGCCCCAGTCCGGTGCCCTTGAATACCTGGGTATCGCGCTCCGCATCCTGCTGAACGAACGGTTCGAAAATCCGTCCCTGGGCTTCCGGACGGATGCCGACACCGGTATCGATGACATGGACGGTCAGGTCGGCGGCGTCCGGCACCGCGGACGCGAATTCCACTTTCAATGTGACACTGCCGACCTCGGTGAATTTGACCGCGTTTCCGACCAGGTTCAGCAAAATCTGCCGCAGCCGCATTTCATCCAGCAGCAGCACGGGAGCTGTTTTCGGGACCTCCACGCGGATCTCGATGCCCTTTTTGTCCGCGGCCGGTTTGAACAGGTTGCCCAGCTCCCGGCACAGTTTGACGGCATCGGTGGGCCGGGGCGTCAGGATCATCTGCTCGGCTTCGATTTTGGAAAGATCCAGAATGTTATTGATCAAATCCAACAGAGTGGCTCCGGCGAAGCGGATGCTTTTCAGATATTCGAGCTGTTCTTCACTGGTAAGATTTTTCTGCTGAAGGACTTCGGAGAAGCCGATCACCGCATTCAGCGGGGTGCGCAATTCATGGCTCATGGTGGCCAGAAACGAGCTTTTGACCCGGCTGGCATTCTGTGCTTCGTGCATCGCCGCCACCAGTTTGTTCTGGTATTCCTTCAACGGGGTGATATCGCGGATGGTCAGCACGGAACCGATCGGCGGCAGATCCTTCGCCGCGATCGGGGTCAGATTGAAAATGACGTTGCGCGGCTTCCGCCCGGTTACATGCAGGGTATGATTGTACATTCGGGTCACCGCGACTTCCTGCAGGATGGCGTCGGTCAGCGAGAAGTTGTCGCCGGCGGGAGTGCCGTCTTCGGGGCGCAATTCGAAATATTTTTCGACCGGATGGCCGGTAACGCTGCGCAGGCCGCTTCCGAGCATGGCGCAGGCGGCCGGATTCAGGTAGGTGATCCGGGCTTTTGCGTCGGTGACGATGACCGCGTCGGCGACGGAGTCCAGCGTCAGCCGGGATTGGTGCAGCGATTCATCCAGCTGCCGCCGGGTCCGGCTGAGTTCATCGATGTCGGTCAACACCCACAGTACCGCATCGACACCGAAGATATCGGCCGAAAGCTTGACGATTTCGACACTGTACTGGCGGCCGTCGAATTCGTGTTCGAAGCGGCGTGGCTCCCCGGTGGCGAGCACCTGGCGGACCATTTCCCGGATTTCGGCGCCGCAATCGCAGGGGAGGGCGCCGAGCCGCGGATCGGCGCTTCCGCAGTTCATATCGCCGGTGTGCAAAAAGAGCGGCCTGCCGTCGGGATCGCTGACGATGAGCCTTCCGGGAATATGCCGCAGCACGGCTTCCCGGCGCCGGGTCATGCGCCGCAACCGGAAAAACAGAAGTGTGATCCATGTCAGCAGCGCGGCGAAAACCAGGAGAGATGTGCCGCCGACGATCAGGATCGGGTAATTTTCCTCTTTGAAAATGATATTGCCGCCGACGACCTCGGCGGCTACCGGAATTCTGGTTTTGGAAATACGCCCGCTTTTCACCGCGCTCCAATTGATGACGGTTTTCAACGGCAGTGCCGCGATGGTGAGCTCGGAGGCTTTGCTGCCGCCCAGAATTTGTTCGACCTGTCTGGACAAGGCGATGCCGATCGGTTCGAGTTCCGTGAAAATTCCTCCGATGGCTCCATTCCAGAGCATCGGCTCCTGCAACGCGAATATTGGAGCTTTGCCGCGTTCCAGATGCGACATCATGTAGTGCAGCGAATTGAGGTTGGTGGTGTCGCGGTTGTACCAGGAGTAGAAGAACACCAGCGTATTTTCATCCTGTTCCTGGATCAGGGTCAGGAGTTCATTCAAACCGGTGGTGGCGTTGTCCGGATAGATATATTCGATTCCCGGATAGCTCTCTTCGTAGCGTTGGCCTTCGTTCAGGATGCGCTTTCCCTGGATGCTCCAGTTGGTCAGAAGGATGATCCGTTTGGTTTCGGGGAAGAAGTGCAGCCCGAGCTCGATATTGTCCGCCACCGAAACCCGGCCGAGCGCGCCGGTGGTGTTCGGGTGGGCCTGAACCAGCTCCCGGGTGGCGATGTCGAGGCCGCAGAATACGACCGCGGTGTTCGCCGGAATGTCGTCCTTATGGCGGATCAACAGATTGATCGCAATCTGGCCGAAAGGAATAATGACATCGAATTCCCCGTTGCGGATCTCCGGCAACAGCGGCGCCAGGCGCGCATCCAGCGCCGCACCGGAAGCGTCCTCGTTGGCGAAGGCGTTCAATTCCAGATGCTTGACCCGCAATTTGTGGTTGCTTTCACTGATGGTCCGGTTGAAAACCGCCGACAACTGAAAGTCCGGAGCGAAGTTGATGGAAAAGGAGTAAAGCAGCAGAATCCGTTTTTCCGCATCGGGGCTTTTCGGCGCAGCGGCGGCAAAGAGTCCCGAAAACAGTAACGTGATCGTCAGGGAAATCCACCCAAAACGTCTCATCGCATCCTTTCCATGGTCAGTGATAGAAGCTGTTATTGCTTTTCTATATTCCGTTTACTATACTCCGTAAAATATAATTTTACAATTCGGGAAGAAAAATAAATACCGGATAAAGCGTCGGCTAGTGTCGGGGGGGGGGCGCAGGAGAGGGGTTGAGCGCACACAAACCATGGTAGTGGGGTGGGCGCGCGGCGGACCGCCGCGGGCCGGGGGGGGGGGCGGGGGGCGGGGGGCGCGGGGGCGCGCGGCCCGCGCGGCCGGCCC
>JAVBQJ010000002.1:0-47456 GCA_031549115.1 Victivallaceae bacterium
TCCAGACGGGAATTCAGCCATGATGCTGGTCGGGGCACGGCTGCGGCACATATCGACAACAAAATGGGGAACGAAACAGTATATGAATACTGGCAAACTTTACGAAAACGGTATATAGTAGGCAAGAGCGCGGGCTGCGCCTACGCAACCGACCTGCTCCTCCGGAGCTTTTCGGTCGGTCGGTTGCTTCGGCGACGCCCAAACACGTTTGATTCGATAGTCAATCGGAATATCAAATGTGCGCAAAATTACGGACACTACCGTCGAAATTTCGATGACTTAACATTTGGAATATAGAAAGATATGTTAGAAGCATGCTGCGGTTTGGGCTGATCAGTGTATCCGCGAGAAAGCAATTGCGGCTGGCGTTGCAATAAATCCGATGACGAGGGAAGAGTATGGCTATTATTAAGATATTTCTTATTAACCTTATCTTCTGTGTGGGGCTTACTGCGGCAACCATTTGCGTCAGTCTTGCTCTCATGCCGGATATAGTGACAATTTTTGTCATTTTGTTGCTACTGATATTGGTAGGAGGCTATATAAGTAAATTGATATGTAAAAATATTACAAATCCGGCAGTATTGTTTATCTATTTCAGCAATTACGTAATTGTTATTGCAATACCTTTGTTATTCTTGTTGTTGCTGGGGTTTGCGTTTTCCAACAATCACCCTTGGGACAATATAACAGAACGTATGATTTCCATCTGTTTCGTGTACGGTGTGTGTTCTTCTGCTTCAGGTGTCTTTATTGGCGACAGAAAACGACATCGTATCTTATATTGGTTGAATGTTTTTCTTGCCATTTGTTTTTTTGTTGGATTTTGCGTTAGCAGTGCAATGTTGATAAGCGCCTTTGGTGCATAATTGTAAAATGAGATTTTGATCATGGAGGATCGGGAAAAGTGACGTTGTTATCTATTTCTTATCCCATACTTATCCCGTCGAATATGTGTTGTTCGGATTTTACGGCATGCATAAAAAAACAGCATGATAAGCGGGGCGAGTATGACACAGTTACAAATAATTGTCACCATTTTGTAAATAGAAGCATACAAGAATGCATTAAAGCAGGAAATATATATTCCTGTATTTTTTCGTGGATTACGTAGTTTTCCAGTGTTCATTTCTCATTATAGTGTTTGGAGCAAAATGAAAAAATACTTATTGTTATGCTTTATCGCTTATGTCTTGGGCAGTTCTTTAGTTTTGGGGCTAGTGGTAAATATGCGCGGGATATGGGGAGGAAGGTTTGCTTCATGCCACAAAGTCAGCCAGGAGCTAACTGTTGTTTATCTGAAAATACCGAGAGGAGGATACGATTTTGTGTGTCGTGAATCATTGCTGGAGAAAGGCAGCAGCGGTACTAAAATTAATGTTGAAATATATTCGGGAACTGATTTGCTTCTCTCGAAGAATGACACTTCCTTCTCTTTTCATAATCCGGAAGCACGTTGTTTAAAAGTTGTTTTTCGTCGAATTGATCACGAAAATATACCTGTCTATCTTGAAATAAAATACAATGGTGCATTGTAAGCTATGATTAATTGCTCAAAAATTATGAACTTCTGTGCTGGCAAAAAATATTTACTGCTTTTTGCTGTTTTCCTTGTCCTTGCCATGATTGGGTGGGTTGTGTATAGCTATTTCGACTTTAAAATGAAACTGCAAAGCGAAGTGAGCTATTTTCAGGGCGCAATCTGCTTATCGGAGCAAGAAACGGAATTCGCTCTTTACCTACCCCCGGGGAGGTATGAGATGAGCTATTGCAATTCTCTGCAAAGTGAGGATGTCATTGAAAATGAGCTCGCCCCATGGACAGGAATATATGCTGGCGACAAATTAATTGCGGAGGCCACAACTTCAAAAGTTGTACTCGATTTTGAACGGCAATCAAGAATTAAGGTCATCGTCAGGTTCAGGGAAGCTCCGGAAAATCAAATTTTTCTGGTTTTTCAAGTACTGAAAACTCACCCAAAATATGGAAACACCGATTTGCCACATTCATTCTTGAATCTCTTTTTACCCGAGTACGTCACAGAAAAATGACAACCTTGTAGCTTCGACACGTTGGAAGTTATATTTGACAAACACGAAACCCTTAAGGAGGACGGACCATGGCACTCTACGATGAGTACGGACGGATCAGCGGTACACCCAATTTCGGCTCGCATGCGGAGGTGTTGGAGCCTTATCTGGTGGATGCGGCGACGGAAGGGGTGACTTATATCTGCTTCGCCGACACGGCGTTCCGCTGCGTTCGGCGAATCACCCAGACCAACGGCATCACCACCACCGAGTTCGCGATGGGCGCCTGGCCCGACCGTGCCACCCTGACCTACCACCCCGTCAACACCACCCTGGAGGCATAGCCTGGATAGCGATGAAGCGGCAAAAACAGTGAAGCCACTGTGTCCCTTTGGAACGGCCCGACAAGGTGCCGTTCCAAGCTACTCTTCGCGCACCACCGGGCGCCGGAGCTGATCCAGAAGTTCGGTATACGGTTCGCGGTGGCAGACATCGGGGAATTGGCGATAGTAGCTGCGCAGCAGCGCGGCGATGTCGGGCCCGCTCCAGCCGGATTGCTCGGCGGTATCGAAGAGCTGCTCCATCATCAACAGATGTTCGGCATAGAGATTCTGAATCTGCTTTGACGCGGTGGAGCGCAGCCCGCTCTGGTAGTAACCGCCGGACAGAAGCACGATCCCGGAAAGAAAGGAGACCGCCGCCACCGGGATCCGCCATTTGGATGAATACAGAAACGCCGACGCCATCGCCATGCCGAGCAACACGATCCCGGCGTAAATCAAATAGATCGAATTTCCCGGCGGCAACAGCCTCATGATCCGGTCGCTCCATTCACCGTTGGAAACCGAAGCGCGAATCACGATTTCGGCATTTCCCACCGTGTTGGCGTCAAATACCCGGGCGAGATAGCCGAACCAGCGTTCGCGGTAGAGCGCACTGCCGCCCCATGCCCCGAAGCTCCCGACGAAGCCGCCGAATACCCCGGAGCACAAGCCGACAATAACCGCCGTCGCCACCGCCGTCAGCCATTGCCAGAAAAACGCCCGCCGCCGAACCACACAATGCAGATACACCGCACTCAGCGCCGTCACCAGCAGAATCAAAAGAATCCAGATTTCAGCCATCCTGTCTCACCTCATCCAGGGCATCCAACACATCGATCCAATCGTTATACCGCTCGTCCGGGTGTTTGGCCGTCATCCGGCGGATCACCCGCGCCGCCGCCTCCGGCATCCCCGGCAGCGCCGGCAGTTCCCACAGCAAATGCGCCTCCGCCAGCCGTTCCAGCGTTCGCGCCCGAAACGGCACATGGCCGCACCACCAGCGAAACATGGTAATCCCGAGGCTATACTGATCGCTGCGGTCATCCAGCTCCGCCGCGGCAAAGGCTTCCGGCGCCAGATAGGCCGGCGTCCCGATCAGAAATCCCGCGTCGCGTTCCCGATCCGGCGGCGCCGCCAGATGCCAA
This sequence comes from Victivallaceae bacterium, assembly GCA_031549115.1. Classification (GTDB taxonomy): domain Bacteria; phylum Verrucomicrobiota; class Lentisphaeria; order Victivallales; family Victivallaceae; genus JAVBQJ01. The sequence continues at coordinate 3,499 of JAVBQJ010000002.1, forward strand.
TCCGGCAGCACCACCCTCCCCTCCGGGAGAAACCGGATGTTGTCCGGCTTGATATCGCGGTGCAGCCAGCCGCGCTCGCACCACACGTGCTGCAGCACTTCGGCAGTTTTCCGGGCCGCCGGCAGCAAGTCGGCGAGGCGGGTGATCCGCGAGTGGCTGCATCCGGGCAGATACTCCATCACCGCCGCCCAGCCTTCGGGCGCCTCGATCAGCGCTTCGATCACCGGTATCCCCGGATGGCGGACCCCGCGAATCATCCGCAGCGCCGCCAGCACCCGTTCCAACCAGACGGATTCCACGCAAAAAAACTTTACCGCCGCCAGCCCGCGGTCACGGTCGCGGCGGGCGAGAAAGACGGCGCCGGAAGCCCCGGCGCCAAGCCGGCGCATCAGCGTATAGCCGGGAATCGGCCATGCTTCTTCCCGTTGCCCGCGCCCGCTGTCCATACTTACCCTAGTTCAACATCACCTGGCCGCCGGTGACCGGAATCGCCTGGCCGGTTTCATAGCATTGTTCGACGGCATAGATGATCGCCCGCGCCACATCGGCCGGGAAACAACCGCGGTTCATCGGTATCTTGGCTTCGTAAAACGCCTTGACATCCGCAACCGTCTTCGCTCCCGGCACCTTGCCGGAATTCAGATACTGGACGAAAAGCCCGCGCTCCGGATCGCTCCACAATGGACCGTCGAAGAAGTTCCCCGGACAGACGCTGTTGACTTTGATCCGGTCCGTCACCAGCTCCAGCGCGAAGCTCTGCGTAAGGCCGATGGTGCCGAATTTGCTGCCGGCATAGGCGCCGTTGCGGTTGCTGCCGGCCAACCCGGACTTCGAGTTGACCTGAACGATGTCCAGCCATCCCGAACCGTAACGGTTCTGCCGCGCCATCACCTGCGAAATATGCTTGACGCACAGGAAGTAACCGGAATAATTGACGTTGGTGACGAAATCCCAGTCCTTCTTTTCCATATCTTTGACCGAACCGGCCTTCAGCACTCCGGCGTTGGCAACCAGAATATCCATCCCGCCCGCCGCCAGGACAATGCCGCGCACCATCGCCGCCACCGACGCTTCGTCGGCGATATTCACCGCCGCCGCCAAGGCGCGCCACGCGCCGAATTCCGCATTCAGCTCCGCCGCCGCCTTTTCGGCGCCGGCGAGATTCAGGTCCGCGATCACCGCAACCGCGCCGGCCGCGATCAGCTCGCGGGCAATCCCGTAGCCGAAGCCCTGGGCGCCGCCGGTCACGATGGCGATTTTTCCGTTCAAACTGCCGCTGCCGCCGGATTGCGCCACCTTTTTGCGGTAGGATTCGACCTCCCAGTTTTCAATGAACAGGCGGGCATCATCGCTCATGAAGCGGGCGCCGCCGAACACGGCGGTCAACTGCTGAACCCGCCCGGCGTCCTTCGCCAGTTCGGCGACGGTCTGCGCATCTTTCAGGGTCGCCCCGGTACAGAACACCGCCTTGCCGGGGACGGAAACCACCTTCGGCAGATAGCCGTGCTGCTTGCGGAACGCTTCGACCGCTTCCGGCGTCACCGCGTCGGCGACCAGCGCGAAGCTCTTCGCGTACACCACATGATCCGGTGTCAACGGTCCGGCGGCCACCGTGAACGGCGCCAGCGTCACCACCGTGACCGGCTTGCCATCCTCGGCCAACAGCGAACGCAACTCCGGCGCATGCTCGCAGGCGAAATCCGCGTCGAGTTCACCGGCGGCCAGTTCCGCGGCCACGTCCTTGGCGGCATAGGCGGCTTTCAGCTTGCCCATGATATCGGCATACAGGGCGTCGATTTCCGCCTCGCTATCGGCGGCGACAAAGACGCCGTGGTTTTCCAGAAACACCAGATGCGGCACCTTGCCGTTGGCTTTTCGGTAATCCATCACCGCCTTGCCGACCACAGTGGCCAGCTTGTAGCCGGGGTCGCAAAAGGCAACATACAGCGAACCCGGAAACAGCCGCGCGGTTTCGGCCTGCGAATCTTTCGCGCACATCAGTCCATTGACCAGCGACGGATGCAAGTGCACGACGAAGCGGAAGTCGAGCAATTCATGCAGCGGCGCTTCGACCGACGGCCGCCCGGCGGAGTCAAAGGCGACGGCGTCGGCCATCACTTTTTTTACCACCGCTTCGCGGGTGTCGCGGTCGGAAATTTCGGCCATTTCGAAAATCCGGCGGATGGCTTTGCGTTCCATCTTGACGAAATTCCCGGGCTTGATCGCCGCCAGGCTCACGCCGGAGGGTTTGACATAGAGGAAGTTTTCATCCTTGCACGAAGTGTTGCCGCCGCCGGCGAGGACGTAATCGCGGTCCGCGCCGTAACGGTTCGACATCCGGGTAATCGCATCCAACATCTTATTCTCCTTACAAAATATGTTGCTTGAGCCACTGTTGATTTATCGATAGATGCGGCGGTTAATTACCGTGCAAATGATTGCTTGCCGCAAGGTATAATATAACCGCTCCCGGTGTGGTTGCAATGGAAAGTCCCCTTTTTTTTTGCTTTTGTCCCGATAACGATGTTGCAGACAGGATGCGGAGAAGGATTGTGCGCCGCTGGTGCGGCTTTGCGTGTGGTGATTATGACGGTGGCACTCCCGACTCCATTTACCTCAATGCTTCAGGTTGAAGCCGTTGTCGGGGCCTTTCTGCGGGCTGTTGCGCTCAAATTCGCCGCCATTGTCGATCTGATTGGCTCCGACGCTGTAAATGGACACCTCGGAGGGGGAAATCCGGTGGTAGCGCATCGCTTTCCCGGTGTACGGGTCGGAGGGGATCGCCGGCAGGTATGCGGGGACCAGCTGCGCCGCGTGTTCGGGGAATTCGCCATGGCTCCGGTAATAGCCTTCGGCGGCCGCCAGCATGGCGACCGCGCGGCGCAATGCCATGGAACCGAATCGACCTATGGTACCCAATGTAACCATTCCCATCATATTGGCGCCGCTATCTTCCAAATACGACATGGCTAAAGATTCCGCATTCACCGCTTGCAGTTGCCGGAACAATTCATCCCCGTTTGCCTGCGACGCCGCCAGCAGCCGCGCCATAATCTCCACATAAGCCCGCTTCTGTACCGCCACCCGCCAGGCCCGAACCAGCGGCAGCGGATAGAATTGCGGCAGCGCGGTGGAATTAAGGCCGCTCCAGATACCGTTTTTTCCAAACCATTTCTTCGGTTTTTCTTCCATCAGAAAGACACTTTCACCCTGTAACGCCTTGCTGTATCCGCGGGAAAACTCCGCTTCCACCCCGCCCAGATCGGCTATCACCGTCCGCAACTGCTCCTCCGACAAGGTTTCGAAGTGATTCATCCCCCGGATCAACGCCGCCAACCGGATCAAATCGATGGACTCCGCAACCATCACGCTGATGATACGCGGATCCTCCAGCAGTTGACGGCGCAAATTCCCCATTCCCCGCCATATGCGCAACGCCTCGGCGGTATCGCCCGCCTCCCACGCGATCAGCATCCGTATTTGTCCATATTGCGCCAATGCCCGCATCAAATCCAGCCCCTCGACTCCTCCGGCTTTGAGTCCCTGCGACCAGTCGCGCCGGTAACGTGCCCGGTCGTAGGTCATCAGCTTGTCCACCAGCTCCGTATAGCCGGAATTGGCGGCGAAAAATTGGCGCGCCTCGACATAGACCGGATCGCCGGCGGGCGGCCATGGACTGGCCAGGCGTTCCAGCCAGGCGACGGAATCCTTCCAACTGCCCTCCTGGTTCGCCTCGATCCATGTCTGCAACTCGTAAAGCACCGGCGCGCCGTCCTCGGCGGCCGGGATCGGCGCATACGACGCCGCGACATCCGCTTCGCTCGCCATATACCCGGCCTGCCGCAATGCTTCCCGGCCCACCGCGATACGCCCGTTTTCCCGCCAGAGCAAGCCGACCAGAATACCGTAAGACACGAGCGGCAGCGCCAGCAAGCCGATGCCGGTACCGATTGCGCTCCGGGACGGGCGCACCCGCTCCCCTCCCCCGTTCCGCCACGCCGCACGTCGGGCGAGAATGCCGCATACGCACCAGACAATGCCGACGGCGAGCAGCCAGGGGAATGTCCGGCACCACACCACCAGCCCCACCGCCGCCGCGACCGCCGTCCACTCCAGCCACCACCAGACACCGCGGTATTTCAGCCGGTGATAAAAGCGGGTGCGTTCCACCAGATACCCGGCCAGCGCCGCCACCAACACCAGCGCCATGGCGCCGCCGAGCGCGATATTCTGCCACATCCCTATCCCCATGAACGGGAAAAGCCGGTCCAGCATGCGGCACGGCAGCAACAGCCATGCCGCCAGCGGCAACGCCGCCCAGGTCGCCGTCACCGCGCCGATCTGCCACAGAGCACAACGCCACATGCAAGTTGCTGCCTTATTATTCATATTTATTTCTCCATGAACCAGTTGTTATCATAAATGGAAGCGATCGTCTGGCAATATTCCAGACGCCATGGCGGCAACCGGAATTCCGAAGTTCCCGGCTGCGCGTTGGTTATTTCCGTACGTATCCACAATGCCGCCACCACCAGCGCCGCCACCGCGAACAACGCCGCCAGGCGCAACGCATAGCTCCACCACGGGGGGCCCGTCATTTCCGCTCCGGCGCGCCGGAGGAATTCGCGCTGCATTTGCTCCACCGGCACCAAACCCGCTTCCGGCGGCCGCCGCAGCGACGCCTGTTCCAGCAACAATTCCAGTTCGTTATCGTTTTTCATGGTCGCGTCTCCAGCATTTGCCGCAGCGCCCGCTTCGCCCGGGCCCAACGGTCGTATAATTTCCGCAACGGCCAACCGAGCTTTTCCGCCGTCGCCGCCGTATCCAGACGGTTGGCGACCATCGCCGCCGCCGCCTCGCGTATATCGCCATCCAGCTCGCCGATCGCCTCCAGCAATTGTTCCACCCGATCCGGAGCATCCAGCTCGCCGTGCAATGCCGAACGCCGGACGAATTCGAGCTGGCGGTGTCCTTCGCGCCGGTTGCGCCGCAGCTGGTTGTACGCCTGATTCAGCACCATCCGGCCGATCCAGCTCGCCAGAGCGGCATCGCCGCGGAACGACGAACGCTTGCGCCACGCCGCGATCAGCGCCAGCTGCACCGCTTCGTCGGCGTCGGCGACGTTGCCGGTCACCTGCAATGCCATCCTTTGCCATGTCCGCCCGTGATCCCCGATCGCCCGGGTAAAATCCGTTTCCGTCACCGTGTCCTCCGATTTGCCGTTCACTTCATTAGACACCGCCAAAGCACCTTTTTCCCGCCGCCGATGAAAAATTTCCGCAAAAAATTTATCCGGCGCCGAATTGCATTTCGGCGCAACCGCCGCTATAGTTCAAAATCACATAAAATGGGAGGCGAATCTTGAGTGGACTTCTGACTGCGTGGAAAAAGGGGGCGCTGCATACGCACACATTGTGGTCGGACGGGCGCAGCCTGCCCGAGGTCGTGATTCAGACCTATCGCGACCTGGGATACGATTTCGTCTGCCTTTCGGATCACAATGTATTTCAGGACGATCCGCAGGTGTGGCTCCCGGTGGTGCCCGAAGAGGGCGGCTGGCCGCCGGCATTCTCCGGTGCCGAATACGACCGCTCCCGCGACATGCTGCCCGGCAAGTTCGATGAGAAAAACGTGGCGTTCAAAACCTTCGTCCGGCTGAAGACCTTCAAGGAGCTGAAAGAGGAATTCGAACAACCCGGCGAATTTCTGCTGGTCGGCGGCGAAGAAATCACCGTGATCGGCCAACCCGCCCCGGAGGGCGGACGGCGCGACTACCACCTCAATGTCTTCAACCTTGAAGAGACCTTCCCGCCGCTGGCAGGCCGAAGCGGCGCCGAAACCATCCGGCTGAACTACGAACAATACCGCGCCGCCTCCGATCGTGCCGGGCGCCCATCCTTTCTGATGCTCAACCATCCGTACTGGCGGCTCTGGGACGTCGATCCGCGCGACCTCATCGCCAACCCCGGAGTCCGGCACTTCGAAATCTGCAACAACGGCAGTGCCGAGCGGATCCCCGACGGGCTGTATTCGCCGGAGCAATTCTGGGATATCGTGCTGGCGCACCGGATCGAGGACGGAAACGGCATGCTCTACGGCGCCGCCGGTGACGACGCCCACTTTTACGACCCCGCCCGTATCCATGACGCCGCCGGCTGCAACCTCGGCTGGGTGATGGTTCACTGTCCGGATGAATTCACCCCGGACAATGTCGCCGCCGCCCTCGACCGCGGCGATTATTACCCCACCTGCGGCGTGCGCCTCGACCGAATCGAATTCGACCCGGCGACCGCGACGCTGCGGGTCAAGGCACATGCCGAAGAGGGCGTTTCATACCGGATCGAATTCATCGCCACCAAACGCGGCTTCGACCGTACCGTCACCGAGAAGGATTATCCGGGCGAAACCGCCGCTTTTTTCCGCCGTCTCGCCACCTTTTCGCCGGAAATCGGCCGTACCGTTCAGGTTTCCGAGGGACCGGAGGCCGTTTATACGATGGCGCCGGACGATCTTTACGTCCGCGCCATCGTCATCTCCGACCAGCCGACCGTGATGAAAGTGCCCTTCTACCCCGAAACCGAACGTGCCTGGACGCAGCCTTACGCGGCGCCGACGGTACGGCAATAGATGGAGAAAATCTCCTCCGGGGTGATTTCGCGCCGGGTGGCTTCGGCGGCCTGCTGCACCGCATCGGCGACGGCGCGCTGCAGCTCCGGCGTCAGCGTGACCCGGAACAATTGTTCCAGCACGAACGCCACCCCGCCCTTGCCGGACTGGCTGTTGACCCGGACGATGCCGTCGTAACTGCGGCCGATGTCGGCGGGGTCGATGTGGAAGTACGGGATTTTCCACTGCTGCTGAAAGGCGTCGGCGATCTCTTCGCGCCGGGCGAAGCCTTTGCGGATGGCGTCCTGGTGCGACCCGGAAAAGGCGGTGAACGCCAGCTCCCCGGCGTACGGGTGGCGCGGATGCACCGCGATCCCCGCGGCGGTTTCGATGAACCGCACCATCTCCGGCAGCCGGGAAAAATCCAAGCCGGTTTCCAATCCGCGCGAATGGAAATTCAACGCGAACACCATCATATCCATGTTACCGGTGCGTTCTCCGTGGCCGCACAGCGTCCCTTCGACCCGGTCGGCCCCGGCCAAAACCGCCATTTCGGCGGCACTGATGGCACTGCCCTGGTCGTTGTGCGTATGCACGCTCAACGTGGTTTCATCGCGGTACGGATAACGGCGGCAAAACGCCTCGATCATATCCGCATACTGGTACGGCGGGCGCCGCTCCACTGTCGACGGCAGATTCAAAATGAAGTCGTTCTTGCGGCAGCGCCCCCAGGTTTCCTTGACCCGGCAGGCCAACTCGACGATGAAATCGGGATCGCTGTCGGTGAATTCCTCCGGCGAAAACTCATACCCGACCCGCTCCGCCAGCCCGGCACGCTCCAATGCCTCGCGGATCATCCGGGTGCCGTCGACCGCCATTTGCAGCACTTCGGCGCGGCTTTTGCCGAAGACGAAGCGGCCGTGCAAATCGCTGGCGGCAATGTAGCAATGCACCACCGCGTTGCGGACGCCGCGAATGGATTCGACGGTACGCGCGATCAGCGCCTCGCGCGCCGGCGTGAACACCACGATCCGGACATCCTCCGGAATGCGATCGGTTTCGATCAGCTGCCGGATGAAGCGGAATTCCTCCGTGGAGGCCGACGGGAACCCCACTTCGATCTCCTTGAAGCCGGTGTCGACCAGCATTTGAAAATACTGCATTTTCACCGCCGCGTCCATCGGGCTGGCAAAGGCCTGGTTGCCGTCGCGCAGGTCGACCGGCGCGAAGATCGGGCAACGGGTGATTTCACGGGTCGGCCACTCGCGCTGGTCAATGGCCACCGGAGTCGGTTTTCGGTACTTGGGATACGATTTCATCATGTTGCTTCCTTATGGTTTTTCTGTTGGAATTGACAAGAAAGAGGGAAAAAACAGGAAGCATCCGCAATCCGGGCATAAAAAAAGACACATTCGCCGCGACGCGGGAAACAGCTTCCCGTCGGTGGACCGATTGTGCCGAAAGGCGTCCGCAGCAGCTAAGAACGAGTATGCAACGTACCTCTCCGGCTCAATCGGCCAGAGTAAGTCGCAGGTTCAAGCTGTAATACGCCATGTGTGTCATAATATCCTTACTATACTCCGCCATCGGAAAAATGCAAATATTTTTTTGAACCGAGATTATTTGCATTGTTCGGGAAACGGGTGTATTGTCTGACTTGGAGAGAGAAAATGCCAACCAGGAGGTGAATTATGTCGACAATCTGTGACATCCATGCCCGTGAAATCCTCGACTCGCGCGGCAACCCCACGCTCGAAGTCGAAGTAACCCTGAAAGACGGCGCGGTCGGCTCCGCCGCGGTGCCCTCCGGCGCCTCCACCGGAACCAACGAAGCGCTGGAGCTGCGCGACGGCGATCGTCGCCGCTACGAAGGCAAGGGCGTATTGAAAGCCGTCGACAATGTCAACGAGCGGATTTTCCCGGAACTCGAAGGCATGGACGCGCTCGACCAGGTCGGCATCGACCAGGCCATGATCGAGCTGGACGGCACCAAAACCAAAGAAAAACTCGGCGCCAACGCCATTCTCGGGGTTTCGCTCGCCTGCGCCCACGCGGCGGCCAACTACCTGGATCTGCCGTTATTCCGCTACATCGGCGGCGTCAACGGCAAAGTGCTTCCGGTGCCGATGATGAACATCATCAACGGCGGTTCGCATTCGGATTCGCCGATCGCCTTCCAGGAGTTCATGATCCGGCCGGTGGGCGCGCCCAATTTCCGCGAAGCGCTGCGGATGGGGGCGGAGGTTTTCCATAGCCTGAAAAAGCTGTTGAAAGCCAAAAACCTGAGTACGGCGGTCGGCGACGAGGGCGGTTTCGCCCCGGTCTTCACCGGCGGCACCGAAGAAGCGCTCGATTTCATCATGAAAGCGGTCGACGCGGCCGATTACAAACCCGGCGTCGACGTCGCCATCGCATTGGATTGCGCCGCCAGCGAATTTTACGTCAACGGCGTTTACGACTACTCCAAGTTCGAGGGCGCCGCCGGACAGCAGCGTGACGCCATGGCCCAGGTCGATTACCTCGAAAAACTGATTACCCAATATCCGATCGATTCGATCGAAGACGGCATGGCGGAGAGTGACTGGGAGGGCTGGCAATTGCTGACCGGCCGCCTCGGCTCGCGCTGCCAGCTGGTCGGCGACGATCTCTTTGTGACCAACGTCGAGTACCTCGCGCGCGGCATCGAACTCAAAGCCGCCAACGCGATCCTGATCAAAGTCAATCAGATCGGCACTTTGACCGAAACGCTGGACGCCATTGAAATGGCGCACAAGGCCGGTTTCGCCGCGGTGATCAGCCACCGTTCCGGCGAAACCGAGGATACCACCATCGCCGATCTGTCGGTGGCGACCAACGCCGGGCAGATCAAGACCGGTTCGCTGTCGCGCACCGACCGGATCGCCAAGTACAATCAACTGCTCCGCATCGAAGAAATGCTCGGCGACTACGCCCGTTTCGGCTGCTGAACCGACGGGGTTGTGCCGGCGTCATACCGGTTGACGCCGTTCAACCCCGGCTTCCGTGTCATCGACGGACAGATTACAGACTGCCGGAAACTCTTTCCGGCAGTCTGTGTCTTTTCCTGCCGTTTTCCTTATCAAACAGCCAAGTATTGTGTCGACGAAGAAGCGAAAAAAACTTGCAAACCGGCGCCAAAAGGTGTATAGTAATAAGATGTGCTTATTTTATCAATCTTCCAAAAGAACCAGGAGACGCCGATGTTTAGTGCTTCCGATCTGAAAAAAGGGCTGAAAATCGAAATTGAAGGACAGCCGTGGGTCATTACCGAATTTGAATTCTGCAAGCCGGGCAAGGGCACCGCGCTTTACCGCTGCAAGATGAAGAACCTGATGACCGGCACCGGCATGGAACACACCTACCGTCCGACCGACAAGGTCGGCAAGCCGAACCTCGAAGAACGCGAAATGTACTATTCGTACCAGGACGGCGACAACTACGTGTTCAGCGACGTCGACACCTTCGAAGAAATGCACGTCCATCAGGAAACACTCGGCAAGCAGTGCTATTTCCTGATCGAGAACAGCCTGTGCAAATTCCTGCTCTACAACGGCACCCCGATTGAAATCACGTTGCCGACCTTCATCGAAAAGGTGATCGCCGAAACCGAACCGGGCGCACGCGGCGACACCGCCACCAACGTGCTGAAGCCGGCCAAAATCGACAACGGCTACGAAATTCAGGTGCCGCTTTTCATCAACATCGGCGACACCGTCAAGATCGATACGCGCACCGGCGAATACGCCGAACGCGTCAGCAAGGCGTAAGCCATGCCGCAACTCCCCGTACCGGAAGTCGTGAGCCGGCTGCAAAGCCGCCGCCGCCAATTGACGGTACGGGCGCGTTTGCGCCGCGCGTTGCGGAGCTGGTTCGACGACCGGGATTGGCTGGAAGTCGAAACTCCGGTGCGCATTGCCGCTCCGGCCCCCGAGGAATACATCGAAACCATTCCCGCGGCCGGAGCGTTTTTGCGTCCAAGCCCGGAGTTGGAGATGAAAAATCTGCTGGCGGCCGGGTATGAATCCATCTACCAGCTCGGAGCATGTTTCCGCGCCGATGAATTCGGCCGGAAGCACCGGACCGAATTCACCATGCTCGAATACTACCGCGCCGGCATATCCTACCGGGATCTGGCGCATCTCACCGCCGTCTGTCTCCGGGATTGCGCCCGCGAAGTGCTGGGCTCGCCCCGGACGACCTACCGCGGCAAACCGCTCAACTTCAGCCTCGAACCGGAATTCATTACCGTGCGCGAAGCCTTCGCGCGCTGGACGCCGATGACAATGCAAGAAGCGGACAAGCACGATTGTTTCGACGACTTGATGGTCGCCGAAATCGAGCCGCGTCTCGGCCAGGGTCGGCTGACCTTTCTCACCGATTATCCGGCGAACCGCGCCAGTCTGGCACGGCTGAAAGCGGATGAGCCGGAAGTCGCGGAGCGCTGGGAGCTGTATATCTACGGCTTGGAGCTGGCCAACGCCTACGGCGAATTGCGCGATTGCGCCGAACAGCGCGCCCGCTTCGACGCGGCGGTCCGTTTCCGCCGCGAACACGGTCTGCAGGACTACCCGGAGCCGGATGAATTTTATCAGGCGCTGGCTTACGGCCTGCCGCCGGTTTCCGGCTGCGCCCTCGGCTTCGACCGCCTGGCGATGATCTTCGCCGATACCGACGACATCGCCGACGTCCGCTGCGAGTAGTTCAGAATGTGGGGGCTCCTCGCGCCAAGGAGCGCGGCACGAAGCCTCCCCCCGCATCCACCGCCAAAATTACCACCCCCAGAGCCGCACCATCAACAGCAATTTTACTCCTGCTTCCGCCTCTTGATGCCGCAGCGATAGGCGTAAATGGCGGTGATGAGCGAAAGCACCAGCGCGATCGCGTAGGCGGCATACAGGGGCATGCCGAATCCGACGGGTCCGCCGTTGGCGGGGGAAATCCACAGGATATAGCTGAGGACGATGAAGCTCATGAAGATACCGGGAGCCATCGCGGTCCACCAGTTTTTCTTTCGGAGCGCCACCAGCCACGCGGTCACGGCAAACAGCGTGGAAGCCGCCAGCACCTGATTGCCCCAGGCGAAATAATTCCACAACTGCTGAAAAGTCGAAGTGGAAATATTCGACCACCATAACAATCCGGAGACCACTGCGATCAGCGGCACACACAACAGAATGCGGCTGCGAATCGGTTTCTGGTCGATCTGGAATATCTCGGCCAGACTCAGGCGCAGACTGCGCATGGCGGTGTCGCCGGAGGTGATCGCCAGCACAATCACACCGACCACGGCGAAGACCCCCAGCCAGGTGCCGAGAAAGTGTTCGGTGATCCACTTGAGCACCAGATTCGGGCTTTCCAACATGTATTCCGGATGAAGGCGATAAATAGCCATCGCGGCACCGGCCCAGATCATCGCAATGATGCCTTCGACAATCATCATGCCGTAGAAAGCCGCGCGCCCCTGCCGTTCCGACCGGATGGTACGCGCAATGATCGGCGACTGGGTCGCGTGAAAACCGGAAATAATACCGCAGGCGATGGTGACGAACAGCGCGGGCACCACCGGAAACCGGATCATGTTCGCCTCAAACGCCTCGGTTTCACTCATCAACTCCGGATTGTCGATGGCGGCCCACAACAGCGCGCCGAAAATGGCAACGCTGCTCAACAGCAGCAGCGCCCCGAAAACCGGATAGATGGCGCCGATGATTTTGTCGATCGGAAACAGCGTGGCGCAAATGTAATACAGAAAGATCGCCACCACCGCCCACCAGAAAATCGGCACGGAGGGGAACATGCCGTCAATCAGCCCCGCCGGGATATTGACGAAAACCGCCACCACCAGCAGCAGCAGCACGATCATGAAAACCGAGAAAAAGCGGTAATAGGTCTTGCCCAGTGTCATCCGGATCAGCGCCGGCAGATTGGCGCCGTCATGCCGGATCGACATCATCCCGGCGATAAAGTCATGCACCGCCCCTCCGATGATATTGCCGATGGGGATGATCAGCATGGCGATCCAGCCGAACTTGATCCCGATAATCACGCCGATCACGGGGCCGACCCCGGCGATGTTCAGCAGTTGGATCAGCATATTTTTCCAGTGCGGCAGTACGACGAAGTCGACGCCGTCATGCAGACGGGTTGCCGGCGTCGGACGGTCGTCCGGGCCGATGACTTTCTCGATGAACTTTCCGTAGGTGTAGTAACCTGCGATCAACAACGCGATTCCGGCCAAAAAAAGTAACATGATAGATCTTTAAAGGCTAATATGGTTTTACATGAAAGCGACCGTATTACTATACCCTGTTCAACGAGAAAAAACAAGTGCCTCTCGAGGCAGGCCGGATTATTTTTCACCGTTTCCCGGCGCGGCGACTTGCCGCGACAATCGGGGGCACGGAATCCACGATAACAGCCGTTTCGTGCCAAAGTTTTCGGAACATGTTGAGAAATTCTTTCTTTTAACGATAATTTAACAATTTTGCAGTTGCATTAAGTATTTTTTCATGTATACTATGAATAGTGATAATGTCAAAATAATACTTGATATTACTTTTCGCAAAGATACGAGGGGAGAAAGTATCGCGCGTGTCGCCGCATTTATGAAGAGGCGGCCGACACATCTCCCGGCGCCGGACCGCAAGAGGTCGGGCGCCGGGAGTTTTGTTTTCCGGGAAAATATACTCTGAAGCTTGTATTTCAAGCAAAATACGATATAGTATCTAAATCATTTTCCAAATTCACCCCCGGAAAGAAGCATACGGATGGAAGCGCGGAATTCGCAAGCCTATATTCATGGCCCGATCGGCCAGACCATGCTGAAAACGGCAGCAGCCATGTTGGCCGGAACCATTGCCATTTCCGGGTATAATATCGCCGACACCTACTTCGTGGCCAAACTGGGGACGACGCCGCTGGCAGCCATGGGTTTCACCTTTCCGGTGGTGATGCTGGTCGGATGCCTGTTTCACGGACTGGGCGCCGGTGTGATGATCACGGTGGCGCAGGCGCTGGGGGGAAACAAGCACCGGAAAAGCGCCGGCCTCCTGACCGGCGGACTCATCTTGATCGTGTTGTGTTCGACCGCGATCGCGATAACCGGCTTACTCTCGCTGGAGTGGTGTTTCCGCCAGTTCGGCGCCCAGGAGAGCGTGATGCCGGCGATTCGCGGTTACATGGCGATCTGGTATCTGGGGTGCGTGACCGGCGCGCTGACGACGGCGGGGAACAGTCTGTTGATCGCGGTCGGCGACGCCAAAACCGCCTCCTGGATGATGCTGCTCGGGCTGGCGTTGAATGTGGTGCTCGACCCGTGGATGATCTTCGGCGCCTGGCCGTTTCCGGCGATGGGAATTGCCGGGGCGGCGCTGGCGACGGTGATTTCGCAATTGATCGCCGCAACAACCGTGCTGTGGATTTTGCACCGCAAACACCGGATGCTGACACTGTCGGTGTTCCGGGACGGCCGGTTGGGACGTACCTGGCGGTTGATCATCCGCTTCGCCGTGCCGTCGATTCTGGGAATGCTGCTGATGCCGATCGGCTCGGGGGTGATAACCCGGATTGTCGCCAGCTTCGGCGAAGACGCGGTGGCGGCGACCGCGGCGGCGGGACGGCTGGAAGTGATCGCGTTCGTATTCCCGATGGCGCTCGGCATGGCGCTGCTGCCGATGGTAGGACAGAATTACGGCGCCCGGTGCTACGACCGGATCAATCAGTGCCGCCGGTTTGCCATGCGTTTCGCCTTTTACTTCGAACTGGGAATGGCATTTGTATTCTTTTTCGGCGCGCCCTATCTGGTGCGGCTGTTTTCCAGCGACCCGGAGGTGCTGCCGATCATGGAGCTGTATTTGCGGATCATCCCGTTCGGCTTCGGCATGGTCGAAATCCACCGCTATTCCGGCTTCTTTTTCACCGGTTGCGGCCGTCCCGCCGCGGCGGCATGGCTGCAGGCGCTGCGGGTGGTCGGGCTGCTGATTCCGCTGTCGTGGCTGGCGCTGTACTTCAACACTTTGACCGGGGTGTTCTGGGCGCGTCTGCTGGCCGACCTGATTGCGGGCTCGATCGCCTGCTACGCCGTCCGCCGCATGACCCGGAATCTCCCCGAAACGCCACTGCGGCCGCTGCCGGTACAGTCGGCCCCGGCGCTGAAAGCCGAAGCCGAACTGCTGGAGTAATCAATTCTGCTTTTGCCGCCGGAAGCGGGCGGCAAACATGCCGTCGCAGTCGCCTTCCCACGGCAGTACCCCCGCGTAACCCGGCGTCATCGCGCCGTTCACCGGATTCGGGTAAGGCTCCAATGCGAAATCGGGCTGGGCGGCGAGGAAAGCTTCGACCACGCCGCGGTTTTCGCGCTCGAACACCGAACAGGTCGCGTATACCAATACGCCCCCCGGCTTCACCCCCTGGCAGGCGCGGCCGAGAATTTCCAACTGCAACGCCGCCAGTTCCGCCACCTCTTCGGGGCGCAGCGTCCAGCGTGCGTCGGGGTTGCGCCGCCACACCCCGGAACAGCTGCACGGGACGTCCACCAGCACGCCGTCGAACATCTCCCGCTGCTTCGGCTTCAGCGCCTTGCCGTCCCATGGGCGGGTCTGGATATTGGGAAAACCGCTGCGCCGCGCCCGCAATTTCAAGTCTTCCAGCTTCCATTCGCGCAGATCGCTCGCCACCACGGTGCCTTTGCGCCGCATCAACTCGGCCAGCTGCAAACTTTTGCCGCCCGCACCGGCGCAGGCGTCCCACCAGCGTTCCCCGCTTTGGGGCGAAGCGACCCGGCCGATGTACTGCGACGCCAGGTCCTGCACCTCGAACCAGCCCTTGCGAAAGGCCGGGAGGGTATAAAGATTCACCCGCGCCTGCATCAGCTTCAGCGCATCCGGCAGATCCGGGTGCACCTCCGGCGCCAGCCCCGCCGCCTGCAGCTCCGCAATCAGTTCCGGCACCGGAACCGCCTGTGAGCGCAACCACATCGGCGGACGCTTCTGGGCAAAGGCGATCCATTGTTCGACATCCACCGTGGACGGCAGCTCCGCCGGGGTCCACTCCGGCACCAGCAGCCGGATGCCGCCCTCCGGCATTTCACAGTGTTCGTGCTCCGCCCACAGCCGCATCACCCGTTCCAACCGGACGGCCAGGGTAACGCCGGAATCCGGGCGCGACGACGGAAACTTCCACTGATCCAACAGCACCTTCGCCGCTTCGGGGAGCCCTCCTGGGGCTTCCAGCTGCCAGGCGCCGACCAACAGCCGCGCCCATTCCCGCTCCGAATCCGGCAAAGCCCCCGCCGACAGCCAGCGAAACGCGCCCCACCAGCGAAACGCGGCGAAAACGCTTTCGCTCAACCATTGCCGGTCCCGCGATCCCCATTGCCGGTTGCTCCGCAGCAGTGCGTTCAACACCCGGTCGGCCGGGCGGTTTTCCTCAAAAGCGGCGGCAAACACCTCCCGCGTCACCCGCACCGCGCTGACCGCCTGGGTGCGGTATTTATTCATACTCAGCAATTCGTCTTTTTTCACCGGTTTCTTCCGTTTCATATCCTGCTTTCCGCCGCTAATTGTATTGATTTTTCACTTCCCGGCGGGACAGGCGGGGAAATAGACCTGGTTGGCACGCCAGCCGCGCAGCTCCTCCCGGCTCACCGTCACCCCCAGGAAACGCCCCACGCTCCAGCGGAATTGCCGCCGGGTCGCCGCGTTCCAGTTCCCCTCGAAAAAGTTATCCTCGCTCTCGCTTGCCACCCCCCGGCGCAAGCCCGCCGCGTCCACAAACATCGCCGGACGCTCCCGCAGCCGGTTCGATTCCTGGTTCCGCGGTTTGTATTCCCGCATCTCGTCCAATCCGACAAAGGTAAAGTAATCGTTGCCCGGCATCCCCGCCGAATAACCGCCGTTATTCAATTGCATTTGCACCTGCCCGTCCGCAACGCTTGAAAAAGCCCCCGCGCGCACCGGCCGGTCGTGCGGCGTGAACGGCACCGCCGCCCGGTAATCCCAGCTTTGGATGTTGTCTCCATCCGCCGCCGAAAAATCATTGGCGGCGCGCGACCGCCGCTCCGCCTCGGTCCGCGCCGAAAGCAAAGTGCGGATATTGGCGATGCCGACCCCGGAAATGAAAAGCACCCCCAGCATCACTGCCAGCAATGCCACCAGCGCGACCGCCATTTCCGCCAGCGCCTGTCCCGATTGCTTATTTCGTTGCCGCATAACCATCTCCTTAACGGTGACTCGGCCCGGTATTGATCCCGTAGACCCCGCCGGGGCCTCCCGGACTTTGAAAACATTTGATCGCTTCGTTGGTCTCCAACGAACCGTCGGCGCGCTGGACGAAATAGCGGTTCCCCCAATGGTACTCCACAGTTCCGTCGTCATTGCGCACCACCGTCAGTCTGCCCGCCGGGTAACGGTCGGTGTCCACTCCCCGGTAAATCACCGGCGCCTGCAGCCACCCCGGCTGATCGGAGCCGACGCCGGACAGAATCGTTTCGGCCTGCCGTTCACCTCCATGCCATTGCCAGCCGGAATTCCAGCCGATCCGCCGCCACGCCGGATTGGCCAGATTGCGCAGCGCTTCCAGATATGCCTCCGTCCCCGACGGCAGCGGTTCCCGGTACCGGAAAAGGTCGTTCACCGACGCCAGCCACAGCAGAAACGATTCCAACCGGTTGCCTCCGGCCGGCATCATCCGGTACCGCAGCATCGATCCCGGAATCAGAACCGCGTCGGCAAACACCGGCAGAATCACCTGCGCCGCCACCGGAGGCAGATCGCCGGTATTGCGCAATGCGCCGATCGGACGGGCGACACTGTAATTGCCGACCGCCACCTCCGGCGTTTTCACCTCCCGGACCAGGCCGGCATTGTACACTTCGGCGGCATCGAAGGCATCGGCGTCGCTCGTCCCCCTCCCCTGCCAACGGCTGAGGGTCGGAATATCCTGTGCCACCTCCGCCACCGCGACCGGGCCGCCGTACACCGCGCTCGGCCGCAAATCGCGGCGCAGAAAAAAGTACGGGCCGCCGCCGGCGCCGCCCGGCCCCTGCCACACCGTCAGATCCGGGCCGGTATAAGCGCCCCCGGCCTCCTCGAGCCAGCTGTCACCATACACAGCCCAACGCACGAACCCATCCGGCAGATTATTGGCGTCCAGGCGATAACGCCGCAGTTCGTCTTTGACGCTTTGTAGAGTCTGGCCGCGCAATGCCCGGCGCCCGAACTCGATATCGAGGGTGAAAATCTCGCTCTCCTCCGGAAAGCGCGCCGGCGACAGATCGACCTGAAACCATTGCGATTCCCAGAACGAATCCGGATACTCCTTGATCAGCCGGTTCAAGGTCGGATAACACCAATTCCGGCTCCGGATGGCGCGGTACAGCCCCTCGTCGCCAAGCCACGCCGGATCGACATGGTCGATACCGGAAAAAATACCGTTGGGGCGCACCGCCAACTGCGCCGAATCCCGCAAGCTCTGCAACATGGACAAATACGGCATGCGCCAGTAATAGCCATTGACCGGTTCGTAATAACGCATATCGTCATTGTTGGCGATCTTTGTCATATAACGGTCCAGCGCGCGCGCAATCAGCCTCGATTCGCCGTTGATGCCGTTGTTTTTCACCGCCTGTTCCGCCGCGCCCCACGCAATCAGGGGGCCGACGAAGCTGATCCGGGTCTGCATTTCGGTCACCAGCTGCTCCGAAGCCGCTACCTGTGCTTGTTCTTCGCCGTTCATATTGGCGCCGAGCAAGCCGGACACCTTGGGCGGGATATCGGTCAGAAGCGCAGTCGAAGCTTTCACCAGATTCAGTTCGCCGATCAGATTGAGGCTCTCGCGCTGCCACTGGGCCGCCGTCAGCGCCCCGGCCTGCGCCGCGGTTTCCACCTTTAGCTTTGCCCGGATCAACGATTGGAAGTCGAACAGGAAAAATGCCGCCACCACCAGTATCACCATCAATACCAGCGCCAGCACCAGGGTCTGTCCCCGCATATTTTCCGGTGACTTCATGGCGTCAGATAATGTTGGGAGTGGTTGTAATAGACGCTCTCGCCCGCCGGAATCGTCGCCTCGGTCGCTCCTTCGGCCCATACCGAAAACGCCTTCTGCAGCAGCGGCATGTGTTCGATCCACACCCGCCCGAGCGATTCTCTGGCGCCGTCGGCGGAAACCCGCAGCCGCGGCGCGCCGGGGCGGGTCGTATCCCAATATTCGAAATCCACCCCGCTGGAAGCCGGATTGGACAGGTAATCGGCCAACGCGTCACCGATCGCCCCGGAATCTTCACTGTCCCGCAGCGATACCGCCGAGCGGTCGCGCCCCGAAGCGCTGACGCTCGCCACCCGCGCCACCCGTTCGGTGAACGCCGGCGTATACCCCAGCGAATGGCTGCTGGCGGCATAAAACGACGCGTATTCCATCACCATCTTCGCCATCGCCCAATGAAAAATCTGCAGCAGTCCGAAGAAAATCAGGCACAATATCACCATCGCGCCCAGCGCCTCGGTCAGCGCCGCGCCCGATTCCTGTCTGCGTTTCCACTTCCGGTGTTTCATTGTGCTATGGCTTCTTTTGTTCTACGCCTGCATATTCGCCGCCGGTGCGGCGCCTCCGTGTAGCGGAGTGCAGACCGCCGCTTCGCGGCTTTATTTTTTAAAAATTCCGGGTGCGGACGTCGCGCACGTAATTTTCGAACGCCTGCTGAATTGTGTGGTACAAATCGGCGTAGCAGCGGGCGTGTTTCGGCGTTCCCGCCCCGGACAAGCCCAGCAAATCCTGGACCACCTGCACCTGGCCGTCCGTCCCCGGCCCCGCCCCGATGCCGATCGTCGGAATGCTCAACTCCCGCGTGATCGCATCCGCCACCTCCTGCTGCAAACACTCCAGCACCACCGCGAACGCGCCGGCCTCCTCAACCGCTTTCGCGTCGCGCATGATCCGCTCCGCGTCCGCCTCGGTTTTGCCGGTCTTGCGATACCCTCCCGACGTCAGCACGTGTTGCGGCAGCAAGCCGACATGCGCCATCACCGGAATCCCGCAGGTCACCAGCCGCTCGATCAATTCGGCGTAATCCGCGCCCCCCTCGATCTTGACCGCGTCGCACCCCGCTTCCTTCAGGAAACGGGCGGCATTCGCCACCGCCGTATCGGCGTTGACCTGATAGCTCATGAACGGCATATCGCCGATGACAAACGCTCCGGGCGCGCCGCGCCGGACGCAGGCGGCATGGTGCAGCATATCTTCCATCGTCGCCGGAAGCGTCGTCGCATATCCCATCACCGTCGTCGTCACCGAATCCCCCACCAGCAGCATATCCACACCGGCCGCGTGCGCCAGCGCCGCGGTAGGCGCGTCGTAGGCGGTGAGCACGGTCAACGGGATGCCTTCGGCTTTACAATTGCGGAAATCACGAACCGTCCGCTTTTTTCCGGTATTATCGGCAGTCATATATAACCCACCCTCTTTCTGTAATGTCCATTTCGCGCCGCGGGGATCTCGCAATGCTCAAAATTTCCCCTCTCACGCTGTCTTTAATGTACCATAAAAGGCGAAAAAATGCAAATCCCCTGTTGCCAAAAGCCGGAATTCATGGTATCTTGAATAAAACAGGAGAAACGAGGGAACTGAAATTATGAAAAAAGCCAAAAAGAACCGCCTGCGCCGCATCACCGAACGCACCCGGGAACGCCGGAGCGGCCGGATCAAGGATAAGGTCCACGGTATTCTAAGTGTGACCGCCAACGGCTACGGTTTCGTGCACCCGCTGGAAACCGAAAAAAACGCCACCGAAGTATTCATCCCGGCGCAGTTCATCAACGGCGCCATGGACGGCGACGAAGTCATCGTCGGCATCCTGCCGCCAAGAGATGAAGATATCGCCAACAAGCGCGGACCGTCCGGGAAAATCATCGAGGTGGTCGAGCACGGACGCGAGCGCGTCGTCGGCGAATTGCTTTCCGGGCGCCGGGTGCGGCCCTTGAGCAAGCACCTCACCGAAGACATCGACGTCGCCGGTTCGCTCAACGGCGCCAAACGCGGCGACTGGGTCGAGCTCCGGCTCCTGCATCACAAACGCGAAGAGGGCGAAGCGGTGCGCGGCGCCGTCAGCCGCCGCATCGGCAAAGCCGGAACGGTCCAGGGCGATCTCGACGCCGTCTGCGCCGAATTCGACCTGCCGTCACCGTACAGCGAAGAGGACGACCAAGAGGCGCTGGCGCTGGTGCCGCGCGAAATTTCCCGCATCGACTACCGCCAGGCGACGTGTGTAACCATCGACCCGGAGGATGCCAAGGACTTCGACGATGCGATTTCAGTGGCGACGCTGCCTGACGGCAAGTGGGAACTCGGCGTTCATATCGCCGACGTCGCCGCGTGGATTGCACCGCATTCGCGCTTCGACAAGGGTGCGTTGAAGCGCTCGTTCACCGCCTATTTGCCGGGGCGGACGCTGCCGATGCTGCCGAAAAGCCTGACCGCGCGCATCAGCATGCAGGCGCATCAGGATTCACCGGCGCATTCGATCCTGTTCACAGTCGATCCGGAGAGCTGCGAAGTGCTCGCAGTGCGCCGCGCCCACATGATCGTACGGGTCGACCAGCGGCTCGATTACGACCAAGTGCAGGATTTCCTGCATAAGGATAAGCGCCCGGAGGATTGCTCCGATGACGCGGTGGAAGCATTGAAGGTGCTGGGAAAGGTCGCGGCGGCATGGCGTCAAAAGCGGGCGGCGACCGAACACTTCCTCGATCTGGACATGCCGGAAATCCGGGTGCGCTGCGACGAAAACTCCGACACCATTCTCGGGTTGGAGCGAAAAATCCAGCGCGAATCGGAGGAGCTGGTCGAGGAATTCATGCTGGCGGCAAACGTCGCGGTGGCCAATGAATTGATCGAGCGCGGCATCGGCGGGCTGTTCCGGATTCACAACGAACCCGATCCGTTGAAGCTGGAGGAGTTTTCGGCGTTGAGCGAAGAGAGCTTCGGCATTCCGACCGGAGACTTGAGCAACCGGCTCAATGCCTGCCGCTACCTGGCCGGACTGCCCCCGGGACCGCGGCGGCAGGTATTGCTGAGCCACTTTCTGCGGTCGCTGCCGCGGGCGGTCTACTCCGAAGAACCGTCGCTGCATTACGGCCTCGGCAAGCTGCGCTATTCGCACTTCACCAGCCCGATTAGGCGTTACCCGGACTTGCTGGTGCACCAGCAGCTGTGGAATGCCGACCTGAATGTGCGCCTGCGCTCGAAAGCGACCATGGCGAAGTTCGCCGCCGAAACCAGCGAGCGCGAAATGAACAATGACGACGCCTACTACAGCGCCAACGACCGGCTCAAACTGCGTTATCTGGAGGATAAGCTGGAAAGCGACCCCACCGCCAACTTTTACGAAGGCATCGTCGCCAAAGTCACCACCAACGGTCTGTTGGTCGACATCGGCGAACTGGGAATTTACGGTTTCGTGCCGCTGGAAAACCTCTCCGGCAGCTTCCGCCGCACCGGTAAAGTGCTGAATCTGGAGCGCGGCCACAAGCGCTACCAGGTCGGCGACTTCATCTATCTGACGCTGGACCGGATCGACTTCGCCCGCGGCTCCGCGATTTTCTTCAGCCGATGAGCATGTGGGGGGACTTCTCGTCCCCCGCATGCTCCCTCACCTCACCTCCATATCGAACGCCGCTCGGTCGACCGCAACGGTCACCTCTCCAACCGTCGCGTCGAAGTTCCATGGACATGGCGTACCGTCGACGGTCACCTCCGACGGCGCTTGCGCCGTCCTGAGCCGGACCAGCCAGGTGCGGTTGCGGCTGGCTTCCGCTCCCGCGAAACTGCCTTCACGTCCGGCGACCCTGATATGGCGCGACGCGCCTTCCCGACGGAACTCGATGGCGGTTGCGGCAGCCGGCCCGATATCGATGCCGTTGTCCTCATACATCGTGAAGCTGCCGTCGGCGCCGTCCTGAATCAACAGCTCCAGATGCGGGCCCCAGGAGCCGCCGGTAATATATTGGGGGGTGGCATCCTCGCCGAAAAGCGGCAGAATGGCTCCGGCTTTCAGATAGACCGGAAGCCTGTCGACCGACACGGAGACCCGGGCGTAACCGGGGGCAGCCATCTTGCGGCCGTCCCACCAGTCGTGCCAGCCTCCCGCCGGGAAATACACCTGCCGCTCCGCGGTCAAATCGGGATGGTTCGAGTATTCGTAAACCGGCGCAATCAGCAACGCCGGTCCGAACATGTATTGATAGGGCTGGCGCACCGCTTCCGGGTCGCCGGGAAATTCGAGCAGCATCGCGCGCATCATCGGTATTCCGGTACGGTTCGCTTCGTGGGCGATGGAGTAAATGTAGGGCAAAAGCCGGTAACGCAGTTTCGCGAACTTCGTGAAAACCGCTTCCGCCCGTTCGCCCCAACTCCACGGTTCGTTCTGACCGCCATGGGCGCGGGCCAACGGGCTCAGCAGTCCCCACTGAACCGAACGAATGTAGTATTCTTCGGTCGGGTCGTAGCTGAAGCCGCCGAGATCGTGCGACCAGAAAGCGACTCCGCCCAGCCCGACATTCTGTCCTCCCAGCAGCAGCTGGCGCCCGGCGGCAAAGGTCGCCGGCTGGTCGCCGCCCCAGGCGCACGGGTAGCGTTGTATCCCGGATATGCCCGAACGGATCCAGATGCAGGGCCGCCGCCCGTCCAGACGCCGGGCCATTTCCGTATAAACGCAACGGGCGAAATACAATTGATAGAGATTGTGCAACGCATCGGCGCCGCCGGCGGCAAATTGAAAGTCAACACCGACTTCGGAATCCCCGCCGTCGGTTTTGAGCACCGAAACGCCCTGTTCCATCAACGGCGCCAGTTGCTCGCCCCACCACTTCACCGCCTCCGGATTGGTGAAGTCGACCAAGCCAGCCTGCTTTCCCAGCCACCAGTCGACCGGACGGAAAGCACCCTCACGGTTCCGGCCGAAGAAGCCGGAGTCCAGCCCCTGTTGAAAGAAATCGACATTGGGGTTGACGAACGGCACGGTCCACAGCCCGAGCTTGAAGTGATTTTTACCCAACTCCTCGAGCAGCCGCGCCGGTTCCGGAAACGAATCACCCCAGCGGAAGCTCATGAAGGACTTGGCCCACCCCGGATCCTGGGCGATCACATCGCAGGGAATCGCTTTTTCGCGCATGCGGCGGGCAACCTCCAACACCTCCGGCTGGCCGTCGATACGTGTCGTCGATTGCCAGTAGCCGAAGGCCCATGCCGGAGGCAAAGTCGGCCTGCCGGTGATCCGGGTGTATTGCTCAACCACCATTTTCGGCGCACCGACGAAGAGGAATACATCCAGATCGCCGCCCGCTCCGGCTGCTTCCCAACGCCCCGGATCGCGCTCCCCCATATCGAAACGGGTTTTAAAGCTGTTGTTGCTGAATAAACCGAAACCGGCGTCCGAAATGAAGTAAGGGAAAAAAATATCGCCGGTGGCGTTGTGTTCGACCCAGATCAACCAGGAACCGCCGTTGCGCTCCAATGCCGCGCCCGGCCCCGAACCGAATCCGTAAAACCGTTCGCCCTCCCCGATCCCCATCGCCAGCCGGAAACCGTCGCCGAGATCAACGCCGTCGGAAACCGTCGCGGCCAAAAGACGGCCATCGGCATCGAACAGGCGCATTCCGAACGGCTTTTCGGCGATGACCAATTCCCCCAGCCGGGAGGAAAAACGCCAGTGGCCGGACTCTTCGACACACCGCACTTCCGCCGGAGCATATTCGCCGTCGTTAGCCTGCATCAGCGTGACCGACCGCTCCGGCAACGCGCCGGCGCCGCCCCGCACCCGGATGATTCCGTCTTCGACCGCGGACACTTCGAAACGGAAATCGCTTCGTTCGGGGCCGATGGCCTCCAACGACAATTTGCCGTCCCGGAAGGTTCCGGCGACAATCTCCGTCACCGTGGCGGTTTCCGGCGCAAAACGCTCCGGCCCGATCCCGACGATGGCGGCGATATGCCCGGCATCGTCATTCAGAAGCAAATACGGCTGCGCTTGAAACGCCTCGACGCCGACCGTGGCTTCGACCCGGCGCTGTTCGCCCGCAGCCAGCTCGACGGCGGTATCGGCCAACGTGAATTTTTGCGCCCGGTCACCGGTGTTGGTCACCGGAACCGTGAACACGTATTCGGTGTTGAACGTCACCAGCTTCGCGCCCGCCGGGTCGACGGCGGCGCCGGCGGAACGCCGATTCAGAAAGGCCGGGAGGGCACGGGCGCTGTCATGGAAATTCATCGCCTGCGCGACGCCGGCCAGGCTCAATTCGCTGGAGGCCAGATTATTGCGTCCGAGATTGAGCAGAAACGGCTCCGCCGCGTCAAAGGCATCCAGGGGAATCCGCATCTCGCAACTCCAGCCGTCGGCCTGCCGCGCCGTCTGCGACTCAATCGCGACACCGGGCTGCCGGGCATCGATATACTGCAGGTTGTTCGCCGATACCGCCACCTGGAGCCGCCTCTCGCCTCCGGGCGCGTCGAAGATGTGCACCTCGACGCAGTCCTGTACGAACGACGGTGCGTCGTCCCTGGTAAACGGCGGTTCCGACTGTCGGCATTCGAAACCGACATAGAGGTATTCCGGCGAATAAAAAAGCCGGACGCGGGCCTGTTCCCGGGCCGGTGAATCGCCGGTGGTCTTGATGAACGCACCCGGACTGGCCGCCCGCTCCCAAGCCGGATCGCGCAAATCGCCGGTCAGAGTGATATCGGCAGCAGCGGGAATCGCCAATCCGGTCCGGAACTCACGGCCCATAAGGTTCGCGACAAATCCAACCGCCAACAACGTCAGGACATACGACTGAATACGGTGTTTCGGTATCATTGTTTTGCTTCCTTTCAGTAAAATTGTATTATAGATTAATTATACAACATTTTTTCTCAAAAGTCAATACCCCAGCAAAAATTCTTTTCTCTTTGCGGGTGGATTTGACAAAAAACGCCATGATATATATCTCTATTATGAATTATAGATCAAATTAATAAAAAAGTCAATAGGCGTGTGTTGAAAACTTTGCTTTTCCGTAGAATTTCGAGAATAATTGTGCGACGGGTGTGGTAATTTTGATGGTGGACGCGGGGCAGCAACTCCATTCGCTGCTCACTCTCTGCCGGTCGTTCGGGCGCGCCCTCCTCGGCGGGGGAGGCTCCGTACGCGCTCACGAGTGGGCAGTGTTGCAAAGAGCGTGCAACAACGGTACATTCACCGGTAGAAACAACCATCAACAAACTCACTTTTTCGGCTTGCAATCCGGCATGACAGAAGTATCGTATGGATACTTCACCAACGTACGAGGCCGGTATCATGTTTTTCAAATTCCGAGTCATTCTTTTGTCGCTTTTCCTGTCCGGTTCTCTCCCGGCGCAATGGTATGTCTGGCAGCGTCAATGGAGCGACGAGCTCATCGCCGCCGCGGCGGACGCCCGCGCGGAAAAGCTGTACATCCTGCGCGGCGAGTTGGAGCTGGAGGCCGAACAGTGGCAGTGGAAGCGTGTCGCCGTACCGGAGGCATTTCGCTCGGAGGCGGCGGTACTGCGCGCTCCCGCTGCCGCATTGCGTGCGCCGGAGCAACTGCTGGAAGCGCTGATTTCCGAGGTGGAGCAATTGGAATCCGGCGAAATCCAACTGGATATCGACGTCCCCGAACGACAGCTCGCCGAATATGCGCGTCTGTTGCACCAACTGACCCGGTGCTATCCGGAGCGGCTCTGGTCGGTCACATTGCTGCCGTGCCACCTGGAACGGCCGGAGTGCGCCGCAATTTTCGATTCGGTCGCCTTTTACGTACTGCAACTGCATGGCATCGAGCCGCCGGAGCGCCGGGAAATTCCGTATACGCTGATGAACACCGCCACCGTCGACCGGGCAATCCGAAAAGCGCGCGAGTTCGGCCACCCATTCCGGATCGCACTACCGACGTATGCTTACGTGCTGGCGTTTTACCCCGATGGCCGGTTCCGGCGGCTTTACGCGGAGGCGTTTCCCGGCGACTGCGACGATGACGCGCTCGAAATCGCGGCTCCCGACCTGCCGCTGATCGCGGCGGTGATCCGCGCCAATCCCGATCTGCCGGTCATATGGTTCCGGCTGCCGGTGGCGCCGGACCGGTGGACGCTGCCACGCGAAACCATCGCCATCCTGGAAACCGGGACGGCGCCGGAGCCGGAGCTCGAACTGATTCCGGAAGCCGACGGGCGGCAATTGCGAATTTACTGCCGCTGGCTTCACCGGATTCCGTTGCGCCGGCAGCCGTTGGAGCTACGTCTCCCGGAGGAGTGGCGTCGGGGCGAATGTTTTCTATTGAACGGGGCGGGCGCCGACAACTGGAGCTGCGGCGCGCCGCCGGAAGTGATTCAAGTCCCCCCGGCGCCATCCGGGAAAAAAATTCCTGTCGCCATCATCACCCGTTAGAAAGGGTTTTCCATCATGAACCGCATTTCACGCCTTCTCGTCCTCGCCGCGTTCGGCTGCGGCGTTGCCGCGCCGCTGCCGCTTTTCGCCTGCGGCCCGTTTTTTCCGCCGTCGTATTTTGACAACGGTAAGTACTACCGAGAATATTCGTTCGAGCTCCGGCCGAACATAACGGCGGAGTTGGCGCTGATCGGACGCCATTATTACCCGGAGTGGGCCGGACGGCAGCTGCGCCACAATACCGTGAAGACCGCCCAAGCCCACCGGCTGGATTTTTTCAGCGCCGCGCAAGCCGCCGGGTTGTCCGCCGAAGCAGCGGAAGCGCCGTGGCAGCGCTATCAGGCGTTCGCCGCCGATTGCGTCGCGCGCTGCCAGGCGGGAACGCCGCCGGCAATTCCCGATGACGCCGGAGTTTTTCTGGAGTTCTACCTGTATACGCTGGGCCGGGGCGAATTCATGGCCCGGCCGGATAACCTGTCACCGGAGGCGTGGGAGCGCCTGCTGGCGCTGGAACCGACGCAGCGGCATTACCGGAGCAGTTGGGTCAAATTCATGCAGGTGCTGGCCCAGCCGGATTACAACAGCACCGACGCGGCGCTGACCGACTTCCGCCGCACACTGGATGCCGGGTTCGCCGACACCGCCGGATTGGAGGAGTCGGTGATCCGGCAACTGGTCCGGCGTGATCCCTATGCCGGTTTCCGCTACTATCCGGTGGCGCTGACGGCACTGGCGCCGGATGAAGCGTTTCTCGCCGAACTGCGCCATGACTTCGGCTTCTGGAGCAGCCCGCAAATGCCGAAGAAGCGCCCGCGCGTGTTCGCCGATCTGCTGCTGGACCGGGTCGGCCGGGAAATTCTGACCGTCTGCCAACCGGAGCTGGCATTGCTGCATCCGCTGCCGCCGGAGGCGCAAACCGCGATTCTGACCGCCGACCGCCAGGCGTGGCGGCTGTTTCACGCCGGGAATTTCGACGCCGCCCGGAAGCTGCTCCTCCAAGCCCCGGAAACATCGCTGATCCGGCTGTATCTGGAGGCGCGCTTCGCCCGGATGGACGGAGATTACGAGACCTCGGCGCGCGCTCTGCGCCGCTTCCTGGAAATCTACCGTGAACGGGGCAATATCCCGGAAGGCTTCCAGTGCGACGCCGCCACACTGCCCGAACTGGTAGCCGGCGAACTGGGCTCCGTCCGCGTCCTGCGCCGGGACTTTCAGGAGGCATTGTACGGTTTTCTCCTCGGCAACAGCTGGCTGGACGCGGCCGTGGTCGCGGAACGGCTGCTGACGGTGGAGGAGTTGGTGACATTCGTCGAAGCCCACCCCGACATCCGTTTCGCCGCTTCGCTGCGTCATCTGCTGGCGCGGCGGCTGATGCGGCACCATCGCCCGGGGCAGGCGGAACCCTACTTCCCGGAGCCATACCAACTGGATTGCCGACGCTACCGGGAATTGAGCGAATACGCCAACAATCCGACTCATAGCCGAGACGATCGCGCGCTCGCGCTTTACCATCTGGCCCGGTTGATGTTCGCGTGCGGCATGGAATTGTCCGGCACCGAACTGGAGCCGGATAACTTCATCAACGAGGGGCATTATCCCTGGTCCGGGCTCCCGGACAATTGGGGCAACCCGTCCATGTACCGGCTTCCCGCCGCCGGAGTAAAGAACCGGTTTCACTACCGGAACCGCGCCGCCGGACTGGCCGCACGGGCGGCCATGCTGGCGGAGGATCCGGACTTGAAGGTCGCGGCGCTGTGGCTGGGCGGCATGCCGTATCAAACCCGCGCTCCGGAGGAGCAGGAGTCATTCTATCACGCGTTATGCGATCTGACGCCGCACCCGGCGGCGTTGCAGGCACGGGAAGCCGGTTGGATTCCCATCCCCGTCCAGAACCGGATGCTCCGGCTCCGCCATCACCCCGACGCGCCGACGCTCGCCGAAATCCGTCAGCTGGTGGCGGAATTGACCGAGTCCATCCCGTGAAGCTCAGCGCCGCCGGGAGCTGCTGCACCGGTTCCAGGCGGCGATCGCCGCCAGATTGCCGTGAAGATCCGGTTCCCCGGAAAATTCGCGGACGAATGCCACGACCTCCGTCAACGGCGCCCGCGCCAGGCCGATCACCGTATCCGCGGCGCCGTAATACAGATACAACACCCCGTCCCGGACCACCTGGCCGCACGGGAATACCACATTGTGATAAATCACGCCCAACTTTTCCCAATCCAGCTCCGGCTCCAGGAACGCTTCGACACTGCGGGCAAGAATCCGGCGCGGATCTTCCAGATCCAGCAGCATCGCTCCGGTCCGGTACACGCCGGAGGTATCCACCCCATGATACAACACCAGCCAGCCGTCGCCGGTACGGTACGGCGGGGTGGCGCCGCCGATCTTCGCGCTTTCCCAGTTATGGGCCGGATTCGGTAGCGCCAGCGGTTCCGGTTCACTCCAGTCGCCGCCGTTTTCCAGCGTGTCGGCGAATGAAAGATATATGCCGCCACCGGGCAGCCACGGTGTCGCGCAGGGGCGCCGCAGCAGCACGTAGCGGCCGCCGATCTTCTCCGGGAACAGAATCACATCCCGGTCGTCCGTCACGGTCGGGCGGCACAATCCGAGATTGGTCCAGTGAATCAGGTCATCGCTGACCGCGATTCCCGACACGGTGAAATTCCGGTCCGGATCCGGATCGCATCCGGCATCGGCATAGATCGACAGAATCTCCTGTTGCCCGTTCCCCGAAGCGTTTCCGGCGAAACGCCGCAGCGCATAGGTCAGATAAAAGCGGCCGTCGAGCCGGACCAGCCGCGGATCTTCGACGCTGCCGAACGGATACCCGGCATCGGCGGCGGTAAAAACCGGATGCGGCACCGCATGCCGGAAATGAATGCCGTCCTCGCTGATCAGCAGGCCGAACATACACACCATCGGCGCCAGCGTCCCGCAGGCGCGCTCCAGCATATAAATCCTGCTTTCATATTCGATCGCCGCCGGATTGAACGCGGCGACCCGCCGCCACGGCAACTCTCCTCCCGGCGTCACCACCGGAGCCGTTTCCTTTTGAAAATGCAGCCACATGATTTTTTCATAACTCCAGTTGATAATGTGAAAGATTCAGATATTTTCCTCCGGGCACCAGCGTCAGGTGTTCGCTGCCGCTGTCGGAATAGCGGTTGCGCATCACATTGAAGCCGAGCGTCTCGCCCGCACCGGTTCCGGAAATTCCCAACGCTTCCAGCGGCACGGCGAACTCCGCGGCGTACGCCACTCCCGGTTCGACCGCCACGGCGCGGCGCGGCAGCGGCGCATCCTGCGCCTCCCGGTAGTCATTCAAAGCGTCGAACTTGCAATAAATCCGGTTGTTGGGACCGAGCAATACATGATACGCAGTCTCCGGGTCGCGCTTGTTTTCCAGCGCGAACTCGATGCTGTCGGTGCCGAACAGCGCCGCGCCGTCGGTTTCCGATTGCGTATCGATCGCCCGTTCGCTCTCGCCGGCGTAGATATGGATGTACAAATTGCGCTCGTCCCGCGCCAGCGAAACCGCAGTCGGCTGCGACGAGGCGCTGCCGGGTTGATTGAGCTTCGAAAAACCGTCCAGCCGCAATTGCCGGTACGCCCCCTCCCCGGCTTTGCCGTCGAGAAGCGGCTCCTCCGTCATCACCGGGACCGGAAAACGCCGGACTCCCGCCAACGCCGCTTGCATATCCAACGGCGCCAGTGCGGTGCTTCCGGCCGGAAGCGTGTCGGCGCTGCGCAAAACTTTCACCCGCAGCCGCCGGTCCGCCGCCACGTGATCCAAAATCGCCCCCACCGCCACTTTGCCGTCCCAGTCGGCGGGCGCCCCGAGGCTCCGGCTGTCGATCCAGAAGCGTTGTGTCGAAGCACTCTCATAGACGAAATTGGAAAGCATGAACCAGTGATCCGGCTGTTTTACCACGCCGTGCAATTTATGCTCGATCCGGTAGCGCGGGTCGAGTTTGCCGATCGAGCCGAGCGAACGCACCGTATCACCGGCGGGGGTATGGAAGTCGAAGACCAGCGTCATCGCGTGCCACGCCTCGGCCGGGTGCATGCTGTGCGCCACGGAAATTCCCCGGGTGTTGAAGAATGCGAAGTTGCCGCTCAGTTCGATCTCCCAAAAGCGCTTGCCCGAAAGCCGCATCAGCGCGGCGCCGAAGTTGAAATCCCCCGGCAATACCGGGACGGTGGCCAGTTCGAAGCTCGCCTCCTCCGGCTGGAACGCCGCCGTCAGTCCGCCTTCGGAAATGCTGCTTTCGAAGCCCTCGACGGCAAAGCCGTCTCCCGGCACAGCGGCGGTGGCGGAGTCATGCAATCGCGGCCGGGGAAAAACCGGCGTCATGCCGATCCGCGGCGTTCCGGCCGCCAGCGTGACGGTATTCCGACCGGCTTCGCGCCCGGCGCGGTCGAATACCGCCACCTCGTAACTGCCACCCTGCAGCGCGTGATGCAGCGGAATCCGCATGGCTTCCCCGGCGGCAAAATCGCCGGCGTACAGCAGCATCCCCTGCCGATAGACCTGTACGGTCACATCCTCCGGCGCAATTTGCCGCAAATCGATCCCGCCATCGTTCACCACCGGTTGAAGCGCCACCGTTTTTCCGCTGCCTAAGACCGGGGCCAATTGCAGCGAACCCTGCCGCGCTCCCGGAGCCGCCGGGACAATCGCCAGCAGGCGGCCGGAAATCGCCAGATATCGCCACGGAACAGCTTCGCCATCGATTTCGGCGGCGGCAACCGCCATGCCTTCGGGCAGGATCGCGGCAATCTCCGCGTGGCGGGTCAAATCCAGCGTCAGCGCAATGGTATCGCCGTGCAGAACGCCGTCCGCCTGCTGCTCCAGCGTCCGGCTGCGCGGCATCTGCAGCGGCAGACCGTCGATGCTGAACAGCAGTGCCGCCGAGGCGGTCACCTGATAATCGTACGCCGTCGATGCTTCGAACTCCCACTGTGCTTGCGCCGGAACCCGGTCCGTGAGCACTTCAAACGCGAAAATCCGGTCTTCCATCCAGCCGGTGTCGCAGTAGATCGCGGCGCGCTCCTCCTCCGCCAGGCGGCCGGCCGTATCCGCAACGCCGTAACGCTGCAATTTACCGGTCAACGCATATAGCGGGCGTGCCGGATCGAAGCCGAAACGGCTGAAATCGAAACGCACCGGATACGTTTTCGTCTCCTCCGCGTGACTGCGCAACAGGACGAATGCACTCAAACCGTCGACCACGGCGAAGCTTTCCAACGTTGTTTCCGGGTCATGCCGCCAATCCGGCGACACCACCCCGTCGCGCAGTTCACTCAACCGGGCTTCATATTGCGCGGTGAGGTACGGCACCTCCGCCGGGGTCAGCGCCTTGTGAAACATCACCGGAAAGGTGCCGAGGACCGCCAGATAGGCCGGGTACAGTTCATCCGCCTGCTTCCACCAGTAAATATACGCCGGCGCGTGGTAGGGGTCGTCGACCTGAAACAGCTTGATCTTGTAGAACCATGCCGCCGCGGTGCGCCAGTTGGTGAAAATATCGCCGGAATTTTCCAATAGGCCGACATCGCAGAACACCTGGTACGGCGCGTTGAAAAACAGGATCGGCGCATTTTCCTGCTGCTGCAGAATCCGCCGGACTCCGGCATACAGCTTGTGCCAGTACAATGGATCGGAGACCTCCATGGTCTGCCAATTGCGGTATGTCATCGCGCTGCCTCCGTCCAAATACCAGATATCCTGCCGGTAACGGGCGAGGAAGTCGAGCACATGCCGCTGCGTGAGCTCGAGACACCCCGGCGCTTCGAGATTGCGGTAGGGGTTGACGCGCCCGACCGGCCATATCGAAATCCGGTTGCCCGCCCGATCGCGGTCGATGGTCATCTCCGGATGCGCCCGATAAAAATCGCTGTCGGCAATCACACTCCACAGCCAGGTATACAATCCGATCTTCAGCCGCGGATACCGTTCCCGGAGCTCGCGGTAGTGAGCTTCGAGCTCATCGGCGCTCTGGACCATCCCGGAGTCGCCGCGCACCGATCCGGCCACCGGCAGATCCCCCCACGAAAAATTCGCCTCCGTCGACGCGCTGCGCAAGAGAATGCCTTCGCGCAGAAAGTTCGAATAATCCTCATACACGTGTTCGGTGGTGCGACCGGCGCCGACATCGCAGCGCGCCTGCCGGAACCACGCCGGACGCCGGACCCAGCCGTAGTATTGCTGAAACTCCGGCAGCGCCCGGTAGAGCCGGTAGGCGTCGAGGATGCTGCCGTCGCAGATCAGGACCCGGCTTTCCAGCCGGTTTTCGGGGCGGCGGCAATCCAGCACCGTATCCATCCACTCCCAGCCGTTGGCGGTGAAACGGGTGGCTTTGCCCGCCGAATCCGCCTCGGTGTCGAGCGGGACGAATTCGCCGTTGCGGCCGAGAAAGAAGCTCAGGAAGCTCAAATTCCGGGCGGCATTTTCAAAAAACAGCACCGGATAGTTGTCCACCGCGATCGCGGTATCGACATCGCGGGCGAATTTCCGGTTCATGAAGTGGTACACCGACGCGGTCTCATAAACCCCGTCCCGGCGCAGCTCCTCCGGCAGCACCACCCGGGTGCCGCTCTGGATGAAGACCCGGTCGCCGTTATCCGGCCGCCGAATCACGGTTTCGATCCGTAAACCGTCGCCGTCGAGCCGGTAGGCGCGGGTGAAGCGCAAAGCCGAATATGCCGGATTGCTGCAATCGACCTCAACGCCGTCCGCCGTCTCCCGGATGGCTTCGACGCGGTTCGTATACGGCTCCAGTTCGATCACATTGCCGTCCGCGAATTCCACTTTGAACAACGGCATCAACCGTGCGATCGCCACTTCGGCGCCGCGGTAAACGCCGCAAAGTATGCCGTTGCCGCGATGGAGCGCGAACGCGCCGTGTGCATTCTCGTACGACACATAACTCTGCGGGGAAAGCGGCGGCAATTCCAGCCCCGGATCGTAGACGCCGGAGGGCGCGTTACGGTAATCGGCCAAACCGGGAATGCGCCCGGCCAGCGTCACTTCGGCCACCGCCGCCGGGACGTCGTGGCGTGGCCGCCGCAAAGTCAGCCGCAGAAACCGGCCGATGCCGGAAACGCTCCCGGCAATCGAATTCCGGGCGGCGTCCATGGTTTCGAGCGTACCGGCCGTACGGAATTTCCCATCCTCATTGCCGAACGCGACTTCCACACTTTGTATGTTCGCCGGAGTTCCGGGAGCGGTGGTGACGGCGATCGCTTCGACCAGCGTTTCAGTACCGAGGTCGAATAGCATCTCCGGGTCGCCGCCGAACATCGGAAACACCATCTGGCTTGCCGCGTCGATCCGGCCGTCGGTCAATCCGGCGGGATCGGGGTTCCGCTCCGGCTTCGGGGATACATGTACCGACACCGGAACCAGCGGACGGACCGAGTCGGCGCGCGGGTACAATTCCAGCGCGGCAATGGCGATGGACTCCCCGGCGACGTCGAGGTTGTTGTTCGGCCACCACAACAGTTGCGTGACCTTGCAGCCGGCCACGTCGTCGTAGCTGACGCCATCCGGCAGCGACAGCGCGCCGCGGCTGACCGGGACTTCGATGCGCGCCCAACCGTGTTCCGGGATATCGACCAGGGTATTGATCCGGACCTGATTGTCCAGTATCAGCGTGAATACACACGCGGAACCGTAATACGGCGTCATCCGCCACGACGCGGCAAAGCAGATCCGTTCCAACCGGTCCAGCTCCGGTTGTTGCTCCACGGGGATCACCCAACCGATGCCCTGGTATTCGCCGTCGGCGACGGCGGTCGCCCGCACCGCGTCAACACCGAGCTCCGGAACCGCCTCGACCGAAATCCGGGGCGCAACCGCGGCCAGCCCCACACTCCCTTCCCATCCGGAAACGACATCGCTTCCAACTGCGGCAAACGCCGTCACGGCCAGTAAGGCCGCCAAATGCAATCGTTTCATTTTCACTTCCCATCCTGTCAGTCGGTGAACGATTCCAACCACGGCTCTTCCCACAAATTGACCGAAATGGCGCTTTCTTTCAAATTGGCCGCATGCCCGTCGACATACAGGAAGTTGGCCGAATTGCCGCTGTGACGCGGCTCATATCCTCCGACGAAGATGATATACCCCAGAGGACCGGGCAACGGTTCGCTCATCATCGCCCGCGCCGACGGATTCTTCAACGTCGATTTACGCCGGAAAACCTGCGACAGCGGCGGATCCGTATCCGGCCATTGATATGCGGACAAGTGGCCGCTCATGCCGTAGTTGTAAGCGTCGATCCCGCTCTGGTTCAAGCCGGGGCACATCAACATACGACCGGAAACCTTGTCCGGGTTATCCGCCCTCAGCGACCAATAGCTGATCACATACTGATCGCTCAACTCGCCGCTGTTGATGACCTGCTCTGCCCAGACGCCGTGCCCGGCGTAATACGGCGACGGCAGACAGTCGTTCTGGTTGTTCACATACATCTCCACGGCCAAGCCGATTTGCTTCAGATTGTTGACACAGGTGATGCTCTGCGCCGCCGCCCGCGCCTTACTCAAGGCCGGCAGCAGCATACTGGCAAGTATCGCGATAATCGCAATCACGACCAGTAACTCTATGAGTGTAAAACTCCGATTTCGGTTCGCCGTCATTTTTTCACCTCCTGTTGATGTTTTTCATGTTGTTCCCAATGCATCGGGCAATAGTAATTTCGGTTCGATCCGGGTCACTTTCGTCACATTGCCGCCGGTGAATGCCACTTCGGCGCTCTTTTCGCCGATGCCGGCGAAATCGGGTTCGACCATCGGCATTCCATCCGCCGTCGTGTAACGCGGATAGAAGTTATCGTATCCGGCCAGCAGCGGACGGCGCCCCGACGGCCCCGGCGGCAGTGACCGGAACATCGCCAACATGGTGTCGCAGGCGCAGAATACCACCTCCACCGGCTTGCCGCAATCCGCCAGGAAGTCGTCGAAATCCCGCCATTGTTTCGACTGGTATTCGCTGTGAAGCCACAGCACCCGGCATTGCTCCTCGCATCCGGCCTCCCGCACCGCGTCGAGAAAACCGGCGGTCCGGTTCCGGTAATTCTGGTCGCCGATATCGTACAGCACGAACGCAATGGCGGTCATGCCGCGCCACAGCAGATATTCGGTCATACGCCTGGCGCCGCCGAAGTCGTCGTTGAACACTCCCAGCACATTTTCCGGCGTGTCGTCGAAGCCGGAATAGGCATAGTTGGCGACCACGAAGCGCACATTCGCGAACCGGCGCGCCCACGCCGGCACCGGAGAAAAATCATCCAGCGTCAGCAGAATAACCGCATCCAGCAAGCCGAGCTTCTGGCTGTAGTGCCCGAGCAATGCCTCATCCAGATGCTGAAACTGGACGATCTGTTTGCCGTGTACGGCACAGTAATTCCGAATCGCGTTGAACAGCCGCAGCGGGATGCAGCGCTCGAAGTCGTCACCGAAGCCGAATTGGCTGTATACCCCGACCGCAACGGCGGAGCCGCGCGGCGACTCCTCCGGCGGCTGCGCCAGAAAAATCCCCTTCTGCGGAATCCGGTAACATACGCCTTTTTCATGCAGCCAATCCACCGCGCGGTGAGCGGTCCGCACGCTCACCCGGAAGCGCGTCGCCAGCTCCCGCACCGAGGGCAGCAACTGCCCCGGCGCCAATTGCCGCTCCCGGATATCCGCGATCACATATTCGCCGATCGCCCGGTAAACGGTATGTTCCTGCTTTTTCATGATCCTCCGTGTTTTCTACAGTATACAACTGTTTACCAATCACTGTCAAGCGTTTCCCGGAATTTTTTCGAAAAATCTGCCGGAACGGATTTGACAAATACGGATCGGGCGGTTATTGTAGAGTCAAATTGAATCAACGGGATTTTTTTCACATGTCGACTTTGCGCGAACAATTCAACAGCTGGCGATGGCTCTGGCGTACTTCCGTCGGGGGGGATGCCTGTTGTCTGGCCGGTTGGCGCAACAGCAGGACAATGTTCTGAAAACATCCGGGAAACCGTTGCCGGTTTCCGAATGCAGTAAAACTTTCAATCTCGACGGATTGGCGAAATATAGTTCGGCCAATCCGTTTTTTTATTGTCAAAAACAAGGAATTGCAGTATGTTTAAGCCGTCTTTTGAAGAATTCTGCCGCCTGTGCGAGCGCGGCAATCTCGTACCCGTGTACGACGA
The DNA here is from genome assembly GCA_031549115.1 of Victivallaceae bacterium. Taxonomy (GTDB): domain Bacteria; phylum Verrucomicrobiota; class Lentisphaeria; order Victivallales; family Victivallaceae; genus JAVBQJ01. The sequence goes on from JAVBQJ010000002.1 coordinate 40,753, forward strand.
ACAGCTCGCCGACATGGAAACGCCGGTTTCGGTGTTGAACCGTTTTTCCGGCCGCAACCAGCTGTTTCTGCTCGAAAGCGTCTCCGGCGGCGGCGAGCGCTTCGGCCGCTACAGCTTCCTCGGCCTCGCACCGTACGCGGTGTTCACGATTGAAAACGGACGCCCCTTTCTGGAACGCAACGGCGTCAAAAATGAATTGCCGCTGCCGCCCGAAGGCGCCTTTTTCGCGCTGCGCGAACAGATGCGCGACCTGCGCCCCGCCGTCCCCGAAGGCCTGCCGCCGTTGTCCGGCGGCGCCATCGGCTACCTGAGCTACGAAACCGTCAACCAATTCGAACGCCTCCCCGAACCCAAAGCGCCGCTCGCGGTCCCCGAAGCGGCGTTTCTTTTGACCGACGAAGTGATCATCTTCGACAATGTCCGTCACACCGTGCTCACCGTGGTCAACGTCCGTCCCGGCGACTACCCGACCCGGCGCGAAGCCTACGACTGTGCCGTCCGAAAGATTCAGGAGCTCAACCGCGAACTCGCCCAACCCGCCCCCGCCGCCCCGGCGCCGCGGCAGGCCGCCAAACACCCGCGCCTCGAATCCAATCAGACGCGGGAGGAATTCTGCGACATGGTCGACGCCGCCAAAGAGCACATCCGCGAGGGCGACATCATCCAGGTGGTGCTGTCGCAGAAGTTCAGCTGCAAGACCGATTTGAACCGTATCCAATTGTACCGGGCGCTGCGGCTGATCAATCCGTCGCCGTACACCTTTTTCTTTAAAAACGGCACCCATACCCTGATCGGATCGTCGCCGGAAACGCTGGTCAAGCTCGATCACGGCTGCGCCACCGTGCGCCCCATCGCCGGGACCCGCAAGCGCGGCGCCACCCAGGAGCAGGATATGGCGCTCGCCGACGAGCTTTTGCAGGACACCAAAGAGCGCGCCGAACACCTGATGCTGCTCGACCTCGGGCGCAACGATCTCGGCCGGGTCGCGGTCCCCGGTTCGGTCCAGGTGCGCGAATTCATGAACGTCGAACGCTACAGCCACGTGATGCATTTGACCAGCGACGTCGAAAGCGTGCTCGCCTCCGGCCGCGACGGCTTCGATCTGGTGAAGGCGGTCTTCCCGGCCGGAACCCTGTCGGGCGCCCCCAAGGTCCGGGCGATGGAGCTGATTCACGAACTCGAACCGGAGCCGCGCGGCGTCTACGGCGGCGCCGTCGGTTATCTGAGCTACGACGGCAATCTCGATCTGGCGATCACCATCCGGACGCTGGAATTACAGAATGACCGGCTGACCGTACAGGCGGGCGCCGGAATCGTCTTCGATTCCGACCCGGAAAAGGAATACGAGGAAACCGTCAACAAAGCCCAGGCGGTATTCAAAGCCATCGAACTCGCCGCGCGCAATCTGGAGTTATAATCATGATCTTCCTGCTGGATAATTTCGATTCGTTCACCTACAACATCGTCCAGTATCTGGCGATGCTCGGCGAAAATGTCGTGGTCAGGCGCAACACCGAAACCGATGTCGCCGGTGTGCTGGCGCTCTCGCCTGGGGCGATCGTGCTTTCACCGGGGCCGGGCCGCCCCGAAAACGCCGGCATCATGCCGGAGCTGCTGCGCGCCGCCGCCGGTTCGATTCCGATCCTCGGCGTCTGCCTCGGCCACCAGGCCATCGGCCAATTCTACGGCGCCAAGGTCATTCACGCCCGTCAGATCATGCACGGGAAAACTTCGCCGGTGGCGCACGACGGCAAAGGCCTGTTTCAACGCATCCCGCAGAACTTTCAGGCGGTGCGTTACCATTCGCTCGCGCTCGACCCCGCCACGATACCGGACTGCCTCGAAGTCACCGCGCGGACCGAAGACGGCGAAATCATGGGTGTACGCCACCGCGAATACCTGATCGAGGGGGTGCAATACCACCCCGAATCGGTATTGACCACCACCGGCAAACGCCAGCTGGCCAACTTTCTCACTCTGGTCCGGGAGGCGCGCAAATGACCGGCTTTCCCGCCATCTTGAATCACCTGGCCGCCGGGCGCGACCTCGACGCCGACGCGATGGGAGAATTCCTCCGGGCCATCGCCGACGGAACGCTCTCCGATGTGGAAATCGGCGCCGCGCTCGGTGCGTTGCGCACCAAAGGTGAAAGCCTGTCGGAGCTGGTCGGCGCCGCCCGGATGCTGCGCCGTTGCGCGGTCCGGATCGACTGCGGCTGTCAGACCGTGGTCGACGTGGTCGGCACCGGCGGCGACGGCGCCAACAGCTTCAACATCTCGACCACCGCGAGCTTCATCGCCGCCGGGGCGGGCGCGGTGGTGGCCAAACACGGCAACCGTTCGGTGTCCAGCCGCTGCGGCGCCGCCGACGTGCTGGCCGAACTCGGCTTCCGGCTCGACGTCGAACCCGCGGTGATGGAATACGCGATCCAGAGCCACGGCATCGGTTTCCTCTTTGCCGCCAAGCTGCATCCGGTGATGGGCAAGGTCGCGCCGTTGCGCAAAGCGCTGAAAGTGCGTACCATTTTCAACATGCTGGGCCCGCTGATCAATCCGGCCGGCGCCAACGCGCAGGTGCTCGGCGTCTACGCGCCGTCGCTGGTCGAATTGTACGCCCGGGCACTGCGGGAGCTCGGCACCAAACGCGCACTGGTGGTGCACGGACTGGACGGCCTCGACGAAATCAGCGTCTGCGCGCCGACCCGGGTCGCCGAACTCAAGGACGGCGAGGTCCGGCTTTATGAGCTTCACCCCGAAATGCTGACCGGTACGTTGTATGACGCGGGCGAGCTCACCGGCGGCGAACCGGCGGAAAACGCGCGGATTCTGCGCGACATTCTGTCCGGTCGCGAACGCGGCGCCAAGCGCACGGTCGCATTGGTCAACGCCGCCGCCGCGATCTACGTCGCCGGACTCGCGCCGACGCTCAAGAGCGGCTACGAGGCCGCCGCCGAATCGGTGGATTCGGGGAGCGCGCTCGCCAAACTCGAACAACTGATCACGGACAGCCAATCATGAAAAACAACTTTCTCGTTACCATTCTCGAAGCCCGGCGTGCCGATGTCGCCCGCGAACGGCGCGAAATCCCGGCGGCGGCGCTGGAAGCGGAGTTGGCGACGCTCGCTCCGGCGCGCGACTTCCGCGCCGCGTTCCGGCCGGAACGGCTGAACGTGATCGCCGAACTCAAAAAGGCGTCGCCGTCCAAGGGGCTGATCCGGGAGGATTTTCATCCCGAGGCGCTGGCGCCGGAGCTTGAAGCCGCCGGCGCGGCGGCGCTTTCCATCCTGACCGAACCGCACTACTTCCGAGGTCGTCTGGACTATCTGCGCCGGGTGCGCAAACTGGTCGATCTGCCACTATTGCGCAAGGATTTCATCTTCGATCCGTACCAGATTCTGCAGGCGCGCCATGCCGGAGCCGACGCGGTGCTGTTGATCGCGGCGATGCTCGACGACGTACAGCTGCGCGAACTCGCCGACGCCGCGCGTCATTACGGCGTTCAGATTCTGGCGGAGATCCACGGCGAGGCCGAAGCCGAACGGGTGGCGGCGCTGACGCCGGAATTGACCGGCATCAACTGCCGCGATTTGAAGACCTTCGCCACCGATTTGGGATTGACCGAGAAACTGCTGCGGGAGCTGCCCTGTGACACCGTCCGGATCGCCGAAAGCGGTTTAAGCTCCCACGCCGAGCTGCGTCGTTTTCAAGCGCTCGGCGCCAACGGCTTCCTGATCGGCGAGACGCTGATGCGCGCGCCGGAACCGGGGCGAAAACTCGAGGAGCTGCTGTCATGTCCGTCGCGCTGAAAATCTGCGGACTCACCAACCGGGAGGACGCCGAAGCCGCCGAAAAGCACGCCGATTACCTCGGCTTCGTGCTGGTGCCGACTTCGTCCCGGCGCATCGACTTCGACACCTTGTACGACTTTTCCAGCGAACTGTTTTCGCTCCGGGTCGCGGTCGTGGTCAACCCCTATGCGGCGCTGGTGCGCCGGCTGCTCGACGAACACATCGTCGACATCGTGCAGTTGCACGGCAACGAATCGCCCGAATTCGCCCGGTTGTTCGATCGCAGGCGCATCTGGAAGGCGGTTCACCTGACGGACCGGGAGCAGCTCGCCAGTTTCGAGGCCTACCCGGCGGACCGGATCGTGCTGGATGCGGCGCACGGCGGCTCCGGGACCGTCTGCGACTGGGAGCTCGCCCGGGAAGCGGCGGCGCTGCGCCCGTGCCTGTTGGCCGGGGGGCTGCATCCGGGCAACGTGACGGCGGCGTGCCGGACAGTGATGCCGTGGGGCATCGATCTCGCCGGCGGCGTCGAAGCCGCGCCCGGCGTCAAAGATTATCAAAAAATGCAATTATTATCGGAACAACTTGAATCGATGGAGGATTTATGAGTACCCATTACGGCCTCTACGGCGGCCAGTATGTCGCGGAAACGTTGATGACCACGCTGCTGGAGCTGGAGACGGCCTACCGCGAAGCCCGAAACGATCCGGCGTTTCAGACCGAATACCGGGAATTGCTGCGCGATTACGTCGGCCGCGAATCGGCGGTGTTTCACGCCAAACGCCTGAGCGCGGCCGCCGCCGGCGCGCAGATTTACCTGAAGCGCGAAGACCTCAACCACACCGGCGCGCACAAGGTCAACAACACCATCGGCCAGGTGCTGCTGGCGCGGCGCATGGGCAAGAAGCGGCTGATCGCGGAAACCGGCGCGGGAATGCACGGGGTGGCGACGGCGACGATGGCGGCGCTGTTCGGGATGGAGTGCGAAGTATTCATGGGCGCATTGGATATCGAGCGTCAGGCGCCGAATGTCGACCGGATGCGGACGCTGGGGGCGGTCGTCACCGCGGTCACCACCGGTACGGCGACGCTGAAGGACGCGATGAACGAAGCGATGCGGCAATGGTCGGCGCGGATCGCGGATACCTTTTACGTGATCGGCACGGTCGCCGGTCCGGCGCCCTACCCGGAGATGGTCCGCGATTTCCAGTCGGTGATCGGCGTGGAAAGCCGCCGCCAGATGTTGGAAAAAACCGGCAGGCTGCCGGATGCGGTGATCGCCTGTGTCGGCGGCGGCAGCAACGCGATGGGGATGTTTGCGGGCTTCGTCGACGATCCGGGGGTGCGGCTGGTGGGAGTGGAAGCCGGAGGCGCGGGAATCGCCACAGGACACCATGCCGCCAGCATCAACGGCGGACGCGTCGGGGTTTTGCACGGGAGCAAGAGTTATTTGCTGCAGGATGACGACGGGCAGATTTTCGAAGCGTATTCAGCGTCGGCGGGGCTGGATTATCCGGGGGTGGGACCGGAGCACGCGTATCTGGCGGACATCGGCCGGGCGGAATACACTGTGATCGACGACGACGAAGCGGTGGCGGCATTCGACCGCTTGAGCCAATTGGAGGGGATTATCCCGGCACTGGAATCGAGCCACGCGGTGGCGGAGGCGCTGAAGCTGGCGGCGAAGATGCCGAAAGACGCGACCGTGCTGGTGTGCCTCTCCGGACGCGGCGACAAGGACATGGACAACGTCCGCCGCTACAAAGAGAGCCGGCAGCGCTAGAGAGGAAGCTTGTGTGCATGGCAACGGACGGCAACGGACGACAACGGACGACAACGGTTGCCTCATGTCGAGTTCACATCCACGGCACATCGGCCGTCGGTGGCGCGCCACGGATGGCTGTATGGCACTCCATACAGCCGTATCCGTAGCCGTCCGTTGTCGTCCGTAGCTGTCCGTAGCCATGCGCACCTCCATCCAACGTCGCCGCACAATAAACCTTTTAAAAAATACTTTAATTATGGAGAACAAAATTATGAGTACCGATCGTATTGCCGCATGTTTCGCGCGCTGCCGCCAGGAGAACCGCAAGGCGCTAATCACCTATTTCACCGCCGGGTATCCGACCATTGCGGATTGTGAAACCGTCATCGACACCGCCATCGCCGCCGGTGCCGACATCATCGAGCTCGGCATTCCCTTTTCCGACCCCACCGCCGACGGCACGGTGATTCAGGCCGCCGGACAGAAGGCCCTCACCGCCGGAGTGCGCTTCCGCGATATCCTCGCACTGGCACGGCGGTTACGCGAAAAACACCCGGAAACCCCGTTGATTTTATTCGGTTATTATAACATTTTCTTTCAATACGGGCTCGAAAAACTGGCTCGTGAATGCTATAGTATCATGGACGGATTTCTGATTGTCGACCTGCCGCTGGAGGAGCGTGAGGAGGTCAAACCGACCTGCGACCGCTTCGATATCGCTTTGATCCCGTTGGTGGCCCCGACCACCGGTCTGGACCGTGCCCGGGAAATCATGGCGGACTGCCGCGGATTTGTCTATTGCGTCACTGTTTGCGGCGTCACCGGTGCGCGCGGTTCGCTGCCGCCGGAGCTGGCGGAGCGGATGCGGGCGCTAAAGCAGCTGACTTCGCTGCCGTTGGCGGCGGGATTCGGAATCGCCGACGGGACGACGGCGCGGATGGCCGGACAATGCGCCGACGCCGCAATCGTCGGCAGCGCCCTGGTACAGCGCTCCGACAATCCGAACGAGGTCGAAAAACTGGTGAAAGAACTGAAGCAAGCGTTGGAAGAGTGAAAGCAGCCGTGGCCGACACGACGACTCTAATACTCGTCCACCTGGGAGCGCGCACGGGAACGCCGCGAAGCGGCGCCGGCGCCTTAGAGCCGCGGCCC
>JAVBQJ010000091.1:0-35635 GCA_031549115.1 Victivallaceae bacterium
TGGCGTCATTTTTTCCGGCGGTGCTGAGTTTGCCGTACTGGAATCTGGAGGCGACGCTTTCGCTTGGAACGCGGAAGCTCAAATTGCGCTTGAATCAGGATGCTGGGCTGACCGGCGCATACCGGCATTTTTCCACTTATATTCCCGAAGAGATCGGCATGTTCGGCAAATTGTTCGCCGAAAAGTGCGCGAATTGGCGTATCGACGAAGACGGCGGATTTTTCCCGGCGCCGCCGGAGGTGATCTGCCCGGACTTCATGTTCGTGCATGGCGCAAGCGGACACAAGGTCGGATTGGAATTGTTTCACCGCTGGCACGCGACGGCGCTGCCGGGACGGCTGGAGTTTTTGAAGACGCACCCGGAGACGCCGCTGCTGCTGGGGATCGACCGCGCGCTGCTGCCGTCGGGGGAGTTGGAGCCGTTGGCGCAGCGTTATCCGGAGCTGGCGGAGCGATTGTTCGCGTTCCGTGATTTCCCCGGCGTGGACCGGGTGCGCAAATGCCTGACCCGCTGGGAGGGCAGCGCCTTCGCACCACCACCTGCATCATCATCCGCATCACCACCTGCGCGTGAGCGCGCACGGGCCGGAGCGCCGGTCAGGCGCGACCGTGCCGTTAGGAATTGCCGGCGCGGAGCAGCCGGCAAGGAGTGAGCAGCGAATGGAGTTTTTGCCGCCCGGTGGCGGCAAAAACGTGTAAGGCGAGCGCCGCTTGAGCGCATCGGGGTTGGGAGGGGCGGAGCCCCCGCGTGGATCGGGGCGCAATGCGGCCCCGCGTCCACCATCAAAATCACCACACACAGAGCCGCATCGACGGCAACCAATGCGGCCCCGAATCCACCATCATAATTACCACGCTCAAAAAAAATTCTGCCAGGACGCGACTTGCAAAAACCACGAATGCCGATTATAGTTTACCTTGAGGGATGGTGATCGATGCGTGTGAGTGAAAAAATTGCGGTGATTGCGTTCAACGTCGCGCTGGCGGCGACGGCGGCGCTCGCCGTATATCGCGGTTATGCGGTTTATATGGATGCCGGGGTGCGCATTTTGTATGGCTTCCCGTGGGGATTCTGTTGGCAGCCGTTCGATACGCCTTACACTGCGCGCGGTTTTCTGGAGTCGGGAAATCCGTACTATAATCTCTTGTGCTGGTCGGTTCTGCTGGCATTTTTTTACCGCTTCTATTCCCGAAAATCCCGGGTGATTTATTATGGTATGCTGCTGTTGCCGGCTGTCGGAGCGGCGGCGAATCTGCTGCTCCGGTGGGATGCGCGCCTGGAAACGCAGATGATTCTCCTCATTTCCATGGTCGGACTGTTCGGATTCGATGTGGCCGGCGGCATTGGATGGCTTCGCGGAGTGTTGCGGAGGAGAAAAGCCCGGATTCACGTGGAGGAGGGGCGATGAAAAAATATCTGCCGCATCTGATTTCCTGTATTCTGGTATTGTCGGCGACGGCGCTGCTGGCGCTGGGGTCGAGACATAGTGAGACGCATTACATGGGACTGGAAGGGTGGTACCATAACTATGGCTTCCCGCTTGTGTTTCTGCAGGTGAACCCGGAGGGGGAAATCAGCTATGTCGACGGCAAGCTGCTGGCGTTCAATCTGCTGGTGGTATTGGCGATAAACGCCGTCATGGTGGTGGGAAAATTGAGTGCCGGGATGCGGTTGAGCCAGAATATTCTGCTGTTGCTGTTGATGTGCGCCTGGACGGCTGCATTCCTGCTGCCGTGGACAAACCGGCAGCCCTGGCTGCAGCTGTGGCTCGGCGCACTCTTCGTGTGGCTGGCATGGATCTGGATAGTGGCGGCATATCTGTTTCAGAATCGGAAAAGACGCCGCATAGACCGGTCGACATAATGCAACCGTAGTCGTGTGCCCATTGCTCCCCCACACACCCGTGAGTGCGCACGGGCCGGAGCGCCGGTCAGGCGCGACCGTGCCGCTAGGAATTGGCGCAGCGAAGCTCGCGCCAAGGAGCGCGGCACGGAGCCACCCCCGGCGAACGGCGCGCCTTAGGCGCGCTGAGGGGGTTGCGCCCGAACGACCGGCAGGGAGTGAGCAGCGACTGGAGTTTTTGCCGCCCGGTGGCGGCAAAAACGTGTAAGGCGAGCGCCGCTTGAGTGAATCCGGGGGAGTGGGGGCTGGGCCCCCGCGTGAATCGGGGCGCAATGCGGCCCCGGAGGGACCGTCATAATCACCACACGCAGAGCCGCACTGGTGCACTGGTCATGTTTTTACTTTTCCACCCATTCGCAATAGCGCCGCATCAGCGGTTCGGTCTGGCTCCGGTAACACGCGTTCGGAGAGAGGAACGGCGTAAACTCGTAGGTGATGAGTTTGTCGTGCCCCGCCCGTTCGGCCGCTTCCAGCTTGAAACGTAATTTATCCCAGGAAATGGGTTGAAATTTCGGAATGATATCCCGGTCGAAGGACTCGATATTGTCCCAGATTTCGATCCCGTGCTTGCGCGCCAGTTCGACATTTATTTTTAAATACGTCTCCAGCTCCTGAAACCGTACGTGCCCATCCTGGAAGGCGATGATGTCGACCGAGCCCGCCAGCATTCCCATCAGGAAGTCCCAGTCCTCGCGATGCTTTTCCGGGCCGATGATGTTCGCCAGTTTTTTCTCGATCGGCCACTCCTCGGGCAGGGCTTTGATCCCGCGCATCCCCGGCGACATCATGACCGGCAGATGGTTGGATTTGTTTTTGGCATACTTGCTCAGCAGCTGGAACAATTCCGCCACCAGATAGGAGTCGGCTCCGGATATTTCCTGGGCGAAATACCAGCCGGCAAAGGCCTTGCGATGCCCGTAACGCTCCCATACTTCGTCGATCAGGGGCTGAAACAGCTCGTATTCCTTCTTCGGATCGTACGAGGCCAGCAGCCAATCGTGGTACGGCGAATAGGTGGGCACAAACATGCGCATGGAATACTTTTCGGCCAGCTCCAAAAATAGGTCCAGATAGTCGATCGAGGGCGGAATCGCATTTTCCACCTTGGCCAGCCAGGGCGAATCGTAAGCCATCCAACCGTCGAGGGACAAACGCAGCAGAATGACCGTATCGATGCTCAGCTGCCGCATCAGTTTAAACTCGTTGTCCCATTCATCACGGCTCCAGCTCATGACCGGAGTGTCTCCGCCACTTAACGGTTGAATGAAAGTACCGGTAATCTTCACTTGCCCATCTCCTTGCTCACACTGATAATCACGAAATCTCTGCGCTTCACTTTGACCTTGAAATCCTCGTACTTCCGCTCCAGTACCATTCGCAGTGTGGAAGGGATAATCGCTTTGGTTTCAACATTTTCAACGACGATCTTGCCGGTATACCCCGGAAACAGCTCGCCGGGATTCACCGTCACCGTAATCTCATTGTCTTCTCCCCACGGATCGGACAGGAAAATCACCGCCCGCGCGTTGTCGGCGCAACGGTAAACCGTCGGATAGACATTCTTGTCCGTGGTGGATACCATCGGTGAATTGCTCCAGAACGGGATGAATTCCGCGTTCCACAATTGATAGGGGACAATCACGTTGTCGGCAATCTTTTTCCACTCGGTGGAATTGACATACCAGCAGGAAGTGGTGTCATTGATTACCGCCAGACCGATGAGGTCGCGCGTTTTTTCCGGCGTGTCATCCCGGGTCGAGTAGACAAACATGCCCGGCCCGAGTTGACGCGAACTCAAAATCAAGTTGCCTTCGAGCTCTTCGGGCTTGACCACATCGCTCCAGTAGCCGCCGACATTGCCGACCGCCTCCGAGGACATGACGAAATCCCAGAACGGATACACGCTGCCGCCGTTGACGAAAAAGACCGCTTCGGGATCGATGGCCCGGATGATGCGGAACAGGCGCAAATACAACTCCCGCGACGCGTGAAACGGGTTTTTCGACCACTTCTTGCCCAGCTCGTCGACATAGCTTTCGCATGCGCCGTGAGCGGGATTGGTGCACACACGCGGCGCACAGTTGTCGACGTAGTAGCCGTCGAAATGGTATTCCGTGAACAGCTCTTTGGCTTTCCAGACGAAATAGTCGGCCCAGTCCCGGCTTGAAAAACACGCCGCGAAGCCATACAGCGGTGAGAATCCGTCCTCCGCCTGGGTGAACGTTTCGGGAATGACCGCCCCGCCCCATTCGGTGAGGTGCTTCTTCCCATCCGGATCGAGCGGATTGAAGTTGTCGGCGTTGATGTAGGGGCAGACCAGGCCGCGGGCACCCTGCGCCTGTTTGACCCACTCTTTGAAGCCCTGCGGGTTTTCGGGATCGGGCATGCCGAAGGACTTACGGCCCGCCCGCCCGTACGGGGTACCTTTGTGCTGCTTATAGGCTTCTCCCTCCAGCGAAAACGGATACACCAGAACGCAGGGGCGCATTTCCGGAGAGATGCTCAGAAGTTCACCGGGTTCCGCCTCCCACCAGATTTCGTGGTAACGCCGCGATTCGTGGCGGGGCGGCCGCACCGGGCCCCACAGGATCGAAAAATCGAGCTCCCGCCCGCCGACCCGGGTCTGGCCGTAAGCGTCGATGAAATTGACCTTGAACAAGTATTCATCGTCCCCACCGATGACTTGCAGCGCCTGGCTTTTCCGCTGCAGATACCAGTCTTGCGGGTATTCGGCAAGCCAGGCAAACGAGGTGTTTCTGCCGGAAAGGTGGAAGTTGGTCAAAAACGGGAAATTGCGCTTGCCGTCGATGGTGCCCCACATATCCCGCAGCACATGCGGCGCGTAACCATAGAACGGACGCTGGTAATTGAGCGTCAACGACTCCGGGTTCAACGGCACATTCAACGAAAAACGCTTGACTTCAAGCTCGTCCGGCGAACTGGTTTTCACCTGAAACCGGGTCAGGCCGTCGAACCACAGCCAGGTTTGAACGCTGACTTCGATTCCGGGCGCCGAAGCGCTGCCGCGGAATACAATATAGTCGTCGTATTGCTCCACCACCGCCGGCGCGTTCTTCGACGGCGCCAAAACCACGACGTCATCGCCGTTTTCGTAGGACAGCGTGATGGCGTCCGTCAGCATTTCCTCCTGTTGCGATACCACCCGCATCGGCAATGCCGCTCCATTGAGCGTAAATTCGCGGCCCCATATCTGCACGGTGGCGCCGGAGTTGGATACGCGTTCGAACGGCGGCGGGACACTGTGGTCCAGGCCCAATGTATTGCCCGTCCAGGGCTCCGCTTCCGCCCCGTGGAGCAGCAATGCCGCCAGGGAGCATAAAAACAATGAAGTTATTTTTTTCATATCGATGTGACCTTTTGCTGATTTACCGGGAGATATCTTCAATGGAAGATCAATTTGCATGCCGCGTTATGGAACCCGCTGTGCGCCGGATCCAGGGCACTGTATACCACCCCGCCGCTGTTGCCGCAGCCGCGGCAGAAGTTGATATGCCACACACTTCCGGCTTTCGGGGGCGGATCGTTTTCGAACGCCGCGAAAGGAATTTTGGCTTCCGCACACCAGACGCCATCCTTCACGACCGCTTGGGTCTCCCACGTGGAATCGAAATCTTCCGGTATGCTGTAATCGACATTGGCAAAGGCGCAATCCTCGCGCACGTTGCAGGCGCTTACGGTGAATATATAATAGTATGTGTCTTCGAGCGTAGTCCGCAGCGCCATTTCCACACGGTCGCCATCGTAGACTCCGGCACTTTGCGGCACGGTTCCGGTCGGAATCTGCGCCTCGATGCCGAGATAAAGACAGCGATCCGAATACAGAACGCGGATGCGCGTCTGGTATTCGACCTCCTTCTGGCCGTGGACTCCCTGAAAATCGTCCGTAACGGCGCATTGCTTCCACGCCTCCTCATCCAGCAGTCCATCCAGCGACATCGCGTGGTCATCGACCCGATAGGCCGTGACATCGATCGCCAGGGCACCGTTCGCCAGCCATACGCCGAGAAGCGTCAATATCGTAATCCACTTCATCATCATTCCTCCTCAAGACGCATCATCACGCGATCGTATTCCGCCGCCACATCCTCGGGCGACGGTATTTCGCTGCCGATACGGATACCGGTCAATTCGGTCGCATCCGCTTCGCCCCAACTGGTGCCGAAGCGGAATTCCGCCGCGCCGCCGAAGCCGAAAGATATTTTCTGCATTCCCACCAATTCGCCGTCAAGATAAAACGCGATGTGTTCGTCGTTGCTGACAATCACAAAATAGTGCCATGAATTTTTCTGCCAGAGAATTTTGTCGTTGGGAAAATTTATCACCACCTGATTCGGGTCGGTTTGCGTGCTGACCTGATTGTAGGCTATGCCCAAGCCGTCGCTCGTCGGGTCGTTATTGCCGTAGCGGTAAAGATTGAAGCCGCCGCTTTCGTCCGCTGCAAAAGCGTGGGCGAAAATATGAAATTTCCCGTCGGCCGGCGTCCAATTCACCGGTGCTATCCAGAAAGAGAAAAATACTTTCGCGCCGTTGAACTCATGCAGCAGCAAACGCACGTATCCGTTTTTCCCGTCCCCGCCCAGGAGAAAACCTTTGCCCGCTTTGGTATCATGCGCTTTTATATCTCCTATCCACGACACTTCGCCGAAAGCAAAATTCCCCTCCTCATAGATGGCAAGCACATGCTCCTGCGCCGATAACATCCACGCGCAGGCCAGGGCCATAAGCAGTAAATTCTTCTTCATTTTATTGGTTTTCAACGAAATAAGTATCTTTGCCGCCGTCATAGAGTTCGGCTTCCTTCATCCAGGAAACGTGACCGTCCAGCCATTGCACGTTCGTTCCCTGCGAGTGCCAATCCGCCACCAGCCAGTCATCGCTCTGCGATGTTCCCGACATCGAGCGGCCGACAGGAGAATACACGATATGATAACCGAAAACCTTGGATTCTTCATCGGTGAGAACCAGCATCGAGCTCGGATTTTTGATATTCCACACCATTTTGGGTGCAGCGGCGTCCGAAATGGGGTAGTTGAGGCCATAGCTGCATACATCGGTGGCGTACCAATTGGTGCCGCCCCATCCATAGGAGGGCGGGCGCACACTCGGACACGCGTAAAATGCGGGATAATTGAACGTTTCTCCGCTCAGACCTTTTTTCTGGCGGCCGCCGATTCCGAGGGTCTGCTGCAAATTCTCCATCCAGAGGAGATTGTCTTTGGCTCCGTCGCCGTTATACGAGGGATAATAACCGTTGGATTCGTCGCCGTAAAAGGCGAAATACAAAGAAAACTGCTTCAGATTATTGACGCAGCTGATCTGCTGCGCCTTGGCTCTGGCTTTGCTCAACGCGGGCAACAGCATGCTGGCCAAAATTGCGATGATGGCAATCACGACCAACAATTCGATAAGTGTGAAATTCTTGTTCCTGTTCATGGCAACTCTTTCCTGTTTTAGGTCGTTAAAAATTGTATACCGTTATTTTGAGGCTTTTTACGCTATGCTTCCGTCAAGACAGCAACCCCGGAGATGTGGTAAACTCTTCTGCCTGGCGATTACGACTCCTTCCGTTTGATGACTTTGACACTGCCGCACTCGATAATTCTGGCAGCGAATTCATAAACCCGCTGCTTCAAATGCTTTCCTTCGCGCTGCAGCGAATACATCAATTCGACCGCCCGCTCCGCCATCAGTTCGACCGGCTGCACGATGCCGCTCATATACGGATTGGTCTGGGTATCGGCGTCAAAGCCGATGAAACCCATTCCGCCGGGCATACTCACGCCGCTCTCCACCGCCCCCATCCACGCGCCGGAGGCAAAACTCAGCCCCGCACACAGAATGGCATCCGGCGGATTGTCCGACCGGCAGGCCTTCCTGACCGAATTGCGCGCACTGTCGAACCAGTATTCCCCGCTTTTCGGGGCGATCAACGCTATTTTGCCGGAAATTTTCGCACGGATGAACTCATTGTTGCGCTGCATCAGGGTCGGGTCATCCGGAATATCGGCACTGACATAGGCGATTTTTTTGTACCCGGAATCGGTCAGGTAGTTGAGGGCGAGATCGATGGCGCCGCCGGCCAGACGCACTTCATAACGGTTCGCCGCCGCTATTTCCGGGAAGGGGGAGTTGATGAATACCATCGGCGTGGCGTTGAACGTATCTTCGCACAGGGTTCTCGCCACTTCGTGCTCGGTGGCGAGCACGATCAACGCGTTGCAGCGCGATTGCTGAATTTTTTCCATCACCGCCGCCAGCCTGGCCTCGCGGCAATTGATCAGAATCAGCTCGCAATTGCCTTGTTTGGCGGTGGCGCAGTTGAGGCCGGCGATCATCTTCAAGGTGTACAAGTCGCTGGCGATGGATGCGTCCGCGTCATTGATGACTACGCCGATGCGCATCAACGTGTCGTTGGAGCGGTAGCTGACAAAGGTGCCTTTGCCCTGGCGTTGGCAGATCAGGTTCTGCTCCGCCAACAGCGCCAGGCTCTTGCGCAGCGTGATGTGGTTGATGCCCAATTCCTTGGCCATGGAGGCCTCCGAAGGGAACTTATAACCGACCTCATATTCGCCGTCGAGAATCTGCTGGCGCAGGATATTGGCAATCTGCTTGTAAATCGCAGTCGCGGAGTTTTCCAAATTCAATTTTGCTTTTATCGCGCCGGTCATTGATTTATTCAAGTCCTATATATTGATATATCATAATTATAGCGGTTTTTTTGAAAAAGTCAATAGTGGAAATACGAGAAAGGCGAAATAAATAAGATATTTCCCGCGCAACGCGGGATTGGACCGGTGTGTGCATGACAAAGGACGCAAAGTGGCCCCGCATACACCATAAAAAATTACCACACCCGGAGCCGCACCGGCGGCAGGCAATCACCTGTCGTCCAGCGCCTGGCGCATGAAGGGGAGGGGGGCGGGGCGGGAGGTCCAGATTTCGAACGACTTGGCGCCCTGATGGAGCAACATGGCTTCGCCGGTGGCGCAGGGTATATCGTATTGGAGCGCCAGCCGTTCGGTGGGCGTGTGGCCGTAGATAGTGTCGAAAATGGCGCGGGCGCGGCAGAGCGCGGCTTCGGGCGCGGGCAGCGGATCGTCGGGCTTGAGGCCGAGGCTGGTGGCCTGAATGGTCACTTCGCAGGCCGCCAAAGCATCGCCGAGACCGGGGTCGGAGGGTTCCCATAGCGAAGTGCGCAACTTTGGAAAATAGCGCAGCAGATCCTGCCGGAGCGCGGCGGCCTTTTCCGGGGTGCGGTTGATAAGTACGAATTCCAGTGCGCCTTCGCGGGCCAGATAGAACGCGGCGGCGCGGGCCGCCCCGCCGGTGCCGAGAAAAGCGAATATGCCATGGCCGGCAACGCGGCCGAAAGCCTCCCTGAGCGCTGTTTCCAGGCCGTAGCCGTCGGTGCTGTCGCCGAAGAGCTTGCCGTCCATGACGGTGACGGTGTTGACGCTGCCGGACATCTCCGCCAGCGGGGAAATGCCGTCCAGAAACGGAATGATCGCACTTTTGTGCGGGACCGTGACATTGAACCCGGCGAGCCGGCGGCGGGCCAGAAGGGTGAAAGCCTCCAACGCTTCCGGCGGCACGCAGATTCTTTCATACGGTGTACCTAACCCGTAATACCGGAACGCGGCGTTCTGCATTTGCGGGGAGCGCGAATGCGCCACCGGAAAGCCGATCACCGCGTAACGGCATTCCGGGAGGATGACCGGAATATTCACTTCTGGTACCAGGTGCCGTCGGCATCCTGCAGCCAGGTGCCGGATTCGGCACGATCCCCGGAGCGCAGCGCCCACGCGGATTCGACCTCTTCGGCGGTGATGCCCTTCGACGCGGCGATCGACCGGACCATGGCGTCACGGTCCTGATTTTCGGCGTCGATCAATATCTGGACGGCTTTGCGGCTGCGGTCGTCTTCGGACAAACGGTTTTCGAGTTTGCCGCGGTTGTTGATGCCGATGGCTTCGGCCTCCTGCCATGACTGAATCTGCGGCCTGCGCTCCCTCATCCGCGTGGAGATGGCGTCGCGTTCGGCGTTGCCGGTGGGTTGCGCGCTCTTGTCCAATGCTTCATCGACTTTGACCTGGACGTCGAGGGAAATCTTGATCGGCTTGATTTCGACCGGCTTGATTTCGACTTCGCTTGTGGTGTGAATGCAGCCGGAGAGACCGGCGGCGGCGATGAGTCCGGTGACGTAAAAAACGGTTTTTTTCATAGTTTTCCCCATATTGTGTTGAGACGTTCATTTAATTTCATCATCCGGTTCAACGGGAACCGGGCGGTAAAATCCAGATCGATGCCTTGGAAAATGGCTCCGGCCTCCGCCGAAACCTTGACCAGCGAACCCGTGTCGGATTCGTAACGGAACGGCAGCGCATTGTTCGGCTTGCCGTTGAATTTCATCGTGATCACCAGATCTTCGCCTTCGGTGGAGAAGTTCATGCGGGCCCAGTTGTATTGGAAGTCGCGCAGCGCCGCGACGGTGAGTTCGCCCTGGACACTGCGGGCGAGCTCCGGCGACATGCTGTTCAGCAGCACATCGGCGTCGGCGATCTGAATTGCGGACGTTTCGCCCGGAATCGAGTACAGATAGCTGGGGTTGAAAAACATGCCGCGCTCGGAGAAGCGGATCGGCATCTGGCCCCAGACTTTGCCTTCGCCTTCGGCCCGGACCAGCCCGAGTTCGGTGAGTACCTCCGCCAGATTCAGGTTTTCGCACTGCACCGTGGTCTGGTAATAGTTGCGCCCCGGAATGATGCGCAAATACCGGGTCGACAGCGTGCCGCCGCACCACTCAATGCTGGAGTCTTCGAGGTTGATCTGCTGCGGAGAGTCGATTTTGAACGAAATCTCGCCGTGTTTCATCTTCATCACGCCGGCCTGGATTTCTTCCGCCGTGAGCCGCTGTCCGGTCGGCGTGCGCAATGTCAGAAGATCGGAGAACTTCATCCCCAGATTCAGATTTTTCAGCGAGAAACCCGCCTCGGGCATGGCGACATTCAACCGCGTCAACGACAGTCGTCCTTCGCTGGTGATGTCGTCATCTTTGGAGCTCAGACTGGCCTGGGCGCTGATATTGCCGGACACCAACAGCTTGGCGCCGCCGGTGAAGCGGCTCAAATCGGTACCTTCGGGCAATTTGAAGCTGGGCAGCCGGGCGTCGATTTCATAGTTGCCGTTGAATTGATAACGGCCGCCCAGCTCCAGCGTCATGGTCTCGGTGAGGGGGATGAAGGAGTTCAATTTGGCGGTGAAGTCGATCTGCCGTTGCTCCTCCTCCAATTGAAAGTGGGTTTCGGCTCCGGCGATCGGGGTGTCGTTCCAGACGATTTTTTCGAACTTCACCGTCGCGGTTTCTCCCGGGTAACGGGCGGTCAGATCGACCCCGGAAGCCCGCATTCCGGAGGCGCGATGATCCACGGTGATTCCCGGAATCGTCAATTCGCCATTTCGGGCGGTCGCCTGCATCTGCCACTTCGGCGCCTTTATCGTGACTCCTGCGATCTGGGCCGCAAGCGCTCCACCCCGCAGTTGATAGTTCAAAGCCGCCTCGCCCGCGGCCGGTTGGTGAAAGTCCGCCTCAAAATGCAGCGGTGCCGAAGCGGTGATGGTGCCGCCGGCACCGAAACCCAGCTCCGGCAGCCGGATGCTTCCGGCAAAGAGGCGCAGCCACAACGCTTGCGGCGAATAAGCGGCGGCGCATTCGAAGTTCCCGGTGACCGGAGCCTGGAAACGAACCGGCAGTGTTGGAGCCGGTGTCAGGACAAATTCCGGGGTGCCGGAGAAAGCTAAGGCGCCATCCGGCTGCTGCGTGAGCTCGCCGCCGGCCAGATGGATTTCGGCTTGCGCCCATGGGTTGCAGACGGATATATCCGTCTGTACCTTGCCGCCCGGTGTGCCGTCGGTGTTGCCGGCGAAGGTCAAGTGGCAGGCGAGGTCGCGCAGGAAATCCGGACCGTTGGCCAGGTTCAACTCGATTTCCGCCTCGGTCGGCCAATTCCCGTCCAGCGGGAAACGGACCAGGGCCGAATACGCGACATTGCCGCGGTAATTGAACGGCAACAAACCGGAGAAGTGTTCCAATGGACAGCTGCCGACGACCTTTACCGCCGCCTTTTTGGCCGCCGGATCGATGGCGGCGATGAAATCCAATGTGCCGCTGCGCAATTCCAAACTGCCGGTGACCTGAATTTTCCCGTCCTCCAGATCGACCCGGACTTCGGCCGGAACGACCAGAAGTTCTTCGTTCCACGCCACATAGAACCGGATGTTTTCGAACAGCAGCGTCCGGATCAGGACCCCCGAAGAGGTGGCGGCGGGTAACTCCTCGGCTTTCAGCGATGAAACGGTTTTGGCGGTTGTGGTGGAGAGGCGCTTGAAAATTTCCGCCCAATCCAGGCCGTCGATGGCAATTGTGCCGGATTCATCCAGCCGGATGCCGACCTGCAAGCCGGAGATCGCCACCTGGTCGACGATGAGAAAGGCGCGTTTGTCCCGGCCGGGCCAGTGAAACGAATAATCGAGACGCACCGAATTGATTCCCAGCGCCCGGCCGTTGAGGTCGGTGACGGAAACATTAGCGATATCCATTCCGGTCAGGCCGATGCGCCGGACGTCGCAATGCAGGTTGCCGACGCCGAACTGGTCGGCGACCGACGGCAGGATTTTTTCGCTCAGATGCGACGGCAGCCACCAGTTCCATGCCCACAAAATCCCCAGCAGCAGCGCGGTCCCGAGTGAAATCACCCACCAGACCCAGGCACCGGTGCGCCAGAAAACGCGGAATATTTTTCCGATGATGCGTTTGATTTTTCCCATGGATACGGCGAACTCCGTGATTGAATATTGTCAGCGTCGTGTTTTTTTCCTGCGGGTGTTGCGCGCCGGCGTCGCGGTATGGAAGCCTTCGACTTTTTTGGGGCGCGCCCGGAGCTTCACCGAAATCGGAAAGCCGGTGTAGTCGAAGGCTTCCCGCAGCGCATTGCGCAAATAGATCTGATAATTCGGGGCGCAATTTTCCGTTTTATTGACGAACAGCAGAAATTCCGGCGGTCGCGTTCCCACCATGCTGGCATAGTAGAATTTCAGCGGTGACAAGCCCACGACCGGCGGTGACAGCCGTTCGAAGGCGTCGGTCAGCACCCGGTTCAATATTCCGGTCGGCACCTTGACGTCGAGCTGCTCCATCACTTCGGTGATCTGGTCGAGCAACTGGTTCAGATTATGCCGGCGCGAGGCGCTGGTGAATACCACCGGCGCATATGCCATGTGCGGCAGGGTGTAGCGCAGCTCGGCCAACAATGCCTTCTGCTTGTGTTCATCCTGCTGCAAATCGTATTTGTTGGCGACGATGACGCAGCCTTTGCCGGATTTCTCGATCATCGCGGCGATCCGGCGGTCCTGCGCGGTCATGCCGTCGGGGCTGGCCTCGACGACGAAGAGAATCAGGTCGGTCCGGTCGATCGCCTCCTGCGCCCGCATCACACTGAACATCTCCACGGCGTCCATCACCTTGCCCTTGCGGCGCAAACCGGCGGTATCGATCAGCACCGCCGGCAGCTTTTCACCGCGTCGTTCGATCGCGAAATCGATGTCGATCGCATCCCGGGTGGTCCCGGCGACGTCGCTTACGATCACTCTGTCTTCGCCGAGCAGCGCGTTCACCAGCGAGGATTTGCCGACATTGGGACGGCCGACGACCGCGAGCTTCACCGGTTTCACCGTTGCTTCTCCGGCTGCCGTTTCCGGCTGTTCCGGCAACAGCCGGGTCGCGGCTTCCATCAACCCGCCGATGCCGAGCCGGTGCAAACAGGATACCGGAAACAGCTTCGGATAGCCGAGCCGGGAAAACTCCGCGGCCTGTTCTTCCAGTTTGGGGTTGTCGCATTTGTTGATGGCGACGAGCACGGGTTTGCCGATTGCCCGCATCCGGTTGGCGACCTCCTCGTCGAGGACGACCACGCCATCCTGAACATTGGCCACCAGGATCAGGACATCGGCGTTGGCCACCGCGACCTCGACCTGGCCGGCGATATGCGCGTCCCACGAGTCCAGATTGCGGGTGGCGCCGGTCAGCATGCCGAGACCGCCGGTATCGACCAATTGGAAGTCGACGCCGCGCCAGCGGGTCGGAGCGGAGACGCGGTCGCGGGTGACGCCGGCCATTTCGTGAACGATCGACAGGCGGCGCCCGATGATGGCATTGAACAGCGATGATTTGCCGACGTTCGGACGTCCGACAATGGCGATCACGGGCAGTTTCTTCTCGACTTCGGGCATGCGGCGCTCTCCAATGGGATAAGGCGGACGCGGGCTCCGCCGGATTTTCTCTGGCTTTGTAATCTGTATTCGCTATTAATGTATCGCAAGTCGGTCCGATTTACAAATCCGCGGGCGCGAAAAGACGCACCGCCGGGCAGAAAAATCAGGAGAAAACATAAAAAGTGAGAAAAAAACAGGAAAAAAATTTGCAATTCGGCGAAAACCAGCATACTTTACTATCAGTTATACCGATATATCTTTTTTGCAACAACAAGCGTAGGAGAGTAAAAATGTTTGGTTTTGGATGGTTTGACGGACTTTTGTTCCTGGTCATGATCGGTAGCTTCCTCGGAATGCGCGTATGCAGCAAAAAGCAGCGCACGATGAAGAACGCTCAACTGTACGCGTTGTTGCTGATCCTGGTCGTGTTTGTCGCCGCCGGCTGGTTCATGTGGCGCAACTTCCTCAAGGATTTCTTCATCGACAAGGCGGAACTTTCCCGTGCCCGTGCCCGGACCCAGTGGGAAGCACAGGGCTGGGGCCTCGGCAAGTACATCCTCAACCAGATGACCAAGGACAACCCGAAGGTCGAAGGCGACCGCATTCTGGTGCTGCATGACGATGCCGATTATGTCCAGCCGCAGGTCGAAGCCTTCAAGAAGGGCATGATCGCGTCTGGTATTCCGGAAAGCCGGATGGAATTCAAGGTGCTCGAAGTCTCCGGACAGGGCGCTCCCACCGGTATGCCGATGGGCATGCCCGGCATGAGCAAGGAAATGCTGATGACCTCCAACGACTTCAAGAAGGCGATGCCGTCCAGCGCGCCGAAGGTGGTGATTTCGCTGTTGGGCTTGCCGCGTGATGCCGCGCAGACCGGTTTCCGGTTCGCGTCGAGAGACGGCAAATCCGTGTTCCTGGTCGGCGGCAACGTTTACCAGAACCCGACGCACATCCAGCTGGTCCAGTACGGTACCGTGACCGGTGTGCTGCAGTTGAAGGACGATGCTCCGACATTCGAAGACAGCTATTCGGAAGAACCGTCGGCCGCGTTCAAGGAATTCTACGAACTCGTGACCAAGAGCAATGCCGCCAAGTTCGGCAACAAGGGCATGGGCGGCATGGGCGGTCAGGTCGCGGCTCCGCCGCGCAACGAAGACTGATGCTGATCCGGTATTGTTGACCGTTTGAGAACCTGGCGTCCGGAAGCGTACTTCCGGACGCCTTTTTTTGCTGATATATTATGGAAAAACTTATTTTAAAACCGGGCCGGGAAAAATCGGTCAAACGCCATCATCCATGGATATTTTCCGGTGCGATCGCCCAGATTACCGGAGCGCCGGAACCGGGCAGCGTGCTTGGCGTCTTTTCCAGCCGCGGCGAAGCGCTCGGCCTGGCGGCGTGGTCACCGTCTTCGCAGCTGACCGGCCGCTTCTGGAGCTTCGATCCGGAGGAGAGTATCGACGCGGCGTTTTTCCGGCGGCGCCTGGCCGGGGCGGTTGCCTACCGGAAAGCGCTCGGGCTTCCCGAAAAGGGAGGCGGCTGCCGTCTGGTATCGTCCGAGGCGGACGGGTTGCCGGGGCTGATC
This sequence comes from Victivallaceae bacterium, assembly GCA_031549115.1. Taxonomy (GTDB): domain Bacteria; phylum Verrucomicrobiota; class Lentisphaeria; order Victivallales; family Victivallaceae; genus JAVBQJ01. The sequence continues at coordinate 15,777 of JAVBQJ010000091.1, forward strand.
GTCGATGTTTACGATGAATGGCTGGTGGTGCAATTTCTGGCTGCCGGGATGGAGTATTTCCGGGACACGGTACTGCGGGAGCTGCAGGCGCTGTGGCCGGCGCGCGGCATTTACGAGCGCAGCGATGTCGATGTCCGGCGGCGGGAAAATCTGCCGGAGGCGAAAGGGGTCATTGCGGGCGGGGAGCCGCCGGAGTTGATTCCGATTTGCGAGCACGGTTTGCAGTTTCTGGTGGACGTGACGCACGGGCACAAAACCGGCTTTTATTTTGACCAGCGCGACAATCGCCGCGCCGTGGCGGCCGGAACGGCCGGAGGCGAAGTGCTGAACCTCTTTTCCTATACCGGCGGCTTCGGCGTGGCGGCGCTGGCTGCCGGAGCGGGGCATGTGGTGAATGTCGATTCCAGTGCGCCGGCGCTGCGGCTGGCGGTGCGCAACATGGAAACCAACGGCGTGGCGCCGGAGCGTTACGAAAACATGCAGGCCGATGCGTTCGAGGCGTTGCGCCGGTTGCGGCGGGAAGGGCGTAAATTCGATGCGGTGGTGCTGGATCCGCCCAAATTCGTCGATTCGGCGGGGGCGTTGATGCGCGGCTGCCGTGCTTACAAAGACATTGCGCTGTCGAGTTTTCTGCTGTTGAAGCCGGGCGGCACGCTGTTCACATTTTCATGCTCCGGGCTGCTGACGGCGGAGTTGTTTCAGAAGATCACCGCCGATGCCGCGCTGGATGCCGGAGTCGAAGCGGCGATTGTCGGGCGATTGGAACAGGCGCCCGATCATCCGACACCGTTGGCGTTTCCGGAAGCCTTTTATCTGAAGGGGCTGGAAGTGAAGGTCAGGTGAGCGATGGCGGATCTGGATATCGTATTGATTCTCGACCGGTTGCGCAGTGCGCACAACACCGGCAATATTTTCCGGCTGGCGGAGGCGGTGGGGGCGCGTGGGATCATCGCGTGCGGCTACACGCCGGCGCCGCCGCACCCCAAATTGGCGAAGACCGCGATGGGGGCGGACGCGTTGGTGCCGTGCCGGGTGATGCCGGACGCGGCGACGGCGGTGCGCGCCGTGCGCGCCGAGGGGGCGGCGGAGATTCTGGCGTTGGAGTGCGTTCCCGGCAGCCCTGAAGTCTGGGAACATGAATACCGTTTCCCGCTGGCGCTGGTGATCGGCAATGAGGCGCTCGGCGTTTCCGAAGCGGCATTGGCGTTGTGCGACGGCGCGGTGCAACTGCCGATGTTCGGCGCGAAAGCTTCGATCAACGTCGGCAATGCGGTGGCGGCCTGTCTGTATGCGATCGAGGCGAAAGCGCGGAGGAAGGTGAAAGTATGTTGATTCATCTGCTGGGAAAAAATCTGGACGATATCCGGCCGTTGCTGGCGCGTTACGGCTGGCGGGAAGCCGCCGGAAGCGAACAGGCTGAACTGGTGGTGGCGCATGGCGGCGACGGCACGTTGCTTTCCGCCGAGTGGCACTACCCGGAAATACCGAAACTGGTGCTCCGGGATACGCGGACGGCGCCGTTGTGTCCGGAGCATTCGCACGAGCAAACGCTGGCGGATTTTGCCGCCGGGCGCCTGCAATTGCGCTATTTGCCGATGATCGACGGGATTTTTGAAGATAAGCGGGTGACCGGGATCAACGATGTTTTCGTCCACAATATGCAGCGAGGGAACGCGTTGCGTTACCGGGTCTGGATCGACGACGAGTTGTACGCGCAAGTGGTGCTGGGCGATGCGGTGGGGTTGGCGACGGTGCATGGCAGTACCGCGTATTACCGCAGCATTACGCACAGTTTATTCCGGGTGGGGTTGGGATTGGCGTTCAGCAATTCGACCGAGGTGGTGAATCACCTGGTGCTGGATACGCGTTCGGTGGTGCGGGTGCGGATTTTGCGCGGACCCGGCCTGCTGATGGCGGACAATGGACCGTGCGCGATCGAGATTCCGGCCGATGGCGAGGTGCTGTTTCGACTGTCGGAACGGCGGGCGGCGATCTACGCGTTGGACCGGTTCATGTGCCCGGCCTGCCGCTCGTTGCGCCATCCGAAGCCGATGGATTGAAAAAAGTAAAAAAAGAAAAATCAAACTGGCGAGCGGAAGCTGCCCGAGGTAGCGATGGTGTAGAGTGGATTGGAAGCGTGAGCGACAATCCACTCTACACATAGAGCGGACTCTGGCGCCGCACCGGCGGCGAACAAATAACGACAGAGAAGGAGCCCAAAACAATGCAGCTGTTGATTTCCGCCGGTCCGACCCGGGAAGCCATTGACGCGGTGCGCTTTCTCTCCAACCGTTCGACCGGGAAGATGGGTTATGCGCTGGCGCGCCAGGCGCTGGTGCGGGGCCACCGAGTGATTCTGGTCTCGGGCCCGGTGGCGCTGGAGGCGCCGGCCGGGGTGACATTGGTGCCGGTCGAATCGGCCCGGCAGATGGCGGAGGCGGTCACATCGCGCGCGGCGGAGTGCGATCTGGTGATCATGACCGCGGCGGTGGCGGATTACCGGCCGAAACAGACGATTTCCGGCAAGCTGAAGAAACAAGCCGGCGATCTGGTGCTGGAGCTGGAACGTACCGAAGACATCCTCGCCGGCCTCGGTGCGGTCAAACCCGCGGGGCAATGCCTGGTCGGATTTGCCGCCGAAACCGAGGCGTTGGAGCGCTATGCGCTGGATAAATTGCAGCGCAAGAATCTCGATTGGATCGTGGCCAACGACGTCAGCCGTTCGGATCGCGGTTTCGGCGCGGAAAACAACAGCGTGGTGATGTTCGCCCGCGACGGGCGCCGTGTTGAAATTCCACTGGCGTCAAAGGATGACGTCGCCCGGCGCATTCTCGAGGAGATCGGCGCATGAATGTCCACGGACGCTGCGCGGGAGCGGCCGCGCTCCTGGCGGCATGCCTGAGCGGCTGTCAACTGCCGGAGGGAACCGGAGCGGCGGAGCGTGCGTATGTGACGAAAACGGCGGGGACGGGATTTTTCACTCTGCCTGCCGATTACCGGGTGGGCGGGAACCCGGATGTTTCCCCTTACCCGGATGACGAACTCTGCTTCGACGGGGTTTATTCCGACTTGTGGAAACAGTATTCGCTGGAACCGTTGACCGTATTGCGCGAATGGCTGGCGCGGCGCGACATCGGGTTGGTGCTGTTGCTGTACCCCGATCCATGGGAGATCGCCGCCCGGGTGGACAAACCGGGGCACGACTTTCCGCCCGGGTGCGCGGAGTTGGCGGCACGGGAGCTGACCGCCGCCGGTTTTCAGGTGGTGGATACCACGGCGGCGATTCTTGCCGCGGCGCCGGAATACCCCCTGTGCTTCTATTATGACCGTTGGAATGATATTCACCCCGAGTACGGCGCCGTCGAACCGGCGGCGCGTCTCCTGGCGCAGGCGTTGAAGCCGTGGCGGATTGCGCCGGAACCGGGACAGAAGTTCACGCTGGAAACGGTTCCGACGCTGGCGGAGCGCTATCATCCGGCGACCGGCGCGCGCTTGTTGACGACACATGTGCTGTTGAATGGAGCGACGCCGCCGTTGCGCGCGCCGGCTTCTCCGGTGCTGGTGATCGGCAACAGCATCTCCGCGACCCCCTATACCGGAGAATTGGCCGCACAGCTCGGCAAAGAGCTCGGCGTGATGCCGGATTACCTGCGCTGCGACGGCGACGGATTGGCGCTCGGGGTGCCGCGGCGCCTGGCGATGCGCGAACACGAATATCTGGACGGGAAAAAAGTGGTGGCGCTGGTGTTGAGCTATCCGCAGCTGTTTTACCGTTGGCAGCGGATCGACTGGGTCGAAGAGTTGGCGGCGGCGGTCGGCGATATGGAGCCGCGGATTGCGCCGGAACAGTGGCGGTCGCGTTTGACGGAGGTGGAGACGCCGGCGGATGGCTGGGGAGTGGAATTGTCCCGGCTCTGGCGTTCGGCGGAGCGCTATACCGAAACGGAGCAACGCTTCATCGAAGACAAAGAGGCGCTTTACGGACCGCTGACATTCTTTAAAAGCTCCGGTGCCGGCTGGCGGGCCCGCTTTGCCGTCGGGGAGGTGGTTCCGGGGGCGATCTGGAAGCTGACGGTAGTGACGACGGCGCCTCCGGGATATTTGCATATTCGTGCCGGGGATTACGAAACGGCGTTGAACGATTACGAAGAAACCTGGTACCTGCCGGCGGCGGAAACGCTGGAAATCACTGCGGATTTGCCGGAGTTGGTGATTGGTCTGGGGGAGCTGAGCATTTATGTCCCGGAAAAACCGTAAGATTGCGGGAATTTTGTCGGTTTCTGCGAAGTTGAACTTGACAAACCGCCGTTCCGGAGTATATTAGGTATCGTTTTCCAGACGTCCCTATCGTCTAGAGGCCTAGGACACCGGGTTTTCATCCCGGCAACCGGGGTTCGAATCCCCGTGGGGATGCCAATTTTTTTGCGGCATTTTCAGGCGTTTGGAAACGGGTATTTGGGTTGTGTTGTCCCTATCGTCTAGAGGCCTAGGACACCGGGTTTTCATCCCGGCAACCGGGGTTCGAATCCCCGTGGGGATGCCAGTTTTTTCTTGCCGGGAAAAAAAGAATTGTAAAAATTCGGTTAAAACGCGATTTTCCGGATTGACATTGCCGAATTAGCGATTATAGTAGAAACATAGTAAGAAACACCACGGCGGTGAAAGCCGGACCAGATGCGGGAAAAAATCCTGTGATCGACACTACGGCGGTGACAGCCGAATTGGAAATGCGGAAGAACAGTATTTCCGAATGCCGTCGGGCTCGGTATGAAACCGGACCGGCGGGCTTACCAAAGCAAACAATGCCGGCGGAGATATACACTCCGCCGGTTTTTTTTATGTGCAAAATTGCGGCGGCGGTTAAAAACCCCTGAAAAAATCCGGTTTTGAGCTTGACATTCCGTGAAGTTGCGATATATTGAAAGCATGGTAAAACGCTGGTGGGGTTCCCGAGCGGCCAAAGGGGGCAGACTGTAAATCTGCTGGTTACACCTTCGATGGTTCGAATCCATCTCCCACCACCATTTACAAATCAAGGACTTACGGCACAAAACCCGCAAGTCCTATTTTTTTGCCGTATTTCCACGTTTGAGCTTGTGATTCTTCATGATTCCTCGAATAAGTGGATAAAAAGCGGATAAATATTTTGGGCCATTCGGAGCGTTTACAGCCTCAAAAACATTTGAAGACAATTGCCCATACAATGTCGGCACCCGGAATAAGTGGATAAAAAGCCGGAATAAGTGGATAAAAAAGCCGCTCCGGATTGGGACGGCTCATGAGTTTGTGTCGGAATTGGGTTATTGAACTATGCTTTTGCGTGTTCTTTCTCGTATCTTGTAAGTTGGACGCTTTCTTGTTCTTCTCTGAAAAGGGCCCTGCGAACGATGTCCAACAAAAACAGTTGGGCGTGTAAGTGGCAACCGGCGGGGCTTGTGTCTTGTTCCCGTGTCAATGGGGAATAGTCGGTGAAGTCCGCCGGATTCACTTCCTGGTGGTGCAAGCAAAATTCCGCAATTGCGATTTTCCAACGTTCCACTGGGTCTTGCGTCGGATCGGGTTCAAACATTTCATGGTCAAAGCTATATTGTGCGCTCCATTGCCACTCGTTCAAAATCTCCTCGTAAAGGGCCGCTGGAGCGACTTTGCATTTTGGACGTTCGTCCCGGGTTTCTCTCTTTTGTTCAATGGCGGGGCGTTTCCGGACTTTTGTGGAGCGGTGCCGTTCCGAAGTGCCGTTTCTTTCCACATTTGCAGCCATTCTGACGGGCTTTGGCCGGTTTTCCGTGTCCGAGTGAGGGTTGACCGTTTCTCGGCCTTCAGCGGCTCCGGAATGCGGGATGACGGCATTTGCGCTTCCAGATTGCATTCCGGCGGCCTGGGTGGAACTGGTGAGGTTCGCTTTCATGGGCTATTGCTCCCTTGCCCCTTGACGAAAAAGCCGTTTTGCGGTCGGTGGCAATACACCTCGCAGGACGGCACCACCCGTTACCCTGCTTCACGCAAAACGGCAAATCATCAAGGCATAAAAAAAGTTTCTCGGTCACGCCTCGGAGTTGGTGCTCCTGAAACAATCGGCGGCTCCGGTATTGCCCAGAGCATTGAGAATATACCACGTGTTCCGGTGCATGTCAATCCCGGATCGGAGCTTTTCTTGGATATCGGATAAGGTCGCCTCCAGCGGCCCGTTTCGGCGAATGTTCGATTTCGTTCTTGACAGCTGGGGAATCTTGGAATATAATAACACTTGGCAAGGGTATATTTCTGGACATCTCCGGGTTGGCTCCCGGGCCGTCGAAAGACTGTCGAGCAGAAGTGGCTACTGTTTCCAACGTTATGCCCTTGCCTCTTATATGCTTCGGATATTCGGTTTCGCTCTTGACATCCGAATCGTTTGGTGGTATAATAGAATCCGAGGCATTGCTGAGGCGGCCAGAGTCTTCGGACAGTAACCGTGGGTCCGGCAATGCCTCGACTTTTTTTATCCTGCCGAAGTGTTTGGTCTCCATCCGCGTGTTGTAGGCGCTTCCGCTTTCGAATCACACCTGGAAGCAGAATATTCGATTTCGTTCTTGACATCCGGGGAATCCGGTGGTATAATAGATTCAGACAAAGGCATAGTACTGGACCGCTCCGGAATGGCCCCCGGCCCGTCGAAAGACCGCTCAGCAGAAGTGGCTACTGTTTCCAGATGTATGCCTTTGCCTGCGGGAGAGGTGCGGAACGGTCCGGCCGTTGAGCGGGTGCCTCCATCGGAGGAATCAGGCGCCGCAGTACTCCCGCTTTTTGTTATTCATGGTCACGCCGGATAAATTCTCCGCGCTCCGACCGTTTCATTCATGATTGGGCCTTCTTGCCGGTTTTGCGTTCGAATTCCATGAAGTCCTTCAATGTGTAACGGGCGGTACCATCGGGAATCTTCAGCGACGGCGTCAGCAGGCCTTTGGCCCGCCACGACTTGATGCTCGAAAGCGAGACGTCGTAGCGTTCGGCGACGCGCTCGGGGGAATAGTGGAGCCGCTCCGCGACCAGGGGCTTGATGTCCTCCAGGAATTGATCGCGCATGCCGAGCGAATCGGCGAGCTGCAGCAGGGCGAGGGAAGTCGCATTCATGGCTGGACCTCCTTTCCCGAAAACAACGCAGGATGCGAGGTTACGGCGACGGCGTTTGGGTTAACTGTACTCATCAAGGCTCCTCCGGTCCATCGGCGCTAAAAAGCCGCTTCGGTCGGTACTCCCATGCCTTGCGCCGGGTAATGATCCCCGCGCTTCACGGAACGGCAAAAGCCAATGGACCAATAAAAAACTGTTTTCGATTAACGCCTGACCGGCTCATTGCTTCCGGTTGAAAATTTTTGGCGACTGCGTTGGGAGACGCAATACCGCCAATATATCGCGCATTTCGATCGGCGTTAAAATTTTATCGGTGACGGCAAGTGGAGAAACTGGAAGAAAAGAGGACACTGCCACGGAATGTACTCCCCTCATCGGGAAATATCCGTATCAGTACCCGGTGGCTCCGCAAACTGAGAGCAGTGGCGAACTCCGCCGCGCAGTCTTTCGACCGTCCGGATGCCATCCCGGCCCTCATCGGTCCCATTGCCGCAAGCCGTTCATACAATACCACCGCTTTAACCGGAATGCAAGTGGAGCTTTGTCCGGTTTCTTTTGGCGGCTTCTCCGGCAACGGAACGTTGTATTACCGATGCGGCGTCATGCTGTATTACATATTCAATCGGCAAGTATTTTCATACTCACGCGCGGAAGATAAAAATAGATATACTCTATCCGGTCTGCCTGAGGGAGAGGAGTGGATAGGCAGAGAAAGACATGGCCGGAATGCTGTAGACGGGAGTGGTATCGGTTCTGGGGTGCCGGGGTACGGGGGCCTCGACCCGCGCCGGGGTGGTATGGGACCCGTTATATCTGCCCCACCCCCCGCGACATAAAAAACGGGAATGTAATACACTCCCGTTTTCATGCCTACTCCATCCTCCTTTCAATTTTTGTTGTTGATATTTTCAGGAATGGCTTTCCATTGATGGCAAAAGTTGTCCGGCCGAACCTGCGGCAATCCGTGTTTCGGGTGGGGCGGGTTGAATCGACAATGTAAGCCGTTTCCCGCTTTCCAGCACCAGCGGCAAGTGTCGCAAGTCTCGGCATTCCGGTCGCCGTTTTGTTCATTCATATTCATGGTTTTCGATTCCTTTCAAACTTTTCTTTTCTTGTGTTAGAAATCTTGAATGAAACTTTCTCAAACTTTTCTTGCCGGGGGTATATATATACTACCCCGGAAAAGAAAAGTTTAGAAAAGAAGTTTCCATATAACTTTTCTGGCTTTTCTTGCGAACTTTTCTTATCGTTAGAAAAGTTCCGTTTGTTCGTTTTCGGGGGCTTGGCCGGAATGCTCCGGAGGCAGTTCGACGACCTTTGAAGCTCCGCGTCCAAATTTCTCATCATCCTTTGGTTTTCGCTGAATGATGAATCCTTGGCCGATACAAAATTCGACAATGTTTTGTTTGTCTGCGCAGCTGGTAATCAGCATCTTTCCGGCAAAGCGCTTGATGAAGTCCGTCTTTGTCAGGACTTCGCCGGGATTCAAATATCCCGCCGCCTGCTTTGCCTGCTCAAGCGTTTTTTGTGTTTTCGCCGCTTCCCGTTTTTCCTGCGGATTATCCGGAATGCTTGGCGGTGTTGTTTCCCGCCAGTAAATTCCGCCGTCTTTCGCCCATTCCAGGTACTTGCAAAAATCACCGTCAAGACGGGTCCCGCGCTTCGGAGCGGTCAACCGGAAATAATACGAACCGTCATCTCGTGCAAACCTCTCCAACACCAACATTGCACGTGCCCAGTTTGCAAGCTCGGCGCTTCCGGCATAGTCGTATACGCTGTTGAAATTCTTATCCTTGGGCGTGAAAGCCTTGCCGGGTTTGTTGGCGTGGTGGACGATGAACGCGCCAATGTCATGCTTCCGCAAAATGGTATTCAATCCGTTTCGGAGCCATTGAGATATCGCGCCCTGTTCCTTGCCTATGTCAATTCCAGCAAAACTGAAAAGCGGATCGATTACCAGTAGATCAAATCCCGGAGAGTTTGTAAGCACTTCATCAAGATGAGTGATAAAAGACATTCCGGCAAAGCTCGTGCAAGTTCGGACGGTTACAGCTTGTTTGGCCCGCTCAAGTTGTGGAACGGCAAGCAATTCATGATGGGCAAGGCCACGGGCAATTCCGGAAACTTCTTCGTGCAAATCACGCTGATCGTTCTCTCCTTGAATCAGAAGCGTTTTCAATTCTCCTACCGGGGACAATCCGAAGCAGGGACGCCCCAACGCGAAGTTGAAAATCATCTGCATCACGAAGGAGCTTTTCCCGCATCCGGTTTGCGCCGCAAGTATCGCTGCCCCTTGCTTGCAAAGAAAACGGGATTTTATCAGTTCACCTGGATCTTCCTTGCCTTGTTCGGCCATAAGCTTGTCAAGCTGCGCAAGGGTGAACACTACATCTCCACAAGCTATTTTGTCTTTCTCCACCTCTGCGGCAAGTTCCGGGGCGGCTTCTGCAATGGCAGGAAGTATACCGTTATTCAGTTCAGGCATAACGTACCGCCTTTTCGGTTGACGTAAAGCAGGGGTTGAAACTTATCCTTGTCCGGACGGAATATTCCCGGCAAGCGTGACAGTCTGGACGGATTGCTGGTTTGCTTGTCAAATCCCAACGGGGCAATTTGGCCGAAAAGATTGCTCTTGACAACGCGCCGCCATTCGTCAAGGCTTGTTATCGCCTTTCCGTCGTTGAGCGCGGCGGCATCGAGCAGGGCGTGAATACTTTTCCCCCCAGTGTAGGTCATGGAGGCAATCGGAAGGCGCAAGCCGTTCAGCAAGGCAAGCTGTTTTTCAAGGGGTAGGGTATCCGATTCAACGACGATGTACCGGAATGCCGCAACGTTGGTGTCACTCCGATAACTGCCGTTTGCGTCCCTTTCGCCGGTCAACGGATTGACGATAAAAAACGGATAATTCGCGGCCAGTCTTTGAATTTTGTAAAACTGTTCGCGTTCATTCGTTTCATTTCGGATCCCGTCAAATTCGCGGGAAAAGAACTCCATCCATTGCGCCGCTGTCTTGATGTGTTCCAATTGGCGTTCGGTTTTTTCGTATCCGGTGCCGATAAACAAAATATCTTCCGGCTGGTAAAGCTCGGAGAGAAACAGAAGCATGTCCGCGCAACATTCGGAGCCGTCAAGGCCCCCAACACGATCCACCGCTCCCGGGCGCGGATTTGACGCTTCCCATACCTCCGCGCCGAACGGGTCAATACTGCCGCCGCCTTTCTCGATCATGACAAATTGCAAAGCCTTTGCCCTGGCGTCATCCGCAAGCCGTTCCGCTATATACTGGCCGCTGGTCTTGCTCCGGAATGCGGACCGGGGTTGTTTGCCTACATCGTGACGCGCCTTGCTGATCGCCTCCTCGATCTCACCGCGTCGAAATGCTCTGTCCGTTGCGACGATTTCCCGTAAAAGCGTTTGGCCGGGGATTTGTGCCGAAACTCCGAAGTTGCAAACGGTTTGCAATGCTCCGTGTAAGCCGCCTCCGCGCTGCGGCAAGGCGTTCAGGGCGTTCCGGTATTTCTCTTCCCGTTCGGCTTTATAACGTGTTTGTAAGTCGGCGGGAACGGTGTATATTGCCTGGTGAACCTTTGACGGCTCGAACGTTCGCTCGAAGCCTCCGGTCGCCGTCGGGGGCGTTCCTTTTGCTGCTGGCTGTGTTGCTGCCATGATTACGCATCAGCTTTCTCGTCAAGCAGATTCCGGACGCTCTGCGGATCGATTCTGACAAGACGCGGTCCCATTTTGACCCGGCGCAATATTCCGGCGTTCATGTATCGCGTTACGCTGTTCAAGCTGACGGAAAGCAAGGCGGCGGCCTCCTGCCGGGTCAAAGGCTTTTCCGCTATGACGGTGGACGGTTTTCCGGTTTCGTGATTCTTCAGTGCCGCGACAAGGCTTTCCGGGGAAAGTTCCGGAATGAACGATTGAAGCATTCCTGTGGCGGCGGCGAGTACGGCGGGGGTGATTCTTTGTCTGATCTGCATTTTACGCCCTTTCAAGGTGTGTTTTTTGTCGCTCTGCTCGTCAGTGCGACTTACACAAGCGGGGCGGTTTTTCGATTTTGAGTAATCGTCGGGGGCAGATTTGAGGAAGAATATAGAAGAAAAGCTGTTTCGATTTGAGAAAACAAAAAACGCTTCACCGGAGGGATTGGTGAAGCGTTGAGAAACTTGCCGGGATGCTTTATTTCCGTCTCTTCCGGAACGTCTGTTCTTCCGTCATGCCGTGAATAGGCCGTCCGGCCTCTGCTCGCTCTCCCCGGTCATATAGCCCCGCGAACTCTGCGAGTTTCAACGGGTCATGCCATGAATCAACAGGAAAGTTCGTCGGAGCGTGTTTCCCATTACACCAGTTTTCAAATACTCTTTCTGAAACTCTGCGTTTGCCGTGATATATAGCCAGGAATGTTTCATAACAGCGGCGGATTTGTCCGTGTATCGGCTTCCCCTGCTTGGCTTTCATTTTGTCCCGGTCTGCTTTCAGCCGTTTAATAGTGGCGAGTAGTCCGGGGTACTTCTTCGCTATGGGTTCCAGTTCGGATATAGTCTGCTCCAGTGAGGCAATCCGTTCAAGCGTTTCTGAATACTGTATGATCCCGGAATAGATACTGCTGAATCCATCAAGGGAGCTGACCATATCGGCGGCGGCTTTCAGCGTGTCTTGATCGGGTACAACGGTAAGAAATTTTTCCACATCCTGCCGGAATTGATCTCCAGAGTGTTTGGCGTCCTGCCGGGAAAATTCAAGGGCTTTCCGGTCTGCATCTGGGATGTTCATTTCTGCCGGGTTGTAGATGTTCCAAAAATCATCTTCATCAAGCTGATATTCTCCATCATCGTCAAAAGGGGGAATATCCTGCATGCAGTACAGCGGGGCAAGAAAGCTGTTCCGGGTGATTTCGTCAATCTTCATTTGCCAGCCTCCGGAATGTTGGCAAGTATGGCTCTGATTTGATCGAGGGAAAGAGTGTCAGCAAGCTGCCGAAACTTTGCTCTTTCCGGTTCGTCTGTGCTGGTCTGACCGGGCATTACATCAATGATTTCGGCAGAGGTGGCCGCTTCGAGCGTTCCGCCTGGGAGCTGCAGAACTTCCGCATATTTGACGGCGGCGGCATCGCTGATCTTGGTATAGTGCTCGGTCATGGCGGGGTTGGCGTGTCCGGCATTGCGTTGAATGACGGCGGCGGGTGTTCCCGCTTCGGCGTTGTGCGAGATGTACGAATACCGGAGCGAATGAAAGCCAACTTCCACCACGGCGCGGCATCCGGTCTTTTGGGTTTCGCCGGTTTCCGGATCGGTGATGGTTTGAATGCCCGTTCCCGGACGGTGTATCTCAATTCCGCATGATTGAAAATGCTTCAATATCCACTTTGTGATTTGCTGGTCGCCGCCGGCAAGGTACTTCTCTGCAAATTTCGGCAATAGATACGTGCCGCGCTCGGTTTTCGGTATCGCGGAAAGCATTTCAAAGAGATAAGGCGGTATTCCGACTTTAACAACGGCTTGCTCCTTGTCCTTGACAGTGTGCGCGGTTTTGCGCGGGATACGTTCAATCACGCCGCGCAATAAATCAACTTCACGCCATTGCAAAGTACAGCAATCCCCCATACGCAAACCGGAAAAATACCCCAAAGCAACCAGCAGACGCATATCACCGGTGGCGGTATCGATCAAGGCGGCGATCTGTTCAACCGTCAAAGGTTTTTTGCTGTTGTATTGGTGTGCAGCGCGGTCTATATCCTGAAACGGATTGACAGCGGTAATTTTTCCAGCTCCGGCCAGCGTGTCGAAAAAACAATTGAAGAACTGTAAATACTTGTTGAATGTTCCGGACGCGCCGACTTGCCTGATTACATCCATGAATGCGACGGCAATTTCCGGCGTCACTTCCGAAATTAGCCGTGCGGCTGGGTACTTGTCTCCAAGCCAGCCGACAAAACGCTCGTAATAGCTCCGGTAATTCGCGGCGGTAGTATGGCGGGGAATGGCGTCGATCGGGAAACGTTTGCAACTAGCGGGACGCTTCGGGCAACCCATGAACAGCTTCCAGCCCCCGGCAACAGTGGCCTTGCTGTTCAGCAATTGCGCGGCGGCATCGGCGGCGGCCTGCTCCGCATCCTGGAGGTCGTTTTTCAACGTCCGGAGCTGTTCTGCCTTGTTGGTTTCGTGAATACGGGCAAGCAGACGGTTGGCGGCTGCCTGTGCGTCTTTTTCTTTGGTAATCGGTTTTCCGGTGGTATCAAGTAACCGCATTCGGTTTTCCTTGCCCTCGAATTTGTACCGGATGTACCAGTACCCCTTTGTGCCACTGACGTACAGCTTGCCGGTTGTCTTCTTTGCCATTTTTGCTGCCTCTGTTTTCTTATGGCGCTACGTTGTTTTTTCTGATACTAAAGTAGCACCGAAAAAGGGCATTTCAAGCCTTTAAGTGGATAAAAAGCGGATAAAAATAAAAAATCAAGCACAAGGGGGCAGACTGTAAATCTGCTGGTTACACCTTCGATGGTTCGAATCCATCTCCCACCACCACTTACAAATCAAGGACTTACAGCTAATTTAGTTGTAAGTCTTTTTTATTGTTTTATGCCGTTTTTTGACGTTTTATTACAAATAACAAGATCATTACAAGATCACTTTTTTGAGCTTGGCTCCTGCTTGCCGTATTTCATTTGGGAACGCGAATAACAAGATCATTTGTCAGGACAGGCAATTACCGAGGATTTCTCGGCAGTCCGTTTTATGGCTGTTGCCTTGGTCGCGTCATAACCGCTTTTTGATATCCGGCCCGCGCTGATAACAAGATCACTTCTCATGAATAACAAGATCATTCAGGAGAGAGAAAATTGCGCCGGGGCGTTATCGCGGCTATCCCACTGAATCAAGAAAACCGAAGATTGCCCCGGTCAATCGTTTTCCATGCTTACAGGGTTATGTAACCCTTGTCACCGTGTGTCTGCCTTGTCTGTGCTGGTGCCTGATTCCTTCGCGGGGCCTGTTCATTTTTGGGGGAGCGAAAAAGAACCTTAAGCCGTCAAGGTCTGCACCCGCAAACAGGCAGACGATTGCTTTTATGATTGTCTGGTGGCAAACGACTTTCCGAAGTTCCAAGCGTGGTTGGTCTGGTCGGCGGTTCGCACTGGAATTGCCCCATAAGGGTGTATTGCTCGAACCTTTACTGGTTCGAGTTTTTTTGCCCCCCAAAAGTAAGCACCACACAAGCCGTTAACCTTGGCGGCGGGACTGAGATTCGACACAAAATAGCAGAAAAGCAGAAAATAATCCAATAATATTAGAAATAACCCTTGACTTTTTCCAATTTTAATGTATAATAATAGTGTTGACAGAATTCAACGGAGGTTAATTGACAAGTGCAATACAAAGTGGTTTGGACGGTCAGGGCAACCAAACAAGTTGCGAAAATTCCACACAAGAATCAATTAAAAATCAAGGAACAAGTAGACCGGTTGACAGATTCAGAAACATGGGGTGATGTACGGAAGCTGGTGAACCATGAATATGAATTCAGATTGAGGGTTGGCGAATACAGGGTTCTTTTCGACACGGTAAAGCTGAAAGTCAAAGAAGAAGAAATAACGGTTCTGATTGACGGCGTGGCGATTGAAGAAGTCAAAAAAAGAGATGATAGAACTTACTAAAACAAGGGGCGGCGTAAAAGCCGCCTTGTTAAACACCAAGGAGTAAAAAGAATGAGCGTACAAATTATTGTTCATAACAATGTACCTGCTTTTGCGGTCATTCCCTACGACGAATACATGAAGTTGCTAAAAGCCGCTCCGAAAAACGCGACTGACGATTTGCTGATTCCTAATGAAGTGGTCGGAATGATGATTGAACAGAAATGCAGTCTTATCAAGGCATGGCGTACCCATCTTGGCAAAACTCAAAAGGAAGTTGCGGAAGCGCTTGGAATCGGTCAAAGCGCCTTTGCTCAGATTGAAAAATCCAAGTCGAACCAGAGAACCACGCTTGAAAAAGTCGCGAAGGTTTTTGGAATCGAACCTGAGCAGCTTTCACTTGAGGACTGACACCAGCAATTACCCCCGGAACCGGCAGAGATTACATCAAAGCCGGTTTTTTATGGGAATTAAGTTTCGGGTGCGGGGGTGTCGTTTCCCAATCAATTTCCCGAATCGTGAAAATGGTGCTGTTTTCGCTTTTCGCGGCTTCTGGCGGAACTTGGGGAATGCTGATTCCGATACCTTTGCGGGGCGTGCTCGCCGGAATAAGTGCCCAAAAGAATCTTGAACAGTCAAACCTTTCCCGGCATCCTCTGGTTATTCAGGGCGTTATATCTCATTTCCGCGTGCCGGTAATAGTGTCTTAGAAAATCAAATGTAAATTGCTCTGCCTTCGCTCTATTGCCTGCAAAAAAGAATGGCATCCGGTATTCCTGCATCATGGATATGATTGATTGCCGTGCGGCTTCCGGGGGTAATTTTGAGCGGTATTTACCGGTTGCAAGCTCATTAAAATCCGCTTCTATCACGACAACCGCGCTTTCATATCCGCGTAAACGTTCCAGTTCCCGCGTGAAACGATCCCGTCCGGTGGTAAAACAGCCGATCAAATCGGAAAGGCTTTTCCGCTCAACGGCTATACGGTCGATAAATCCGGGTATGCTGTAATCTCCGGTTATCAATGTTTCCGGCATAACTTCAACCGGGTATCCTGAAAATAAAAACGGTTCTTGTTCCCGCGTATCTTTGACAATCTGAAACATGGTATTTTTTCCTGAAAATTTTACACGCGTATAAGTGATTTTTAATCGTCCGAACCGTCCGAAAAAACGATCATGGTTAAACCTCGGACGTTTCGGACGGCCATTTTTAACCTATGCACGTGAAATCATAAACTCTGAATATCCCTTTTGGGCTTTGCCTTCCCGCTTGATATCATTTCACCGCGCCGCTCGATGAATATTCAGCATGGCATCCGGCAAGCGATTTTGAAAAACGCGTTCCGGTAACGTTTGCCAGTTGCGTTTTTCACAATACTCATTGAAGGCTATCAGCATTTCATTGACCGTCAAAGTGGCGTTGCTGTCCGGTATGACGCAATCAGAAATAAAACTGCTGACGGCATCCGATTCCAGCAATAAATCATCAACTCGTTGAGTTTGCTCGTCATTGCGATAAATGCGCCCGCCCGCGCGCAATAAACGCGCCGCCCCCTCTAACGCCCAATTCAATACCCCGCTTCCTTCGGTCGATAAAATCACCTTGTCGAATTCGGAAACAGTTTTTTCCGGTGCAGGCGCTTCGTATTTGATCCATAGCATACGCCGCCGCCATGCCGCATTATCACCGTCCAATGTGACGCGCAAGGTACTGTTGCTGGTGATAATGGCATTGAAGCATCCCACAAAGTCTACGCCGCCGGATACCCCTTTAACTTCTGCGGTTTGTGCATCGTTTCCGGTAAGGGCTTTGAGCTTTGCGGCTCCGGCGCTATTCAGGAAACGACTTTTTACATCCTTTGCGGTCAAAAGTGTTTTTCCAATCAGCCGATACGTTTCAAACGGCCTGTCCATAAAGTCAAGCCGCAATTCCGTACAGTTGTACCGTCCGATCAGGCCTTCAAGCACGTTTACCAAAGTCGATTTCCCCCCGCCAGCGGTTCCGGTAAGCATCAGGAATGTTTGCGATACATTGCATCCGATCAGGCATTGACCGGCATATAATTGCAGCAAATCCGCATCGGTATTGCTCATGGCCGGGGCGATTAATTTCTCCAAAAAATCCGGGCATAGCGCGTCGGGTTTGTATGCAATACCTGAACGGTTCCGGCTATAGTCGTCTGGTGAAAATTCCCGTATTTTCCAGCAATCGGCGGTTTCATCGAATTCAAGCACCCCATTTGAGCAGTGAATAAAACGCCGCTTGCCGTCAATAAATGCCCCCCGCCGTTCTGCTTCCGCTTTAAGGAATACCAAAATATCAGAAAATAAACGTGCTGTTTGCTTCCGCAGTAATTCAGGGTAATCGTTTTTCGTTGCATATTCTCTGAATAATGCGCCAAGATCAGCGATAATGCACGGTTCCGTTTGTGGTTCCCATAGCCCATTGTTGGAATTATACAGATAAAAACGTTGCTCGTCCGGGTCATATATCGGATTGTGCCTTAAACAATATAGCGCGGCAAAAAACGGTTGATTTATCGCGGTAATTTTGCCCTTGTCATTAAAAAATAGCGAAGGGCCGTATTGGTCCTGCAAATGTCCGTACTCGTTTGGTTCCGGTTCCAATTCCGGCATCATTTTTATTAATTTCTCGGCCATTACTTCTGCGTTCATAACATTCCCCCCTCTGGGGCAAGGTAAAGCAACCGTTGCCAGTTTGATTTATCGCTTCTGAATACCCCCGGAAGCCGGGAAAGCCGCGCCGGGTTGGAACACGCTTTATCTACTCCGAGCGCCGCCAGCATCGGAAAAAGAGCGTTTTTAACTCGTTGCGTCCATTCGTCATAGTTGCTGATTTTTTCATCCACGACAAGCCACGCATGGCAGGACCTGCCGCCGGAATGGATTATCGCGGCAATTTTCCAGCCTATTGAACAAAGGCCCCGTAATACCGCGCCTTGTTTCAGCATTGGCAGATCGTCAAATTCCGCAACAACATAGCGGAATTCCTTGACGCAATCATCGCCACGCAAGGTTTGTTTGTCCCCCCCTTTTACTGTTCCCGATTGTCCAGTAAGCGGATTTGGTATGATATGCGGGAACTTATTTCCCAATCGCTCAAAGCAACTTTGCTGGTAGTTTGCAGGTTGCTTTTTTATCCATGCCAGCGAACGCTGAAAATAATCCAGCCATTCGGCGGCTGTTTTTATATGCTCGCTTCCGGCATCGTATCGGTTCCCAATGAACAAAATACTGCCGGGATGGTATAGATATTTCAACAGCAAAAGCACATCGGCGGCATAAGGGAAACGCTTTGTATATGCTTCAATACGTATAGAGCTATTTTCCCAAGCGTCCGCGCCTTCCGGGTCAAATTCATTCCCTCCGATTTCAATCATGCGGGCTTGAAAACTCGCGGCGTGCGCTGGATTTTTCAACGCTTCCCCAATCATTTCAATACGGTTTCGGCGCGGCGGCAATATTACGCGCGGTCGCGGTCTATTCGTACTCATCGGGGCTGTATCTTTATGCGCCCGGCGTATGGCTTCACCTATCTCGCGATCAAGTACGCGCCGTTGCCCTTGTGGTATGGCCTGCTTGATTTCCGACAATAACATATCATCACTGCGTCCGGTCATAATTCCAAGACTGGCAACCCCCAGTAGCGCGGCATGACAACCGCCGCCGCCCGGCATGGGTATCGCATTCAAGGCGTTTTGATATCGTTGTTCAACTACTCGCATATTTCTCGCAACTTTATCAGTATGATTTGTCTGTCGGTTCAATAAACGCTTTGACCGATTCAGGGGTAATACGTACCAAGCGGGGGCCGATTTTAACGCGTTGCAGTTTGCCGTCTTTGATATAACTGTATATCGAAGGCAGCGACACGCCCAGAAGCGTTGCCACCTCCTGCATGGTCATTGGCTTTTGAATATCGACTTTAGGGGTACTTGCATTGGAATTATATGCTTCGAGCGCCGATACAAGCCCCTTGGGAGTAATTTCAGGTATGAAAGGTTGCAACATTCCGGTTGCGGCGGTAAGAATTTCCGGTCGGATTGTGTTCTTGATTTGCATTGTCCCAGCTCCTTGTGGTTAGTTTGTTTTTGAGAAGAATAAATCTTCTACAAACTAACCCAATTTATTAACTGGGAAACGAATCAGGAGAGCGATGATTTGCGATAACTCGCTTGTGGTTACGTTTTTATATAAAAATAATTTTATTTCATAACATAAAATTGTTGCTTTGCAAGGATAATGATTGAAATTATTTTAACAGTTCCGATAGTTGCCGGATGGTTTCAATCGGCAACCTTTTTACACGCTCAATAAGTTCCAATCTTTCCGATTCAGTTTCATTATCGGCGACGGTTACCGCTTCCACGCCAAATGCTGGCAGTTGAAGCGCCGCCGCATATTCGACAGCCGCCTTATCGCTGATCCGGGTATAGTGTTCTGTCATGGCCGGGTTTGCGTGTCCGGCGTTCTTTTGGATGATTGCCAACGGTGTACCGGCTTCGGCGTTGTGACTGATATAGGAATATCGCAGACTATGAAAACCGATTTCAACAACCGCGCGTGTACCGGCTCTCATGGGCTTGCCGGTCTTGGGGTTAATCTTCGGCTCTCCTGTTTTGGGGTCGATCAAGGTTTTAATCCCGGTTCCGGTGCGTTGCGTCTGAATGCCACACTTGTTGAAATGCCGGGTTACTCGCAGATTTGCTATTGCATCACGCTTCAAGTAAATCGCGGCGTATTCCGGTAGAACATACTCGCTGTCAATCAGTGGAGCTTTTGACAACAATTCAAACAGGAACGCCGGTATGCCGACTTTGACCATGGCGGCAGCGCGATCCTTCCGGGTGTTCTGTGTTTTGCGCGGTACTCGCTCGATCACGCGCCGGAGTAAATCAACTTCGCGCCATTTCAACGTACAACAATCACCAAACCGCAGGCCGGTAAAGTAGTCGATCATGAAAAATATCTTAAATCATTGAATGACAATGGATAATATTGCTATATTGTGCTATATTATTGCAAGAAATGGAGCTTATAACGAAAGAAATCTTGCAAAATGATGACGAAAAGCAGTCGATCCGAGGAAA
>JAVBQJ010000167.1:0-30499 GCA_031549115.1 Victivallaceae bacterium
TTTCCTCTCTCACTAATATCTTTTCTCGTCTTTTCCTCTGGGTGGGGGGGGGGGGGCGGGGGGGGGGGGGGCGCTTCCACCGTCCCCCTAACTCCCCCGCGGGCCCCCCCCCCCCCCCCCCCGCAAACCACTGTCGCCAGCTTACTTATCCGCGAGGGCGACTACGCCGGGGAGGGCTTTGCCTTCGAGGAATTCGAGGGAGGCGCCGCCGCCGGTGGAGATATGGCTCATCTTGTCGGCGAGGCCGGACTTGTTGACGGCCGCGACCGAGTCGCCGCCGCCGATGATGCTGACCGAGTCGGAATCGGCGACCGCCTGGCAGACCGACATGGTGCCGAAGGCGAAGTTCGGCATTTCGAAGCAGCCCATCGGGCCGTTCCAGACGATGGTTTTGGCTTTGGCGATTTCGGCGGCATACTGCTTGACGGTTTCCGGGCCGATATCCAGCGCCATCCATCCGGCTTCGATGTCGTTGCCGACGATTTTGGTGGCGGCGTCGTTATCGAACTTGTCGGCGATTTTGTTGTCGACCGGCAGCAGGAATTTGACGTTGCGGGCTTTGGCCTTGACCAGGACTTCTTTGGCGGTGTCCAGGAGGTCGTCTTCGCACAGCGAATTGCCGATGCTGTGGCCCTGGGCTTTCAGGAAGGTGTAGGCCATGCCGCCGCCGATCAGGATCACGTCGACCTTTTCCAACAGCGAGGTCAGGACTTCGAGTTTGCCGGAGACCTTGGCGCCGCCGATGATGGCGACGAACGGGCGCTTCGGATCGGCCACGGCGCGGCCGAGATACTGCAGCTCTTTGTCCATCAGGAAGCCGGCGACGGCGTTGTCTTTGCCGAGGATGTCGGCGATGATCGCGGTCGACGCGTGGGCGCGGTGGGCGGTACCGAAGGCGTCATTGACATAGACGTCGCCGAGCTTGGCCAACTCGGCGGCAAACGCGCGCATGGTGGCCTTGTCTTCCGGCGTCTTGGTCTTCATGTCTTCGGCCTTGTGGTAACGGGTGTTTTCACACACCATCACTTCGCCCGGCTTCAGCGCTTTGGCCTGGCCGACCACGGCTTCGCCGACGCAGTCGTTGGCGAACTTGACTTCCTTGCCCAGCAGGCCGGCGAGGTAATCCGCGGTCGGCTTCAGCGAAAATTCCGGCTTGGCTTCGCCGTCCGGGCGGCCGAGGTGGCTCAACAGCACCAAGGAGGCGCCCTGTTCGAGGATGTACTGGATGCTCGGAACCGCGGCGGTGATGCGGGTCGCGTCGGCGACCTTGCCGTCCTTCAAAGGAACGTTGAAGTCTACGCGCATGACGACGTGTTTGCCCTTCAAATCGATGTCGCGGATCGTCTTTTTATTGATGTTCATTTTGCCTCTTCCCAATTCTAATGTAACGTTTTTCCAAACAAAAAAGCCCGGACTGTCTGAATCGACCGTTCCGGGCTTTAGCTCTCAGACGGAAGCCTGATTACTTGGCAATGACGCGGACCATTTCCAACACCTTGTTGGAGTAGCCCCACTCATTGTCGTACCAGGACACCACCTTGACGAAGGTCGGATCCAACTGGATGCCGGCGCCTTTGTCGAAGACGGAGGTGCGGGCTTCGCCGCGGAAGTCGGTCGAAACGACCTTGTCTTCGGTGTAGCCGAGCACGCCCTTGAGTTCGCCTTCGGCGGCGGTCTTCATCGCGGCGCAGATTTCGTCATAGGTCGCCGGCTTTTCCAGTTCGACGGTCAGGTCGACCACGGAAACGTCGGAGGTCGGAACGCGCATCGACATGCCGGTCAGCTTGCCGTTCAACGCCGGGAGGACTTTGCCCACGGCCTTGGCCGCGCCGGTCGAGGACGGGATGATGTTTTCGAGAATGCCGCGGCCGCCGCGCCAATCCTTCTTGGACGGGCCGTCGACGGTCTTCTGGGTCGCGGTGGCGGCATGGACGGTGGTCATCAGACCGCGCTTGATGCCGAACTTGTCGTTCAGAACCTTGGCGATCGGCGCCAGGCAGTTGGTGGTACAGGACGCATTGGAGATGATGGTCTGGCCGGCGTAGCTCTTGTCGTTGACGCCGTAGACGAACATCGGGGTGTCGTCCTTGGACGGGGCGGACATGATGACCTTTTTCGCACCCGCCTTGAGGTGGGCTTCGGCGGTCGCTTTGTCGAGAAACAGACCGGTGGATTCGACGACGACGTCGGCGCCGACTTCGTTCCACTTCAGGTTCGCCGGATCCTTTTCCTGGGTCAGGCGGATCTTCTTGCCGTTGACGATCAGGTCAGTGCCTTCGACCTTGATGTCGCCTTGGAAAATGCCGTGCACGGAGTCATACTTCAGCATGTAAGCCAGGTAGTCCGGATCGAGCAGGTCGTTGATGCCGACAATTTCAATGTCCTTGCCGAAATTCTTCACCGCGGCGCGGAAGACCATCCGGCCGATGCGGCCGAAACCGTTGATGCCAACTTTGATCATTTTTACCCCTTTACTTTCAGGTTTCTGTTGAGTTTCTATTGCGCTATTCCGTTAATATACCATCTTTTCGGAGAAATTCAATCTCTTTTTCCGGAAATATCAGCGCAGGAAGGATTTTCTCTTACGGCCGCGCCGCGAAAGCGCGGTGATAGGCCGACGGCGTGAGTTTGCGGTGTTTCTTGAATACCCGCGAGAAGTAAAAGACGTCGTCGAAGCCGCTGGCCTGCGCCGCCTCCGCGACGGTGACGTCGCTTTTCAGCAGCAGCACCGCCGCCTGCTGCAGCCGGCATTCCAGCTGGAATTGCAGCGGCGGCAGCCCGGTCAGCGCTTTGAACACCCGGCGGAAGTGCACCGGGGAAATATGCAGCTTCTGCGCTTCGTAGCTCCAGTCCAGCGACCGGGCCGGATTGCGGCGGATCCGCGCCGCCGTCTTTTCCAGCCCCTCCCGCAGCGCCGCCGGGAGGCGCGCCGCGGCGGGCTGTTCGTGCAATTGCAGCAACAGGTCCTCCAGCAGATGCACCGCCCGCGGCAGCAGGCGGCCGCCGGGGACATTCAGGATATCGAGCAATTGCTGCAGTCCGGCGTAGAACGGCTCCGGCTGGGTCAGTTGGATCAGGTCCGTTTCCGGGAACAGCCCGCGCGCCAGCCATTGCCGGACCCGGGGGCCGCGGAAGCAGATGAAAGTATGGTGCCGGGTTTCCCCCGCCGGAGAGCGGTAGTAATATTTTTTCTCCGGCCGGGTCAGCAGCACCGGGTGGCCGGTGACGATGCGCGAAGGCTCGTCGTCCACCGCGTACTCGAAGCGGCCGCGCCAGGTGAATTGGATGCCGTAATAGCCGTCGAAGTAACGGTCTTTCTGCACTTCATCGGAAACCGGGTCATAACCCCAGGTGACGAACTCGACCCCGTCGAAATAAGAGTTCATGATTGTTTCATCCATGTTTTTATTGTAATATAAAACATGCGATAAAAAAAGTCCAATTCCCGGCGGACAAAAAACGAGAGAGATCAGGGCTTTTTCAGCGTCAGGGCGATCAGCCCGCAGCCGTGCGGCGGAATCCGCAACGAAAAACGCAGCGGCCCCGGTCCCGGTTCGCGGGCGATCGGCCGCTCCCGGAAGCCGTTCAGGATCCGCGCATCGGCGAAATCGCGCTCCGGCACGAAGCACCCCATGGCATATGTGGCAATCGTGTTCTGGATCAAAAATGTCCACTTGTCCTGTCCGGCGTCAGCGCAGAGCGCCGTCACCTGCAACGCGCCTTCGTCTCCGGCCACACCGGGAAAAAACGACGCCACCCGCAGCACCGGCGGCAGTGCCTCCGCCATGGCGCAGGCGCAATCCCGGAAAAACTCCTCCGAAACCCGAGGCTCATACAACGCACAGAAAAAGTTGCGTGCCTCCGGAATCTCCTCCGCCGGCACGACTGTCGTCCGGTACTCCGAACGCCACTCCCGCTCCCGGACGCGAATCCGGTAGCGGACGCAGTGATCCGTATCGTCATATCCGAGCTCCGCCACCGGCCCATTTTGATAAGCGGCCAACGCTTCACGCTCTGCCGCCGTCAGCAATACCGGATTCAACACCAGGACGGCCCCGGTCAGCGTGGGCAATGCCGCCAGCGGCGCCACCGTGCGCACGCAGGCCCCCGCCGCCAACAGGTGATACAGCAGCGCCGCCGCCGGATTGCCGTGCGTCCGCAGATAAAAGTCCAATTCCCGCTCCTGCCACCCCTCCGGCAGCAGCAGCGTATAGTCCTGAATGTCCGTACACGGCAGCCCGAAGCCGAGCTCCCACTTGTCATGCAGCCACTGCCACTCATGCCGCAGCGTATCCGCCGCCAGACACACCTGCAAGCCGTCGAAACAGCGTTGCGGCTTCCCGACGCCGTTGCGGATATACAGGGTGCTGTAGTGGAGAATTTCGCGCTCCAGAAACGGCGGCGCATGGCGCAGCGCCGACCACCCTTCGGTGACGTCCTGGGTGCAATTGTTGAAGAGAAAACGGCTTTCCGGCGCCGCACCCTTGGTCAACAACACGGTGGCGGTGAGCACGTGACGGAACGCCACCGGGTATTGCGCACGGCACAGCACGTCCAGAAGTTCGCCGCCGGCGGAACAGGTTTCAATCACCATCCGGTCGATGCCGAGTTCGCCCAAACGGGTGTAATCGATCCCGTAACGGTAGAGCGACTCCATCGGGTCGCGCGTCCAGCAGGTGTTGCACACCGCCAGCTTCCCGGCCCGGTGCAGCGCTCCGATGATCTTGGTGAAGTACTCCTCCCAGCGCCACCGGTGAAAGGCGATCCACTCTTTCCGGTAACGGCTCCGGATTTCCCTCCCGCGTGCCGCGATGGCCTCGGGATCGCCGTCGCATTTGGCCGCGACCGGAATTCCGGATTGCGCCACCATGTCGTCGGAGAAGTCGCCGTGCTGCAATTGAAACCAGCCGTGATTGTAGCCGTCGGCCAGATGCCAGCCGTCGAAGCCGTAATCCTCCAGCACCTCCAACACCTTGGCCAGCAGGAAATCTTCATAAAAGCTGCCGTCAGCCAGGCGTTTCAGCGGATTGATGATCGGCGCCTGTCCTCCCTGGACGTCGTCGATGGTGCAATAGGCCGCCTCCGGATGTTGGGTGATCCACTCCGGGTGATGAAAATCGCGACAGGAATTGGTGAAGATCGAAAACAGCACCTTGACGCCGTGGCGTTGAAACTCCCGGATCAGCGTTGCCAGCTGTCGTCGGGTCCAGATTTCGCCTTTGGGGTGTTCGTATTCCCACCCCAGATAGGCGCCGATGTCGCGCGGGAAAGCGCCTGTCGGATTCCCTTTTTCGTGCTGGTGCACGAAGTCCGGCCCCCACATGAACAGCGATATCGCTTCGGGCAGGAAGCCCAGCTCCGCCAAGTAGGATTTCACCCCCATATCGGGCGCCCGGTTGTCGAATGCCGCCAGCTCGATCCACAGGAACACGTCATAGGTGTTTTTATTCATAGACCAACTCTCCGTTCAAGTCGGTGAAGCCGTCCGGACTCCAACTGAAAGCGCCGTTGCTTTCGCCGCCCGTCGCCGTCTGGCGGCCGAGGTTGAAGCGCCAGACCGTTCCCGGTTGCGGCGTATCCACGCCGAGCGCGGCAAACGGCACGGTCATGGTGGCGCTCCAGCCGTTGTCATTGCGGCCGGCGTGGCACTCCCAGGCCGGATCCCAGGATAGATCGGTGCGCCCGCCGACGCGTTCGGCGTCATAGCGGGTCCCGCCCGGATCGCAGGCCAGCTGCAACAGATTGCCGCCGCCGATCTGCAAAAACAATTCGACGTCGTCGCCATTCCAGACGGGGGCGTCGCGCTCCTTGGGCGCGGGATAGGCGCCGAGCTGTTTCTGAACGCAATTCCATTCCGCCACCAGGGCATTGTCCCGTACGCGCAACGTGACCCGGGTCGCTTCCGGTCCCGGCAATTCCAGCTCCGTCGGCGTGCCGTCCAAGGCCAGTTCGACTTGCCGCGGCGGCCGAGTCGCCGTCGCGGTTGCGGGCAGGAAACGCAGATCGGCAATGTCAAAGCTTCCGGCTTCGCCGTAGCGGACCCATTTGAGCTGCGCCGCTTCGAATGCGTCCTGCGCCGTCGCCGGGATGCGCACGCTGCGCCACTCCGGGCCGTATTCCACATCGGCGGCGTGTTGTTCGTCGATGGCGATGTGGACACGGCCGGAGCCATCCCCCCGGATATTGAACACCATGCCGACGGTCTGCACCGGGTTGATGAAGCTGTTCAGCATCACGCTTTCACCGGCGGGGCAGTCGAAGCGCCAGCCGTTGCCCGCGGACAGGGACGATGAGACGGCTCCGGGGGTGAACGGCACCCAGCTGGCCGCCTCCAGGAGCGCGGCATCATAGGTATACGCGGCAAAACGGCGCAATGCTTTGGTTTCCGCCGCGGCTCCGGCAAAGCCGTGGAACTCCTTATCGCCTGCTTCCTGCGCCGTCAGCGTTCGCGGCGCGACCCGGATCGTGTGCGTTCCCGGCTCCAATGCCAGCAATGCGAAGTTGTCGCGCCGGAATGTCAGCGGTTCCCAGTCGGCGGGCTGCGCGTCCACCTCCAATGCCATGGGGGCGTCACCCAGATAAATCATCAGCTCCACCGCGTTTTGATTGACACACTCCAGCGTGTATTCGCCGCCGTCGCCGGGCCGGAAGTTGGTCAGGCGCGTGGTTTCGGAACCGTTGAGCAGGAGGTTGCGTCGCTTCCCGGCTTCGGCATAGACGAATACCGGAAGCTCATGCAGGACGGCGAATTGCAACTGCCCCGGCTTCAACTTCAGCTCCGGCAATTCCAGCGTACCGTCGACCCGGACGGTCTGGAAGTGGGTCGGCAGCAGCGCCGCCACCGTGCGCGGGGCCGGTTCGGTCAACTCCACCAGATTCATCTGCGGCGTCCACTGCCACAGGTAACAGCTCTTCGGCGTCGTCAACGCTGCTCCGCCGAGCTGCAAGCGGACGGCTTCCGCTGCTTCGGCGTGCGTGATGGCGCCGATCACCAGATCGCCGGAGGGTGTGGCGAGCAAATTGGTTTCCAGAGTCCGCGTTTCCAGTTTGCGCCAGTCCGGCGTGAGCGTCCAGAGGGCGGCATCCGGAATCGTGCAATGCCGCATCTCCCACGCCAGTTCGGTCACCGGCGCCTGATGCAGGATATAGCGCAGCGCCGGCCGCGCCCAGAACCAGGATGGCTTGACCCCGTACAGCAGAATCCGGTTGGCGTACGCCGCATTGCCGCGCGGCCAGTACAAAGCCGACACCCAGCGCTCCGGCCGGTTGTAGGTCAGTTTGGAAAAGAGGAAGCAGTCCGACATCGCCCGCCAATCGTGGCGGTCGAGCTCCTGCCAGTCCGGGTAAAACTCCAGGAAGCCCCCCGCGGCGTAATTGTTGCAGCCGGCGGCATTGGTCAGAAGCACCGTGCCGCGCTCCGCCGCCAGACGCGCCAGATCGCGCATCAGCTTCCAGCCGTGGTAGCTGACATGCAATCGCCCGGCATCGACGACTTCGGTGATGTACAGCCAATCCGTATACAGATATTCCGCACCGTAAAAGTCCAGCATATCGGCATACTGGCGCAATACATATTCCCGGTAAGCGGCATTCTCCGGGTCGGTTTCGTAGTTGACGGTGTTGGAGTTGCGAGCGACGAAGTTGCCGGCGGCGTCCCGGGTCAGCCATTCCGGGTGCTCCTTGACCGCCGGCGCATCGACGGCGATGCAGCCGGTATTGGCGTACAGTCCGATCACGGTTTGTTCCGAAGCCAGGGCGCCGATCCGGGCGGCGAACTCGCCGGGCACGATCCGGTCGGGCGGGCCGAAGCGCGTCACAAGTTCGCCGTCCGTCCGGTAGTCGCCATCGACGCTCCAGACAAAGGGATAAATGATCTGGCACTCGCCCGGCGCCAGATAACGCTCCTGGTTGCGGTACGCCGCCACGCCCCACGGCGCCTGGTAGATTTCCGCGACGCTCGGATGGTGCGAAAAGAATTTGATCTGACCGTACCATGCCGGCGTCCGGTATTCCGGCGGCTCGGGAAATCCCTCGAAGCGGTCGTAAAATGCCCGGATGTCGGGAGGGAATACTTCCAGGCGTGTTTCGATTTGCAGCGGCTCCCGCCCCGGATAGCCTACGGTAATCCCCAATATCCAGCCGGACGAATTGATTTCGCCGGGAACGATGCTCGCCGGCCAGACATATTCGCCGTTGACCGCCTGCTTCCATTGACGCAAGCCGATGCCGGCGCCGGCGTTCAACGCCACACCGAGGGAGGTCACGCAAAGCTGCTGCGGACGCTTCAAATCACCGGGAGTGATGAACGGCGCCACTTTTTCCATCGCGAATCCGTCGAACATCGGCTGGAAATAAACGGCGCCCTCCAGAAATTCCGGCGTGAAGGCGGTGGAACTCCGCAATTGAAAGTAACCGTCGGACGCCTCCCCGTCGGCGACCGTCAGCGTCCGCACCAGCGTATCGCCGGCGATCCGATAACGCTTGGTCAGCTCCAGCGAACGCAAATCCCGGTTGCGGCAACGGAACAAAATACCGTCCGCGGTTGCTTCGACACCGGTGACGTAATCCCCGGATTCGCCGGAGGCGGCACCGTCGAACTCATAGAGCTCCTCGGATGCCGCAATTACCTCCAGGTTGCCGGCCGTATAGCGCAGCAGCGCCCCGGTTTCGGGGTTGAATTCCGCTTCCCAGCCGTTTCCGGACAAAACCCGAAATTCCGCGTGCGCCGCGATTACCGCCAGCGTTGCCATCACTACTCCCACCCTGCGCCATTCCATGACTGTTTCCTGCTCAAAGTTTACTGGTTCAACAATTCGATCACGTTTTTTGGATTGATCGCGTCATCCAGCGCGTCGGCCCGGACCGCCGCCAATGTCGCCGAGGCGGCGTGGCCGTCCGCGAACAACACATTGGCGGCATTGCCGTGCGGATAGGCCGCCTGCGCCGGATCGGCCAGTTTGGCGTAGGTGTCGATCTGCCCTTCGATGGTGGCATCCATGATCGTCAACATCACCGAGGGACGCTTCAGACTCCCGACGTTGGTTTCCATATAATAGGGGTTGCCGGAATAGTTGGTGAAGTTGAAGCTGAAGCCGGTGATCGCCACCGGATTGGACGGACACAGCCACAGTTGATTTTTCCCCAGCTGCGTGACATAGCTTTCCAGCTTTCCGGCCTTCCAGCCATTGGCCGGGCCATACCACGCGCCCGGTTCGCCGAAGGGCGGCTGGCCGTTGTTGTCGTCGGCATACATGGCGAAAAAGAGGCCAAACTGCTTGACGTTGTTCAGGCATTTGGTTTTTTGCGCGGCGGCGCGCGCTTTGCTCAGCGCCGGGAGCAGCATGCTGGCAAGGATGGCAATAATGGCGATCACAACAAGAAGCTCAATCAATGTAAAAAATTTGCGGCACTTCATTTCTTCATCTCCTTTTTAATGATTGCGGTTGATATGACTGCAAGGCGTTTCTTCCCTGGACATGTTCGGCCGGTGAAAGATCCGGGACGGTGATTTCGGAACGGACGATCAATTCGATTTCGTCGCAGCGGACGACATTCGACACCTCTTTTCCGGCAATCCGGGCCAGCAGCAATGCGACCGCCTCTTCGCCAAGGCGGCAGAACGGGCGCCGCAGCGCCGATATTCCCGGAGAAATCAATTCCGGCAGTCGTCCGCGCGACCCGATGCGGAAGTCGCCGTAGCTCAGCAGAGCCGGCCAACCGGGCAGGATCCGACTGACGTCCCAGGTCAGCCAATCGCCGTCGCAGAATATACTGCAGCCGGGCGGCAACGACAACACGAAAGCACGCAACGCTTCGAACAGCCGCTGGTGGTTGTCCGGAACATCCTCCAGGCTTGGAAAGTAGGTGCGCACCGGAAGTCCGGCGTTGGCCGCGGCCGCATGAAATGCTTCGATCAACGGGCGGTTGCAGGTCGCCTCGGGGTTGCTGCTGATAAACGCCAACTGCCGTGTACCCGGCACGGCGATGGTGCGCACGGCCAACTCCCCGGCCAGGGCATAATTCTCCACCAGAAGCGTCCAGCCCTCCGGCAGCGGCTCCACCGCACGCTCGAACACCAGCACCGGCAGTTGACGGGTCTGCAATAGCTTGACGCCGCGCCGCACCTCCTCGGGGTTGCCGTAAGGGAGCCAGATCACGCCGTCGACCTGCAGCGAGATCGCCAATTCCAGTGACCGGTACTGATAGTTCACATCCGGTTCGGCGCTGGCCAGAATCACGGTCTGGTAGCCGGCCCGGGCAGACGAGCGCTCCACCGAGTCGGTGAAGTCGATCATATTCCACGGCGTGACCAAGGCAATCAATTTGCTGTAACCGCGCTGAAGATTGGCCGCGGAACGGTTCGGCACATATTGGAGCTTCCGGGCGGCGTTCAACACCAACCGGCGGGTTTCCGGGCGGAAACGCGGGTCTTCCGGATTCCGGATGACCTGCGATACCAGGGTCGCGGAAACGCCGCAAGCGCTCGCTATGTCCTTTAATTTGACGCCCATGTTTTACCGTGACTCCCTTATTTTAACGTTAAAATAAACGTTGTAGCGGCATATGTCAAATCGGTTTCGGCAAAAAAGAGGAAAAAATTCGGATATTTTCCGGTTTTTGGGCGTGGTGTCTTATCTGTGGTGATCTGGGCGGTCCGACGCGACAAATAAAAAATGGTCACGGAGGACGCCGTCCGGCATCCGCATCAATAAGCTCGCGCCAACGCGCGCAACACGGGTCACCCTGCCGGGGGGCATGGGGGCGGGGAGTTCCCGCGTTCTGTCATATTCACATATTACCGTTTTTTTTGCATATTTCGACTCGAAAAACCGGAAATCGGTATTATATTATCGAGATTAAGGTTTTATACATCAATATGCAATGGGAAAGGCGATTGGCTTATGTGGGAAATGGCAGCTTCACTGATCAGCGGAATCGCGGAATGGATTTGCTGGTTTGCCAGTGCATTCAAGGTGGTGTTCTGGTCGGGCGCGATGCCCGGCTTCTGGTTCTATTTGTTGCTGGTGGTGATTTTCGCCGTATGGCTCGGCAGC
The DNA here is from genome assembly GCA_031549115.1 of Victivallaceae bacterium. Taxonomy (GTDB): domain Bacteria; phylum Verrucomicrobiota; class Lentisphaeria; order Victivallales; family Victivallaceae; genus JAVBQJ01. The sequence continues at coordinate 11,055 of JAVBQJ010000167.1, forward strand.
GGATTTCTGGCCGCGACGCTGGCGGAATTGTGCGGGAAATCGCCCGGGGAAGCGTTTATGATGGGGGTGCTTGCTCCCTGGATTTATCCATATACCAAAGCCCGGGAGTGGGAAATCCAACCCACGGAAGAGGAGGTTGCCGCCGCGGAAGCGGCTGCGATTCGCGAGCAGTATGAGGAAGACGAAGACGATGACGAAGATGAGGAGATCGACGGCTATTGCAAGCGTTGGTTTTCCGATATTCCGGTCGATGACGACGGCGAACGCCCCGGACCGTTCCGGATGACGCTCCTGGATGGAAATGTCCTGGAAATCAGCGTGATCCGCGATTTACGCGACGATCTGATGGTGGCGGTGAATGCGCAGACCGGAAAGACCCTTCGGATCAAATACGATAATATTGCAGATTTCGAAAGTTACAGTTGAGAAAAAATGTCGAATTTTAAAGAGGTCAGTAATCAAGTCGACTTCCCGGCGGTGGAGGAGGAAGTCTTACAATTCTGGCAGGATCACGAGGTCTTTGCCCAATCGTTGAAGCAGCGCGAAGGCGCTCCGGAATTCGTGTTTTACGACGGCCCTCCGTTTGCGACCGGGTTGCCGCATTACGGTCACTTGCTCGCCGGCACCATCAAGGACGTCATTCCGCGCTACCAGACCATGCGCGGCAAATACGTCGAGCGCCGTTTCGGCTGGGACTGCCACGGGCTGCCGGTCGAAAACGAAATGGAAAAAGAGCTCAAGCTGACCAGTAAAAAGGAGATCGAACAGTACGGCATCGGCAACTTCAACGAAGCCTGCCGTTCGATCGTGCTCCGTTATACCGGCGAATGGGAGACCATCGTCACCCGGATGGGGCGCTGGGTCGACTTCAGCAACGGCTACCGCACCATGGATTTGAACTTCATGGAATCGATCTGGTGGGTATTCAAAAGCCTGTGGGACCAGGGCCTGATCTACGAAGGTCAGAAAATCCTGCCGTACTGCCCGCGCTGCGCCACGCCGCTGTCGAACTTCGAGGCCAACCAGGGGTACATGGAGGTCACCGACCCGGCGATCACCGTGCGTTTCGCCGTTGCCGGCGAGCCGGATACCTATTTTTTGGCCTGGACCACGACGCCGTGGACGCTGCCGTCGAATCTGGCGCTGACCGCGGGACCGGAGATCGAATATGTGAAAATCAAGGACGGCGGCGAGTTCTACATCATGGCCGCCGCCCGGGTCGGTGCGTATTACAAAGAGGCGCCGGAGATTGTCGCGCGCTTCACCGGCAAAGAGCTCGAAGGCAAGCGCTATTTGCCGTTGTTCCCATATTTTGAAGAACTCGCCGGCGACGGCGCATTCCAGGTGCTGAACGCCGACTTCGTCAGCACCGGGGACGGCACCGGTATCGTGCATACCGCGCCCGGCTTCGGCGAGGACGACAACGCGGTCTGCAAGCGTTACGGCCTGCCCGAGGTCTGTCCGGTGGACGAACAGTGCTGCTTCACCGCAGCGGTCCCCGAATACGCCGGGCGCGCGGTCAAATCGTGCGACAACGACATCATCCAGCGCCTGAAACAGGAGCGCAAGCTGGTGCAGCGCGGCACGGTCAAGCACAACTATCCGCACTGCTGGCGCGACGACGGCCCGCTGATCTACCGGGCGATCTCGACCTGGTTCGTCAAGGTCGAAGCGATCAAGGAAAAGATGATCGCGGCCAATCAGAGCATCAACTGGACGCCGGCGTATCTGCGTGACGGCCGCTTCGGCAAATGGCTGGAAAACGCCCGCGACTGGGCGATCAGCCGCAACCGTTACTGGGGCACGCCGCTGCCGATCTGGCGCAACGCCGAGGGCGAAATGATCTGCGTCGGCTCGGTGGCCGAGCTGGAGCGGTTGACCGGACAGAAGATCACCGACTTGCACAAGCACTTCGTCGACGAGCTGGAAATTCCGTCGCCGACCGGCAAATCGCCGTTGAAACGGGTGCCGGAGGTGCTGGACTGCTGGTTCGAGTCCGGTTCGATGCCGTATGCGCAGCAGCATTATCCGTTTGAAAACAAGAAGCACTTCGAGGAGCACTTCCCGGCCGATTTCATCGCCGAGGGGCTGGATCAGACCCGCGGCTGGTTTTACACGCTGGTGGTACTGGCGGCGGCATTGTTCGACCGGCCTCCGTTCAAGAGTGTGGTGGTCAACGGGCTGGTGTTGGCCGAAGACGGCCAGAAGATGTCGAAGCGGAAGAAAAATTACCCCGATCCGATGGCGGTAGTCCACAGTTGCGGCGCCGACGCGCTGCGGCTGTTCCTGCTCGGTTCGCCGGTGGTGCGCGCCGAAGACCTGAAGTTTTCCGAGGAGGGGGTCAAGGAGGTCCTGCGCGGGGTATTGATCCCGGTGTGGAACGCCTACAGCTTCTTCGTCACCTACGCCCGGCTGGACGATTATGCGCCCGTCGAAGGCGCTCCGGCGCCGAAAAATCCGGCCAATCCGCTCGACCGCTGGATCATCAGCTCGGCGATGCAGATGATCGGCGAAGTCCGCGACGAAATGGACCATTACAACCTGCAGAAGGCGGCGAACCGCTTCGAACGTTTTGTCGGCGACCTGACCAACTGGTACATCCGCCGCAGCCGCCGCCGCTTCTGGAAAAGCCAGAACGACTCCGACAAATCCGAAGCCTATGCGACGCTGCATTACGTGCTGCTGGCTTTCGTCAAGACCGCGGCGCCGTTCATTCCGTTCATCACCGAGGCGATCTACCGCAATTTGCGCACCGCCGGGATGCCGGAATCGGTCCACTGCTGCGACTTCCCGGACGCCTCCCAGGCGGAACGCGATCCGGAGCTGGAAAAACAGATGGAAGCGACGATGCTGGCCGTTTCGCTCGGCCGTTATCTGCGGACGTCGCAGAATCTGAAGATCCGCCAGCCGCTGGCGCGGGCGGTGCTGGTCGCCGGCACGCCGGAGTTGCAGCGTCTGTTGGAAGGTACCGTCGGCATCATCGCCGAGGAGTTGAATGTCAAGGCAATCGAGTTCAGCGCCGACGAAGACGCGCTGGTCAAGCGCTCGGCCAAGGCCAACTTCAAGGTGCTCGGTCCGAAGCTGGGCAAAGACATGAAGGAGTTGGCGGCATTGGTGGCGCAGTTGAATTCCCAGGAGATCGGCGCGATCCTGGAAGGGCGCAGCCATGCGGTCAAGTTGTCGAACGGCAATGACTTCGCCATCACCACCGAGGACCTGATGGTGCAGCGCGAGGAAAAGGCCGGACTTGCGGTCGCGACCGGCGACGGCGTCACCATCGCGCTGGATACGACATTGACACCGGCATTGATCGAGGAGGGCATTGCCCGCGAACTGGTCAGCAAGCTGCAGAATCTGCGCAAGGAGCGCGATTACGATGTTTCCGACCGGATCCGGGTACAGTACGACTGTGCCGATGCGGCCGTCCGGACGGCGTTGGAAAACTTCGCCGATTACGTCGCCAATGAAGTTCTGGCCGCCGGATTTACCGCGGCCGCCGTCGCCGACGGCGTGGAAATGGAGCTCAACGGCTACAGCGTCCGAATTGCGATGGAGAAGAACTGACGGATAAAATTCACTGCACGTCAAGGCGTTAGATAATTGACGGATCATTGACGGCCGTGAAGCCGAGATACGAAATCGACCGGGAAATGCGGAGTGTACGGGATACTCCGGTTTCCCGGTTTGTGTCCTGATACCGATTTGGCATGAAATCATAAGGAATTTTATGGAGAGCAGCGTGGCGCGGCGCAACCAGATTCTGTTGGTGGGCGCGATTACCGGGATCTATTTTCTGTCGATGTTCCAGCGGGCGGCGGTACCGGGGCCGATTTTCAGTCTGCTGCAGCAGCACTATGCATTGACCGCGGCGGAGGTGACGCTGTTGGGATCGGTTTATTTGCTCGTTTACGGTGCGATGCAACCGGTGGCCGGCATCTGGGCCGACCGCTGGGGCGGCGGCTTCCTGGTGGTGCTCGGCGGCGCGGCACTGGTGCTGGGGGAGCTGATTTTCACCTTTGCCGCCAATATGGAAATGCTGTACTTCGGGCGGCTTCTGACCGCGTTCGGCGACGGCGTGGTCTATCTGTCGGTGCTCAAGGAGGTGGACCGGACTTTCACCGGGAAAAGTTTCGCGCCGGTCTTCAGTATCGCCTGTCTGATCGGCGCGGCGGGGGGCATTGTCGCCACGCTGCCGTTCCGTTCGCTGGTTGCCGGTGTGGGGATGCGCTGGGGTTTTGCGCTGATTACGCTGATTTCGCTGGTATTGTACGCGTTTTTCCTGCTGCAGGCGCGGCGGTGCGGCTGCCTGCGGCCGCAGGCGGCGGCGGTCAAACATGACGCGCCGTTGCGGGCGGTATTCCGGGTATTGGGCAACCGGAAAAACTATCCGGTCATCTTCGCCGTCAGCCTGGCGTTTTCGATCTGTTTCGCGTTGCAGGTGGTGATCGGGGTCAAATTTCTGCAGGACCGGATGGGGATGTCGGCGGTGGACGGCTCCGGTTTTATTTTCATGATGCTGCTGGTCTATCTGGCCTGGATGCTGGTGGCGGCGCCGATCAGCACCCGCTTCGGGTCCCGGCGCAAGACCTTCCTGATCGGGGGGACCACCTGTGCGTTGATCGGTTCGGCGATTCTGTTGTGCGGCGCGTCGGGGGCGTTGCCGGGCTGGCTGATCTTGCTGGCGTTCTGCCTGGCGGGGCTTCAGGCCGGGAACGGCGCGGTCAGTGCTTCGCAGTTGCGGGAGTTGAATGCGCCGGAGCTGGTGGCGACCGCGGTCGGGATTTTGAATGCGGCGGCATATTTACTGATTGCGTTGTGGGCGTGGATTATCGGGTTGATCCTGGACGCGTTTGCGGATCAGGTGGTATTGGTGGACGGCGACCAGCGTTATCCGGCGGGGGCTTACGTGGCGATTTTCCTGTTGTTCGTGGTGATTGCGGCAGCTTCGCTGTTCTGCGCCCTGATGAGCAAAGAAACCAACGGCGTCCGCCAAGTCCAATAAAGTGGCACGTGCCACTGCCTGTGGGGCGTCCCTCGTTGGGGACGCCCGGAGAGAACATGGCTTGTCCTCTGTAAACTTGGCAAAGGAAGAAGCGGACACCAGCGGCGAACAATCTACCTTCTCAAAGCGCCGCCAGCACGAATTCCGGCGTCGAACCGCCCTCCTCGCTCCAATCGAAGCAACGCTCTTGACCGTTGAGCCGCCAATGCGACGGATTGGCATCGCTCAACCAGTCCAGCGGTTCGGCCAACTCCTGCGGATGCGCAGCGGCGGCGAAGCAGCGCCGCATCAGGTGTTTGGCCTCCGCGTCGAGGACGCCGGGCCGGATCGACGCGAAAAACGGCGTCCCGCTCTGCGCCAATAATTCGCTCCACTGCCGGTTCAGCGCCCACGGGATTTCACCGGTGATGCCGGCACAATCGGCATCGACATCGAAAAAGGCCCGGTGCTGCGCCAGCCGGAACGCCAGCGTATTGACCCCCATTTTGCGGGTGCGGTCCCAGTATTTGCCGGAGGTGTCGTCGCCGGTGCGCGCCAGATGCATCAACCCGGCTCCGAGGTGGCCGATGGTATTGCACCCGAGGATCAGGCTGTCGCCCGCCGCCTCGAGGATGACCCGGTAAAAATCGGTCACAATTTCCGCCGTGGTCCGGCCGCGGTCATGGAAACGCAGCCCCGCCTCCCCCGGAAATCCGGCCATCTGGAAGCCCCATTTGCCGAAGATGTCCCGGGTGGAAAAATCGTGCTTGATCAATTGGTAGCCCCAGTCGGCCAGGCACCGGACATCCCGCGCCACCTGTTGCAGCGCTTCCGGGTGCGACGCGTCCAGAAACCCCGCCGCCGTCCGCCACTCCGCCGGGATTGCCGGGTCGAGATTCCACAACGGTCGGAACCAGATGCCGGGCTTGACTCCGGTCATCCGCATCGCCGCCGCCAGTCCCGCCATATCCGGAAACGCCGCGTTGCCGCGGTCCCACGGGCCGGCGTTGCGCCCGCTGGCGTGGTCGTAGTTGCGCTCCCAGCCGTCGTCGATCACCATGAACGGCCGGTTTTCCAACCCCGCGGTCAGCTCCGCCAGACCGGCGCAGTCTTCGAGGATGGCCGCGTGCGACGACAGCCCGTAGGCATAATACCAGTTGTTGCCGCCGTACACCGGCTCCGGGACCGGCAGCACCTCGCGGCTCATCCGGCGGCAGAATGCCTGCGCCGCCGCAAACGGGGCCGTTTCGACGTAGACGTCGTGAACCACTTCGGCGACCTCCAGCGTCCGCCCCGCCAGCACGATGCCGCGGTCGCCGTTGCGGACGTCGAGCAGCAGGGTCGTGCCGTGGCGGTCGGCGTACCACAACGCGAACCCCTTCGGCCGCACTTTGACGCCGAAGCCGATGCAGCGTTCGGCTTCGGCCGCGAGAAAGTACCACGGCATCGGCCGCGACGGATCGCACCCGGCCCATTGCAGATCGCCGTAGGCGCGTTCCCAGGCGTCGCCGCAGAACAGCGCTCCGGCGGCGAAATCCCACGAGAAGCGGAGTTGCAGATAATGGACCGCGGTGGTGTCGGCAGCGATTGCCACGGCCAGGGCGCCGTCGGGACGCGCCGTCAGCGTGACGGCGAGATCTCCGCAACGGAATTCCCCGCCGGACGGCTTTCCTGCCCGGATGCCGGTTTCGGTAAAAACGGTAACCATGGTCGGCAATGGCATCGTCACTCTCCCTTCCCGCAACCATCCACGCAGGCGGACGGCTTCAGGAACAGTTCGATCACCGGGATTTCATCGGGCGGCTGCATCACCGACAGATTCAGCACGCAGCTGGTCGGAGCGAACTCCTCGGCCATCGGGTCGAAGTGTTCCGGCTTCGGTGTGCCGTTGCCGAACGGCACTTCGCTGGCGTCGCCCAGGAGCTGCGCGTATTCGACCTTGTCGGCCAGATTCGGCAGTTCCAGCTTCAGCAGCGGCCAGTCGAAAACGTGCACGTACAAACGTCTGGTGTCGGGGTTGTAGGTATAATGGCAAAGCGCCGGTTCCGTCCACGCCGGCGGCGCCATCGTACAGCCGTAAATCGAGCGCGCATTCAACCGCATCCAGTTGGCGTACACCGTCAGTGCGCGTTCCGCCCGGGCATCGAAGTTGCCGCGTCCGGTCGGCCCCACAGTCATCAGCATATTGCCGCCGCGGGCGACGTGTTTGACCAGCATGCCGATGAATTGCCGCGAGGACTTCCAGTACATCTCGTCGCGGTTGTACCCCCAGCTGCCGGAAAAGGTGTGACAGCCTTCCCAGGCGATCGGCTTGCCGCTGCCGTCGTGCGGCGAGCGCACCGGGACGATCTGCTCCGGCGAAACGAAATCCCCGGCGCCCGGCAGGTCCATGCGGTCATCCAGGATGATTCCCGGCCGGAGGCGCCGCACCAGCTCCAGCAGCCGTTCCGATTCCCAGTCGGCGCGCCCTTTGCCGTCGGCCATGTGGGTATAGGAAAAGTCGAACCACAGAATGTCGACCGGCCCGTATTCGGTCAACAGCTCCGTCACCTGGTTGCGCATGTATTCGGCGTAACGGCGCATATCCCGGGTGCTGTTGCGTTCGCACTCCTGCCGGTTATCGCGTTCCGGGTGGAAGCAATCGACGGTGAAGTCGGGGTGGTGCCAATCCAATAGCGAATAGTAAATGCCGACGCGCAGCCCTTCGGCGCGGAATGCGTCCAATGTTTCCCGCAAAATATCGCGTCCGAACGGCGTATTGGTGACCTTGAAATCGGTATGGCGGCTGTCCCACAGGCAAAAGCCTTCGTGGTGTTTGGCGGTAATCACGAAATAGCGCATGCCCGCGCGTTTCGCCTGCCGTGCCCAGTCGCGCGGATCGAACAGGTCCGGGTCGAAGTGATCGAAGTATTTCTGGTAATCCGCGACCGACAGCCGCTCCCGGTTCTGTACCCATTCATGCCGCCCCGGCAATGCGTACAATCCCCAGGTGATGAACATCCCGAAGCGATCGTGACGCCACCAGCCCAAATCGCCGCCGGCTCCGGTTTTCCGTGTTTCCGTCATTGGTTTTTCTCCTCTATTTTTTATGGCTTTTAAATTGGTTGATTGTTCGCCGCTGGTGCGGCGCCTCGTTCGCTCCGTGTGTAGATCGGATTGTCGCTCACGCTTCCAATCCGATCTACACCATCGCTACCTCGGGCGGCCCCGGATCGCCTCCCCGCGATACTTACTTAGGATTTCGCCCCGTTAGAGGCGCCTGCGGCGCCTGGGGCGACCAGCGCTGTTCGCGCGCTGGACCGCTCGTTACGCCCGCTTTGCGGGCTGACTCTTCGCCCGAGAGGGACGAGCCCTCTCGTGTTCGGCTTCGCCCTCGACTCCGTATGACGGAGTGCAGACCGCCGCTTCGCGGCTCTATTTTTTTTAAGAAATTTTTTATTTTTTTAGAACAGGCGGGGGATGCCGATGCGGGCCAGGCCGCCGGGCTGTTCACGGACCGACGGCGTTTCGGGCGTCAAGCGCAGCTCCGGCGCCGCCGGCGCCGCCGCGTCCTGCAGCAACCAGAGCTCTCCACTCCCCCCGGCCAATGCCAACTCCGTCGCCTCCGTCTCCGCCACCCGTCCGTCCGGTCCGGTCAACCGCGCCCGCCGCCATGGGTTGCTCACCCGGCACCCCGCCGCCCAACCGATTTCAATCCGCGCCCAACACACCCCGCCCTCCCGCACCTGCGCGGAAACCACGTGTCCGCCCACCGCGTGCAAAGTGAACTCCGCCGTCATTTTCGCCGTCACCGCCGGCGCAATCCGGATCACCCCGTCGTGGCTCTGAAGGAAGCGCTCGTTCAACGCGCAAGCCACCACCCCCAACCCCTCCAACCCCATGTGCCGAAACGGCCACGCGCGCACCGGCCGGCGCGGCTGCAACCGCGGATCGCCGCGCTCGACGTCGTAAATCATGTTTTCCCCCCGCGCCAGCAACGCCTCCCGCATCAGGAAACTGTCGGCGAACCAGCCGTTCGCAAACGCCTGAAACGACGAGATGAAACCATGCAGCTGCCGCTCCAGCAATTCCCCCATCCCCAGCCGCGCCATCAGCACCGGTTCCGGATCCCAGGCGATAATACCTTCGCAGCTCGACTGCGCCAGCACGGTATTCCACGCGATATCGTATGCTTCCGTCCCCCGGTCCGCCAGCCCGATCACGCCGCACGGGAAAATTCCCAATGTTTCACTGCCCGGACCGATACCCTCGTTATTGGCCGGATGCAACGGCTGCGGCGCCTCCGCCAGCGGCCGCTGCCGCTCCAATCGCCGGATCGCAAATTCCGTCGCGTACTGCAACGGCGCGGACGAGGCGAAAAAGGATGCATCCGCCGCCCCGTCACTGACCCGCCGCCCCGCCGCGAAGCGTTTGGTCCCGCGCCACGGCACCCCCGCCGCCACGCCGACCCCGCAACTGCCGTCCGGAGCCGACGCCGCTTCCAGATCCGCCATCAACGGCACCTCCGCCAGGCGCGTCAGGATATCGGCGAAGCCGTCGCAGCGCGCGTCCACGGTACCGGTAAGCCGGAGCGCCTCCAGCACCGCCGGCAGCAATGTACGCAAACACATCAGCTCCGAATGCTGGTCGGTGAACAATATCCACCCCTCGCAGGCGCTGCCGGAAGCGGTATGCAGCTTCCCGTCGTCTCCGGCCTCCAAGCCGGCGGCGAGAAACAACGCGGCGTCGATCATGTACGGCAATGCCCGGTCGCGCAAAAACGCGAGATCGCCGGTATAACGGTAATGGCGGTAAAATTCCAGCGCGATCTGTGCCGGCGGCGTGTGATTGCTGCGCTCGTACACACTCGGGCAGCCACGCCAGTCGCATACGTCGCTGGCCCAGCCGCCGGGGCGCTGAAACAGCAGCGCAGCGGAGCTCCGGTTGCACTCCAGCGCCTGAAAGCGCCAGTCCAGGTAGGGGCGGCACACCGCCGCGTGTCCCGCCGCCTCCAGCGACCAGTAGATCATCTGCTGATTCCAGTGAAAGAAAAAACCCCATGCCTGAAAATCGTGCATCCACTCCCACAATCCGCCGATGAAGCGCCCCGGCACCGGTCCGCGCTGCGCCGCATTGGCGTAGTACATGTGCAAGTGCCACAGCCCGTCCAGATGCGGATCGCCGCCGGACAGATGCGACCGCTGCCAGAAGTCGCGCCAGCGGCCGGCATTCCGTTGGAGGCGTTCGTCGTAAGCAACCCGGCATTCCGCCGCCAGCCGCCGTTCGCCCTCCAAGCCTTCGGCGCCGCCCGGTGCGCTCAGCAGCGCCGCCACTTCCCATGTGCCGGGTGTGTCGATGGTAAAATCGCCGCCGAAGCGGTTGTTCCGGCGCCCCGGCAACGGCTTCGCGTCCGCGCCGAAGCAGCTTGCCGCCAATACGAAGCGTCCGCCCGAAGCGGTATCGCTGACCGCGATGCCGTCGGCCCGGGCGGTACACCGGGTTTCCGCCAGCCCCGCCTCCGGTTCGTGACGCCATTGGGAATACCAGCGGCCGAAGGAACGGCTGCCGTAACGCTCCACCGTGACCTGCTGCCGGGCGGCTTCGGTCAACCTGGTCCGCCACTTCAGCCGCAGAAAATCGGCGCCTTCGGTGACCAGCGCCGACCACTCCACCGTGCCGAAGACCGATGTGACCGCCCCCGTGGCCGAGCCGGTGGTCAGATCCAACTCAATCCGGCAGTCGGTCAGGTATACGGTATCGAACACCGGCAATCCGAAGTCGATGACGATCCGCCCGCCGTGCCGCAGCGTCGGTGAACGCTCCTCTTCTGCGATATCCCAGTTGTGAAATTCCCGCGCCGCTACCTCGGTCCACAGCTCACTGCGGTTCAGCACACAGTACAATCGCGAATCGTCGCACCACAGCAGCGCGCCGATGTGACCATTCCCCAACGGCAATCCGTCCATCGGATCGCGCGGGCAATCCAGGTAGACCGGATTGTAGCGGCTCACCCGGTGCGGCCAGTTGTCCGGGTGCGTGAAGTGTTCGTGAATATTCATTTATGAAGGTGTCTCCTGTTTTTTTATGCGATCGCTTGTGTCAGGCCTCGTCCGCACTATGTTCCGGGAATCGCTTCGCTCTCCCTGCACCATCGCTACCTCGGGCGGCTCCGGATCGCCTCCCGGCGATCCTTCCCTACAGTTTCGCCCCTTCCGAGGCGGCTGCGCCGCCTGGGGCGACCAGCGCTGTTCGCGCGCTGGACTGCTCGTTACGCCCGCTTTGCGGGCTGACTCTTCGCCCGAGAGGGACGAGCCCTCTCGTGTTCGGCTTCGCCCTCGACTCCGTATGACGGAGTGCAGACCGCCGCTTCGCTCGCTACGTCCTGCGGACTTGCTCTTCCCCCTCGGGGACAAGCCCCTCGGTTTCGGCTTCGCCATCGGCTCTATTTTTTTATTTTTTAAGAATTTTTTATTTTTTACATGTCAGCAGCGCGATTGACCACGGCGGCAGTTCGGGCAGGGTGAAATAACTCGCGCCGTCTTCGATTTCACCATGCAGCTCCGCGCGGCCCCCGCGCCAGTCCTGCCACGCCGCACCGATTCCGCCGCCGGGCAAGCGCAAAACCGCCTCACGCGCCGGATCCTGCGACGCGTTGACCAACTGAATCGCCGCCGTCCCGTCCGGCTCCCGGTACCGCGCCCACAGCGCAACCCGGTGATAGGAAGCGATTTCCGCCAGCCCCACCGATCCCGCCAGCCACCGGAACAGCTGTTTCAAACTGCTCAGTTTGCGTTCGAATTGCAGATCGCGCAACGGGTAATACCCCGCCACCGCCACCCGCCCCCCCAGCCGGTTGCAACAGATCCCCAGCGAACACGGCGCGATCACGCGGCCCTGATAGTCGATCAGCCGGGCCAGTGTTTCCGCCCCCTCTGTGGTCGCCTCCAACGCGTAACCGCTGCCGTGTCCCCACGGAAAACTCTGACGGCAGTCACGGCGGAACCCCGCCGCGCCGCGGTTGAACGGATGTTCGGTCAACTCTTCGGTTGCGTCGAATTCCGTGCGTCCGGCGATGCGGAATCCTGCCAGGCCGCCATGGCCGCGCGCCTCCAGCACCGGCAACGCCTCCGCATCACAGTAAACCCCGCGCCGGAACAGCTCCAGCAGCGTCGGCTCCGGCAGCATCCGGGCACTCTGCGCGGTCAGAATCGTCACCGCCGCATCTTCCGGCCGGTATGCCGGCGGCAACCCGGCGGTGAACAACCCGGAAAAGTGTGGGTTGGGCCATTGCCACAACGCATCTTCCCAACACACTCCCGCTGCCGGAACCGCCCCGGCGGCATGATCCGGAGTCCAGCCGTGATAGATGCCGGACGGCCGCAGCCGCGACCATTGCGCCTGCAAATCCAGGAACGGACGCAGCGCGGTCAATCCGTCCAGCAGCGGCCGGTACGTTTCCAGGGGATCCCCGGCATCCAGCACATTCCAGGCGCAGCCGGTCAGTCCGGCGGCCAGATAAACCGCGCCCTCGAAGCAGGTCCCATGCACCGATTTGGCCAGTCGTTGATAATTGAAATTCTCCACCTCGGCCTGTAGGTTGCCGACCGCATCCGGCAGCCAGGCGGCTTCGCAGCCGATGCAGTGCGCCTTGATCAGGAAATCGTCGAGCGCACGATCGGTATACGCGCCGCCGCCGGGGCGCCAGCGCACCGGTTTCGCTCCGGGCCCGGACAGCGCCGCCGCCAATGTGTCAAGTCCGGCACTGTCGCCGACCCGCATGCCGGCGTCCATCGCCCCCAGCTCGATATCCGGATCGACCGCGTGGACGATCCGTTCGACCAGAGCGAAGAGTTCGACGAGGGCGGCGCCGGAAAATTCCAGCCAGCGCCGCCGCCACAGCAGCGCCTCCCGTTCGTCGGCGGCATCGAAAGCAGCGGCAAGCGCGACACGGGTGAATCCGGTACCGTGGATGCGGTTGAATTCCGCGAGACAGCGGTCGCAGAAGCACACCAGTTTGACTTCGCCGTGGCCGAAAAAGCGGATGTCGTCGTCGAGCCAGAGAAACGCCGGGGCGCACTCACTCAACAGCGTCAGCAATTCGCCCAGATACTCCTCGCGGAAGCGCCGGTCGCGCGGACAGACGGTCCCCGGACAGCCGCCGCCGTCCAAACCGGTGAACGGCTGCAGGCCATCCGGGATTTCCGGCAGATTTTCCGTATGGTGCCCGACCGCGCACAATAGATTGATGCCGCCCGGAATGCCGCGTTGCCGCAGCTCCGCCAGCGCCGCCCGCAGCCGCGGCTGCTCTTCACGCACCACCTCCAGGCGCCGCAGCGAATGGGTGAAACCGCAAAAGAGCGCCACGTCGTCGAAGCCGGAGCGCTGCCGCTCCAGTTCGTCCAGCAGTACGCCGAAGCGGTCGAAATCCTGCCAGAATGCCGGTGGGATTCGGTATGTGATGTTTGCCCGGGTCATGTTCTGCCTCCGCGCCGGAACGGAAAAATCGCCGCAACAACCGAAACCGCCGCATTCCGGAGTGAAAATCCGGCGCGGGCGGAAAAGATGAATATCGAAAGGGTACGGTACTATAACGCCGGACTTTTGGAATGCAAACCGCCAAACCGCGTTCCGGAAAAAAAATGAAAATTTCTTCGCCGGGCTATTGACTTTTTATCAAAAAACACTATAATTCTAATAAAGCAGCAAACCGGTTTGATTGAGATGAGAGAGAAGTCATGACGCTAGCAGCACGAAAAATCACCATCGCCGATGTCGCCGTCCACGCCGGTGTGACGAAGAGCACGGTTTCCCACGCCTTGAGCGGCAAGCGCCCGATCGGGGCGGCCACCCGGAAGCGAATCGAGCTGGCGGTGCGCGAATTGGGCTACCGGCCGAACTTTGCGGCCCGGGTATTGAACACTCGTAAAACCGGTTTGATTGCCTTCCTGGTCTCCAACCTGGCCAATCATCACTCGGTGCAATTCGCCGGCGAACTGAGCCAGGAGCTGGCCGCCTGCGGCCTCCAGATGATTCTGGCCCAGACCGAAGAACGCGAAAGCGTCGAGCGGGTGATGCGCGAATTTTCCAACGGCATCGTCGACGGCATCATCAACGGTCTGCCGGATTTGTCCGCCGAAGCCGCCGAACGCTGCGCCGGTTCCGTCCCGGTGGTCACCTGCATGCGCAACCGGGAATCGAATCTGTCGATCGATTTCGCCGCCGGCGCCCGCAACGCGATGGAGTATCTGTATTCACTCGGCCACCGGAAAATCGCCTTTGTGCACTGTCCGTCACGCGGACAGGCCGGGCACGGCGACCCGTGCGCCGCCGGATACCGGGATTTTCTGGCGAAGGCGCAATTGCCCGCTCTGGAATTTGTCGCCGAACGCGAAATTCTGGAAACCGGAGTCGCGCTGGCACCGCGCGTCCTGACCAGCGGCGTGACCGCCGTACTGGCCGGCAACGACTCGATCGCCTGCGGCATGGTCCAATGGGCACTCGCCAATCAGGTCGAAATTCCCGGACGGCTCTCCGTCATCGGCCATGACGACGTGCCGCTGGCCAGCATGATTTCACCGCCGTTGACCACGATCCGGGTTCCGATCACGCCGCAGGTGCGCCACGTGGTCCAGCTGCTGCGCCACCGCATCGGTGAAGCGGTCGAGCTGCCCGGACCGGAAACCATCGTGCCCGAACTGATTTACCGTCAATCCACCCAGGGAATCGCATTATGAAATTCTGGAGCTTGCTCTTTCTGTGTCTCGCAACCGCGTATGCGGGTGCGGCACAAACAATTTTGTCCCGGTCGGATTTCATCTCCGGCGCCGGCGACGCCGCGCGCTGGGGCTTCAACCGCGCCGGCGATCAGAAAGCCATGCTGCTGCGGGAACCCGGCAAGCCGGTGGCGCTGCTGTCTCCGGCGCCCGGCAGCTGGTGCTTCTGGCAGTGTAATCTGGAGTGGCCGGGCCCGACACCCCGGCGCATCCGGGCGTCGGCGTGGATATTCAGCAATGTCCCGGAAAAAACCGCCATCGTCATCTCCGACGGCGTGGCGTGGGGCGGCGCCTGTCCGCGCGTGGCGATCGCAGGAGGGACGCCCGGTACCGCCGGCAGCTGGCAGCGCATCGCCGTGGAGCAGGATATTCAAACCGGCGGAATCGTCAGCGTTTCCATCGGCTACGACTACCAGGCGGCGGGCGCCTGGTGCCTGATTGCCGAAGCAACCGTCGAAGAGATCACCCCCGGCAGCGCCATGACGCCGGCGACACCGCCGCAGTTTCCGGGAGCGATCCCGGCGGAATTCGCCGCCATGTTGGACGGTTCGGAATTTTTTCAGATGGCCGCCGTACCGGAGTTGACGCCATACCGGGCGGACACGCCGGTCGCAGACGCCATACCGGAGCAGTTGCCGGTACTCGCGCCGATGGACGGCTACGCCGCCAGTTTGCTGTTGCTGCGCAACCCGTCCAAGGAGGTGCAATCGTTTCAGATCCGCTTCTCCGGCGACGACGCGCTGCAGGAGCGGGTCGCGCTGTACCGTTACCGGTATGAGGACGGCAACCCCGACCGGCCGCTGCCGCTCGACGCCAACGGCCTGACCGAAATCGGGCGCGAACAGACGGTCGGGCTGGAGTTACAACTGGATACGCACGGCCTCGCGGCCGGAAGCTACCGCGGCACGTTGACGGTGACACCGCAGAATGTCATCGTCCCGGTGCGCCAGGTGACGTACGAGTTCACGGTGGTTCCGGTGGTCCTGCCGGAGCGGGTGGCGGGCACGATGATTTTCAACTGGGATTATTCGGCGGCGCAAAGGCCGGAGAATCTGGATTTCCTGCTCGACGGCCGGGTCAACACCTTCAGCGTTGCGCCGGTCGACCTGAATATACTGGAGACGATCGTCGGCAATCTGCGGGAGCGCGGCTTCGAACCGGGAGATTACACGTTGTTCCTCGAAGACTGGCACCTGCGCGAAAAAAACCGCTTCGACGAAGCCGACAAGGCGTGGCTGGACGGCATCGTCGCCAAAACCCGGGAACTGGGGCTGGATTACCGCGACTGGTACTTGCACATTTACGACGAAGTGTTCAGCGATGACTTCTTCGCCGTCGCTTCGGCGATCAAGCGGCACAATCCGTCGATCCGGATCTTTTCGGATCACTTCGGCGACGCGGCCGGTCTGCGGCGCTTCGCTCCGGTCGTCGACGCCTGGTCTCCGCTGGAGGGGACGCTGCCGCCCTTTTCCTCGCACCCGGAGGAGTGGGACATCATGCGCGCCGGCGGCAAGCCGGTGTACATTTACAGTTGCGATTCCGTGGCGGGGCTGGCCGCCGACAACTACCGGATGATGCCGTATCTGGCGTATTTCGAACGACTCGACGGCTTCAGCTACTGGTCGGTATTGACCACGCCCGACCGCGGCAACCCCGGCACCGAACGCTGGGGCATGACCTACACCGATGCGGCGGAGCTCCGGCAACCGAGCCGCCGCTGGTGGCAATGGCGCACCGGCATCGAAGACTACCTGCTGCTGCAAATGATGGAGGAGCATTTCGGCCGGGCGCGCGCCGAGGCGATCGCCTCCGGGGTGATCGCGGCGCGGGATACCCCCGGATTCGCGGAAGCCGCCGCACGGGCGCGCACCGAAATGCTGCGGCAGTTGAGCACCGGCAAATAAACCGTAAAGGATCACGCTGTAAACGTATGCAACGAAAGGAAGACGCCGGACGAAAATAAACCGCTCCCGGAAGATGAAGCGAAAGGGTTGACTTCAACATTCCTGCCAAACAAGAAAGGACTTGTCGAGATGAAAAAGTTCCATGGTTTCACACTAATAGAATTGCTGGTAGTGATCGCGATTATTGCGATTTTGGCCAGTATGCTGCTTCCGGCGCTGTCCAAGGCGCGCGCCGCGGCGCAGCAGACCAAATGCATCAACAATCTCAAGCAGATCCATACCGGATTCCATCTGTTTGCCACCGACAACGACAGCTACATCCCGAACGTCTATCCCTCGGATGAAGCCCGTTACAAGCCCGGTGACGCTTTCCCGCGCGGCAGAGGCGGCTGGCACGTTTCCGCCGGCGGCGGCGACCTGGATAATCTGTGCGCCGGGATCGGCCGGTTGTATTATTTGAGTTATTTGAGCGCCCCGCAAATTTTCTACTGCCCGTCGGAAAAGGGCAACAACCGTTCGTACACCAACAACTGGGAAAAGACCTGGGGCAAGGACGGTCCGGCCACCGAAATATCCTACCCCACACATGCCATCAAGGACGCCTGGTTTGCCGGCGCCAAATTCATGGGAGCCAATGTGGACAAGGAATCGCGGCTGGAAAAAATTCCGTCGGATGAGCCGATGGCGCGCTGCCTCAGCCACATGGACGATGGTTACGGTACCGGCGTTAAAGGCGTGGTGGCCGGTTTCGCCGATGCTTCGGTGCGCAAATATACCGCCACCGACGACTGGCTGGGCGTACCGCGGTGATTGCGATGAAAGCATGGCTGCCGTTGTGGTGCGTCCTGATGCTGACGGTGTCCGGATTCGCCGCCGAATATGATTTCACCGCCGGGCGCCTCCCGGCGTCCTGGGGGTTGCAGGATGGCGGCGCCGCGGCCGGAATCCGCCGGTTCGACGCGGGCAAGCCCGCGCTGCTGGCGATGCCGTCCGGGCGCGCGTCGCTGTTCGCCTATTGCAATATTCCGGCGGAGCAACTGCAAGGCGGCCGTTATGTACGGTTTCACGCCTGGGTGTGGACGGAAACGCCGCAGCAGGTGTCCATGCTGTTGTGGGAAGGCCGCGACGGCTGGTTCGGCGCGAGTTCGCATTACGCCGTGGGCCAGGTCGCGACCAATCCGGGCTGGAAACGGGCCGAGGTCGAAATCGACACCGGAAGCACACCGGCGCCAGTCTGCGCCGTGCTCGGTCTCGATTTTCAGAGGGAGGGCGGCGATGTGCTGGTGGATTCCGCCGCCATCGAAGTGAGCGCCACGCCCGACTTCCCCCCGTTGACGGATCCGGCTCCGGCCTATACGCCGGAAGTGCCCGCCGCGATCGCCGCCTGGGCAGACCGGGAACAGGAGTTGATCTGGCAGGCCGCCGATCCATTGGCGGACGTGACCGCGGACACCGTCATCACCGGTGCCGATACCGCCGAAATCGCGGCGCAGCTACCGGGCAACGCCCGCGACAGCTTCGTCGTGCTGTTGCGCAACGACTCCGACCGCCAGCAGGGTTTCACCCTCAGGTTGGACGAAGACGCGGCGCGCTTCGCCCGGCTTTACCGCCTGGAAGCGGTGATCGACACCCCGGACAAACCGGAACCGTTGACGCCGGACCGAATCACGACGGTCGGGCGGCGTGCCGCGGCGGCGTTTCTGGTCGAATTCGATACGGCGAAGCTGGAACCCGGCGACTATGCCGGAGTATTGACATTGTCGCCGGTCAACGGACGTTACCGGGAGCGGCAGATGGCGCTGCGGCTGCATGTCGCCAGTCTCCGGCTGCCGGAGGAAATGCCGGTCGCGGTGTTTCACTATGACTACAACGGCGCCACCGATCCGGCGCGGTTGGAAGCGCTGCTGGACTCCCGCGTCAACGTGTTTCACCTGGCCTGGTACACGCCGGAACGGATGGAACAGATGGTGCGGTTGCTCGCAGAGCGCGGCCGCAAGCCGGGCAGCTACCAAATCATGATCGAAGACTGGCACTTGCGCGAGAAAAACCGTTTCGACGAATCCGACCGGGAGTGGCTGGACGCGATGGTAAAGCAGGCCGCCGAACTGGGACTGGATTACAACGACTGGTTCCTGCATATTTACGACGAGGTGCTGAGCCCGGAGTTCCTGGCGGTGGCGCAGGCGGTCAAGGCGCACAACCCGCAGGTCCGGATCTTCTCGGATATGCTGGACCGCGATCCGGCGAAGATGACGGAATTCGCTCCTTATGTGGACTTCTGGAGCCCTTTGGTGCGCACATTGCCGCCGTTCACCGATGATTACAAGGACGCGTGGACATGCATCCGGGATACGGGCAAACCGATCTGGATTTACAGTTGCAATCCGGAGGCTTCGCTGGCACCGGCCGAATTCCGGGTGCAAAGTTTTCTGGCCTGGCGTTATGGCCTCGACGGCAACTGCCTGTGGTCGATGCTTCCGGTGGCGCAGCGGAATACTCCGGGGCAGCCGAACTTCGGTTTGGTGTACCCGGATGCCGCGGGGCGGATGCAGCCGAGCCGCCGCTGGATGCAGTGGCGTGCGGGCCTGGAGGATTACCTGCTGCTGGCGGAGGCGGAAAAGCAGCTTGGACGCCCGGCGGTGGAAGCGTTGGCGGACGAGGTGATCGCCGCGCGCCAGTCGCCCGAACTCGGCGCCACAATCCTGTCCGTCCGCCACCGCCTCCTGCAAAAATAAAGAAAATTAAAAAAAAGAAAATTAAAATAGCGCCGCGAAGCGGCGGTCTGCACTCCGTCATACGGAGGCGCGG
>JAVBQJ010000026.1:0-5018 GCA_031549115.1 Victivallaceae bacterium
GCTTTGCCGAAGCGGTATTCGGCAGCCGTGAAATCATCCGGATGGAGGTCCTGACTTCGGAGCGGCGCGAGGATTTCGAGGATGTCGGCGCCTTTCTCGACCGGGAAACGAAGGTGGCGGAATTCGACGCGGTTTACTGCATTACCGACGAACTGGCGCAAAAGACGGTGCGGGCCTTGCGCGAACGCGGCATCGCCGCCGGCACGGGGCCGGAAGTGATCGGCTTCGGCGGTCTGCCGGTGACCTGGCCTCCGGAACCGGGATTGATTTTCACCGACGGCATCGATATCGAGGCGATTGCGCAGAAGATTCATCAACTTATTGAAGAAACCCGCTGGAGCAATTCCGCTCCGGGGCATTATCCGATTGCACCGAAAATCACATTTCAACCCCCGCCTGCGGGCGGCAAGAAAGGAAACTGAAGTCATGAAGAAATCATTCACACTCATTGAACTCCTGGTCGTGATCGCGATTATTGCGATTCTGGCCAGCATGCTGCTGCCGGCATTGTCCAAGGCCCGTGCCGCGGCGCAGCAGGCCAAATGCCTCAGCAACGTCAAACAGATCATGCTTGCGACTACGATGTACACCGGCGATAATTCGGACAACTTTCCGTCGCTGGACTGGGAAGCGAACGGGGATGTGAACGGTTACCTGGTCAAGCTCAACGATTATGTTCAGACCGGAGTATACACCTGGCTCAAAGCCAACCGGTCGGACCTGCTGCGGCGCGGTGTCAGCCCGTCGTCCATGTGGATGTGCCCGGCCTCATTTTACACTGAAAATCTGGTCAACGATCCGGTGGTGCAACGCACTGCTTATATGATGAATCAATATCTGATCTCGGTTGACGGCGGCAACGCCTGGCTCGGCGGGAAGGGTGCTCCGAAGATTTCCGGGGTGAGCCGCCCGTCGGAGTTGTCGGTTTTTGCCGAGGCCGAAGGCAAGGACTGTGTCGGAGTCGCCTCTTACTATATGTATGAGAATGCCAGTCCGACCGATACCGGCGGCGGCATCGGTTATCCGCACGGCGGCGTCAGCACGACGGAAGCGGGGCGCGGCAATCTCGGTTTCGTCGATGGTCACGTCGAAGCCAAGCGCCGCGCGGAGCTGACGCTCAATACCATGATACCGTAAGCGAAGGGCGGACAGACGGATGAAATGGCAATGGTTGGCGGCGCTTGGCGCCCTGTGGGCCTGCTCCAGCGTGGCCGGAGGACTGGCGCCGGATTGCATTCCGGTGCTGCGGGCGTCAGAAGCGCCGAAGGTTGACGGCGTTGCCGCCGAACCGGCGTGGGCGGCGACCGAAACGGTAACTTCGGCGGACGGCAAACTGTCGGTTCGGGCATTTTATACCGCGGACGGCATGGCGCTCTTTGTCCGTTGCCTGGCGGACCCGGAGACGATCCGGACGAAAGCGGCCCAACGCGACGCCGATCTCGCGGACGACAGCAGCGTCGAAGTGCTGCTGATGCCGGATTATCGTACTCATGGGGTTCTGGAGCAGCCGGGGCCGTTTCAGTATTACCGGTTGGGGGTGAATGCCGCCGGGGTTGTCTTCGATGCGGTCGGCGAACGCGACGGCGCGTCGTATGACGGCGAGTGGCAGGCGGCGGCCCGGCGGGAGCGCGACGGCTGGAGCGCCGAATATTTCATTCCGTTCTGGGGCACGGTGGATTGGCAGCAGCGGACGCCGCCACTGTGCAGCTCCTGGCGCTGGCAGGTATTGCTCCGGCAGCCCGGCCGGCCGGTGACGGCATTGTTCGCTTCCGATGCGCCCGGCGATTCGGCGCAGTTCGGCGAAATGGTGTTTTTCGGCAATGCGCTTCCGGCGGAACCGCTGCGGACGCTGGATGCATACCGGGTATTCGACCCGGTGCGTTGGGAAATGGAAGTCCAGAGTGCCGCCATACCGCCGTCGGCCGATGTGACAAAATTGCTGGAGGAATACCAGGTGTTTCAGCGGCGGGTTGCCGCCGCCGCGCCGGAGGATTATTCACTGCACCGGGACGAATGGCTGGCGCAAGCCGCCGGATTTCCCGTCCGGCTGCGGCAGTTGTACTCGGAGTTGCTGACGGAAACGGTGCGGCTGGCGTCCATGGATTTCGCCGTCGTGCCGCATCCGGCATTGCGGGATGACAAAATCGCCACACCGGACACGCTGCCGGATCTGCGTTTGCTCGGTGAAGGGGTGAATTTCACCGTGGCGCCGAATGAATACGAAGCGGCGAGCCTGCTCGTGTGGAGCGACCGGGCATTGACCGGAGTCACCGTCGAGGTCAGCGACCTGGCGAACGGCGGCAAGGTGATACCGGCGGATAAGCTGGAGGTGTTTTGGGTCAAATGCTGGTACCAGGGCAGTGTCACCGACATTGTCAATACCGGGAAGGTTCTGACCCCGGAGCTGTTGCTGCGCAATCCGGAGCTGGTGCAAGTCGATCTGGTCAATGAAGTCAACTTGAAGCCGTTCGGCAACCGGAATTTCCGCGATTATCCCGAAGACGCCGCCGAACTCTTGCCGCTGCCGGAGTTGCCGGCGCGGCAGACACAGCAGATCTGGCTCACGACCACCCCGTTGGCCGGTTACGAGCCGGGAATCTATCACGGCACGGTGACGGTCCGCGCCGCCGGGGGAGCTGTCGAAGTGCCGTTGACGCTGGAATTGCTGGAATTTGAATTGGCCGCTTCGCCGATCGTGCACGCCATGTACACCGACAGCAACTGGGGCCCGGCGACGGAAGAACAGGCGCTGGCGGAGATGCGCAATCTGGTCGAGCACGGATGCCTGACCGTCGGGTTGGCGGATTACGCGAAAAACCTGCCCCGGGTGGTGGCGTGGATGCGGGAAACCGGGTTGAATACCCGGGAGCTGTATTTGCAGAACGTCTGCGGCTGGGAGCTGCCCGAGGGCAGCGATGCCGCGTATATCGAAGAAAAAGCGCGGATGGCCCGCGAGCTTCTGACGCCGCTCGGCGTTGAGGATATTTACTTGTATATGGTCGACGAAGCGCGCGGCGACCGGCTGCGCGACAGTGCGCGAATGGCGCGGATCGCGTCGAAAGCCGGCGTGAAAAGCTGGTCGGCGGCTTACCAGGATTATTTCGATATCGCCGGCGACGCGCTGGACCTGGTGGTATTGGCGCATGCGCCGGCGCCGCGTGAGCTGGTGGACAAAATTCACGGCGCGGGCAAGCGGGTGTTTTGCTACGCCAATCCGCAGGGCGGGGTTGAGCGGCCGGAGATCTACCGGCGCAACTTCGGCTTGCTGTTGTGGCAGGCGCATTACGACGGCGGCATGACCTTCGCGTGGAATTGGCCGTTCGGCAAAGCGCCGTACTACGATCCGTGGGACGACTTCGACCATCCGGTCTTCCGCGACCACAACATGGTCTACGTCACGCAGGGCGCGCCGGTGGATACCATTCAATGGGAAGGCTGGCGCGAAGGTTATGACGACTGCCGTTACCTGGGAACGCTGCTCGCCGCGATCGGCGAAGCGCGCGCGGCCGGAAAGCCGGAGGCCGCGGCGCGGGCCGAAGCCTGGGTCGCCGGATTGCGTGACGACCGGACGCGGCTGGCTGATCTGGACGCGTTGCGCCGGGAGTTGATTGCGCAAATCCGGGCGTTGAAAGAATAGTTTCGATTTCTGTAGATATTTAAAAGTACAAACAGGGCGTGTTTTCTTGCCGAAATGGAAGGAAAACACGTTTTTTTTGCCTTTTTTCGTCAATTGCTCTTGACTTTTTCCGGGATTTTGACTATAATATTTGTAACGTTGCAAATTGACAATACAAATCAAGGTGTTTCCGGTGAGTGTTGCGGAAAAAGTTACGTTGAAGGATGTGGCCCGGGCGGCCGGTGTCAGCATGTCCACCGTGAGCGGCGTCCTCAATCGCCTGGACGGGTTTTCGGAAGACACCCGGCGGCGGGTGTGGGATGCTGTCGGGAAGATGAATTACATGCCGAACCTGCAGGCGCGTACGTTGCGCTCCCGGCAGCAGACGCAGCAGCACCGCCGGACCGGGTTGCTGATGCATATTACCCACCTGGGCAGCAACGGGAGCGTGGGAGATGTATTCGAGGCGTTGCGTTCGCAGTTGTTGACCTTCGAAGCGCTCCGGCACGGATGTTACATGACGACCTACTGGTACCGGCGGCTGGAGGGGTTCCGCTGCCCGCTGTTGCTGGACCGGATGGTGGACGGCGTCATCCTCGGCATGCCGCATCCGGAGGTGGCGGAGATTCTTCGCGGCAAAACGCCGGTGGTACTGATGGATGTCGGCGTCTCCGCGGCCGCGCTGAAAATGCCGATGGTGAACATGAATTTGCCGGAAGGGTACGGCCGGCTCTTTCAGCACGCGGCCCGGAACGGATTCCGGGATTATGTTTTGATCGATACGAAATCGGA
This sequence comes from Victivallaceae bacterium, assembly GCA_031549115.1. Taxonomy (GTDB): domain Bacteria; phylum Verrucomicrobiota; class Lentisphaeria; order Victivallales; family Victivallaceae; genus JAVBQJ01. The sequence goes on from JAVBQJ010000026.1 coordinate 4,409, forward strand.
TCCGGAGGATTTCAATAATTCGGCTTTGTTTTGCCGCGGTTTGCACGACGCCGCCCGGGAGGCGGGATTAAGTCCGCACCCGGAAGGGGTATTTCTGCGCCGTTTCACACCGGAAAATCACGAGGCCACCGTCGCCGAAATCGCTGGTTTGCTGATTCCGCGGCTGCGGAGCAACCAATTCCGGCTGCTGATTGTCCCCAACATTGTGGTTGCCGAAAGTTTGCGTGCCCACCTCGAAAACGCCGGGTTGCTGCCGAACCGGAACTTCGTGCTGTACACGGTCAATTGCTATATGGAAGACGCTTCGACGCTGGACGGCATCGGTTACGATTGGCCCAAACTGGTTGAAACGGCGGTCGACTTGCTCTTGAAATTCGAGGACATGCCGAAAGAGCGGACCTGCGAATATCTGGTTTCTCCCCGGCTTAAATTTTCCTGATCAGGTTGTGATAACTCAACGGTGAAAGAAATGAGTTCTGCGAAATAAGGAATTTAAAGAACGCAACAGTCAAATCCTCAAAGGAGTGTAGATAAACATCTCGGCTGAGGGTAAAAAAGGCGTTTTGAGTTCACTTCAAGGCATGACGAGGGAAGCCGCTCGTGTAAAAGA
>JAVBQJ010000067.1:0-56343 GCA_031549115.1 Victivallaceae bacterium
CTGCTGACGGTGGCCCGGGTGTCGTCCCGGCAGCTGCTGACGGTCGGCTTCGTTTACGCGGCGGCCTATTATGTGACCTACTTTGCAATGGGGTTGGGGCTGGTGGCGTTGTGGGATTTTCTCAACGGCCTGCAATGGGTCGGGTGGGCCCTGACCTACAGCATGGTGGGAGTATTGATGATTCTGGCCGTCCTGTCGTTACGGGACGCCGTCCGCTTCAAGCGCAGCGGCGAAGCCAAAGAGGTGACGCTGCAGCTGCCGGACGCGTTGAAGCGGCGGATCCGGGCGATTATGCGCCGGGGGCTGCGTTACCGCTATCTGGTCCCCGGTACTTTTTTCATCGGCGTATGCGTGACGCTGATTGAAAGCGCCTGTACCGCGCAGGTTTATATTCCGACCGCCGGGGTATTGGCACAGTACGGCGCCTGGACCGGGCGCGTATTCGCGCTGCTGGCATTATACAATCTGATGTGTATTGTACCGTTGTTGACGATTTTCCTGCTGGCCTATCGCGGCGTCACCGGACGGATCTGGCTGCGCTGGTCGCGACGGGATGTGGTCTGGGGAAAGCTGTTGATGAGTATATTATTTCTGGGGTTGGCCGTTCTGTTGCTGCTCAGCCGGTAGTGTCAAAAGTAATATGAAAAAATGAAAAAAATAGAGCCGCCATTCATGGCGGCGGTTTGCCCTCCGTCATACGGAGACGCCGATCCAGCGGGCGGATACCGCTGGTCGCTCCAGGTGCCGCAGGCACCCGAAAGGAGCGAAAGTAAAGTAAGCGAGCCAACTGGCGAGCGGAAGCCGTCCGAGGGAGCGACGGTGGAGATGTAACTGGATGCGTGAGCAACAGTTAAATCTACACATGGAGCGGACGAAGTGCCGCACCTGCGGCAAATGGCAGACCGGGAAAATCGCTTCGCGATTTGGCTCTGGAGGGTGGCGGCGTTACAAATTTATAGCGACTGATAGAGCAAAAGCCAAATGGCATTCCGACGTGCGGCGTTTGCCACGCCCGGCGGGTACGCCGAGCTTACTGGGGCTCAGCCCCAGCCCCCGATACGGGGAAAGAGTGTAGTTTATGCTTTTTATATTGATCATAAGAGAGTTAGATTGCAAAATATAATGAAATTTTTTAACAGAAACCGCTCAGCCGATAAGAGAGGGATTATGAAAAAATGGTGGCTGAAACACCGGGAAATGACGCTGCTGATTCTGGCGGCGGTCTTTCTTTTCCTGGCATGGCGGTTGCACGTAACGCCACGCGTATATGTTCTGGGGCTGACACCGGTCGAGGGGATGAGTGAAGCGGGGATTTATTATTATTCCGAAACCGAACACCCGAAAACCGTCGTGCTTCTGGCCAATATGTACAACAACACCCGGCGCACCTGGATCGACGATCCGGTGTGGCGGCGCTTCGCCCTCGAACGGCAGTGCGCGCTGGTCGAACTCGCCTTCGCCTCGCCGCTGGCCAACTTGAGCGATGGCAGCGGTTATTATTTCCCGGCCGAAGGATCGGGGCAACTGCTGTTGGAAGCCCTGGATCGCTTATGGCCGGAGCAACCGCCGCTGCTTCTGTACGGTTTTTCCGGCGGCGCGCAATTTGCCGCCCGTTTTGCCGCGTGGGCGCCCGAACGCGTCCAAGGGTGGGCCGCCTATGCCGCCGGGCTGTGGGACGCTCCGACAGCCGGTGCGCCGCCGGAAGCGCCCGGTGTGGTCATTTGCGGCGAACTCGATTCGCGATGGCAGGCGAGTTCGAATTTTTTCCGTGCCGGAATCGATCTCGGCAAGCCGTGGCTGTGGATCGGCGTCGCCGGAAACGACCATCTCGTCGATCCCCGAATCAACGAATGGGTTTCCCGGTATTTCGCCGGTATCCTCGACGGCGCCGGCGGCAAATGGGTGGAGCGCCCCGACGAGCGCGGCTGGCTGGCCGTCGCCGCCATGGAGGAGGAATGGCGGGATCTGAACCGGGCGACTCCGTATCATGACGAAGAACCCAATCCGAAAGATGATGATGACGATGAAAATTGGTAAAAAATGGCTTTGGCTTCCGGCAATCCTGTTGTTTGTTTTCGCGGGCTGGCTGGCCTGGCTATGGCTCGATCCGGGGCCGTGGGCCCGGGAGGAAGCGCACGAAATCATCACCGTCAACGGCAAATCGTTTCTGGTCGGGGAATTCAAGGTCCACGTGCGGCTGCCGCTGAATCCGGAAACCCGGGTGCGCTATGTGATTCCGGTCGACGCGGCGGGGAAACCGCTACCGACGGCGGCCGATATGGTCTTTTACGCACCCTTCAACGGCGAGGACGGGAGTACGTTTTTCACCCGTCTGGAGTGGCTGAAGCCATTCTGGGAGGAACATGGGTTCGCGGTATTTTCCCTCTCCATGGCCGCGAATACCATAATCACCGATGATGTCAAGCAGTATTACATTTATCCGGAGTGCGGCTGGTACGAAGTCATCACCGCGATTCCGGACTATCTTTGTGGTGAATTCGCCATTCCGAAGCGGCCCATGCTGATCGTCGGCGAATCCGCCGGCGGCAGCCTGGCGCAGCGGATGACGCAGACCATTCCCGAAGCGATCGAAGCCGCCGCCTGGTGCGGCGCCACCCGTCCCATGCAGCCGCAACGACCGACGCACATGAAGCTGCTGGCCCTGAATACCTGGGGGTGTCCGGGCGCACCGTCGGTTCGAAAAGCGGTACTGGGATTACGCGAACTCGGCGGCGAAATCCTCCATGGCATCACCCCGCCCCACACGGGTCCCAGACGCGATTACCATGCGGCCGGCGAAGACGCCTATATGCTGATCCGCCAATTCATCGTCGACGCGGCCCGGAGCCGCGACACCGGCGCCGCGTTCCCCTCCGAAGAGTTTCAGCACTTGTGGGCGCAATTGCCGCACACCGTCGCCGATACCTGGCTGGAACCGGAAAAGACGCTTGACGAGCTGCCGGTCTATCCGCCGCGGCCGGATGCAGACCGGGTGCTGTTCCTGCTGTGGGAGCCGGGGAAACTGCCTTTCGGCATGATGATGGACGCGCTGCAGCTGTTGGCGGAGCAGCGGGTCATTCCGGTGGCAGTGCCCATGCATGAGCGTTTTTACGAAAATCCGGAGCTCCCCGGAGCAATGCTGCGGCAAGTATTGGCGCGGCCCGAATGGAGCGCGCTTCCGGCTTATGTCGCCGGTACCGGCGCCGGGGGGCAGATGGCGGCGGTGGCGGCGCTGCGCCATTCGGATGCGCGAATCGTCCGCATCACCACATTGGATTCTGCCTACGAATACCCCTTCGAACATCTATCGATCGCGGCGAATTATCAAGAGCAGTCGCCACCGTTGTACCTGGTGTATTCGCGGCAGGAGGACATCCCCGCAACATTGCCGGACAACGCCATAACGGAGCCTTTGGCACCGGCGCAAGCACACCCGTGGAGCAACTTCCTGACCCGCGCCGCCGGATTGCCGGAAAAATGAAACAGGAGAAAGCAATCGCTTTCTCCTGAAGTATCCCGTTGTTTTTTACGGTCAGGCGAATATATTCGGCGTCACGATCGATACCAGATTGGCCGCCGCGCTCTCCGACGGGAAGCGGCCGACATAGACGACCAGGTCATCGCCCTTCAGCCACTTTTCCTCCAGCAGCCGCCGCATCGTCCGGCTCAACAGTTCACGGGCATCGGCGCAATCCTCCAGATATCCGGCTTGCACCCCGTAGCACAGGGCCAATTGCCGCACCACCGGCCAATTGCGGCTCAACACGATCACCGGCAGCTCGCCGCGAAACGCCGCACAAACCCGTCCGGAATCCCCGGAGTCGGAATTGCACACAATCGCCTTGACCGGCAGCTCGCTGCAGGAGTTGATCGCGGAACGCAGCAGGAAATTCCGGACGTGATTCACCGGCGGCGCATATTCCCGCACCCGGGTAAACAAGTGCCGCGGCATCTTTTCGGTTTCGCGAATGATCCGCGTCATGGTTTCCACCGCCTCCACCGGATATTTGCCGATCGAGGTTTCGCCGGAGAGCATCACCGCGTCGGAGCCGTCCAGCACCGCATTGGCGATATCGCTGACTTCGGCACGGGTCGGGCGCGGATTCTCGATCATGCTCTGCAGCATCTGCGTCGCGGTGATCACGACTTTGCGGCGCTGCATGCATTCATAGATGATCTTTTTCTGCATTTTCGGGACGTCTTCCAGCGGGACTTCGACGCCGAGGTCGCCGCGCGCCACCATCACTCCGGCGGCGACATCGAGAATCTCGCCGAGATTATCGACGCCGTCCTGGTTTTCGATCTTGGCGATGATCCGGATCGGGCTTTCCGCGGTATCGAGAATGCTCTGTACCGCCATCACGTCGTCGTGATTGCGCACGAACGAATGCGCGATATAGTCCACTTCGGCGCGAATGGCGAAATCGATGAATTCGCGGTCGCGCTTCGACAGACTGGGCAACGACAGATCCGAGCCGGGCGCGTTGACCGACTTATGGTCCTTGATCGTTCCGGGATTGACCGCTTCCGCCACCAGGAACCCCGAGGTGCGCTCAAGCACCCGCAGCTCGATATCGCCATCGTCCAGCATCAGCCTTTGACCGACTTTGATCTCCTGGACGAAGCGGGTATAGTTCACCTGAAACGCCTGCGTTTCCTCCGTGGGACGGGAAAACACCTTCACCTTGTCGCCGCGCTCCAATTGCAGCGGCGCCGCGAGATTGCAGACCCGGACCTCGGGCCCTTTGGTGTCGAGCATCACCGCCAGCGTCGGCGATGTGGCGCGGACATTGGCCACCGCCACCTCCGCATCGGCGATATTCATGTGCGCCGTGTTAAGCCGAACCACATCCATGCCCGCATCGGCCAGGCGCTGGATGAAATCCGGCACACAGTTGGAATTCGACAGGGTGGCGACAATTTTTGTACGTTTTTCTTTCATGATCCATCATTCCATCACTTGATTCCGACCGGATTCTCCGGCCCGAAGCGCGGAGCGCAGGCGTTCCAGTTTCTCCTTGACGGACACAGTGTCCACCTCGGGGTCCCCGGAATTCAAAGCCCGCAGCCATAACTCCTCGGCTCTCTTATATTCCTCCAACGCCAGATAAATATCTCCGGCGTGATCCCAAACCACTCCCCCCGGCAACAAGCCGTTTGTCGCATAAACGGCCATGGCGGCATCGATGAAGTAACGTGCTTTATCCCACTCCCGCAGCCGGAAATAAACCCAGGCCATGCTGTCGAGAACCGCCGGAGATTGCGGTTGCAGCTTCCATGCCCGCTCCACCAGTTTGCGCGCCGTATCCAGGTCGATATTCAGCTCCGCCAGGACATAGCCGATGTTGTTGCACCCGTCCGCGTCGTTCAGCAGCCGGTAACGCTGAAAGCGCTGCAAACACTGTCGCGCCAGCGCCGCATCGCGCTTATCGCAGGCGATTTGCGACAACAAAGTATAAAACGTCTTTGCCGCCTCCATATCCTGAAAACCGCCGAAACGGTCCATCGCAATCTCAAATTGCGCCGCCAGGTCGACCGCCTCCCGGAAACGGCGCCCTTCCCGCAGCAAGTTCAACCGGAACACCACCACCCGCCACTCAGTCTGCGGCAGGGAAATCAACAACTGCTCCGCGGCCCCGGTTTCTCCGTATCCATACAGTGCCAACGCCAGCCGGAAGCGCAAATTCCCATCCTCCGGATATTTTTCCGCCAAACGGCCAAACAATCGGACCGCACCGGCAAAATTGCCACGCCCGAGCTCAATATCCGCCCACATCGAAGCAAACCCCGGCTCTTCCGGAAAGTCCGACACCAGCAAACCGCACATCGATGACGCCTCGTCCAGCCGCAGCCGCCGCTGTAGAAACTCCGCCAAAGTCACCCGGTATTGCGGCAGGTTGCCGCTCAATGCCACTTGGTGCCGCAGCAGATTCTCAGCCGCGTCCACCTCGTCGAGATATTCATACGTACTGCCCCGGCGCCGCGTCTCCGTCAATGTCATCGGCGCGGCATCCCACTGCCGCAACCGCGTCACCAGTTCACGCTTCCGGGCGATCAAACGCTCCCTGTCCCGGCCCTCCTCCGCCGCAGCCGCCGCATCCGAATAAAACAACGCCGCGGCTTCCAACGCGATATCCTCCAACGGCGCACCGGCAACCCTTTGCAGACGTTTGCGATAGAACGCTTCCGCCTCTTCTTCCAGCCCCGCGGCGCAACTCAGATTTCCGTAGTTCAGCAGCGCCGCCAACAGCCATTGCCGTAACTCCATCGGATCCCGCTCCGGCGCGGCAGCGAGAAGCAGCCGGTCGGCCAGACGGGCCGCCAACAGCCGGCGCCGCTCCGCATATTCGCCTCCGGAGTTCTGCCGTTCCAACATCAGCAACAATACCGCAAAGCGCTCCTTTTCCGGGTTGGTTTCGGCCAGCTCCAACAGCCGCAGCTTTTGCTCCGCCGACACCGGCACTCCCCGCTCGGTCTCATCCAGAAACGATTTCATCACGAAAGCCGCATTCGGATCAAGCGCCAGCGTATCAAGCAAATAGTCCATGCGTTGCTTCGGATCGGCGGTCACCGCTGCCCGGTAAAAGCTCTTCAGCGCCTCTACCCGGAGCTTTCCTGCCGAAGAAAGCTCCTCCATGCGGCATACAACAGCCTCACTGCCCCAGTCGGGACGCGGTGCGACAACCGTTTCCGCAGCCCGGACGGTCCCCGCCGCCACACCGGCGATCGCAATCCCCGGAATCAGCCACTCCAGCACAATACGCATTGCAGCCTCGCTTTTGCCTTATCATGAAGAGACGTTTGAAATTACCCTTATTACAAAAAAAAACCGCCTGCCGCACTCAAAGGCGCCACAAGCGGATTCCTTGCACACATACGGATAAAAAACTTATTTATTCTTATGCCGCAGCGACTTCAGCTGTTTTTTCCGTTTATGCTTGGCGATCTTTCTGCGGCGTTTTTTCTTCAGGTTACCCATTTAAATTCATCCCCTAGTATCTCTGAGTTACTTCTGCAACGCATTCATCAGTTTGTCGAACTGCGACTTTTTGTTGGCCACTTTGTTGCGGTGGACGATACCGACCTTGGCGGCCTTGTCCAACTTGCTGCAACATTCCTTGTAGCATTCGAAAGCTTTGGCGCTGTCATTGGTTTCCAAGGCGGCGCGGAACTTCTTTTCCGCGGTTTTCAGGGCGCTGGTGCGCGCACGGTTGCGGGCATTCGCCAGAGTACTGGTACGGAGCCGTTTAATCGCAGACTTCAAATGTGCCATTTTTTCATCCTTCAGAACTTATCTAAATTAACATAAAGTTTCAAGTCTTTAAATATGCCACATTTTTCGCAATATTCAAATCGAAATTGCCCGAACTCGGGAAAAAAGCCGGATTTTTTTCATTTTACACCAATGAGCAACCGCAAAACCAAGGCGGTTGCCAACTTTATGGTTGCGAATTGGTATTACCGCCGATTTCCTTATCCCCGCCCGAACCGGGCGGCAACCGGCGGCCGGACACGCTCCAGAAATGCCAGCGCCCGCTCCGACCATGCGCCCAAAGATTCGCTCGTGTCTTCGACGGTTGCCGCGGCCGCGTATTCATAGCGGCGCGAACCGATGCCGTCGATTTCTTCGGCCACGATCCGCGCTTCGGCCCCGGATTCCGTCCCTGTCGTCGCAGAATTCCGCGCATCGTCGCAATGCACCAGATGCAACGCCTGTTCGCAAACGGCGCAATATTGAAAAACCTCCGCGCCATCGACGGTTTCGCGCCCCAATGCGGCAGCTACGTCATATTCGGCCATCCGGACCGCAGCGCGGCGCCGGGATTCCTCCAGACCATTCCAGAATGCCCGCTCCAGGTGGGTTTCAAAATAGCCGTCAACTTGCTCCAGATCAAACATAGTTCCACTCCCCGGGTGCGGCGCCGGCCGGAAGCGATCCGGGTGCCGGCGCCGCATTTTTACCGTTTATCCGATTTTTCGACTCAGTCGTTGGCTTCGCCGGCGCTTCCCGCACGCAACTCCGCCAACGCCGCCGCCGACCCCAGCCAGCCGTGCATCCGGCAACACCGCTGCCTGACGTTCTTGAATACGAAGGTCAGCTCGCCCAACGCCATCCGCTTGATGCCGTCGAAGCCCTTCGGCGTCGCGTCCTCATCGACAATCGCCCGCCCTTTGAGGCTGGCCAGGCCGAAACCGGCGGTATCCAGCACCCACGCATCGGTGTCCGGCAGATCCGGGTCCGCCATGATGGTCATGCCGCGACCGTTGATTTCATTGACGATGACAGCGACATAAGCGCCGCGGCGGTCGTCGGAGCGCAAAATCTGAAGCCGGTCTTTGTATTCGTTGGACAGCACCCGCGCCTGCCCCGGACCGCACAAAATCTGTACCGGGTCGCCGCCTTCGGACAACACCGCCTGCGCGGCGTCGTTGATCATGAAGCTGTCGAGTCGGGCGCCGCCGCCGCCGATCGCCAACGCTCCCGCCGCCGTGCCGAAGCTGTACAGGCCGCCCGCCTCCCCGCGCGTCAGCGCCCCGGCTTCGACCCGGCGGCCGTACAACGCCACCCGGTTCAAGTCGCGGGCCAGTTCGCCGAGCGCAAACGCCGTCTGGCGGTTGAGCTGGTTGTCGACACTGCCGAAGAGATTGACCGCCAGCGCGCTCCCCGAAAGCACGATGTCCTTGCGGAATATCTGGGTCGTGTTGTACTCGGTACCGCTGATCAGATACGATTCCTCGCCGTCGCCGTTTTGCGAACCTTCGTTCATCGGAGAGCTGACGATATTCAGCACATCCTGCGCCGCCGGCGTGGTGACCGTCGAACCGTTGGCACAGACCAGTTCCACGGTGAACGACTCGGCCGCAAGGGCGATGACCCGGAAGAGCGCCGAATCGTTGCGCCGCACCAGCAGCGTACCGGTCTTCAGCTTGGCCACGTCATGGGCGGAGGCCGAACAGACCTTATTGGTGACCGCGGTGGTCTTGACGCTGCGGCCGGCGATCTGATCTTCGATCCACTCGTGCTTCTGCTGGGTGGCGTCTTCGGCCGGTTTGAAGTTGGAGATGAAACGCGGCTCGTCCTTGACCACGGTCGAAAGAATGTCGGAAAGGTCGCGTTTTTTGTTCTGGAAGCTGTAAGAATAAAGAGCCATGATATCAATCCTTTTTTGTGATTTTCAGCGAAAGTGGCAACATTGCCGATGCGATGAAGTGTTTTTTTCAGCCGACGATTTCCGGGGCATGCCGGAGCAGCTCCGCGAGGCCGGTGGCGGACCCGTCCGCCGGCGGCACTCTGGGTTCCGTCGAAGGCGTGCTGCCGGCGCCGGACTTCAGCGGGATGCAGAACAGTTTGGGGGATGACTTCCGCAACTCCGCAACCGCCGCCAGGGCGGCATGTTCGTCGGCGGGGTCGATTTGCTGTTGCACCAGCAGATACTCGAGATAGCCGGGGTCCTCGAAACCGGCGTTCCGCGCGAGCTCGCCCACCGAATTTTTCCGTTTGAGGCTTTGCAGTTCCGTGTTTGCGGTATCCCGCTCCGCGCCGGTTTGCGCCAACGCGTCCTGAAGCTGGTTGATCCGGGCTTCGAGTTCCGTACCGGCGTCATCGCCGCCGGACTCCTGACGCCGGTCGGCCAGGGCGAGAAGCGCCGCTTTTTCCGGTTCCGAGAGAGCCTCTCCTTTTACCGTTTTGCGAATGAGAACAGAAATATCCATAATTGTGGTGCCGCCTCCTTGAAAAGGTGGTTGAATTGCGCGGCACCCGGGTGATGCCGTTCGCACCCAGCAGTCCCGGTGTCGTGTCGCCGGAGTTAAGTCATTGACCGGCAACGAAGAAATTGATGAACGACAAAATCCGGCCGCCCCCCTTGCAAGAATCCCGAAGACAGGCTATATTATGAAATGTACAGCCGGCCCGGTAGCTCAGAGGATAGAGCAGCTGCCTTCTAAGCAGTTGGTCGTGGGTTCGATTCCCGCCCGGGCTACCAATTTTTTTTGCTTTTTTTTCGCATTTTAGCCTCAATATATAACATTTACCCTTGCCTTTGCTTTTTCGTGGTATATATTGTTTTGTATCGATATATGGCACCAAAAGGCACCAAAAGGCACCAAAAATAAGAGGGCAAAATGGCGCGTAAAAAGGGAACCGGGGCATTATGCCAAAGAGGGAAAAAATTCTACCTCCGCTTTCGAAACGGCACCAATAGCAGGTTCATTGAACTTGAAGGCGCTCGGGATGCGGAACAAGCCGCCGTTATTGCCGCCAAGTACCGCCTTATTGCGGAGGCGCAAAACGCCGAAGAGGTTGCGGTATTTGTGGCCAGGCAAAAAAATATCATCAACGATGCCGAGTCTCCGGAGATCGATAAAGCCTTCGCCGCATTTTCGGCATCCCCGAATCGCAGACAATGCGGCAAGCGCCAATTGGGGGCCCATGAGTCGTACTGGCGCGACTTTATCGACTCCCTCCCAGCCGGAGTGCAAAAAATCAATCAGATCACTCCCAGGGCCGCAGAAAGCTATTTTTCCAATACGACATTTTCGGCCCGGACCTTCAATGCGCGACTGAAATCATGCCGGCTAATCTGCAAAACTCTCTTGCCCGCCAATGCCGACAATCCCTTCGGCGCCATCAAAGCAAAGCCGGAGATGCCGAAATCCAAAAAGGAATTTACCGCCGAGCAACTCAAGAAAGTATTTGAATCCGTCGATTCCGGCTATCCGCTTTCTGTTCCCTGCCGCGAAGAAATGAAAATACTGTTCAGGATTGCCGCCTACACAGGAATGCGCCTAGAGGATTGTGCATTACTGCAATGGGAAAATGTAAAGCACAACTATATTCGCCTACAACCGGGAAAAACCTTAAAGTCATCCGGGAAATATATTTCAATTCCATTGCACCCGGAACTTGCAGCTATTCTTTCCCCAGCGCAAAAGACAGGCGATGTACTGCCGGAGGTAGCAGAACGATACCGGCGCAATCCTTCAGGAGTGGATGCGTCGGCTTGTCGCGTCATTAATTGGGCCCTCGAAAAAGAACATCATTTTTATGTAGAGCGCGGAGCGAGGAAGCCCAAAATACCGGACAGCATTCCCGGATATGGCATGCATTCGTTTCGGCATTCCTTTGTTTCATTTTGTGCCAACGCCGGAGTTCCGATTGATATTGTTCGCGATATTGTCGGGCACACCAATACTGCCGTAACACGCATCTATACCCACATCTCGGATTCCGCACGCAATGCCGTATTGAATGCGTTATCACTGGAAACCCAAAACGAAGGCGCCAACAGCGAGTTGAATAATATATTGGACGCAATAAGGCACGACTCTAAGTTTCTGGCAGTAGTTACAGACTGCTGGCATAAATATAAAAGCTCAAAATAGAAAATCCCCGGCGGGTTAGGCCGGGGAACAAGTGGTTATTCTATGGCAGTTGTATCAACCACGCTTTCGGGCGGGTGAGACTCTTTCGGATCCGGCAGTTTGCCAATGAAGTTAAGAGCGTAGCAGAGGATGGCGGCCATATCGGCATCGCCGTTGGCGGTGATCGTCAGGGACTGGCGCCGGGTTTTGTTTTCGGCATTGTACCAGGCACTGGATTCCTCCTCGCGGTAGTTAAAATAATTGCTGTCGGATTTGATGGTCTGGAAGTCGCCACTGATCACCGTGGACTTCATCGACGGGATTTTCGTCTCCGGATCGATCCCGATGTTGTGTACCGAAATGAGGCCACTACCGGCAACGTTTTTCGCCGACAGTGATTCGGCCACCTTTTCGCCGACGGTGCATCCCGTCAGCAGTATGCCGAATACGGCTATCACCAGTACCACAATTGTTTTTATCATTCGCTCCATTTTTCAATCCCTTTCATTTGAAAATTGCGACAAGGACCGCCGCCGCGCCGATGGCGGCGGTTACCAGCCATTGCCAATCCAGTTTTTTGCTTTTGTGCGAGTCTTCGATTGCCTCAACCCGGTCCCCCAGCCGGTATTGTGTGGTGATGAACTGCTCCAATTTTTGAGCAAGCCCAGGTTGTCCGTTGCCATTCAACGTATGATCCAGGTTCTCAAGCGTTACCTCCATTTTTGCCAGCCGTTCCGGTATCGTCATTTGGCGTTTGCCCCCCATGCCGCGGCGCCGCCCAAACGTACTGCCCGGTAGCAGATTTTGGCCGCTCCCCGGACGGCATACCGTTTGTAATGCCACCACGGGTACTTCCATGCGGCCGCCCGAAGGCCGTTGCGCAGGAACTCTTCGTCGGCGTATTCGCGATCCTCGTCATCGCCGCCCTCATGGTAGCGGATATCGTGGAGAAACGCCCCCGGTTCAAGTGTCGGGAGGGATTGGGAAATCTTCTCTCGCGCGTCTTGGTCCATCCATTCGGCGCCGATACCATTGCAGATAACGAGCAGTTCATCGATGTTGTACCCGCGGGTCAGCTCCCGTCCTTCCAACTTCATATCGTTGATCAGACCGATAAGGTTAAGAATTTGTTCTCTCGTGTAATAGCTCATAGCTTCCTCCTTTTGATTTTACGGCAACGGGAAAAACCCGTCGATATTTTTTTCGTTGACGATGGGTTCGCGGTTCTTCCACGTTGCGGGCGGCGTCCATCCGGGATTCAGAAGACAGCCGGTCAGGAACATTTTGCCGGCTATCGTTTCCCAGATGGTGAACTCGCTGTGGCCGACGCTGTAGGACTCCATACTACAATCGCCCCGCCATTGCGGCAGGTTGTTTTGCAGATAGACGGCGGTGCTGCCGCGCGTCGCGGGGATGGTCGTGTACTTGTCGCCGCCCAAGAGCGACATCGCGAACGGAGCGCAGTTGCAATCGGCCCGGGTGGCCTCATTATATACCATCCAGCCGTTTTTGATCGCGTCGGCGTGGAGCCCGCCGGTGTAAAAGACATAAGGCGTGATCCCCAAGGGCGGCTCATCGTACCCGTGCTTCTTTCGCAGCGCTTCCCGCAGCAGATACAGAAAGCGTACCGGGTAATTCGTCCCCATGCCGCTTGTCATCGTCCGGCCGCGGCAATTGCAGCCCGCCGCCCAGTCATTCGCCACATAAGCGGCGTCGCGGTATTTGATGTCACCGGTCATATACCAGGCGTAAATCAGCATGGCACCGCGGATTTCCGGATGCGCCGCGCCCCAGCCGATGAAGGTCTGATAGGCGTGATTCTGCGGCCAGTTCAGGTTACGGTAAGCGTGGCATTCCTGATAGCCCAGCCAGGTATCGGCGAAGTCGAGCACGAATTTCCGCACCGTCGCGGTCAGCGCCGGGAAGTATTCCGGGAACTCGGAGAAGAAGAAATCCACCGGAACGAACGTCGACAGCATGTTGTTGTACTGGTACTGTTCCAGCCATTCGGCGTAGTTGTCGGCATTGATATGCGCGGCATACTGCGCTTCGCCGGTCGCCCGGAACAACGCCGCCGCCGCGCCGAGGATGTGCTTCTTTTTCAGATCGACAGACTCGTTATAGAAATACGTCGTGGAACTGCTTTCCATCGCCAGCGACAAGAGATTGGCGTCGTTGATCCCGTATTCGAAAGCCCGCACCGCGCTTTCGAGCCAGGTGTCGGCCAGTTTGCGGGCCGCTGCCGTATCGGCCTTGCGCAGGCAGACGGCGAGCTGCGCCGCATACCTGGCGTAGCGCACCGAGGCTTCGCACGAAGGGCGGGCCTGGTACATCCGAAGCGGGCTTTCCGGAGCGTATTTATTGAGCGGGTGGCTCTTCGATTCGATGCGCGGGGCGATGGCGCCCGCCGCCGTCTGCGTCCGGCGCCACACGTCGAGGCCCCAGATCGCTTCGCTCAAAATGTCCGGGACGCCGTCGCCGGATTCCGGAAGATCGAGCTGGGCGTCACTGAAGTTCGCCGGGAAAAGGTCGTAAGCGTTCAGCAGCATCGCCACCGCGCCGAAGTGATGTTCGCGCCGGTCCCAGTCGGCCGCGTCCCACCAGCCGCCGTATCCCTCGCGTACGATTTCGTCGGTCGCGTTATAGGTGATCGCCCCGAAGTGATCCATCGGGCATGGGGCGCCGGAGGCCGACACGGCATTGGGGTACTCGCTGTCGTTGTTGAGATAGTTGCCCTGCCAGCAAATAGCGTGATCGCGTTCGATCTCCCACTTGGTTTGCGGCGCACCCTTGGCGATCCCGGAACGCTGGATGAACATGCCGCGCCCATGCAGCCAGAAGCTGCGGCCCATCGCGTTGGCGCCGATGATGAAAGGGTAGCTGTAGCCGACGCCGGGAACGTAGATTTGGTATTCGCCCTCGGTGTTGAAGTTGGAAAAGTCCATCTCCCAGACCTCTTCGCCATTCAATATATAGGTTACTCCGGTCGCGGAGCGCGTGGAGGTGTCGGCGACATTGCGCCGGGTCATGGTGCCCTCGAAAACGACATCGCCACCGGTACGCTTGACGATCTGGAACGCGGGCGCGGCGTTGGCGGCATACTTCTGGTAGGCGCCGCCGGTGCCGAACCACTGCCCGAAGTAGGCGTATTTCCGTCCGGCCAACGTCGAATACCCCTCCTGGTTGACCTTGATCGACCGGGCGGGATTGGCGGCGTTGTAGGTGAACGTGACGCTGTTACCGGCGTTGTCGGTGATGGTATGGGTGCTCCCGGCCGCCATCGGCGCGGCCAGGCGCAAATACACGTAATGCGCCATGACCGGGAGCGGCGTCCCGATCCGGCGGGTGCCGTCGAGCACGTCGGTCGCGTAAAACTCCCCGAGGGGCGCCGACCAGCCGCCGAGGTAGTCCGCGAACACCGCGCCGTCGAAGCGGAACGCATCCTTGCTCGACCACCTTGCCGAAATCAGCGGTTGATAGCGCAGAAACAATTCCGACAGCGAAAAGCGGTAGTAAAATTCAGACAAATATTCGGCCCGCAGCCCGTTCCGATAATTGACTTCGAAGTTGGGCAGCGTCCGGGTGAACTCCGTCGCCAGCCGCGATTGGTAGAAGTCGCCGTAGCAGCCGCCGAGCGCGACGGTGTTTTCGTCGATGATGAAGGCTTTCAAATCCGCGGTCAGCGGCACCGTCGACAGATCGGCGGGAATGCTTTCGGCCACGCGCGGGGCATCGTAAAGCGCTTCGGGCGCAGTGCCGCCGCCATCCCCGGAGCCGCCGTCCCCGAAGGTAAAACCGGCCCACGCCGCATCGGCCTGAATCTCCGAAAGCGGCAGTACCTGTTCGAAGATTTTCACATCGTCGACATACAGGCCGCCGCTCTGCGAAGTGTTGCCATGGCGGCCGATATAAAACGGTCTCCCGGTTACGGTCGCCATCGGGTTTTTCAGTGCTTCGACGACGGTTCCCACCAGGACGCCGTTGGCGTAAAAGGCGAAAGAACGATACTCTTTGGTCGCGTTCCAGGTTTTACCCGCCGCCTCCACCTCTGCTTGTGTCAGAACCGGACTCATCAGCAAGGCCATGTGCACCCACTTGCTGAGGTGGCGCTGGGTGTCCTTGATGGAATTGGAGGAGGACGTCGGTATGCTCGCAAGCGCATAACCCTGCGCCAGCGATACATACAAATGCTCACCGGTGGTGGCGCCGTAAAAGCCGATGTAACAATTATTGTTGTAATTGTTGGTGGCGCGGACGAAGCACATCAGGGTCAGGCCGTTGTCGGCGTTCACCGCGACGGCGGGCGCACATGCCCCCGGTGCGTTTTCCGGTGTGGTGTCGTAAACGACGGACGGGCCATAGGCACCGGCACCTTTGATTTTGTCGGCGGCGTTGAACAATGGCGTGTCGCCATGCGGATAATTCGTCACCGTCCCCTTTTTGATTTCGGTGAAATCGGCGTCGAGCGGCCAATGCAACGCCGGGGCAAGCGTAGCGTTGCTGTACTTGGTGCGCCAGAAGCGGAACACGCCGTTCACGGTCCCGGAGACGCCGCGCACCGTCAGGGTACGGATGAAACTTCCGACTTCGGCGTTATCGGGAACGGTGAGCGCAAGAGTCTGCGCCCCGGTAAAGGTGGTCTGCAACTCCTCCGGCAACGTGAAGCCGTCCGCTTCCAGATACCATTCGGCCTGCGACGGGAACACCTCCACCGCCAGCGAAAATTCCGTGATCCCCTGCATTAAGTTGGGCAATCCGTATTGTTCGCCCGCCGGAATATCTCCGAGCATGTTGTCGATGCTGCTGGTGATCTTCACCGTTTGGAGGCTCTGCGGCGGCCAGACTTTGGCGTCCGCCGCCGTCCCCTGCGCCATCCGGACCGCATCAATGGGAGTTTCCACCCCGTTCGCGTACCGGAACATACGCTTGATATTGCGGGAACCATGACGCCGGATCGCATACAGATTCCGTTCGTCGGCGCTGGCGCCGAGGCCGAAAGAGCGCCCCGCCGCATTGTCGCGGGCGACGATCAACGCGTCGGCATTCGCCACCACGCCATAGCTTCCGGGCGCGTTGTCGGCGGTGTTGACCAGATATTTCGCCAAGCCGTTCGCCGCTGTGGCGGTGTCGCCGATGGTGATCGTACTGCCCGCCGCAGTGACGACGCAGTTGGTCCCGGCGGCGAATTCGACGTTGCCGTGAACATCGGCGCCGCCAACTCGAATCCCGGCGATGCACACATGGGGGTGATTGGTGTTGGCTTTGGTGTTCAGATTTTGTTGCAGATTCGACACCGCGTCGATCACGTGGGGGTGCCCCAGGAAGCACAACCCGAGCGCCTCCGCCGAAACGGTAAAATTGCCGTTAACGTCACTGTGTTTGCCGTTGATGGTCAGAATCATACCGCACCTCCGTCATCGAGCAGACACACCAGGTATTGTTCATTGGCGGCCTTGGTCAAAGCCATCCATTGCGCCGTCGTGCCGATGAAGACCCGGATCGCGTCGCCGTTGGCGTCCACCAGTGAGCGCATCACCGCGGCGGCGTTGGCGGCGGCCAGGTCGAAGTCGATTTGCGCCGCATTGCCGACACGGGACACGGTTACGTTATTGCCGCCGGTAATGGCGACATTGCCCGCCAGCGTGGTTCCCTGCGCCACCAGGCCGGTCACGTAATTGTGAGTATGATTGGTGGGCGATTTTCCCGCCAACGCCTCGGTCAAGCCGGTCACGTCGCCGATGACGTGGGTGTGGATCACCGGGGCGCCGCCCAGGCCTTCCAGATCGATTTCGAAGTTGCCGTTTTCGTCCGGCTGCTGCCCGTTGACGGTGTAAGTCTGTCCCATGCTTCCCCCTCCCGCAGCGTTGATGATGGTTGCACCATTCGACGGATTGAGCCCGAAAGTCACGTTTTCCCCGGCTTCGATCGCGACATTGCCCTCGCCGGGAACGACGTCGGATTCGCGGACTTCGCCAAGAATAGCATCAAATTTTGCATTCATGGATCAATCCTCCACTTTGCGCGGGTATTCTCCCGGCGGCGAATAAGTCAGCGTCGCCCGGTTGGCCCAGGCGCCGTAAGCGACATCAGTAATGATCTCGCCGTTGATTTCACGGATGCGATGGATCGCCCGCGGATTCGTATCGAAAAAGCACCGGTAAATCGTCGTCCCCTCCGTCTTGACGATATAAGCCAGAGGCTTCGGCCCTTGGTATGCCACCGCGTGATCGGGGCGACCGTAAACATCAATCCTCATTCCACACCTCCCAATTCCTGCATTTTGATTCTGATCTGATCGACGGTCAAGCCGACCGTTTCGGCAAACATCGGCACCAGAGGGTCGAGCAGATTCACCCGATCTCCCGGAAGCATTGCAATCCCTGCGATCACCCGCCAGTCGGACGCGTAACGCATCCGGTCTTCCTCCGGAATCAACAGCGTCACCGCTTGCACAAAAGGCATCTTGTCCACCCACTCTTCGGTGGGCTCGGGAGGCGTCAGCGCCGCTTCGATCTCCTCCGGCGTCGCCTCCCGGTCTCCTTCCTGCATGTCGCCTTCGTAGACGCCATACTCTTCACTGTAATAGTACATAGCCCCTCCTTAGTAAATGATCCGGATATTCAAATCCCATTCCGTGTTGCCCCTGCCGAACAGATACACATAACCGCCCGGGTCCCCTTTGGGGATAATGTAAAAGCACTCCACCGTTCTCGGTAACTGAAAGCGTACCGAATTTTGGGTCACGATCAAAGCCGGATAAAAGCCGAAAGGCGTGTCAGCCGAACTCGTAGCCCGACCGCCCGGCTGCACCACATCTCCCACCGCGTAACCGTTGTTGGCGGTCTTGCAGATCAAAGTCAGGCTGGCGATGGCGGTGCGCGGCGCTGTCAAATTGAGATTATGGTTGAGCACCAGTGACGCCGAAGGAATCGCCTTGGCGCCGGATTCCCACAAGCGCAGGGCTCCGGTAACGTTGGTCATGTCCTTTTTGGCATAGTCGTCCAGGGCGCTATTTAGAGCGTCCACGGTCGCCATCTCCGCCCAATCGGTCCATCCCACGGTATTGCCCATGCGGCGCGTAAACGTCCTATTCTCCGAACGATGAAAGAACAGTTGATTAACATAAGTAACATCGCCGCCCGAAGACGTATACCGCGACACAATCAGAGTGCCATTCCCTCCTATCGGCGCGTTAACATTATTACTCCCCAATACCAGGTAGTTTCCCGCGGTCCACAGAGTATTGAAGTCAACGTTGGCTTGGTATTTTGACATGGGGTAAATCCCCCTCGCAAGCAAATCCCCTTCCAACGTCGCCACCCGGCCATTCACCGTTGTCGCCAGGGTCCGGATATCCTGATGTGCCTGGGGACTGGCATTGTGCGCCACGATCGACGCATTCGCCACAATCTGTGAAGTATTGGTGGCCGCCAAAGCCGCCGCTTCCGCCTTGGATTTATCCAATGCCGCATCCTGTGCTGATTTCAGCGCCGCCGCCGCACTGCTCCCGGCCGCATTCTTGTGACCAAGGGCAGCGGCGATGCTATCCCGGATTTCCGTCAACGCAGCCAAAGATTGACTGTTGGCCGCCCCGGCAGAATCCACCGCAGCCTGCGCTTTCTCAAGCGCTGTATTAAGGAAGCCTTGCGCGACCCCTTGAGCAGCTTCGAGCGACGCGAGCGAACTGGCAGTCTTGGCGTCGATACCGTTTACCGCATCGGTAGCCTGCGTGGCGGCAGCTTGCGCGGCATTCTTTGCCGCCGTCACCGCGCCATCGGCGCCGACCGCTTCGGAAATCAAAGCCGTCAGCCGGTCATTCTCGGTTTGCGCCACCAAACTCAAGGTACCCACCGCCTGCACCTTGGCTTCGTCCACCTGACCTCGGGCATACGTCAAGGCGGCGGCGCTGGCTTCGTTGATGCCGGCTTTCCCCGCCTCCACCGCGGCCCGAACCGCCCCGGTCGCTTCGGCGGCTTCCTTCAGAGTCAGCAAGGCACCATTGGCCAATTCGACATTCCCGGTCAATTCAGCCCACACCAGGCTAATGTTCCGTTCCACAGCGGCGCAGGTTTGCGCATTGGTCGCGCAAATATCGGCGCAGTCAAGGCAGACATTCTTCGCGCCCATGATAAGAGTGTAATAGTCGCCGGAATATTCCGTTACCGGCACCTTGATGCAGCGGCTCACCTCTTCGGCCAGCTGCTGCACCACCATGATCGTCCGGTCGAATTGCCGTTCCACGGCTTCGGTATCCAGCTTACCGGACAGCGGCAACCGGGTCAGCTGCACCAGCGGCATTTGCCGCAACACTACCAGATCGTTTCCGGTAGCCGGTGCCGCAGTCAAATGCAACGTCCCGCCCTGCGATCCCGTTGCCGCCGGAACGATGCTGTAATCCATTCCCGGTGTCAGTGTCGTTTCCGTACCGCCGCGCCCGATGACAACGACAATATCGTCATCGTCGAAAAACGGCCATGGAATCGGATATTCCAGCGTTGAAGCATTGGAATACACCGTTTTGCTTTCCGTGGTTTCTATCGCCATAATACCACCCCTTTCGTTATCTATTAATGTAGCTTTTTCGCCCAATCAAATATTTTACCGGGCATCGGTCTAAAACTTCAGCTTCGGCTTTTCCGGTTCATTCGGACCGAATAAGCGCCAGAACCGCTTCAATTCCCGCAGCATTGCACCACCCATTGCCCCGACCGCGCCAACATGCGGCACCGGCGCCACTGTGCCGGAAACCGCCAGGAGGTCAGCAAGGCTTTGTATTGATCGGTAATATTCCGAACCATCCGGCTGTTTGTCCGGATCCGCCAAATCATCCACCAGTTTCATAAGCCTTCCCAGTCCGGCAATCGATTCATCAAACATTGGGAATGCCTCCATGTTCGAACCTCCGGGAATGGAGGCGCGATCGAGCAGCTTGTCGGCAATCACATCTGCCGTTCCCTGCAAAACCTTTCCGGCAATGAATGCGCCTTCAAATGGTCCAAGTAAACCGGCAGTCACGAAATCTTCCCATTCATACTCATCATAATCGAATCCGGAACGGAAGAATTGCGTAATCAACGTCATCAGGGTAGGAACGATCACATGATTCACCATCAACTGCCGCGCCAATTTCGCCTTTGCCTGTTCTTTGCGCTTGCCTTCTCCGAATCGGATATCATCAATCGTCATCAACTCCAGGTTCATAATCTGAATTGGATTAGAAAGAAAGCTGGTCAGATACCGGAAAAATCCGGCCTGGCTCTGGTAAAAATTCTGATCTTTCAAATATCCTGATTGTTGCGTTTCATCCGTTGTCCGCTGCCACCTCCTGGTCGCCTCTTCCCACGCCGCCCCAGGCGCCATGCCGCGTTCGGTTAAGTTTTGGTAATGATGTTTGAATAAAGCATAGCCGCCACGCAAAGAAGCAACGCTGTCGCTCCAACGAGTCAAATATGTTCCCTTGTCGATCAAGCTGTTGCCGTAAACATCTTCGATCTTGCCGGAGCGATTCGACTTCATCAAATACATGATATCCCGGCTGAATCCGCCCTGGATGCGGCTTTTGAAGTATTCACTGTTTCGCGCAAATTCTGAAAACTTTTTGAATTCCGGACTGTCGGTAAAAGTTTCGGCGATATTGGCGAGAAACTCCGGCATCGGCATTTCATTCATGAAAGCCGCGGCCCCGGAAAACTGCTTCAACACACTGGAAAAGTTCAGCGCGATTTTTGCCGGAACCCAATAGCGGAACAACCGCCCCATCAATTCGGCGGCACGTCCGGAATCTCGCCCGGCCCGCGCCAGGGTTTGAACCCGGTCGATAATCTGATTATAGACCTCCGTCCCATAAGTGCCGCTGATTGCCTGCCGAACCCGCTTATCATTGAAAATCCCACGCGCTTCCCGGACCGATTCAGCCCACGAGAGAAAGTGATTCACTTCAAGTTGGTGCTGCAAGTGCGTCTGAAAGACGGAGCGGTGTAAGTCCACGTCCGACAAGTGGAATTTTCGCTTGATCAAAAATGACGGATTGACCGACATTTGCCCATAGCCATACCCCAGATAATCACTCTTGCCGGTGCCGACTTGTTTCCCCAGGGATTCTTTATAGCTGACCGGATAATAGTTCGGCAGCCCCGGCAATCCGGCGCCATAAATGGCTTTCGATTTCACATCCAGAGCTTTCGACTTGTCGGCAATTTCCTGCCGCGACCAATAGGCGAACTCCATAAAATCGCGACCGATAAACTTTTTGAGCTGATCGATACTTTCATCGCTCCAGCCGTTCCATCTCATCCGGGCTTGCACATCCAGCTGCTCCCACGCCATCAACAGAGTCGCGCCATCAGCTCTTGAAATGCCGAGTTCCACCCGCCGTTTTTCCGCTTTGGGATCGGGGCGAAAAATCGTTAATTTGGGTTCTTTATCCGCCCGTTGCCGCTGCACAAAGGCATTGAATGCGGCATCCTCATCGGGATTGCCGTAAATCTGGTACTCCTGGATAACGCCATGCTCGAAGTCATCCAGTTGCTGCCGCAAAAATTCTGCCGCCAACGGATCGAGCTGCGCCTTGCCGACAGCCACGCCCTGCAGCAGTGTCCTCGCATTTTCCGGGGTGATGGTTCCGGTGGTGAATCCGCGACCGTCCACCAGGCCAAACTGATTTTTGGCATACGCCACTTCCCGTGTGTAGCGATCAATAAAAATTCCGGTATGTTCCTCCGCTTTTTCCGCATCGCGCCAGAACGCGGCTTTCTTTGCCAGTGCATCCAGTTGAAAAATCCGTTCAATCGCCTTCTCTGCTCTGGTATTGCTTTCGCGATCAAACGAAGCATTTTTCCATGTGGATTGTTCCAGCCTGCCGAAGAGCTGTCCCAGAACCGTATCATCGAAATCCTTATCGCTGCGATTGCTCACCAGATCCAATAGCCCGCGCAAATTCCGTTGTTCCAGCAGCCACTTCAACCGGCGCGGCTCATGCTCGTTGCGCCCGGTTTGCGGCAGGCCGTCTTTATTGCCGGTAATTTCCACAACAGCGGCATGACGCAGCCGCCCCAACTCTTCCCGCTTCGCTTTCAGTTTCGCCAAAAACGAATCCCGCTTATCCTCAATCAGCGATTCAAGCGCTCGAAACGCCTCCAATGCTTCCGGCGGCGTCTTCTGATCCAATCGGCCAAATAACTGCAGTAGTTCTAATTCTTCGAGCAGATTATCTACCGCTCCGGTGTTTCCTTCCTCCTCCGCAACATTCAATGCTTCAGACACATTGGAAATTTGATTCGCCACCATCGGCCCAGGCATCCGCAAAATATTACGAATTGTTTCAAGTGTACCTTGCGCTTCTCCACCCAACGGAGCAATCCGCTGTCCCCCGGGATTTACGGACTCCCGAAATCTTTCGGCAAGCTCTTTGGTTCGATCAACGATTCGGAAACTCTGCATTTTCTCCAGCAGTTTTTCCAGTTCGTACATGCGGCGCCCCTGCGGATAAGCCGGAGCCGGATCCGAAGAGTATTTGGATAAGTCGGCAATCCGCTGGAGAAACTCACCGCGCATTTCTTTCGGCAATACCCGTCGGGCGTGCTTAGCTGCTACTGCTTGAATCTGAACAATATCCTGCTTATCCCGCAATGCTTCATCCAATAATGCTTTATATTCTGCCGCTGCCGACTCTGCCGCCTCCCGACTTCGCAACTCCCGCATCTCTTGCGCCGCTTGCCGGTTCTCCTCTTTGCTCCACTCGGAGCGCTGCCGTTTTTCGGCATAGTACTCCCGATAGAGATCCATCAACTTCAGATCGCGGAAAAAGTCAATGATTTCATTTTCAATAGTCAACGGATCCCCCTTGGAATCCTTGGCAATCCTCGTAGCCAATACGTCACTGGGAATCCCGGAAGCGTTTTCCAGTTGCCCCAGACGCTTATTTTCTGCTTCAATGGCTTCAAGTCCGGTCTTGCGACTCTTCCGTTTACTGCTGTTCCTGATCCAATTCGGGGAGATAAACGATCCACTGAACGTTTCGCCTTTATAGCGCATCGACGGGCGAATCAGGAATTTCGGCCCCCCGTAATCAATCGCCGCCCGTATAAACGGATAACGGTCATAGATATACTGATTGCGTTCCGCCAGAAGCGAACGCGGATTTTCCTTGCTCCCGGCATCCTGCAATTCATCTTCGATATTGCGCAACTCCCGTAATCGGGCACGCTGATCGCGTAAATCTTTCAGCAGACTTTCCCGCTTCAGATTGCCGAAATACTCCACCACTTCCGACTCTTTGACCTCTTTGCCGGAAGCATCGGACAATATTTTTGCCGCCTCCGCTACCGGGACGCCGGTTTGATTCTTCGCCAGCTTGTGATCATCCATCCACGTTCCGGAAAATTTCGTACCGTCATAGGCCACACCCGCAGCGATTTTAAAATCACGGCCGTATTTTTCGGACATGGCGGCATAATACGAATCCTTTTTCCGCAAATGATCTTCTTCCGCCTTCTGCTGGTTACGCTTATGTCGCTCCCGGATCAACTCTCGGGCCTGCCATGCCGCATCATGCAACAACACCGCATCCGCCTCCGAATCGACGGTGATTCCGGCATTAGCCAAGATCGCCGCGGCGGCGTCCTGATCCAGTATGCTGGTTTCGTTACTGTGGGGCGTCAGGATCGCGGCCAGCCGCTTTACCCGCTTGCTATATTCCGGCGCGATCGAAAACTTGACATCCGGATATTTGGCGGTATAGTATTCAATGAAATCGGAGTAGCTTCTAGCTGACTGTACGCCATCGGCACCAGCCAGTGACGGTTGTAGTACCGGGAAGTCTCCGATTTTTGCTTGTTGATTCGGCACAATCGACAATTTGACATTACCAGAATCTATGCTATCTTTATAAAAGAAATCGGAAACCCTTTTCTTGTGCCCGCCTGCATTGCCATCGGCATTTCGTACCGGGTCTGAAATCAAGCCGTCAATGACAGCCGAGGTTTCCGATTTTGTTTGTTGATTCGGCGCAATCGAAAACTTGACATCGGGATATTTGGCGGTATAGTATTCAACGAAATCGGAGTAGCTCCTAGCCGCCTGTACGCCTTCGGCACCAGCCGGTGACGGTTGTAGTACCGGGGAGTCTCCGATTTTCGCTTCTTGGTACTGCCGCTCATTGAGTTTATGCGTGGATCGTATCTGATTGCGTTTTCCAGTTACCCGCTTGCGTATTTCAATGCGAAAGCACTGCCCGGATTGTTCATCTTTGCGAACGAACGCAAGGTTTCCCGAAACATCATTGGCTTTTTCCGGAGCGGCCAGCACAAAAGTCGTTGCCGCCATAGCATGAACCTGATCCTCGAAATATTCATTGTGCTTTCCAGCAAGCATTTCCGCATCAGCATAAAGACCATCGCCGTCAAGTCCTGCCCACTCCATAAAGCCCGGCGCATGCGGGACATTGCCATCCACAATTTTCCCGCGCTCCATTGCGTGATTCGGGGCGCCCTTACGCCGAAGCGCAGCGGCAAACCGGACATCATCTCCGTCTCCGCTTCTGCCTAATGTACGCGCCGAACGATCCAATAATGTCTCCAATTCCGCATCGCTATACCGCAGATCGCGAAAGCCCGGAACCCGTCGCAACCACGCGCGGAATGCCGCCATAACCTTTTTCCACAATGACGGATTGCCGGTCTTAACTTCGGCCATCGTCGCCATGAACTCATCGGCGGCTTCCAATCGTCCTTTTTCGGTGGTAAAGTCAATGTCACGCCGTTCGGCAATCCCGGAAATTTCATCCGCGTGATCACGCGCCAATTGGTCGAGAAAGATATCATAGCGGGATCCGAACAGTCCACGCAGGCCCCGATGCCCCACCGCCTCATGCAAAAATACCTTTTGCACCCGGCCGGGATTCAGATTGCTGCCGACGAAGTAGATTTTTCCGGTTTCAGTTTCAAAGCACCCCTCAACCCCCGAAACAAAATTGGGAGCATTGCGAATCGACTCCGGCAGATCCGCCGCTGTCGGTACAAATTCCAATTGCAGGATGTCACGATACTGATACTGGAGATCCTCCACCATGCCGCGCACTACCTCTGTGCGGGTTCTTTCGGATTTTGCCGCATCCGGAGCCCGTTGTGCCGCCAGAAATTCCTTCTCCTGGCGAATGGCCTCCGAAGCGTGTTCGCTGGCCCATTCATCCAATGTCAATTCATCCTGACGCTGCTGCTCTTTCTCATTCAGAATCTGCTCATACGCCAGATCGATCACAGCCTTGGCGTCGCCGGCTCTTACGGCTCCATCCAAACGTTCCGCCATGCGGGATTCTTCGTCGGTCAATGATTCTTTGGACTTCAGGACTTCAAGTTGCCCTTTGGCTTCGCCGATCAATTCCGCCCGGAAGTTTTGAATTTCCGCGCCGGTGCGCTGTTGCCGGAATTGATGCCCGGCACCGAACACGCCGACACCGCCGCCCATCACAGCGCCGACAGAAAACTCCAACGGCATCGGATCGCAGAGCTCGTGAACTAACTCGCTGACCGAAAGACTGGACAAGGTTTTTCCGTCTTTATTGAAAAGCAGGTTGGAAAAGCGTTGCGTCGCCCCGGTCATGACCTCTTCCCAGCCCTCGCCGGCGGCATCCAGCGCCAGCGCCTTGCCTGTCCGCGCCAATGTGGCGCCAAACGCGGTGCTGATTTTTTTGATTTCCCCGGCAGGAATTGTCTTTCCCCAATACTTTCGAGCAATTCGCCCGAATCCGGTCCATTCCTCAAATATAGCTTCCGCAGCACCGACGAGCACGGCATTGTAAAGCTTCTCCGCCTCCGACATATTCGGATTGTCCCGAGTATCCATGATTTCAGAGGAAAGACTGGACATGCCAAAGAAAGCGCTTGCCGCCCTGGCTTTGGCTAGAACGACAGCCAGAAGCATATTGGGGAGATTGCGGATTACGCCACCGGTCACATCTTCCATGAAGCCGCTCGACGGCCCGCGCTGCTGTTCTTCGTAGGCTATCAGTTTTTGATATTCATCGGACATACGCTCCAATGGGGCGGTGAAATCCCTGAAGTTTAAATGGGTCTGCGCTCCGAAGTTCTTCTCGCCCCATTCCCATCCAGCCTTCCGGGAGAGCCATTCCAACGGTTTATAGAAACCATAATTGACGTAATTGACCACTGCCTCCATCGGGCGACTAATCAGCACATTCCCGGTATCAATGCCGCCACTCTTCAGCGTGGCAAGTATTCCCGTAGCCGCGTCACTCTTCAATCTGTCGCCGAGCGATGGCCCTTCTTCCATCTGCCGGATCGCCCGAAGCCGCAAATACACCTGTTTGGGATCGTCGATTTTTTCCCCGAAGAAGTGTTTGGTCAGCGCTTCAAAGTTCTGCATGGCGTCCGGGAAATCCAGATCATACGCATTCGCCAGATAACGCGCCGAAACCAGCTTCATCGCCATCGTCCCCATTTTTGTCATCGCTTCCGGCGACTCTCCGGCCATCGTTGCCAATTCAGGAACCGCCTCACGGTCGAAAAAAGCATAGGGATCTTCCAGCAATGCCCGCTTCATCGTATTGCTGCTGTTGTTGGTCTTCTCGTAATCCGACTGACGAAATGGCATACTCGGATATGGCGAGTTGATCAAATCTTCTTCCGCCGAGACTGGTTTATTTGCCGCCGGGAGCAAGTCCTTCAAAGTAGGCACAGAGATAGGCGTCACAGCATTACTTCCCGCCATAGAAGTATTCGGAATTTCTTCATTCATTGATGTATTCATCAGCATATACCTTTCTGCCATCTTTCAAGGTCCAAACCATTCGTCCGGATTCTCCCTTTTGCTGGTCAATAATATCGGCGGCATCAATCCAGCCATCTTTCTTGAGTTTTTGAACCTTGTGATGAACCTCCTGGTAAACGTATGGCGATGGCTCCAGCCAGCTATTTTCATATGGCGCCAACGCTTCGGCATACATCTTGCGGCTATCAAAAGATTTTCCATTCGTCGCGGACTGTTTGAGCCGCCCTGAATTGTTGAATAACTGCGCAATTCGCTTCTCTTGCCATGCTTGATTCAATCCGTCGATTTCTTTCTTGATCTCGGAAATGCCTTTCCCATCCTGCAACATTTGGCGCCCGGCAGTATAGAATTGCAGTTTGCGTTCCGCCTGCATTGCTTCGTTCTCATCTCCCCTGTAAGCAAAATCGCCGGCTTTCGCCATCTGGTCGATCATATCCTTGACCAATTCTCCTTTTTCATCTTTTTTGAATGGATCCTGGCCGTCGATACGCTTGTCGATTTGTGCCCGCAGCCGATTGAATACTTCAACGTCACCAGCTGCGACCCCCAAGGCTTTCTCATATTGTTCCGCCCGAAACGTCATTTGCTTCTGCGGCGAAACCGGAACCGATACAGATTCAAGTTCCGCGCAAAAGATCGCCTGCGACTGGCGAATCGACTCTCTCTGCTTTGCCTGCGACTGGCGAATCGACTTGTTTTGTTTTTCCGTTTCAATCGCTTCGACAATTCTGCGGCGGGATATGTATTCCTTATCGGTGATTACACCGGCTTCCCGCATCTCTTCCAGATGCTTCAATTCCGGATATTGCCCTTCCATAGCATCAGCGGTGAATGATTCGAGATCCTCCTGGCGCGACTGCTGCCAATATCTTTCCGCAAATGCCTTTTGAGCGAGATACGTTCTTTCGTCAACTTTGCCTTGTTTGTAGCTCTGATCCACTTCGGCAACCGTTGGACAAGTTCCCTGTTCGACTGTCGCGGCAAATACCTTGACGTCATTCGTGAATTTTCTGTCTTTGACGTGCTCCGCGTGCTCAACTAACTTATCCCGGTTCTCGAGGGTCAGGTTCTTGAAGTTGGCGTATTCGCCGGAATCGGTCCTTTGCTTCAACTGATCGATAACTCCCAGATCTCCCGCATCGATTTGTCGCTTACCATCCCAGAAGTCCTTATCGTTGTCGATCTTCTTGTTCATGGAGTACGCCATTGCCTCCGAGAGCAGTCCGGAGGCAAGGCCGTTCCGGACTTCCTCGCGGGCGGCTTCGTAGTTGCCCATTTTACAGTTGTATTCACTCCTCGCAATAATATTGTCCTTTTTGACCGTCAAGTCGGCTTGAAACTGGATGCTTCGGGTGAACTGGCGCATACCCAGGCTTTCACCCTCCAGATAGGGCTGCATCTCCCGCAACGCATCTTGCGACAGTTTTCCCATGTAGGGACGTATTTTTCCGGTCAGGCCATTCAGCGCTTCTTCGTTCCATTTTTCGAAAGACTCGTAGTCTTTTTCGTTTTCGCGCATCCGCTGCTGTACGTTGAATTTTTCCTGCGCCACCAGGAGCTTAATTTGACTGGCGTTGTCGAAGTCGTCAGCCAGTTTCTTTTTCTGGTACAGCTCCTGAATGACACCGCCGACCTGGCGCAGGCCGTGCGACATCGACGCTCCGGCCTGGAGCCAATTGTAGTATCTCCCATTGGCAGCCGATTGCCGGATGTAATAGCTGTCGCCGGACTGCTGATACGCCGGTACTTGTGCGATCGGTACTTGCGGCATGATTTATCTCCCGTAACTTCCAAAGGTTCCAAATCCGTAGGCTTGCGCAGAGCTTTTCTTTGCTCCGGCAGACGACTTGCCGCGCCAATCGCTGAACGCCTCAAAGCCGTTTGCCACCATGCCGACTCCGCCCAATGCAGTACCGGCGCCGGACAGAATGGAGGACCACGAGTAATTCCGCTTGGCGATCTTCGATTGGTAGAGATAAGCGTCGCTTTGATTCAGGAAGCGTTGCTGGTTGGCGCGGCCCTGTCTCTGGGTATCGATCTTATCCATCTCCAGCCGTTCCGAGGTAAGCCCCAGAACCGCCAGCGGGCTTCCCGTGTCCATCATGACGCCGGTTTTGCCGTACAACGCCCGCTGCGTCCCCTGGAAACGCGCCGCTTCCGCCTGCTGGCGCCGAAGCGCCTCGTGCATTTCGTTTTCCGCATCGGCGGCTTCCCGCTTTGCCAACTCGCTGTTATATTCCAGCATCTTCGCTTCAGCTTCGGCGTTATCTTTGTCCTGATTGTACTGCATGATGCCGCCGGTAATTCCGGAGACCATACTGCCGATCCCGGCCGTCCACAAAGCAATCGAAGTGAATAGTCCCATAATCCCCCCTCAAGTTAACGGTAAAAAGAAATGCGTGTTATCGCGGTCGCCGATCACCCAGCCGGTGTTTTCGAAGTACCGCGCCATACTGCCGGAGCCGTTCACGAACACCAGGCGGTAGCCCTGGCGCCGCAGTTCTTCGACGGCGCCGCGAACCAACTGATCCAACACCGAAGCGCCGCGAGTTCCCAATCCCGGTTTGGTGGTCAGGAACGCCAGGTAGCAGGTGTTTTTTTCCACGCACCGGTACACCCAGCACCCGGCGGCAACTTCGCCATCCACTTCGGCGACGAAACCGAACGGCCCCAGTATCTCCCGGCTCAACGGCGGGAACTCCCGCGCCATCAAAAAACCAAGGAGAATCCGGTAATCCCCCTCCCGCTGCTGTCGAACGACGATATTCATTGGTACACCTCAAAATTCGGGGATATGCTGATTACCGTCAGCGGGAGCGGATCCCGCTGGCGCACTTCGACAATGATCTCCCCCTGATAGCCGGAAACCTGTTCCAGCTTGAACGAGCGGTTTTCCGGGGGGATCGCGGTATTGACCTGGTGCTCGACCTTGCGGCTGATAACCGGCAGCCATTTGCCTTCGCCGGCGCGGACTTCGCCGCCGACCGACTGGTGAACCCGCAGGAACACTTCATAGACCCGTTTCTTACGGGATTGTATCGTACCGTCCTGCAAGGCCAGATCCAGCGGCATCGGCTGCAGCTGCGATTCATACGCGAGGCCCGCCAACACCCGCAGCGCTTCGGCCTCCAGCGGCACCATACCCAGATCCACGGTGGCGGGCGTCTGTACCGCGCCATCGGCCATCAATTGCACCTCCATCCCCTCCAGGTGATTCAGGCCACTCACAGTGGCGCCGGTGGCGTCCGGCGTCTTCCATATCGCGCAATCCATGTAGACAGCATCGCCGATCCAGCTCCAATCCCGCGGCGCGAAGCGCTCGATGTAGCGGACCGCCGTGCCGTTGACCACCCGGCGCACCGCCACATACACTTCATCGCCGTGCGCTCCGGGAATGGCGGCGACAGATTCGAATCGCCCCTGCGTGGTATGCCGGTGCCAGCCCACGACCTGTTGATCGCGTTCGTAGGTCAAACCGACCAATACGCCATCGGCGCGGACGCACCAGAGGATTGTATCCGGCTGCTGCACCAGCGCGGTTGCGACAATGCCGGATCCGGTGATGTGATCGGCCAGCATGGTCAGATCCGGCGACACATAGCCGTCTTTCTCGTAGCTGTACGCCAGTTCGCGCAGCTTGCGGCAATTGCGCTGGAAGCATAAAACCACGTCACCGGCCAGAAACGCAGCCAGACGACCGCTGCCGTAGTTGGATCGCGGTTTGAATGATATGGCCGAGGGCGTCATCGGTTCGTCGGAGCTCTTGCCGCGCCCGGCGAATTCGCCGGAGAGCGTGCCGACCATCAATACATCATGCGACACCATCCATTGGATCCGGTTGATCGAGTCGCTGACCAGCGTATAACAAATCGCATCGTCGTCAATGTCGCCGGTCCGGAACACATCCCATTCCCCGGTCCGGCTGCCCCAGATGGTTTGCGGCTGCTTGCCACTGCCACCGAATAGCAACCGTTCCTCATGAAAGGTGATGCAGCACGGATAGCCGTTCTTCACCCCCCAGGCGCCTTCGTGCCACTCCCGCGTGGCGGTGGCGGCGCCGAGCGTGCCGCGTACCGTGCCCTGCGCCACCGTGGGCGAGTTCACCGCGGTGATCCTCACCAATCCATGGGTATAATAGTTGTCGTTGCGGAATTCATACGTGCAGGTGCCGGAGGTGTAATCATCCATCCGTACCCGGTAAATCGCGTTGTCTTCCTTTTCCTCCCGCACCAGGTCGCAATTCCAGTCGTTCTTACTGGAACGCGAATACAGATCCAGCCAGCTGCCGCCATTGTCGGTGGAGCGCTGCAGTTGAATCGTGCCGGTCCAGGTGCCGCGGGTAATCAGGTTGTAGGATCCGCGTACCGGCATCGTGGCCGAATTGCCGACCGCCGTAAAGGAGCCGGAGATCTTGCTGTTTTCGCGGATATGCACCAGGTCGAACCAACTGCCGACGTGGCCGGCTTCGAACACCGCCGCCGATGCGGTGATGGTGATATCGCCGGAAGCCGCCGAGGGCGTCAACGTGGTATCTTCGACGTTCGGATCGAGGAACGGCGGGAATTTAAAATCGAACTCTTCCAGTGTCCAGTTGGTTTCGGCATAGCGGCGCAGCTGGCGCGGCGCATGATCCGGATGCACCAGAAACAGGATATCGGCCGACTGCACGTGCTTGATCCGTTCCAGATCGGCGGCAAGGTATGGCGAAGCCAGTTCATACGGGACGCCGGAACTTTGCAGCAAGGCGCCGTCGCGGAAGAAGCGCAAATAGCCGTCACCGAATTCAAGGATATACGAATCGTCCTCTCCGAACGAAAACGGAATCAACCGCACCGCCTTGTCGGGGTATTTGGCGGCGGCGCAAAAGAGCGTCCCCGGGCGCCGTTCGGCGGCGCCGTGCGGTTTGACCAGGAAGTTTTCCAGCGTCCGGCAACCGCTCTGGTGCTGCGACACATCCGAGCGCACATCCAGCAACGGCGACAGCTCCCCGGCATTGAAAGCAAGATGTTGAGCATAAATCATCGTCTCGACTCCAACCAGCGCGACCGCCGCCGCGGCTGCAAGTGTTCGGCATTTTCCTGCGCCTGGACGGTCTTCGCATTCTGCAGCCGCAACATCGCCTGCTGCTCGAAGTACGACGACTTGTTCATATCGGGGGCGAACACGGCGGCGATTTCAGCGGCCAGCGCATACATCAACCCATCCGCGAACATCGCGTCGAAGCGGGTGGCGTCGGTGATTTCAGCGACGTATTCAAGCGTCACCTTTGCTTCCGTGGTGAATACCTGATTGGAACACACCCGGTAACGGCCCGGCGTCACCGCCAGCACCCGGAGGCAATCCACCGGCAGCGCCTGAATGAATCCATAATTCGGATCCAGACAGGGAGCATTCAGCCTCGCCAACGGAATGAATTTGACAGCGAAGCCCCACACATGATCGCGCAGCAACCGGCGCACCGTTACCGGGTAGTGATCGTAAATGAATTCGGCGGACGGAGTTTTGGCGTCCCGGTCGGTCACCGGCGGCAAGCCCGCCAGCATCAACGCTTGATTTTGAATTTCCTGACTGGTCATAATCTTCCCCTCAAAAATCCGGCCGGGAGTGGCGTTCCTCCCGGCCGGATCGGGTTAATCGATCACGTAGTAGAGTTCGAACGCGATCTTCTTTCCCGCCGCCAACGCGGCGCCGCTGGTCTCCGCGGTGATCTCCTGTTCGCCCTCCAGATTGTAGGGCGCCAGGGCGTTGCCCGCCAGTTCCAGCGTCTTTGCGGCCGCTCCCACGGTCGCCGTGGCCAGATAGCGGGCGTTGTTCTTGGCGTCGCCGACTTTGAGCGCCAACGCGGCGGCTTGCCCGGCTTCGGCGTAGATCCGGCTGGAGGGCAGAAGCCGCGCCCCGGCCGGGAGTTTCACCAGTACGATTTTCGTACCGGCCGCATCCGCCGCCTTGCCTTCGTAGACGCCGTTGGCGATGCGGACACGACCGCCGAACTGTTGGGTTCGGCTCTTGTCACGCGGCCCCGCCGCCTGATGCAACGCGGCAATGTCAGAATAAACAGTAGCCATTGCAATATCCCTCTCGTTATCAGGCTTCGAGGCACGGAACCTCGATCACCTTGGTTTCTTCCTTGCGAGCCGCCGCCACCGACATGCACAAATAGGCATACCAGGCGTTCGACTTGTCCGCACGCGGTCCCATCGTCGCGGTAATGTCTTTCGGCATCGCCACCGCCACCCCGGACTTGATCCAGGCGCCGCACTGGCGCAGATCGCCGGCGCCGACTTTCAGCCGCTCGACCTGCACGAAGTTGATGCCGAGGAACTTCCGGACTTCGCCATCCACCAGCACCTTGGTGCTGTTGTATTCCGAGCTGGAAATCTGTACGATCCCCAACAAGTCATCGTGCTGCGCGGCCGAAATCGCCATATAGATTTCGTTGCCGGGAACATCCAGATCGATTTCCGACTGCCGAAAACGCTTGCGAATCCATTTGAGCTTCCCCAGCGTCAGGCCGGTATTGCCCGAGGTGCCGCCGACCGTAGGCGGACACACCTGCGAGGTCGGAAGCGGCACCGGATTGCGGCCGTCGTCGCCCTCCCAGCCCAAGCCGAAGATCGCTTCGATGATTTCATCGTCGATCGCGCGGCCCATCGCCGAACGGCCCGCCTGAACCACCGGCATCTTCGGGTCGATGGTCATCCGCATTTCGTCGAACGGGTCGCAGAAGTCGCCCCAATCGTAATCATGCGGAATGATCGCCCGGCGCCCGAACGGCGTCTCGATCACCGGCGAGTCTTCGAACTTCCCGGTCCGGCGCCGCACCGTTGTCGGGCCGACCGTTTCGAAGAACTTCTTTTCCCCCCTCAAATCCTCCCGCGACACCAGCGGGAGTAACTTGCTCCCCTGCTGTTGCGCCAACGTGTACACCGTGCGGCTGTACTGCAGCTCGTAAGCACTTTCACCATTCATTGCCTACATCTCCATGATAAAACCTGCCTTCCGGATTGTCCCTCGCGGGATCCGATGCCGGAAACGCTCCGGCAAGCGGACGGCTGCGGCCGTCTCGATCGGACTCCGAATGAGTTCCCCGATTACTTCGTTTTCAACATCTTGTAAAGACCGTCCAACTCCCGCACCGCCCAATCATGGCCGGGGTGGTTCGCATCCCAATAAGGGTGCTGCATATCGTTCATGATCGCGTCGATCCGGCTTTGCGCGTCGGCCGGAACCAATGGATCGCCGCCTTTCAGCTTGTCTTCACTGATCGCGCCGCCGACCTTCGCCAGCATTTTCAGCACTTCGGCATTGTCACCGAGGCCGAGCGACTCCAGAGTATCGAATACCCCGAATGTCTGCGCCGTTCGCTTCGCCAGCTCCAATTGCCGATTGAACGCCCCGCCCCACTCCGTTTTCAACGCGGCCAGCGCTTCGGTCTGTGCCGCCTGCCGCTGTTCGCCGAACGACTGGAATTCGCCTTTCATCATCTCGGTGTGGAATTGCAGCACCCCCGCCGCCTGCTCCGGCGTGAGGCCGAGTTCGTGCGCCTTGGCGCCGAACCCCTTCACTGCGTCATCGTTCCAATTCATCCCCTCCGGCAGATCCTCCGGCTTGGCGAACTGGTAGCCTTCGGCACTCTCCGGGCAACCGAGCCGGGTGAAGAATTCGCGCCGCTCTTCCGGTGTCGCATATTTGCCCGGCAACACCACCTTGTCGGCGCCGATCATTTTTTGCGCACTGACCAGGCTTTTCGCCATCGCACCGATGGTCTTGTACCCGGCCAGCGAGTCTTCGCCGCGCAATTCCTCCGGCAGCGCATCGCGCCACTTTTCGCCGAACGCGCCATCCGCACCGATCAACTTCGACCAATCAGCCGCAACCGGCGTCTGCTGTTGCTGCGAATCGGCCACCTGCTGCTGTTGCTGCTGGTCGCCGCCACCGTCCGCCGGAGTCTCTCCGGCACCGCCCAAAATCGAATCCGCCATTATTTCTTCCTTTCCAATCTACGGATCACCGCCGCAATTTGTTCTTCGTTCAACTGATGCTGTTGGCACCACTCCCGGAAACCGGGCGTTTCCACGCCGAGGCGCCGATCGAACTCCGGCAGCGCCGTTTCCGGAATGTCACTGCCGGACAGCGACGTATCCGGCGGCGGCGGCTGTGACGCCACAATCAAATCCGGATTCGCCGCCATGAAGGCTTCCACGAACTTCTTGTAATACCCGGCCATGCCGGGGCAGAACTTCGCCTGCCCGTCAACCACGGTAGCGACCGGCGCACCGTCCTTACTGGTGAATTCACCGTCGCGGAATTGGATCCCGCCCCAATCATCTCCGTTCATTTTGCGTCATCCTTTCGGGTTCTTTGTCGTTGAACTTGAGGTTATAAAAATTCCGGATCCGGAGCGCCAGCGACCGGCGCCCGGCACGGTATGCGGTAACTCGGGCACTATCGGCAAAAATATCTTCATCCACCCCGGCCGCAGCCATCAAATCGGCGAAAACCCGCTGTCCGGCTTCCGAACCGAAAACCGCCTGGTAATCCCGCGCCAGCTCTGCCCGGCGCCGTTCGATAGTACCATCAAGTCCCATTTCCCAATCCTCCCTGTATCGCTTCCAATGGGCTCCCCGGCTGCGGCGACTGCCCCAATGCCGGTAGCGCCTTCGCCGCGTTCGGCAGCTGCTCCAGCATCTGTTGCTGCTGCATCTGCTGCGCCTTCTGCAGCCGCATCTCCATCACCTGATCTTCCGGCACCATCCAATCGGACGGCATGCCGTCGCCGCGGGCCAGGCCGCGGGCGATCTTGTCGAAATCGAAGTTGTCGAACACCTCCGGCCGGACCTCCGCAAACGGCAGCAGCCGCTCCATCGTCTGGGTAAAGCTCCGCGCCTCCAGCTGCTTGATCGCCAGCGCGATCCGGGACACGTATTCGATCTTGTAGCCCGGCGACATCATCACTTCCGGGGGCGGTTCGGGGAATGCACCGGCGCGGTAGAGAATCCCGAACACCCGCGACAGCAGCGGATTGAAACCCTCCGACTGCATCCGGCCCAACACCGGCGCAAACGGCACCAGCTTCGCTTCGATCCGCTCCACCACCTCGGTCGCGGTCATATTCTTGCGGTCTTCGAGCGCGTCGAACATGTCACACAAGAAATCCTTCCAGATGATTTGCCGAGTCTGGTCGATTTCCTCTTGCGTCACCTGGGTCTGATTCGGAATCAGGAATGTTTCTGGCTTCATGCCTGCAGTCGCCCGGTAGTAATTAACGCCACCCGGGTAAGTCCGAAACGTGGAATCCAGCAACGCATCGTCCGGAATCAACACCGGAGGATCGTTCGCCAGCTCCACCCCATAAATTTTCGCCTTGCGCATCCGGTTCAACATCCGGATTTCCGGCAGGTAATCGACCGCGGGGCCACGGCCATACACTTCGTTTTCGGTCTTGCTCCACCGAATCACCACATAGGGATTTTCCCAATAGCCGGATTTGGCCAGCTCCTGCTTCTCCTTCAACGCGATATACACCGAGCAATACGGCTTGCCGGTTTCGTCCATCTTGTCGTGTTGCCGGTCGGCATTCGGGAAAACCGCGTGGAGGATCCGGAACTTCTCTTCCATCCGCTTCGGATCGTCGAGCGCTTTCTGCATCTCCTCGGTGCATTTGTCCCGTCCGAACTCCTGCGCACACTGCCGGGCGGTGTATTCGAACTCCCGGAACACCGTATCGATCCGGGACTCCTTGTCTTCGAGTCCGCAAAACGATTCGAACGGAACACAGAGGAAGTTCAACTTGGTTCGATCGCCCTCCTCGGTGTAGAGAATGCCGTTGCCGTGCACCAGATCCATCGCCACTTCGTGGAACATCAGCGACCAATTTGAATTCGCCATCGCTTCCGCGGCGATCCGGGTGCACTCCGACCACCACGACGATACCCGATCAATCTTCTGCAGCTCCTCATCTTCGGCACGGAATTCGAACCAGCGCTTATCCGGCGGGCAGCACCAGGCATACAGCCCCGATGCGGTCCGGGTGGCAACATAAGTTGCCGTCGAATCGTAAATATCCTGCGTGCGTTCGCCGCCGGGCGCCTGATCCGCCTGTTTATTCGGCGTCACGTAGCGGCGGGATTCATTCCACAACGGCAGGAACCCGCTGTCGCGGTCGCTTTTCGCCCGGTTATAACGTTGTACAATATCATTTGTGTCCATTGTACAACCTAGCCCCCGAGGATGGATTTTTTGCCGCTGGAGCCGGAAACGTCCATCGACAGGATTGTATTGGAGCGGTTGAAGTGTTTCTTCTCCGCCTTTTGCGTTTCCCGTCTTGCCAATTCGATTTCGGCATCCGTCGAAGATACCGGCGTCGGCTTGGGGTCCGGAGTCTTCATCGTCATCGCGCCGCCTGATTTTTTGCCCACGACACACCTCCATTTGCTTTTACCCGTTACTATAGCAAAATGGCCCGATCAAATATTTTACCGGAATTTTGGAGCCTCTTTCGATGACATGGGAAGAGGCAAAAGGAGGCTGTTTCGGGAGCCTGTTTTGGGTGCCAAAATAATAGCACGAGAGGGCAAAAATGCGTTTGACGGTCTCTTGAGGTAATCCAGAGCCATTGGGACAGTTTATAGAACGTATCTTCCAGCCATACAGGAGTACATTGCCTAGAGAGCACGGAGGATTCTTGACGGAATCCCATGCTATCATTGGATGCGATTTGATGGAACTCCCATTTTGTAAAAAAACGGGAATCCCCGAAATGAGAATCCCCGTCATTATTACCTGATTATGAACGACTAAACACTATCGCCACGCCGATTTGTCGGTGGTTTTCGGGCGCGTGGCGGAAGATCGCAGGTCGCCCATGCGCCCCGAAGCCCAGGCTACCGCGCCGGTCCGAAACGAGTCCGCGCCGTGGCTGCAATCGTCATGCCGGGGGCTATCCCGGAACACGCCGAGCTTCTCATTGAAGTCCTTCCGGTAGTTCGCCAGCGCCCGCAACCCGGCGGCGCATTTCGCTTCGTCGAACCAGCAGTAGCCCAGCATCTGCCGGACATTTTCAATCCCACCGTAAAGGTCTTTCGCGGTCGGAATGGTAGCAAAGCGGATCCCCAGCTCCCGCGCCGTCTCCACTCGTGATCGACCACTCCCGAGCTCATGTACTTCGATATCGTGTGGCGCCATGTGGCCGCCGTAGAAGTAATTCTTTTCCCGCAGGATCGCGGCGTAATGCGGCAGACCCTCACCGGAGTTTTCGTAATAGTCGATCACCCGGATTTCCCGGCCGATGAACTGGAAAAACCAGATCGCAGTATCGTCGCTGAATCCCAGATCCCACGAAGTCCAGACTGGATAATGCGAATCGTACGGCACCGGGGCGATCCGGTTTTCCGCATAGATCTTGTCGAATTCGCGCTTGTAGAACACCCCCTCTTGCGCCACCCGGAACGCCTCTTCCGGCGTCGACGGGTGCTCCCGGTGCATATCTTCACCCAGGTTCTTTTCCGTTTGCGCATACCAGGCCATTTGTCCCGCCGTGAGCTCGATTTGTTCCCGGTCGCGGAGGGTGTTGAAGTATTTCACCAGCCGATCGGGGATCACTACCGTAGACGGATCCGCGACGTAATCCGGGTGCTTGAACCACGGGAAGAAGCAGAATTTGAATTCCTGCATTCCGAGCTTCTTGCCGGAAAGCATCGCGTTCCGCGCCTCTTGGCATTTGTCGTAAAAGTCGCCGCCGTTGCCTTCCGCGGTCGATTCGATGAAACAATAGCCGCCCGGATGTACCGATGGCAAAGCGCCGGTACGGATTTCCCGCGCTTTCGACGGGTATTGCGCACAGATCTTGCCGTATTCGGAGATATGCAGGAATTGGCAGGTGCTGGACCGCGAAGAGGTGGTAACGCGGACACTGGAGCCGTTGGACAGAATCAATTCGCCGGCGTCGCACTTGATCGCTTTCACTTCAGCCTTGAATGCCTCCGGCATCGACTCGTACGGGATCTTGATTTTGTTGTAGAAGATCTTCTGCGCATCCTCCTTGCGGTGGGCGATGATCACCACCGAAAAGTTCGGCGTAAACAGCGCCATATCCAACCCGATCAAATCGATCAAGGTGGTGAAGCCTAACTGCCGCGCTTTCAGGATGATATTCCAAAACCACATCATATGCAGGAACAACCGCTGCATCGGCCGGAGCCGAAACTTGACCTTGCGCCCCTTTTCGTCGATGATCCAGTACAGATGTTCCAGACGCCACTCCCGCGACTTGAATTTTTCCCGCAGCTCAATCATCATCGCTTCTCCAGATCGCTCGCCACCCCGTCCATGTCGGCCAGAAACCGCTTGAATTCGACATTGCCGGAGTGCTTGACCTCCTGCTTCTCCTGGTAGTTGTCCGGATCGTTGTTGCTCAACAGGAACTTCACCAGATTCGCATTCTGTTTGCCGGTCAAGCCGCCCACCACCCGGTTTTCAGAGATCCGTTGCGCCGTCATCTGTGCCGCCACTCCCAGCGCGTCTTCCCGGTGGCAGTAATTATTCCAGTCGCGCCGGGTGATTTTGAGCGCGTTGCACAAACCCTCGACCGTGTAGGGCAATGGTGCTTTCACCGTTTTCGGACCGCTTTCGAAAAAGCGCTCCTCCTCATGGCTGTCGCAGACGGCAAAATACCGTTCCGCCCGTTCTCTCAAATCACTCGCCGTCTTTATCTTGCGTGGCCGTGCCATTTTTATTGACTCCCCGTTTATCTTGTTTCAATCGAAAGCATTCGATTGGTATTCCCAACAGCCGCGACAGCTTCAAAGCCGTCGCCCAGGTGATCGGTTTCCGCGAAAAAGCGTTCCGCACCGTCACCACCGACAGGCGGCAGCGGTCGCCGATGGCGTGAAAAGCGCTGTAACGCTCATAAATATAATTATCTTCTTCGTGTTTATTCGTATCTTTCATCAAGAATACCTAAGAATAAAATATTTCGCAATTTTTATTCATTTCACCGCAACGCCTTATAACTATTTTTCCGAAATCGGGTAAAATATTATTGACAAAGCTATTTGTCATGCATAAGGGTACATCTACCCTCAACATACTCCCGAATCGACCAGCCGGAAATTAACCAGCCGCGCTTGTCTTTCACCCCTTTCAAACGGCCACTATCGCATAATTTTCTGATAGTTTTATCACATCGGCCCAGGATTTCCGCCGCCGCCGCCGTGCCGTAGACCGCATTTTCAAAAAACATCACCGGGGTCGCTTTATTCTCTTTCGCCATCGTCATCCTCCGTAATGAAGCCGAACACGGACGACAGCGCACTCCCGAGGCACGCGCCGCCCAAGTTCAGGTATTTGATCGTGGTATCGATGCGCTCGTGGCCGAGCGCGGTTCGGGTTTGCTCCAGCGCCCGCAGGTCGTCGCCGAACTCCTGCCGGTAATAATCGAACACGAAGCGGGCAAAGGTCTTCCGCATCCCGTGGGTGCCATGCCTGCCATGCAGCAGCAGCGCCCGGTAAGCGTCCCGGAGGTGGTAATACACCGCCTGCCGGGTCAGCGGCTCCACGCCGGTCCGGCTGAACACGTAATCCTCCGGGAACTCGATGCCGAGCTCCTGCTGCCGCACCAGCCACGCCGACACGTACGGCGCCAGCGCCGCCGTCAGCGGCACCTCCCGGATCCGGGGCGTCGTGTAGCGGTGCCCGTTCGGCTTCCGGCGCACTTTCAGCTTCACCAGCCGGACGCTCTCCACCAGACACCCGTTCCGGATCAAGTCGCCCCGCTTCAATGCCAAAAGCTCCGAGATCCGACTGCCAACGCCGCACCCCAGAGCCACTAAACAAGCAAGCATCACCTTGCGGCGAGCCGCGAAGTGATGCAGTATTTTCAACAATATTTCCCGGCTGTACGGGTCGCATCCTGCCATTAAAATTTCTCCCAGAACTCACACATTTCCGAGATCCGGCGCAGCGCCGCCGGACCGTCCGCCCCCATCCCCTGAACGAAGCGGCTGCCGTCGTCCATCGTCGTCACCCAGATCTGCGCCCCCAGCCGTTTTCCATCGCCGCCCCAATGGAACTCCGGATGGTCCGAGCGCTGGTGGTGCCGTGCCTGGTTAAACCCCAGATAGCGCCGATCCAGAATCGCGAAGAGGTACTTGTATTTCGCCTCGGTGATCGTCTCCGTCCCGAGGTCGTCGAGAATCAGCAGATCCGCCCGGTACACACTCCAAATCACCTCATCCAGCCGTTTCGCGTTCCCTGACAGGTGGTTCAGCAAATCGGCCGCGGGCCAGTATTGCACCGTGCGGCTTTTCAACATTTCCAGCCCCCACTTCTGAACCAGGCGGCTTTTGCATAGCCCCGTATGCCCGGCGATCCACAGCGACCGGTAACGGTGTTCACCAATCCAGGCGTCGAGTGCCGAATTCGCCTTCGGATGCTTCGGATCGTACGGCAGCTCGTAAATACCGAAATTACTGATTGCAAATCGTTTCCGGTAATCGCAATCCCACTTGTACTGCAACTCCGCGTCGCGCTGCTGTTTGTACTCTCGGGCCCGCCGTTCTTCCTCCAGTTGAACGCAGCCGGGACAGGCGTAAAACCCCACCGTCGCCGTCAGAAACACCCGGTCGTTGTAAACGTAATCCTCGACCGTGAGCTCCCCCGAAGCGCCGCAAATGCGGCATACCGCCGTCACTGTCATGCTCATTTGCTTTCCCCTCCCGGAACCATTTTTGCGATCAATCCCCGCATCCCGCCGGTTGCCGCCGGCGCCGTTTCCGATGCCGCGGCCGGTTCATCCTCCCAGCGCCGCCCCCGCAGCCAGCCCCCCGCCAGCTTGCGGAACTGCGGATTCGGCTGTCGTTGCTTGTAGCTCGGGACCGCCGCCAGCGCCGCCCGGCGCTCCTTGACGCCAAGACGATTCCAGACTGCTTCGGCGTCCTTCTTCGCCTCCTTTTTCCCGTACAAAGTCCAGAAATCCGCGAAATTCAATCCATCCTCCCCCGGTAAGGGGGAAGATATATCTTTAGATATATCGGGGATTCTCTCTATAGGGGTTGATAAGGGGGGAAGATTTTGCCCCGATTCGCCGTCTACCATTGGTAGCTCCCCCTCTACCAATGGTAACTTTTTTTCTACCATTGGTATACCATTGGTAGCTTTTTCGCTACCATTGGTAGAATTTGCCCCCTCTACCAATGGTAGATTTTTTTCTACCATTGGTATACCATTGGTAGCTTTTTCGCTACCATTGGTAGAACCGTAACGCCGCAAAATATTGGCCCGGTTGCGGGCAGTCAAACGCTCCAGGCGCTCCCGGTCGGCCAGTGCCATCGACTTTACCCGCAGCCATACCGGCCGCACATACCGCGGCATCCGGACGATCCTGGATTCGTCGACCTCCTCGCCCGCGAACACATCCAGATACAGCCGCAGCAGCAAGCCGTTTTCGGCATCCGAAAAACCCTCCAAATCCGGTTTTATATCCAGCCAGTTCATTTGTCCTGCTGCTTGCCTTGCCGGTAGATATTGCGATAGTATTCGATCCAGCATTGCCCCTCTTCGCCGTTATAGGCACAAAGGCGCGGGTAATGATTCAGTATATATTCTCTCGCCTCCTCGCGCGTCTTACACCCCCCGTCCTTTACTTCGGATGCAATATTCTTTTCCTCAAACGGACACCGGCCCGGACAATCATCCATATTCCACGTCTCGAACTTGTCCAGGATGAAATTAAGCTCGGCCAATTGGGCCTCCAGTCCAACGATGTAATCTTGTAATTCTATAATTCGAGCGTCATTTTTGTAGAATCTACGCTCACACTTTTCGCATCGAAAAACGCTGTTGTCCTCATCATGGAAAAGTATCTGCGAATTTTCTCCACAAAACGGACATTTTTCGGATTCACTCATTCCTGTACCTCATTGGGTTCTGTGATGTATTCTTGCCAGCATTCTTTGCACACTCTTCCCGCAATCGCACATGCTGATACACCGCGGTCCGGGACTCTTGATTCATCCGGGCATGCGTCAAGATCGGATAGGTATATTGCCAGTTCCTCATCACTCATGGCGCGGATGCGGTCGCCATTGGTGGCAGTAGCGATATGAAAGCCAGTGCATCCATTATCAAGTATTGGACGCATATAACCATATTCCCCCAAATGGCAATATTCCCGTTTTTTGCATTTCAAACAAAGACGATGTTTCATTTGCTCACCTCCTTCAGTTCCAGCCACACCCCAAACGCGGCAGTGGCGGGGTTACGATCTCGGAATGCTATTCTCAACCAGTCATGTTCCTTTGTCACCGGATTGCGCTTCCTAATGTCCACCAGGCCCCACCACTCTCCGACACCATGGTCATAACCACATACCGGATCCCTACCGGTCGCATGTCCAATTGCTGC
Source organism: Victivallaceae bacterium (assembly GCA_031549115.1). GTDB lineage: Bacteria > Verrucomicrobiota > Lentisphaeria > Victivallales > Victivallaceae > JAVBQJ01. The sequence goes on from JAVBQJ010000067.1 coordinate 43,552, forward strand.
CATAATCTCCGCCAGTGTCGGAGCGGGGCAAATTGGCAAATCAGTCGTACTTTCAAAGTTTTCCCTGACCCATAATCCAATGTGTGTTTTTGTGTTTGGCTCAAAAGAATAGATATTGCACCACACCAGCGCCGAATCGGCAAACTCTCCCGCTGGAATCTGCCTGCATGATCCCAACGGCGGCACCAAATCTTCGAGTTTCATGATTTTCCCTCCAGCGCCTCGCTGACGATATCCCTCTGCCTCCGAATCTCTTCGAGGATCGCCTCTGCCCAAAGCACCGCTTTGCGCTGCGCGGCCGAAAGCTGCGACCTTTTTTCCCGAACCAACTCAGCTTCTTTTGTGATGTTTACTCCATACAGATTGTAGCGGCATATCATCCGATTAAGATCACCCAATAGCATCGATTTGTGCGGCAATATTTTCGCCCGCGGACTGTGAAGGACAAACACAGGGCCATTCATAATTGTTCCTCCAACGCTTCACACGCAATCTTCATCGCCTCATAGCATTCACCGCCATCGTTCAGACACTCCGGGAACGGAAACGACGACTTTTCACACAAGGGACACATCCTATAAAGTGACATGTACATGCGTTTGATTACCCCCTCCAGACCCTTACTCCGCGCCGTCTGCCGTTCAACCAGCGCTTCCAACTCTGCGATGCGGTCGCGGAGAGCAACATTCTCCCGGCGCATCGCCTCGCGTTCGGCACTGGGCGTGTATCCAGTCGCGTGGCCTTTTGCCCGCAAGTCTACAGCGAGCAAAGGGTTGTCACTGGCGATAAACATTGCATAGGTGATCATCGCGGCTTTTACCGCTCTCGCCTCTGCTTCTTTTGGTGAATCCAGGCGCAAGACGAAGAATTCACCTTGTGCCGGCTTCCCGTCTTTTAATACTTCAAATTTCCGGTACAAACCTCTCATCTTCTAACTCCTCTGTGTTACTTTGCAATATCGCAGAAACTCACCACACGTTGGCTCTGAAAATCCTTTATTATCGCAAATTCTTAACCAATTCCGATACGCAATAAACTTTGCCGAACCGGCGGTTGCAGCTTTGACGCAAAGACCGTAACAGCAATCATTCACCTCAAAGTAAACATAGTATTCTATCATTCCTCCATCTCTTCTTCTGCGTCATATTCATCATCGATTCCGGTGTTGTGTAAGTCCATCATGTCCCCAATCTCATCGTAGGCACACGGACGGTTACGCCGAAAGGTCTCAAGATCGCCAACCGCAAACAGCATTCGCGCGGTTTGTCCCTGCGGCGTCATTGCTTCGTAAATTCCACGCTTATTGTATCGCCGGAACAACGTGTTGAGAGCCTTCCGGTATCCGAACTTCTCCATGCAGATATCATAAGCACGCGGGTGTGTTTGGCGCAAAACAGCCAAATGATTGTCGCGGAACAGTAAATCGGTACCGCAAAACATACAGCCGTTCCGTTCGATATGTTTTACGTTTCCGTCCTTGTCCTCATATTCGATATCATACAGTGGGGAATACTCCAGCTTGTAGTAGCTGATGTAGTTCCAGATATCGCGATCCGTCCACATCGCAATCGGCGAAACGTGATAAAATGCCCCATCGGCAATATGTGCCCGATGGCTTTCAAAAATATGCCCGCGCGTAGCAACATTGATCATGCGAGTATGGCTTTCGTTGGCCATCAACCCCTTGATGATTACATCGACCCCCAACTCGGCTTGCAATCGTTCGGAAGGTTCTTTTTTGAGCAGTTTGCAGCAGTGCTGCGAAAACTTGCACTCTCGCAACACCTCGTAATAATCCTTGAGCTTATCGCTTTCGCTGGCGGTCACAGAATACTTCAAAAAGCATTCGATGTTAATCCGGTGCGCATCCAGCTTACTGGCAGACTTGCCCAGCAACGGCATACCGTATTGCTCCAGACAATACACAAAATCCATACGATGCCCGGCAAAAAAGCAATTACTCTTATCGAGCACATACCCTCGCTTTTGTGCCGCCACAATCAGCGCTTTTTGGCTGGCCAGCCTGCCGTCATCCTTCAGAATTTCCAGCAAACAGCCTTCCGTGTCAACCTGTTGAACAATCTTTCTGGCAAACTCATACCGCAACTCATCCTCCGCCAGCAGCAGTGGCTTGGTTTCAAAAAAGCGTTCGCCATAATGCGTTTGACCGTACCGACGCGCAAATTGCAAACTCTCCGGAAACTCACAACCAGTGTTGCCAAAAATACAGAAAATCCTCTGATGCATTTCCGGCATGAAACGCTCAATCAAATCGGCCACGACTTGTGAATCCTTGCCTCCGGAAAACGCGATCGCGATGTTGTAGCGGCTCAGTCGCTCCACCTGCCGCAACACTTCTACGGCAATTTTGATCTTTTCACTCAATGTTTGCCGTTGTATCTCATTGATTTCAGCGAATGTGTACCGGCTATTTAATTCCATATTCATCTCATGCCTCTAAAAATTCAAAAGTTTGTTGCACCTGATGCATCTCTACCCGCTCCTTAGCCGCAGCGGAATATTCAACAATCCAGTCGGCATACATCGACTGGCACGGCTTATTCTCAATCAATCGGCACAGGATTCGCATAATTTCCCTCCGCTTAACCTTGGTTTTGAATTTTCGATACTGCCGTTTCCGAGCGGATTCAAAATCCGCACAAAGCTGCTGATACCAGCAACAGTTATGCGATATAGATACGCGAACACAGGCGCCGGAATTGTCCGGATCGCGCTGCGGGATAAGCGCCACAGCAAGCCGGTTGTTGCGCAATTCGAACAGCATCTCGCGCAGAACCCAATCGCCCGTGGACATAATTCACACTCCCGCCAGGTTGATCTTCATTCTTCCATCGCCTCCACGATATAATCTTTCCCCTCCACGGCCTCAAATACTGGCGCCGGTGGATCGGCGGGCTTTCCCAACTCTTCCAGGCAGCGCAACGCTAGCTGGCGCCGGAACTCGCTTTCGCTGCAGTTGCGCGGCAGCTCGAAGTTCCGGATCCGGAGCAGCGCCAAACACGGTTGGTTGTACACTTCATCGATTTCACGTTGTACAACCGGACGATTCCGCAAAATGCCGCGCCGGACGATCCGGCAGAACTCGGAAACACTCTTACCGCGATGCGCCGCCGCCCGCCGCAACAGCTCGTCCAAAGACGGGCTCACTTTCAACGCGCCGGTTTCCATCATGCCTTCCCCCGTTCGTATTTCAGTGACAGCCATATCGCCGGGAAGCCGTCTTTCCCGATCTTTGCCAACGGCATCACCTCCAGCTTTGCCGCCTCTTTGCCGGAAACCGGATCCTGAAAGATCGTTCCCACTTCCACCATCTTAGTTCGGGTAGCGCCATCCGTACCGACAAATTCGCTGGTGCTTACCTGTACCACCCCGATTTTACGCATCGCCACGGGCCACCTCCGCAAGCTTCAGATAAATCGGGCCAGTGGCCCCGGTCTTGTCGGAATCGACAATCACGCCCATGCGGGCCAGCTTTTCAAGCAAGTCTTTCATTTGGACATCCATTTTAAAACCATTATCAGTATGGCGACGATCCCGAGTACCGTCGTTTTCGTCGGGAACCTGTCCGAATCGAACATTTTCAAAACCTGATCGCTTTGTGACTCTCCGATCCAGCCAGCCACAAAACCAGCTTGCAGACCGCGAGGAATCCGACAAATCCGCTTCCGCTGGCGATTAAAATCGCCAACCCGACTTGCATTTCTACAAACATGGAATATATTTCCTTTACCTTGACTTGGGGATCTCATCCCCTTCCTGCCATGTTTCGGTTGCAGCCGAAACATGGCTTTCGTTTTATTTGGTCGCTTCATCGAGCATCCCCAAAGCTTCCTCCATCAACTCATACGCTTCGGAAAGGTTCTCGATCGCAGCCGAAGACATCTCCCCCTTCTCCGACGCCTGCAGCCCCTCCGGCATGTTTTCAAAGGCCTGCATCTCCTCGTCCCGCAGCGATTCCAGATCGCCCATAAGCTCCTGCAGCTGCCCATAAATCTCCCGAATATTCTGCCGCCGAGTGTCATTCATTAATCAGCCTCCTATGTTGCGTTATTTCGCAAGCGCGGCGCGTCTTTCCGTGCGCTGCTCGATTGCTTTTTTGATATCACTCAGACGATACCGGGCCGCCGCGGTGCGGCCGTCGCCAAACTTGATGCGCGGAAGCTTCATGCGCTCGAAAGTCATTTCCGATATTCCCATGAGCTTACTTGCAGTTTCCTTGTCCAGTAGTTGCAGGGTTTCCACTTCCGCTGTCAGTTCGGCCACGATACGTTCCGATAACGAATCGGCAAATTTGCGGAATGCGTCAGTCATGATTTATTCCCCTCCCCGTTGAGTTCCATTACTTCGCAAGAATCGCTTCGAGATTCGTTTAGTCTTGGCGGCATGCCGCCAATTCGAGAGAAATTTTTTCAGCCTCATTATCAATGAGCATGCGAATCGTGTCGCTATCACTGGTCCGTTTATAGTATTTCTTGATACGCTCAAATCGACATTGTTCCTGCGGAGTTGCCTGCAATGTTAATTGTCTTTTTTTAGGAGTTCTCATTTATGTCACCTTTCAGTTATCTATTGTCAATATAGGCGGTATACCGCCAAATGTCAAATGTTTTTATAAAATATTTTGGATTTTTTTTATACATGGTGTTAACTTACTACAAAAAGGGATTCATTATGTCAATAGCTAAGTCTATTTTTTCTGCCGTAAAAAAACGCTATGAATCAGGAATGACACAGCAAACCATTGCAGACGAAGCGGGAATATCCCGTGAATACGTGCGAGACATCTTGAACAAAAAATGTCCGGCAGAAAAAATCACCATAGACTATCTACAAAAACTCTTTCCCCGTGCTACAGTAGACCTAGAGGGGAGATCGTGCATGGCGGGCGATCTTGTTCCTCAAAATGCAATGGAACGCAAATGGCTTGAAATGTTTCGGGATCTTTCCGATGACGATCAAGCAGATATGTTGGTTACCTGCGCAGAATTATGCGCAGCTAAAAGAAGCAGCACACGAAAGAGCGAAGGCTCTATCGCGGGCTAAATTGAAATTTTACTAAACAGAGGTCATGAATATAATAGTCTTACAAGTCACTGCTATTATTGTCGGAATCGCTGTTGTCTGTTTTTTGGGAAGATTATTTTGGGGAAGCAATAAACACTCAAACTTAGACTACTCAAATATCATACCATCAGGTTTAGCCAATCCCGAGCAAAACCTTACCGCATCGGCAGATCATTGGATAATTACAGAAGAGTTTGCATCGATAGCCCGAACACTTCGAGAAGGCGTTCCGGTTTTCTTGGTTACCGGAGGAGCGGGAACAGGAAAAACAACTTTGATTGAGTGGTTGATTCAAACTAAAGTTGCAGATTTAGTTATTGCCTTTACGGGAGCGGCCGCATTGAACTGCAAAGGCGTTACCATAAATTCCTTTTTGCAATTACCTCCAGAGACGATATTTCCTTCTGATAGCTTGGAGCCGGTTAAGGAGGAAACAAAGTCACTCGTGAACAATATTCACACGATCGTGGTTGACGAAATATCAATGGTTCGCGCAGACTTGATGGATGCCATAGATCGACGCTTGAGAGAGATTAGACAAACAAGTCAACCATTCGGAGGTATCCAAATGGTTTTCGTAGGAGATCCATATCAACTTCCTCCGGTCGTTGACAATCGTGATAAAGTCTTTTTTTCGCCTAATCGTCCGCAATGTCAGTGGCAAAGTGGATGGTTTTTTGATGCCAACGTCTTTTCGAGAGTCTCGATTAAGCATTTTGCCCTTACGCACGTTTTTCGACAAAAAGAAAGCGAGAAGGAATATATTACGAATTTAGGATACATCAGAAGAAGTCGTAATATTACTGCTGCAGTCCAATATTTCAACCAGCACTGCTGTTCTGTGCCACCTGCCTCAAATGCAATAACAATCACCACAGATAACGCAACTGCAAACAAAAGAAATCAATACGAATTATCAAAGCTTCCTGGCGATGCCCTTACCTCGTACGCTACAGCCTCCGGAGCTTACGCATCCATTACGAGGTTCTCGTTGTCAAACAATAAGAATAGTTTTAAGGATAACCTCAACGACCTAAGAAAACTTCCGGCGCCCTACGAGTTAAAAGTAAAAGTTGGCGCAATGGTTATGATTTTGATTAACGATCCACTTCGTCAATACGTGAACGGCAGTACCGGAATCGTAAAGAAGATTGATCCGGAACAAGAGTGCATTATGGTCGAGTTGACAAATGGAAGTCACGTCGGGATCCGCAAGCACTCTTGGAGCTCCAAAAGAATAGATTGGGATACTGATCTTCAACGTCCAATACGTAGTAATGACGGAGAATTTGTTCAATATCCATTAACCCTGGCATGGGCCATCACATGCCACAAGGCGCAAGGACGAACGCTTGAATCTGTGTATATTGACTTTGCAAAAAAACCTTTTGCTCCCGGGCAAACATACGTTGCGCTGAGCAGAACAACTCAAATTGCCGATTTAAAATTGTCGAGTCCCCTATCCGTCAATAACTTCCCACGCGATGACAGACTGGAAGAATGGATAGAGTCACTCAAGCAATCCAAATTATCGTTTTCCGCACCTAAAGATGCCTAAGAGCATAAGGACTATTCGCCAATATCAACAAAATGGTCGATGATATCACGCCCAGGAGTTGACATGTTATTTGTAGACTGCGAATCATCCCCAAAGGCACCAAAAGGCTCAATAAAATACATAACTCTTTCGTATTGAATGTTATTAATTTTGCCTTCTAAGCAGTTGGTCGTGGGTTCGATTCCCGCCCGGGCTACCAACCTATCCCACTATAAATTAACTCGTTAAAGCATTTTAGAACATTCCGTCACTCATCGTGCAACAGGGTGTTTTTTGATGTTTCCCGTCTCTTCTTCGTTTTGCTCCATAACACACAGCTCCCTTCGAGTTCGCAGGGGCTGGAGCTGAACGATCTCTAATTTTAGAACAGGATAAGGTCGTGAAAGAAATTAATTAAAAAAACCTGAAAAACGTGGGTTTTTTTATTTGACTTTTAAAAAAAGCAATGATAATTTTATGACCGGAAAGTAAAAGTTTTTTTGACAATCGTAAATTCCGTACCACGGGAGCATGCATTTTTTCTGTACATTGAGCTGTTCCGCGTTGTTTTAAAAAAACGCGCGTCCCGCATTTGCAACCGGTAAGATGCAATCATATTAGGGATGAAACAAAAATGTCAGACAAACCGATCTTTTGGAATCCCGCATCGAGCGTATGGACGGATGAACCGGTATTCAGTTTCATGGTCGCCTCGGCACAATGGAACAATACGGCGTATCCGGGAAATACGGCTTTCATGAACTCGGCGCGGGCCGGCGCCGACCACACTCCGGCTTTCGATACCAATCCCTTTGCCGGAGAAATCACCGCGCTTACCTATGACGTCAACGCGTTCTCTTCCATTCACAACGCCACGAACGCCATGCCAGAAATCAAAGCCGTCCGCATCACCGACGGCCCCCTGGGCACTAGTCGCGCCGGTGGCGTTGCGGTCACAATCAACAACAGTACCGGAGGCACCCTTTTCGGCAACGGCGGCACAGGCCGCGCCGTAAGCGGCACCAGCGTCACGGTCAACGGCAATCAACGCAACAAGGTCGGCAGGCTTACCGGTGCCACGAATCTTACCGTCGAAGGCGGTTCCCTGCCGAACTCCACCCTCGACCTGACCAATTCCGGCGTGGCGGACATCTCCGCTGTAAATGACCTCAGCCTGCGCGTCGCCGGCACATCCGCCGACATCAATCCGGACACGGCTTATGTGAATCCCGCATATACGGCCACCTCCCCACCGCTCCAATACACAGATCCTTTTACCGGGGCAACCGCGGAACTCGTCTTCGGCGTCAACGCCTTCCCCAATGTGGCCGACGCCCTGACCGGCCTCCCCTCCGCCACCATGATTTACTTTACCGGCGGCGCCCTGGGCACCAGTTACGCCAACGGCGTCGCCATCACGGTCAACGCTTGCACCGGCAACGCCAACACGCTTTACGGCGGTCAAAACGAAAGTGCCGCCGCCACCGCCGACATCACGGTGAAAGCCGGCATGATCGCCACGCTCTACGGCGGCGGACGCAACGGCGACGTCACCGGCGATATCACGCTCACGGTTACCGGCGGCACGATCGGCAACATTTATGGAGGCAGCCATCGAAGCGTCGCCGGAGCTTCCGCCGTCGGCGGCTCGGTCAACATCACAGTGGGGGCAAATGTCATCGTCTCCGGGTCCGTTTACGGCGGCGGCGTTTCTCACGCCGGGCACAGTTATGTCTCCGGAGTCGACGGCGACGTCACGATCTTCATCGCTGGACAGGTCAAAAACAACGTCTGCGCCGGCGGCTACGACGGCGGCGCCAATGACGGCAGCTGCTCGGTGAGCGGCAACAGCCATATCACGCTTTCCGGCGCGACCATCACGGGCTCGGTCGATGCGGGGAGCCACGTCAACGGCGCGAAAAAAACCATCACGGTCACCGGCAATAAGCTCAGCACGGTCGGCGGGCTTACCGGTACCACAAATCTTACCATCGAAGCAGGCTCTTCGCTGAAGTCCATCCACGATTTGACCAACTCCGGCGAGATGAAGCTCTCCGCCGCGAACGACCCCATCCTCACGGTGGCCCGAACTTTCTACAACTCCGGCTCCATCAGAGTCGACGCGACCGGTTATGAAATGGCGGACGGCGTCTACCAGGTCATGCTGATCGACGCCGCAACCTGGAGCGGCGACACCACCAATCTCGTGCTGGACAACTACACGGGGACGCGCAGCCTGACATTGGCGGTGAACAACAACGATCTTTATCTGGTTGACATCGACACCAGCGTCGCCTATGTGAACTCCGCCTACTCCCAGACGAAGACGCCGGCGACTTATACCAATCCGGCCACCGGCGAAACGGTTCGTCTCATCTATGGCGCCAACGCTTTCAGTTCGGTGGCAACGGCGGCCGGCAGGTATGCCGACGTCGAACAAATTTACGTCACCGGCGGCAGATTCGGAACCGAATACGCCAACGGCGTCGCGATCACGGTCAACACGGGCACCTTCACCGTACTTCACGGCGGCGGCACCGAGGCGTTGACCGGCGACAGCAGCATCACGGTCAACACCGGCACGTTCACCGACCTTTACGGCGGCGGCTCCGCGACACTCGGCGGCAATACCGGCATCACGTACAACGGCGGATCGGTCGGCGGTATTTACGGCGGCGGCGACAACGGCGACGTCGGAGGCAACGTCAATATCACGGTCAGCGGTGGTTCGGTCAGCGGTATTTACGGCGGCGGCAACAATGGCGACGTCGGAGGCAATGTCAATATCACGATCACCGGCGGCTTGACCAGCAGTATTTACGGTGGCAGCCTCAATGGCGAGGTCGGAGGCAATGTCAATATCACGGTCGACGGCGGTTCGGTCAACAATATTTACGGCGGCGGCAACGCCGGCGGCATCGCCGGGGTCGACGGCGCGGTTACGATCCGGATCGGCAAAAACGCCGTCGTCAACAACACCATCCAGGGCGGCGGCTATAGCGCCGCCTCCGGCACTTCCACCGTCGGTTCGGTCGACATCACGGTGGAAGGAACGGTCGGCGACATTTATGGCGGCGGATACGGCAGCTCGGGTCAGTATGGAAGCTTCGTGAACGGGGATTGCAATATCACGCTTTCCGGCGCGACGGCCGGCCTCGTCGATGCGGGAGCCAACGTTCTCGGCGCCAATAAAACCGTGACGGTCACCGGCAACGCCACCACCACGGTGCGACAACTCACCGGCAGCACGAAGCTCACCATCGAAAAGGGCTCCTCGCTGCGGTCCTTCCGCGAGTTGACCAATTCCGGCGAGATGAACATCTCCGCCGCGAACAACCTCAGTCTCACGGCGGACCGAACCTTCATCAATTCCGGCTCCATCGCCGTCGACGCGACCGGTTATGAAATGGCGGACGGCGTTTCCCAGGTCAAGCTGATCGACACCGCCGGCTGGGGCGGCAACACCACCAATCTCGTGCTGGTCAACTACACGGGGCACCGCAACCTGAAATTGACGGTGTCCAACAACGACCTCTATCTGGCCGACGTTTCCCGGGACGCCGTCTACGTTTGTGAAGATTACACGGCCTCCGGCACTCCGGAAACATACACGGATCCCTATTCCGGCAATGTCGTCGACCTGCTCTTCAACGTGAACGCATTCTCCACTGTGGCTGACGCTTTGAGCGGAAATTCCGGCGCCGCGTTGATTATCATCACCGGGAAAGACATCGGCTCCAGCTACGCCGGCGGCACCGCGGTCACGGTCAACGACGCCGACGCCGGCGGCACGCTCTTCGGCGGCTGCGACGGCGCCAGCGTCGCCAATACCGCCATCACGGTCAAAGGCACCAGCGGCGCGGGCATCGCCATTGTCGGCGGCGGCAACAACGGCGACGTTACCGGCAGTGTCGGCATCACGCAGACCGGCGGCACGGTTTCCAATATTTACGGAGGCAGCTTCCGAACCGCCGCCGGCAGCTCCACCGTCGCCGGCCCGGTGTTCATCATGATCGGCAAAGACGCCACCGTCTCCGGCTCGGCTTACGGCGGCGGTTATTCGAGCGGGAGCGGCAACAATTCCGAAGTAAGCGGCAACGTGAATATCACGATCGAAGGCAGCGTCGCCAACGTTTACGGCGGCGGCAACAGCGCCGACAGCACCGTGAGCGGCAATGTCGGCATCACACTCTCCGGCGCCACGGTAACCGGCACGGTTGACGCGGGGTATGCCGTCCTCGGCGCATCCAGAACCGTGACCGTCACCGGCGGTGTGCGGAGCACCGTCGGCACGATTTCCGGCGCCACCGCCACCGTCGTCGAACGCGGCGCCACGCTGCTGGCGGCGGCCGGCGACTGGCACACGGCCGGGACGCTGAATCTCTATGCCGACGACGACACGGTCATCACCGTGAACGGCAGCTTGATCAATACCGGCACCATCACGGTGGACGCCACGGGGTATGTCATGGGCGACGGCATCGGCAACGTCCGGCTGATCGCCGCCGCCGGCTACTCCGGTCAGGGACGGTACATCTTCCAGAACGGCACCCGTTTTTACGATGCCGAAGACGGGAGCCGGTATATTCTCGTCGCCACCGACACCGGACTGTGGATGATGACTCAGGGCACGACCGCCTATATCTGCAGCCACTGGGACACCGCCGAGGGCACGGTTGTCTACGACGGCGAGGACGGCTCCGGAACGTACGGCGTCAACGCATTCAACCAGATCGCCAACGCCACAGACGGGAGCTTCCAGATGATTTTCGTCGAAGGCGGCGATTACTCGGGCGGAGAATTTCACGGCGTTTCGACGGTGATTCAGTCCGGCGAAGAGATAGGCGCCGCCACCCGCTTCACCGGCAACGTCTATGGCGGCATGGGCGCCGGCAGCAGCGCGTGGGCGGCGGCGACCGATCTCACCATCAACGGCGGCGACTTCGGCAGAAAGCACGCGGTCGGCGGCAACCAGATCAACGGAGCCGGCGACCAGAACTTCACCAGCAGCCTGACGCTCAACGGCGGCACCAATTTCAACGCAATCATCGGCGGCAACCAGATATTGGTCGCCGGAACGGGCATTGCCGCCGCAAGCGAACTATTTGTGGATATCGGGAGCGGCACCGCTTCGGTGGTCATCGGCGGCAATCAGGTGGACACCGGCAGCTACATGCCGCTGACCGTCACGGGTGACGCCGCTACGATCATTCGCAGCGGCACTTTCAGCAACTTCGTGATGGGCGCCGATTATGTCTCATCCGGCACCCTGATACGCCAGGGAGCGGTTTCGCTGACGATCACCGGCGGGACGTTCGCCCGGAATATCTCCGGCGGCAACCTCGCCGCCGACGCCACGGCGTCGGGCAAGACGCGAATCATCGGCGACACCAATTTAACGCTGGATGCGACGGAGCGGGTCATCACCATCGGCGCGAACGTCTACGGCGGTTCCTACGGCATCGGCGCGGTCGAAGGCAACGCCAATGTGACGATACGCGGCTTGGGGGAAAACCTGAATTTCACCGGTGTGCTTTCGGGTGACTCGCAAGGCGCGTACTATTCGGGCACCCGGGATTCGGACGCCAATTTCACCTATTACGTCTCCAAGCGCAAGACGTTGACTTTCGACGGCTTCACCGGCGATTTCAATGCGGCGGCGGTGTGCTTCCAGACCATCACGGTCACCGGTGACAGCGCAGTGACCCTGACCGCGGCCAAAACCCACCTCTCGGCGGCATCCGTCTGGAGTTTCGAGCTGGGCGGTAACCTGAACTGGGAGGCGGGGACCAATGACTTCACCGGCGACATCCTGAATTTCAACTTCGAATCCGGGGATTGGGGCGATCTTGATTCGTGGGCGGCGGTTTCCGGCTCCAACGCGACATTCTGTCAAGGTTGGGAGTCTGCTAAAACGGTCAATCTCGCCGGGGAAACGGCGCTCTGGGACTCCGCGATCAGCGGCTGGGCCACCCGCGAATTCCAATTGACATTTGCAGACAATTCACTGATTGTCGGAAAATTAGCATATGAGTTCTGCGAAATAAGGAATTTAAAGAACGCAACAGTCAAATCCTCAAAGGAGTGTAGATAAACATCTCGGCTGAGGGTAAAAAAGGCGTTTTGAGTTCACTTCAAGGCATGACGAGGGAAGCCGCTCGTGTAAAAGA
>JAVBQJ010000004.1:0-19410 GCA_031549115.1 Victivallaceae bacterium
GCAGATCCTCAGTGTTGTCTTTTGTGGCGGGTGGGGTGTCGCCCGGGCCCGGCGCCCCTGCCCCCCCCCCCCCCCCCCCCCCCCCCCCCCCCCCCCCCCCCCCCCCCCCCCCCCCCCCGAACAACCACTCAACGCTCGAAATCTTTGACCAGGGCGAAGGTTTTTCCGTCGCTATAGATGGTGAAGTCGCCGTATTCCCAGCTGCGGTAGAACGGGTAGTTGCCGGCTTGCAGTTGTTTTTCGACCCGAAGGCCGCGGGGGTCGGATGAGAGCCACTCCGGCATGGTGACGACGACGATTTTCGGCGCGACGGCGGCGAGGAAGGCTTCGCCGGTGCTGCCGGCGCCGGCGTGGTGGCCGGCTTTGAGCACATCGGCGGCGACTTCGGCGCCGGAGGCGAGCACGGCGTCCTCCTGTTCGAAGCCCTGGTCGCCGGTGAACAGCATGGAAAAGTCGCCGTATACCAGCCGAAACACGATCGAATTGTTATTCTGGCAATTGGGGACCACGACTTCGGGGCGCGCCGCCCCGATCACCGGAACGTCGATACCGGAGCCGAAATGCAGCGTATCACCGGTCGTCACCGCGCGCACCGGAATGTTTTTCCGCTCCGCCAGGGCCAGGATCGAGCGTTCCAGCGCGATTTCCGTCGGAGCCTCTTCCGGCACCTCCTGTTCGATTTTTTCCGGCGGCAATGGCGACCAGACGATGCTTTTAACGGTGATTTCCGGGTCCGCCAGCAGCGTCGGCAGACCGCCCCAGTGATCGGAATGCTGGTGGGAAATGATCACCTGATCGATGCGGCGGATGCCGCGCCGGTCCAGCGCCGGGATCAGAATGCTTTCGCCGGTTTCAATGAGGCCGGTATCAAGCAGCGTCACCGTCCCGTCCGGCGCCTGAATCAGGTAAATGTCGCCGATCATCCCCGGATTGTCGATCTGGGTGATTCGGAGCGTGTTTTCCGGAATCTCCAGCTGCCAACCCTTAAATTCCGCCCCATGCAGCATCGTCACCCCCAAAAGCACCGCCAGAAAAATGCTCGTCGGTTTCATTTTCATTGCCTTGGCTGTAATTTTTTGCGTATTCAAACTGCGATATTTGCCGCTGGTGCGGCTCCTCGTCCGCTCCATGTGTAGATTGAATTGTCGCTCACGCTTCCAATTCAATCTACACCGTCGCTACCTCGGGCGGCTTCCGCTCGCCAGTTGGCTCGCTTACTTTACTTTCGCCCCTTTCGAGGCGCTGCGCGCCTGGGGCGACCAGCAGAATCCGCCTGCTGGACCGGCGTCTCCGTATGACGGAGGGCAGGCCGCCGCTTCGCTCGCTACGTCCTGCGGACTTGCTCTTCCCCCTCGGGGACAAGCCCCTCGGTTTCGGCTTCGCCATCGGCTCTATTTGATTTTTTTATTTTTTTAAATTCACTTTTTATTTTTCGTTCCAGTGCAGCCAGCCGAAGTGTTCGGGCTGGTAGTAGGATGTTCCCAGCACCGGCGACCAGGCGTACGCTTCCCGTTCGCCCTCCGCCATCCGGTTACGGTAGAAGTTCGCCCGCCACGGCGTTTCCGGTATCCCGTCGCAACCCAAATCGCGCCACGGCAAGGTCACGGTCAGTTGCCATCCAGTCGCGGCATTCACGACCTCCCCTTGCGCCCCGGCCGCACTCCACCCGACATCGCTTTGCGACAATGTCCGCTTGCCATCCCAGACCGCCCCTTTGGCGTTGACGATGAATTGATAGCCGTCCTGCGGCCGATCCGGATCCGGCATCAGGAAGATTTCAAAGCCGTCGTCATCCCACATCCCGTCTTCATCCCGTCCGGCGTGTTCCATCCGCACCCCCTCCATCCGGGGCTCGTCGGCCTGAAAGATCAAATACAGATTGTCGGCATCCGCCCGCATCGCCACCGAACTTGTTACCTCCGCCGCGTCGCCATTCCGCGTCACCAGCGGCTGCGCCGCCGTTCCCAACCGCAAATGCCGGACTCTGGTTTCGGCCGTCGCCTCCAGACGCTGCCGGGCGGCGGTGAAATTCCACAGCTCCTGCTCCACGTTGGCGCGGAACTCGGTTCCGGCGATGGTCAACTCATAGGCCCGATCCAAAGCGCTCTGCAGTTGCGCCAACACCGGCGGCAAAAATACGTCGACCGGATCGAGTTTACCCGGACGTCCGATTCCGGCCAGAGCCGCCGCCGCCATATAAGTGCGTTCGCCGAGGCGGAAATACTCCCGCATCGGCGCTTCGGCGGGACCGAAATTCTCTTGCAGATACGCCGTACGTTCCGCCGCCGGGTCGAAGTCGCCGGTCGAAAAACACTTCAACCACGCGTAAACATTCCATAAATCGGTCGCCCGGCTCCACCATTCGCCCTCCGGCAAAGCCACCGAAACCCCCGACCAACATTTACTATTCAACAACCGGGGTTTCAATGAAATAAACAGGGCATCCAGCGGGACCGGCAATCCGCTCCATTCCGGGCCGATCATCGACCACTCCAGCGTCCGCAAGTCACCAGCGTCAGGAAGCGCAGATACCAACCACCTGCCGAAATGCAAAAGGGAAAACGATAATTCACAACCTTCGGGAATCGCCAAGTCGGCAATACTGCCGTCCGATTGAACCGATTCCGCTTGCGCTTCGCCGACCACGATCCGCTCTTCCCGCAAAGCGGCGACTTCCACTATTTTGAAATCCAACCGCCAATGCTCCTTCAACGTTTCCGCCACCGCACGGGAGGTTTCCGCATTTTCGGGAAGCTCCAACACGATTGAAACGGCGCTGGAACACTCCGGCGCCGTTGCTTTTTCACCCGCCCGGCAGCCGGCCAATAGAATGAGTGCCGGGAGAATCGCCGCAAACCAAATTCGTTTCATTTCGAACCTCCTTTGCCGTCTTGCGTTATCTGACTCAGAACAACCCCGGTTGGTACGCGGTCACGCTGTCCTCGATCGCCATCGCCTGTTTGCGCCGCCGCGACTGGCTGTAACCGGCGGATTTGTCCGCCAGCTTGCGGTCGCGCTCCGCGTCGCCGTTTTCCAGCGTCTCCAGAATCACCTTCGCCCGGTCGATCACCGGCACCGGCAATCCGGCCAGCTGCGCCACGTGAATCCCGTAGCTGCGGTCGGTCGCGCCGGGGACGATCTGGCGCAGGAAAATGATTTGTTCGTTGTATTCCTTGACCGCGACGTTGTAGTTTTTGATCCCTTTTTTGCGGCTGGCCAATTCGGTCAGTTCGTGGTAATGGGTCGCAAACTGGGTCCGGCAGCCGCAGCGCGCTTCGTCATGAAGAAATTCCGCCACCGCCCACGCGATCGACAAACCGTCGAAGGTGCTGGTCCCGCGCCCGATTTCATCCAGGATCACCAGGCTGTCCGGCGACGCGTTGTTCAGAATATTGGCGGTTTCGATCATTTCGACCATGAAAGTACTCTGGCCACGGCTCAAATCGTCGGCGGCGCCGACCCGGGTGAAAATCCGGTCCGCCATGCCGATCGACGCGTCATCCGCCGGAATGAACGACCCCAGCTGCGCCATCAGCACCAGCAGCGCGGTCTGCCGTATATAGGTCGATTTCCCCGCCATATTGGGGCCGGTGATCAGCATCATCCGGTTCAAATCGCCGTCGAGCAGAACGTCGTTGGGGACGAAGCGCTCCCCGGTCATCCGTGCATCCAGCACCGGGTGGCGTCCGCCGGTGATCGACAGCACCCGGTCGTCGGTCATATGCGGGCGCACGTAACGACGCTCCCGCGCGCAATCGGCCAGCGCCATCAGCGCATCCAACTGCGCCAGCGCCAGCGCGGTCTCCTGTACCGGCACGGTGAAGCCGAGCGCCCGGTCCCGCAGCTTCTGGAACAGCTGAAACTCCAACGCCTTGGACTTCTCCTCGGCCCCGAGAATCTTGCTCTCCAGCTCCTTGAGTTCGGGGGTGATGAAGCGCTCCGCGTTGGTCAGCGTCTGTTTGCGGATGTAATCGTCCGGCGCCAGCTCCAGATTCGATTTGCTGATTTCGATGTAGTAGCCGAAAACCTGATTGTAACGGACCTTCAACGACTTGATCCCGGTGCGCTCCTGTTCGCGCTTCTGGATGTCGCCGAGCCACTGCTTGCCCTCGGTTGCCGCCCGGCGCAGCTCGTCCAGTCCGTCATGGTAGCCGGTCCGGATCAAACCGCCGTCGTTCAGGGTCAGCGGCAATTCGTCGTTGAGCGCTTTTTCAATCTCGTCGACCAGCTCGGGAAATTCCTGGATCTGCGTCGCGAGCGTATCCAGCAACGGCGTACTGAAGTTGGACAGCAACAGCTTCATCCCCGGCAGAATCGCCAGCGAATGCGCCAGCGCCGCGACATCGCGCGCATTGGCGTTGCCGATATTCAAGCGCCCGACAATGCGCTCCAGATCCCGCACCGCGCTCAGGGTTTCGCGCATCTCGGTCAACGTCAGCGCATCATCCCGCAATGCTTCGATCGCGTCCTGACGGGCGCGGATGCCCTCCAATTCATACAGCGGGCGCAATACCCAGTCGCGCAACAGACGCCCGCCCATCGGCGTTTTGGTACGGTCCAGAATCGCCAGCAAAGTATTGCTGCGATCGGTGCCGAACAACGGCTCCACCAGCTCCAGATTGCGCTGGGTGATCGCGTCCAGCTCCATATAACCGGCATTCCGGTATACCACGAGGCGGTTGACATGCGCCGCGTCCTGACGGAGATTTTCCGCCGCGTAATGCATCACCGCGCCGGCCGCGCCCAATCCCACCGTCAATTCCCGGCAGCCAAAGCCGTCCAGCGTCGCCACCTTGAAGTGGCGGGTCAGAAATTCATGGGCGTAATCGCGGGTGAAAATCCAGTCGTCCAGCGGCGTGAACATCATCGAACCGCGCGGCCGCGGCAGCTCAGGATTTGCGTCCCAGGCGCGCTGCAGCGCCTTGGGGATCACACACTCGCGGGCGCCGAGGCGGTTCAACTCCGTCTCCACGCGCCCGATCGAATCGAGTTCGGTGACGCGGAATTCGCCGGTGGAAATATCCAGCGAGGCGATGCCGAAGCGTTCCTTGTGCACGGTCAGCGCCACCAGGAAGTTATTCCGGGACGGGTCGAGCACGCTCGCGTCGACCGCGGTCCCCGGCGTGATGATCCGGGTGATCGCGCGCTTGACGATGCCTTTGGCGAACTTCGGGTCCTCCATCTGCTCGGCGATCGCGACCTTCAGCCCGGCGCCGAGCAGGCGCGGCAATTGCACATCCAGCGCGAAGTACGGGAAGCCGCACATCGGATAGCCCTGGCGCCGGGTCAGGTTCAGATCCGTCGCCTGACTCACCAGCTCGGCGTCTTCGAAAAACATCTCATAAAAGTCGCCAAGGCGGAACAGCAAAATCGCATCCGCCGGAATCTCGGCCTTCGCCGCCCGGTATTGCTGCATCATCGGCGTCAGTTTGGCGGCATCTTCCATCAATTGTCATATCCTCCCATTTGCCGCCATACCGCGGCAACCCGGAAATTCACCTCCGGGAACGCCGCGCGCCCGGCCTCCTGCGCCGTCCGCAACGCCTCCGGCGCGGCAAACAGCGCATACAGCGTCGGTCCCGACCCCGAGACATGCACCGCCAGCGCCCCATGCGTTTGGGCAAATTCGCGCAGCATCTCCAGCAATGGAAACTTCGTCCACAGCGCCGCTTCCAGATCGTTGTGCAGCCACCGCGCCGCCTCCGCCCAATCTTCGGCGGCCAACGCGGCATCCAGCCGCTCCGGCGCCTCCGGCGCCCCCGGCCCGATCGCCTCCGGCGTCAAGTGTTCGTACGCCCAGCGCGCCGAAACCGGAAATCCGGGCTCGATCAGCAGCAGCGGCAAATGCACCGGCGGCGCCAGCGTCCGCACCACCGTTTCCCCGATCCCATCCGACCAGGTCGGAGCCGGGGTGATGAAAAACGGCACGTCCGCTCCCAGCCGCAGCGCCATTTCGCGCAACCGCTGGCGCTTGAAGCAGCCGTAGTGGTCGTTGAGCAGCCGCAGCACCCCGGCGGCGTCGGTCGAGCCGCCGCCCATACCGGCGGCAACCGGAATATTTTTAACGATATGCAAGTGCCAATCCGGCGGCAGATGCGCCTCATTGGCATAAAGCAGCGCCGCCTTGCCGGCCAGATTGTCGGCATCCGCCGGAATCGCGGCGGAGTTCGAAGTCACCCGGAGGCCGCCGCCGGGATTGAACTTGAGGTCGATCACATCGTGCGGCTCGGCCAACGGCAGAAACAGCGTCGACAGCTCATGGTAGCCGTCGGCGCGGCGTCCGGTGACTTTCAGATACAAATTGATCTTGGACGGAACCAATATCGGCATAATGCGCCTCTCTATATCGCGGCATGATTCCCCGCCGGGGAATTACGCCAGTTCGCTCTCGTTCGGAGGCGCAAATTTGAAGCCGTAACGTTCGTTGTAGCTGCGAACCTCTTCCTCGATCGCAATCGCCAGACGGAGCGCGCGCAACCCGGCCTCCCCCGGCACCTTGGTCGGAGTCAACACGCCGGAATCCTGGGTTTTGCGCACCGCGTTGAGGAAGTCTTCCAGCTCCGCCGCCAGCGCGTTCTTCTCATCCAGATTGATGTCCTTGCGCGCCAGCGCCAGCCGGTTGCGCTTCAGCACCATGCCGAAGTGCTTGCCGTAGTCCATGGAAATATAGGAATCCTCCTGAAACACCCGGAAACGGCGCAATTGCTCCTGGCTGACCCGGCTCGCGGTCATATTCGCGCACGAACCGTTCTTGAACTTGATCCGGACGTTGACGATATCCTCGGTCTTGCTCAGCACCGGGATCCCGACCGCGTCGAAGCGCTCGACTTCGCTGTCCACCATGGTCAGCACCAGGTCGATATCGTGAATCATCATATCCAGCACCACACTGACCTCGGTGCCGCGGCGGTGCGCCCCCGGGCGCGGCGGCGGATAGCAGCACAGGCGGTGCGCTTCGATGAAGCGGGTGTTGGCGGCGTATTTTTCCAGAAAATCCATCGCCGGATTGAAGCGTTCGACGTGGCCGACCCCGAGCACCACCTGGTGCTTGCGGGCGGCATCAACCATCGCTTCGGCCTCGGGCAAACTCGAAGCCAGCGGCTTTTCGCTCAGCACATGCTTGCCCATTTCCAGCAACGGAACCGTGGTGGCGGCATGAAAGGTCGCCGGGACCGCCACCGACAACGCCTCGCACTTGTCCGCCAGCTCCCGCCAGTCGGAAAACACCGGCAGATTGAATTAGGCGCCGACCGCGCGGGCGGCCTCCTGATTGACGTCGTAAATCCCGACCACTTCGGCGCCGGGGTTCAAATTGTATAAACGGGCGTGGTGACGACCAAGGGCGCCGACCCCGATGACACCGACTTTCAATCGGCGAAGTTCCTGATTTTCTGCCATTTCGACTTCTCTCGCCTTCCTTGATGACGTAGTATGGGTTATTTGGGGTAATATAGCATGTTTTTCGGCAAATGTCGATGTTTTTTTGTTTCCCGAATTGCAAATACCGGAAAATTGCGCTATTTTCCCCCAAAAAGGATATTCGAAATCATGAAATTGTCATCACTGTCCGCGCTATTGGGGTTGGGAATATTGCTTCTGGCCGCCGCCGGCTGCCGCACCGCCGGCGCCCTCGACGGCACCAACGACCGGATCAGCTGGCGCAACGGCGTCATGGTCCGCCAGGCCATGCTCGACGACAACGCCTACAACCGCCAATACAAGGTCGGCCCGCCGATGTCGCAAGTCCGCTACATCACCATTCACAATACCTGGAACGTGGGCCCGGCGCGCAACGAACGCAACTACCTCAATAACCGGCGCGACAACGTCAGCATATCGTTCCATTATGCCGTGGACGAAACCGAGGCGCTGCAGATTCTGCCGCACTACTACTGCGGCTGGCACGCCGGCGACGGCGCCAAGGGCCCCGGCAACAGCAGCAGCATCGGTATTGAAATCTGCCGCAGCCGCTGCTACGACGACAAGGAACCGCTGTACCGGCAGGCCGAAGAAAACGGCGCCCGCCTCGCCGCCAGTCTTCTGACGGAATTCAACCTGCCGATGTCGGCGCTGCGCAAACACGAAGACTGGAGCGGCAAAAAGTGCCCCCACCGCATCCTCGAAGAAAATCGCTGGGAAGCCTTCAAAGCCCGTGTCCGGGAAATCCGCGAGGGAGGTATTTAATTACTCGACGCCCCACTCTTTCAGGCGGTTGACGGTGAGTTCGATGATTTTCTGGTGTTCTTCGCGGCCGGTACCGGTGATCGGCATCGCGGGGAAAAAGTCGAAATGGATTTCCCGTTCGCGGTGAATTTTGCCGAAGTCTTTGAAGCAGCCGGGGCCTTCGCCGATGAAGTCGGTTTTCAGTACAAATGGAACGACCTCGACGCCGGCGGCACGGGCCAGCTTGATCCCGATCGAATTGAAGTTCGCTTCTTCGAAAACCGCGCTGCGGGTTGCCTGCGGAAAGAGAATGATCGATTTGCCGCGCCCCAGCAGCTCCTTGCCTTTGGTCAACACCGTTTTGAAGTCGTCGCGCGGGTTGTTGCGGCCGACCGGAATGGCCTCCAGCGCCCGCATCACATCGCCGAAAAACGGCACCGACAACAGCGATTCCTTGATCACAAAGGTGAAATCCAGATAGGGACGGACGATCGCGTGAAAGACCGCGGTTTCCAGCGAGCTCATATGATTGCCCATCAGAATCACCGAACGGCCCTCCAAGGCGCGCAGATGATCCAACCCGCGCAGGTGAATTTTGCCGCCGACCGCCTCGACCAGACGGATATTCTGGTTGGAAAAATAAATCTGCCGCTCCTGGTCCAGTTTGCCGCGCCGGGCGCAGATACCGGTTTTCATGAAAATAAGATAATTGCGCAGAAAAAAATGAAACCGGTTCCCCAGAACCAGCTTATCCATCCAACCGCGTTTGCTCTCTTCCGGAGTGTCGTAGCTGTCCAGAGGAAACAAATTGATAAATTCCTTCATAAACTCCCGTTACTTCCATCGATTGTATATTTGCGGGACCAGATATTTAATCACCGCGGCGGCCGGCAATGCGAAAATCATCCCGGTAATCCCGGCGAAAACCCCGCCCAACAGCACCACGATAATCGTTTCCATCGTCGAAAGCCCCAACGCGTCGCCGATCACCAGCGGATACAGGAAAAATTGTTCCACAATCCCGTTGTGCCACAGGAAAATCCCGATAATTCCCAGAATCTGCAAGCCGCTGACCGTTGGTCCCCCGACCGCGAGCGTCACCAGCACCGTCAGGGTCGCCGCCGCAATCGGCCCGATGAAAGGCAAGAGAATCCCCAACCCGGCAATGAACCCCAACACCAGGCTGTACGGCACCCGCAGCAATGTGAACACCGTCGAATACACGGTGAAGTCGATCGCCATCAGGATCATATAGCCGCGCAGCCAGATCCGCAGCTTTCGGATCACCTCGGAAATGATATTTTCCGCATCATTGAGCGTATCCTCGCGCGCCCCCGGCAGCCATTTGCCGTTGAACACCGTGCGCACCAGATACCCGGAGTACTTCCGGTCCTGGCTGGCGTCCGAACGCGCCGCGGCCGCCGACGCGATCTTGCTCAGGAACAACGAGAAAAAGAAGATCGTCAGCAGGACATCCAGCAGTACCCCGGCAACCCACGAGAAAAATTCCGCCGTAAACGAAAATATCCCGATGGTCTTGCGCGCGATGAAGTTCATCACCTCGCGCGGCGCATCCTCCCGCGACAGGAAATTCGAAATCTCCCCGATCATCCACTGCACCAGAGGCAACCGCTGAAAGCGCAGCTTCAACTGCTCCAGGTCGCTGTTCAAGCGATGCATCACCAATTGCAATGCTTCCAGCGGCGCCTGCACGATACCCTCCACCGGTTCCGGTTGCGGCGGCGCCACCGCCATCAGTTCCGGGGCCGGTGTCGCGGAAACCGTTTCCGCCGCCGCCACCTGCAGTGCCGTCGGCGGCGGCGGTTCTTCCTGTTTGTGCACCAGCGACTGCACCGAGTTGCCCAAACGCACCACATACTTGGCGGACAATTCGCTGACGATGACGATAAAGACGATCCCCAGCACCACCGCGGTAAATACCGTCAGGCTCGACGCCCGCCCGATACGGGCAGAGCGCTCTTTGTTCCGCTGTTCTTCCCCCGACAATACCGGCGCCGGTTCGCGCCGGGCAATCCGGCGCGCCAGCCGCGGCAGCGGCGACAGCAGCCGGTCCACCAATGCGAAAAGCCACGAAACCGGATTGCGCCTGTGTGCCAGGCAGCGCTCGTAAAAACGCTCCACCGGCCAGAAAACATACGCGAGAATCAACCCGAAAACCACCGACTTCAGCACCGTCGCCGTCGCGATGAACACCACGATCACGATCAGTGCCACCACGATCCCGGCACTGGATTTGATCAGCCGCCGCCGTTCCACGTGATCCCGGGTGGCAGCTTCCTCGATCGCTTTCAACTCCTCCGCCGTGATGGACAGAAGCCGGGCCAGATGCGCCACCAGAATCTGCTGCGCCGGAACATAATCGGCATTCGCCAGCCCCAATTCGATCAGCATCCGCAAGATCGAACACTGGGTGTCGGCGGGAAGTTCTTTGAGTACCTCGGCCGCCTCTTCCGGCGTCACCGGAGCACAGGTCTCCAGATAGGAAACCAGTTCGCCGACCTGACGCGCCGGATACTGCCGCGCGCAAATGGCGCGGAACGCATCCAGTTCATCGTCATCCACCCGTCCGTCATCCGCCAGCAGCACGGTTTTCACCAATGCCACCGTGGTGCGCGTCGCCGGGTCGAGGGAGCTGTCATGCCCCAAAGGCAATACGCCCGCGACAAAACTCCATGCGCGTCCGAAGCTCTTTTCCAGATACTTTCCGGCAGTTCTTCCCGGCGCGATCCAAGTTCCGGTTTTCGACACGATGCCTCTTTTGCTGCGAAGGGTTATGCTTTGACCGTGACGTCCCGATTGCCCGGAACCACTTCTCCGATCACCTGGGCGTCAAAACCGGTTTCCGCGCAGATCCGCAGCGCCCGGTCCTTCGCGGCGGCGGGGACGAACCACACCATGCCGACACCCATATTGAACACCCGGTAGGCTTCCACCGGATCGACATTGCCTTTTTCCACCATCAGTTTGAAAATCGGCGGAGCCGGCATTTGCGTGCAATCGAAGCGGACACCGACGTTTTCCGGCAGAATCCGCGGCACATTGTCATACAGACCGCCGCCGGTGATATGCGCCATGCCGTCGAGCGGCTGGTTTTCCTCCAGCATCCGCGCGATCGCTTTCCAGTAGCAGCGGTGCGGCTTGATCAGCGCCTGTCCCACCGTCTCGCCAAGCTCATCCAGATAGGTATCCACGGCATAACCGCACTTTTCGAAAATAATTTTGCGCGCCAGGCTGAAGCCGTTGGTGTGCAAGCCGACCGACGCGAGGCCGATCGCCACATGACCCGGAGCGATTTTGTCGCCGGTGATCAGCTTCGACTTGTCGACGATCCCGGTAATCACGCCGACCAGGTCGAAGTCATTGCCGTACATACCGGGCATTTCGGCGGTTTCGCCGCCCAGCACCGCGCAATTGACCTCGCAACACGCGTCGGCGATGCCGGAAAGCACCTGTTCATAAAGGGGGCTGCGCAATTTGCCGATCCCGATGTAGTCGAGGAAGTAAACCGGCTCCGCGCCCTGTACGGCGATATCGTTGACGCAGTGATTGACGATGTCGTGGCCGACGGACTCGTAGCTTCCCATCATCATCGCGACCATCAGCTTGGTGCCGACGCCGTCGATGCTGGATACCATGACCGGATTCTTGTACTTTCCGAGATCGATCTGAAAGAGGCCGCCGAAGCCGCCGATCGGCGCGAGCATCTCGGGTCGCCGGGCCGCGGCAAATTTCGGCTTCACCCGGCCCAAGAGATCCTGCGCCAGGTCGATATCCACCCCCGCGTCCTTATACAAATCACTTTTCACCTGCGTACTCAACGGTCGATCCTCCTGTGTCTATAAAGCGCTTTCATTCTTGCATCCGCATACTATACCCCGCGGAGGCGGATATTACAAGTTCCGCCCCCGCGATTCCGGCGTCCCCGGCAATCAGGCCAATTCGATTTTCGCCACGCCGAGCTTGACCAGGCAATAGCCCTCGTCATACGGCGGCGCCGGCCAATCGATCGCGTTGGGTTCTTTGTTGAACGACAGCGTGTAGACCGAACCGGATTCGCCTTCTTCTTTCAAGTGGAACGGCCCGAGCAAATTTCGCAGCGACTGCGTCAGTTCGAGCTCGATGCGGTTCTTTCCCGGCCGCAAAAGATCACCGACGGCAATCTCAAAGGGCGGCCAGAAACAAGCGCCGGCATCGGCCCCGTTGATACGGACTTTGACCGAATTCACCCCGGCCGGCGTGAAGCGCAGCTGCCGGATGCCTTTCACCTCGGCGGCACTCAATTCCACCTCGCGCGACAAGGTCAGCGTCCCCGCCCAGAAGGGCAGTCCGGCCCGCAGCAGGTCCGCGGGATCGACCTCTTTCACCGGCGCCGTCAGCGCGAAATCGCCATACCAGCGTTCGGCCTCGGTATACACGCCCGTACCGCAGGAAATGCCGTTGTTCCAGCACGATTTCCGGGTCACCTGGGTCCGGCGGCCATTGTTCGCGACGCCGAAATTACCGGCCAGATAGACGCATTCCACTTCCGTATCGTAGAACATCATGTTGTATTCGGTCTCGCAGGCGGCCGCGCGGCGCAGCTTGGCGTAGATCTCGGGATCCTGCCGGTAAGCCATCCGGATCAGAATTTCGTTGCGCCCCGGACGCGGACGCGGCAGCGGCACCACCCGGAAGGCGGAGTCGAATACAAACCCCGTATCCTTCGCTTCGAACGGCACCCCGTTGAACTGGAACGTCATCGCTTCCGGCGTTTCCACCACCAGCTTGAGCGAGGTGTCGTAATCGAACCCTTCGGCGCAATCGAAGTGGAAACGCATCTCCAATTCGCACGGCCGCTCCAACCGCAGCAGCCGGTCGTGAATCACCCGGACGTCATTGGTTTCCCAGGCGCCGCCGTCGACCCGGAAGTCGCAGCGGTCCAGCGTCAGGAAGTTGTCGCCGGCCAGCGTACACTGCCATGCCGCGTCCGCCAGACAGCGCAGCGGCTCCCGGTTCCGCGCCGGAACCGGCTCAATTTCCGGCATGTCCGCCGCCGCCCGGGCCTCCGACACGAAAAACAGCATCGCGCCCGCCGGCGGGAATTCGTAATCCAATTCAATCCGCCCGGCGCCGTTGCTCCCGGCCGCCACCGGCCGGAACGCTCCGGTATCCGGATCGATCACCTCCAGGTGACCACCCTCCGGGAACACCAGATGCGCCTTGGCGCCCCAATTATAACGCCGGTTCACCACATAATAGAGACGGCCGCGCCGCCCCTCCAGATCGTCGAAATCGCGATGGCAGCCGATCAATTGCAGCGCTTCCTGGCCGTCTTCGGTAATCACCAGCCGCGGCACCGCGGCGGCGGCCAGATGGGCGGCCGACGCCTCGTTGTCCACCCACTCCAGCGCGGCGAACCATGCCGCTTCTTCCTGAGTGACCGGCACGCCGTCGATCATCTGCCGTCCCGGTTCGATCTGATTGCGCACGCCGATGATCCGGCCGCCGGCGCTCTTGAACTTCCGGAACATTTCAAATACCGTGCGCGACAGGTTGGTCAACTGCGGCAGCACCACCAGGAAGTACTTCTGCAATCCGATCCGGATGGTGGAATTTTCCGCTGCTCCGAGCTCCGCCATCAACTGCTCGTCGCCGTAATGATAGGCCACCCGGTAACCGTCGAGGTGCTCGCTCAACAGCCGCAGGCTGTCGCTGTAAAGATTCATGAACTTGTCGTTGTCGTCGCCGCGGTACAAGGTCCAGCCGCTGGAAATCCCGTGCATCACCAACACGTCGGCGGAAAGACGCCCGACGCTCAACAACATGCCGACCCGGCTGAAATAGTCGTTGATTTTCGCGTAATCCTCCCACCACGGCTGGTGAAAAAACCAGGAACCCGGATAGTCGCGTTTGCGCATTCCCTTCAACGAATAGCTCTCCAGATGCTGGCAGAGGAAGTTGATCCCGTGCGCCATCTGAATCTGATGCATCCACTTCATCCCGTAGAAGTTGAAGTTCCATCCGGTCAGCGCGAACGCCTCGCTCATCACCTGGGCGTGGCCGCACTGTGCGGCCACGCTGGCGACCTGCATCATCGCGACCACGTACGGCTCTTCGCGGCTCAGGTGGTCCATCCCGGGGATGTGATAATACTGATACTGGGTCATGACCGATCCGTTGCTGGCGGTCTGCCAGGAATAGAATTCCTCCAACACATGGTGGCCGGTCAGCTCCCAGCCGTGGGCCTCGCACCAGTCGTAAATCTGCCGCATGAAGTTGCGCGAAAAAAGCCGCGCCACCAACGACCAGAAGCGCACCCGGACCGCCGGAGCGTCTTCATGATCGATGAACAACAGCGGCAGCTCGTCGAGCAGTTCACGCCCGTAAGCAATCCGGTATTCCTCCTCCAACACGAAGCTCCACAAGAGACCGCGCCGCGACAGCTGCGGCTCGTCGGTGAAAATCCCGCGCAGGTGCTTGAGCAGCTCCGGCGGCAGCTCGCGGTAGTAATGTTCGTGCGTCACCTCGATGAACCGGGCCACCACCTTGGCATCCAGATTGTCGACATAATACGGATTGAGTTCATAGAAACAATGCAATACCGGCCCGGAATAACCGGCCGGGACGCCGTCCCGGAAACGCGTCATGCCGTCGGCGGCATAAAACGCGATTGTATGTTCTTCGGCTTTGGCGTCCTTGGCGTCGATCCACTTGCCGACCAGATACTTCTGCTGGTAGGCAACGCCCATGCCGTTGACCAGGCCGCCGCCGAAGCCGGACGGCCAGCCGTTTTCGTCATAGAGCCATCCGCGCATGCCCAGCTTGCCGGCCTCGTCCAGCGTGGCGCGTACGCAAGCCATCCATTCGTCGCTCAGGTAACGGGTTTTCAAGCCGCCGCGGGCGTGCATGAAAAAGCCGCCGAGTCCGGCCGCGTGCATTTCCCGCACCTGACGGCGCAACTCCTCCGGCTCCAGTTTATCGTTCCAGCTCCAAAACGGACACGGGCGAAATCCATAGTCCGGCCGCGCCAGGTCAACTGGAAATTGCAGATTGTTCATTGTCTTCTGACTTCCTTTACTCTTTCTCGGGTGATTGGGTGAATCCCATACTATAAAAGGGATTCATCCGACTTTCAAGCTCTTTCCGGAACATTCCCTCGGAGCTGACTTTACAATTGCAATTTCGTATTACACCTCACCGCGCAGAAACGCCGCAATCCCGGTGAAAATCATCTGACTGGCTAACGCCGCCAGCACCAGTCCGGTAATCTTGCTCAATATCTGCATACCCTTGCGCTTGAGCAGCCGCTCCAGTGAGTTGCTGGCGTATAACATCCCGCCCACCGCGGCGATCGCGCACACCATCCCGCCCAATACGCCGCAAAGCTCCCCCAACGGCAGCGACTTGGTCCCGGCGCTCATCACCAGCAATACACCGATGGTGCCGGGTCCGATGGTGTAAGGTATCGCCAGCGGCACCACCGCAATATCGCGGTCGGCGTCCACGTTGTCGAGACTGCGGCTGCCGGAATCGTTGACCAGCTGAATTCCGGTCAGCAGCAATACGATCCCGGCCCCGATCCGGAACGCATCCAGGGTGATGCCCATCAGATTGAAGATCATCTCTCCAAAGAAAAACACCACCAGGCATGTCGCCAGCGCCGCCAGCGTCGTCCGCAGCGCCAGCATCCGGCGCGCCCGTACCGAATATTTTTCGGTCACGGTGACAAACATCGAAAGCACAAAGAACGGGGTCAACAGGAAAAAAAGCTTCCAGAATACCGCGATAAATGAATACTCAGACATCACCACCTCCAAGAGGATACGCCCTCGATTCCGTTTGATTAGCGTTCGAAACGGCCGGCTTCATACAATGCGTTCAGCGCTCCGGCAATCCCGGCATACGCTCCGATGTCACGGCGCAGCTGCGACGGCACGATCCGGCAGAGCGCGAGATTTTCCTTCCACGCGAAGCGCGGCAAATAACGCAGCACCGGCTCCATGAAAAGATCGCCGGCCGCCCAGGCCAGCGTCCCGAGAATCAGCATCTCCGGGTTGAAGGTATTGATGATGTTGCCGAACGCCCAGGCGTTGCGGCGGCACATTTCATCCCACAACTTCACCGCGTATTCATCCCCGGTGCGGACCGCCTTTTCCAACGCCAGCAAGTCGACGTTTTCCAGCTTGCCGCCTTCGGCATGGCGCGCCACCGCCGCATCGGGCAGGCCGGCCAGCTCCTGTTGCATGCGCTGCGCCAGCGCCCGGCCGCCGCAATAGGCCTCGTAGCAGCCTTTGAGTCCGCAATTGCACTGGCGGCCGTCCTCTTCCATGACGGTATGACCGAATTCGCCGGCGAGAAAGCCCTTGCCGTGAACCATTCGGCCGCCGGCGATGACCCCGCCGCCGATCCCGGTCGACATGGTCAGGTAAATCATATCGGAACAGCCGCGGCCGGCGCCGAAGAACCATTCGGCCAGGGCGCCGCAGTTGGCGTCGTTCTCGAAAAAGCCTTCCATCCCGAGCGCTTCGGTTAAATACGCTTTGATTTTGACGTTGCGCCAGTGTTTGTTGTTGGGGGGAGCCACCATGATGCCGTTGGGAATATCCGCCGGGCTGGGGCTGGAGATCCCGAACGCCGTCACCTGCGTCATGTCCAGGCCCGCTTCGCGCACCAGGCGCCGGGCGATATCGGCCAATACCGGCAGGACCTCTTCCGGACGCGTATCCTTGTTTTCAACCCGGTCGCTGCCGAGGATTTTTCCGTCGCTGGTCCCCAGGCTGACCGCTATTTTCGTCCCCCCGATATCCACGCCGAGCAAATTCAAAACTTCCTGCGCCATGTAAAAAATACCCCTTTCGATTTTTCCTCAAAAAAAGTGTTAAATCCATTCGAAAATCCGACAACAACTGCTATCTTATTAATATAAAGCGTTTTTTCCGCTTTTCATCTCCAATTCGATCAAAAAGGGTTATTTTCCATGAATTTCATTCTCGCTCCGCTGGCCGACATCACCCAGGAACCGGGTGCTTATTATGCTTTCATGGTCAGCGATTGGTTCGGCCGTTTCATTGTCGTGGTTTTGCTCCTGATTTCCATCTGGGCGTGGTGGATCATGCTCGACAAAGGGTTGGCGCTGTTCCGCGCCATCCGGTTGTCGGAACGCTTCTTCACCAACTTCGCCAACAAAAAAAACATCGTCGGCATGTTGCGCGAGGCCCAGAACGATCCCAGCCCGGTCGCCCATATCTATATGGTCGGCGTGGAAAAATTGCTCGAGTGCTATGCCGATACCCCGGAACAGGCCGCCGAATACATCGTCCGCGCCTCCTCCAACGCTTCCCCGGTCCGGCGCAATCTCACCGGCGCCCAGATCGAAGCCATCCAGACCGTGATGGAGCGCGAGGTGTCATCGCAGATCATGACCCAGGAAGAGGGCGTCCCCGGCCTCGGCATCGTGGTGACGCTGAGCCCGTTCCTCGGCTTGCTCGGTACGGTGTGGGGGGTGATGATGGCATTCTGCGGGGTGGCGATCGCCGGGAAGCCGGACTTCGCGGCGCTGGCGCCGGGGGTGGCGGGAGCGCTGTTGACGACCGTCGCCGGCCTCCTGGTGGCGATTCCGTCGCTGATCGGCTACAATATTCTGATTCAGAGCACCCGGAAGCTGACGGTGCACATGGATAACTTCACCGAAGAATTCATGACCAAACTCAAGCTCGAACAGTTGGAAAACTATTCGCCGCGGAAGGAGGAGTGAGCCCATGTCACGCCGCCGTTCCCGTTCGCAATTGGATGCGATGGACCAGATCAACGTGACGCCGTTGCTGGACCTGACTTTTCTGTTGCTGATCGTATTCATGATCTCGATGCCGCTGATGCAATACGGGGTGGATGTGACGCCGCCTTCGATGAAGGCCGACCCCCTGCCCGAATCGCAGATGCTGAATGTCGCGCTCCAGCGTGACGGCACCATCATTTTTCGCAACACGCCGATAACTTCGGACGCGTTGATCGACACCTTGAAGCAAGCTTTGGCAAGCAACAAGGACGCGGTCGTGCTTTTGTCCGGAGACCAGGAGCGCAGCTATGGCGATGTGATCGGTCTGTTGCGCACCATCCGTGCTTCGGGAATCACCCGGGTCAAACTCGTCACCAACGCCGAATAACCATCCCGGAAAGGAGGAGAAGTCATGTCGTCTCTCGCCAACAGTTACGCTTCGGTATTTTACCAGCACCGGCAGACCGCCCGGATCGTCGACCGCAAATTGCGGCAGCGTATTTTCAACTGGGTCGTGGTCGGCCACGCACTGGGCGTTATCGTACCGCTGGCGCTCGGCATCCTCCTCGGCATGTTCGAACCGGTCCGGGTCTCCACCATGACGCTGGACATCACCGATTTCGAAAGCAGCATGTCCGGCCCGTCGGCGTTGGAGCAGGGCGACGGCGGACCGCCGCCTCCCCCGCCTCCGACGGAAACCCCGGCCGAACCGCAAATACCCGATCCGCCGGACGCGCCGCGCATGCCGACGCCGAGCATCGTCCCGGATATTCCGACCGTACAGGAATCCGACTCCACCGAGCGCCCGATCAAACCGCCGCCGCCGAAGCAACCGACCGCCCCAAAAGCGCCGGTGATCGCCCAGGCCAAGCCACCGGCCCCCAAACCGCCGAAGACCCCCCCGCAAAAGCCGACCACCAAGCCGCCGGCGACTCCCGTAGCCCCGACGGGCGCAGCCTTCAAAGACAACTGGAAGGCTGACGGCATCGGCGACGGCAGCGGCCTCTCCGGCAAAAGTACCGGCGGTCCCCGCGGCGGCGACAACCGTGCCGCCGGCGGTGATGGTTCCGGCGGATTCGACGCCGAAGGCAAGGGCGGACCTTACGATCAGCGGCTCAAAGCCTATATCGAAATGCGTTGGAATCCGCCGCCGCGCGCCGCCCTGAACGGCACCAACCCCTTCGTCCGCATCCGGTTGGATATCGCGCCCGACGGCCGGGTCACCCGTTCCGTCATCGAAACCGGCTCCGGCATGACCATGATGGACGATTCGGTCCGCGAACTCCTGCGGGACCTGGTCAAAGTCCCCGCCCCCGGCCGTTTCATCAAAGATAAACCCATCCGGCTGGAGCTTCAGCCGGAGTAGAAACAACTCGGTTGATTATTCGCTGCCGGTGCAGCGGGTGTGGTGATTTTTGATGGTGGTTGCGGGGCCGCATTGCGCCCCGGCAACCGCGGGGGCCCGCCCCCAT
>JAVBQJ010000033.1:0-28652 GCA_031549115.1 Victivallaceae bacterium
GCCCCTCCCAACCCGGATCGCTCGCCGCTCGGCTTCACGTTTTTGGCGCCAATTGGCGCCAAAAACTCTCTTCGGTCCTAAAAACGCTACCGCGTTTTTATGACCGACCCCCTCAGCGCGACTACGCCGCGCCGTTCGCCGGGGGTGGCTCCGTGGCGCGCTCCTTGCCGCCAGCTTCGCGGCGTCAATTCCTAGCGGCACGGTCGCGCCTGACCGGCGCTCCGGCCCGTGCGCGATCGCAGGTTGATGGTTGGCGCTAGACGTGTGAATCATGTCGAGTCTCGCAATCGTCAACCGTTGCATATCCGGGGCGGCAGGGCCGACAGCAGGCGTGGGTCCTGAAGGGGGTAACCGGGGGAAACGACGAGTTTCCCCCGGAGGGACCGGACGTGTGTCGCCGGCAGAGAGGGCGGCTTTTGTGGTGGTCTGGCCGGCCTGACGCGGCAACAAGCGCTCCCCCCAGAGAAAATGGTCGTGGAAGATGCCGAAGGCATCTGGAGCAGAGGTGCAGGGTCGGTGACCCTGCCGGGGGGTGCGGGGGCGAGGAGCCCCTGCATTTCTCCCCCTCTGACTATCCCAGCCTGCGCAGCACCAATACGGTACGATTGGGCAGGTAAAGCCGGAGGCGGTGTGACAGGGTATTGCCGTTGATCACGGCGGCGGCTTCCAAACACTGTCCGGGGGCGACGCGGCCGAAGCCGTTGAATTCGAGGGCGTCCGAATCCAGCGCCAATTCATATTTCCCCGGCAGAGCGACGCAGTCAAAATCCGGCAGCGACCGGATCGGGTGGAAGTTGGCGAAAAACCAGCAGTCGCCGCGTTCGAACACCAGCACATTCGCCATTTCGTCGATATGCACCAACTGCGGCAGATGAGCGAAAATCCCTTCCTGAAGCAATCGCAGCATGGCGCGGTCGAATTCGCCCAAAGCGTGGTAACGCAGATCGTCGCGCTCCGCCAGACTCCATTGCCGTCGCGCGTAGCGATACGACCAGCCGTTGCCTTCGCGCGGAAAATCCACCCATTCCGGGTGGCCGAATTCATTGCCCATGAAGGTCAGATACCCGTTCGCCGCGGTCGCCGCCGTCACCAGCCGCGCCATTTTGTGCAGCGCGACCCCGCGGTCGACCGCGAGATTGGGGGTCGAAGTGCTCATCGCGTCGTACATGGCGCCGCCGATCATCCGAAACAGCGCGGTCTGGCCGCCGACAATTGCCTGATCGTGGCATTCGACATAGCTGATGGTCCGTTCATCCGGCCGGTGGTTGGTCAACTCATGCCACAACATGCCGAGATTCCAGAATTCGTCGGGAATATCGAACAGCTTGAACCAGTAATCGGTCACTCCCATCGCCAACCGGTAATCGAAGCCGCAGCCCCCCTCCCCTGCCGGAGCGGCGAGCCCGACCATGCCGGAAACGTCTTCGGCCACCGTCACCGCCTCCGGGCGCACCGTGTGAATCACCGTGTTGGCCAGCGCCAGATAGAGATAGGCTTCCTCATCCGCCTCCGGCCCGAAGTAATCGGTGTAACCGTTGAAACTTTTCCCGAGTCCGTGATGCGTGTACAGCATACTGGTGACGCCGTCGAAGCGGAAACCGTCCAGCTGGAACTCTTCCAGCCAATACCGGCAGTTGGACAGCAGGAAGTACAACACCTCCGGCTTGGAGTAATCGAAACACAGCGAATCCCACGCCGTATGCTCTCCCTTTGCTCCCGCGTGAAAAAACTGATGCCGGGTGCCGTCGTAACACCCCAGCCCTTCGCGCTCGTTTTTCACCGCGTGCGAATGCACCAGATCGATGATGACCCGCAGCCCGAGCCCGTGCGCCGCGTCGACCAATTCCTTGAATTCGTCCGGGGTGCCGAAACGCGCCGACGCCGCAAAAAAATTCGCGACATGATAGCCGAAACTGCCGTAATACGGGTGTCCCATCACCGCCATCAACTGCACGGTGTTATACCCCGACGCCGCAATCCGCGGCAGCATCTGTTCGCGATACTCCCGGAACGACCCGACCTTTTCCTGCTCGGTAGCCATCCCGACGTGCGACTCGTAAATCAGAACCGGTTCGCCGGCCGGAGGCGAAACGTGTTGAAAACAATAGGCATGCTCCGGCGCATACACCCGGGCGCTGAACTGCTTGCTCGCTTCGTCCTGAACCACATACCGGGCATACGCCGGCACCCGGCTCCCGGAGCCCCCCGCCCATTCGAAGTCGACGAGATAATGCATCCCGTCGCGCAATGCTCCGTCCGGACAACGCAACTCCCAGTCGCCATGCGCATTCACACGGGTCAGGCGCCACTCCCGGCGCCGCCGCCAATCGGAAAAATCCCCGATCAGCCACGCCGCGTGCACATTCGGCGCCCAGTCCCGGAAGACCCATTCAGTCCCCTCCCGATGCAGTCCGTAGTGGTGGTGCGCCTGTGCCCAATCCGCCAGCGCCGCCAGCCCGTCCCGTTTTCCGGTCAACCGCGCCGCCAGGGCTTCGG
The DNA here is from genome assembly GCA_031549115.1 of Victivallaceae bacterium. Taxonomy (GTDB): domain Bacteria; phylum Verrucomicrobiota; class Lentisphaeria; order Victivallales; family Victivallaceae; genus JAVBQJ01. The sequence continues at coordinate 2,497 of JAVBQJ010000033.1, forward strand.
CCGCGTCACGGCGGGCGGCAATCCGATCGGCGTACATGGCCAGATACGGATCCGCCGCCAACGGCCGGGGCCGGTTTTCACCCTCTTCCGGCCGAAGCGAACTCATGCCTCCACTCCCTTTACCAATGGACGGTGCAACATCGATTCATATATTTCAATGTAGCGGGCCGCGGTCACGTCGTGATTGAAGCGGGCGGCCGACTCGCGCATGATCCGGGCGATCTCGCGCGCTTTTACCTCCGCCGGCAAATGCCAGAACCGCATCGCCTGATCGACAGCCCACAAGAGGCCGGCACTGTCGTAGTTTTTGAAAACAAATCCGTTGCCGATGCTGTTCGCGATATCGAGCTCCTCGACCGTGTCATGCAGGCCTCCGGTATCGTGGACAACCGGCAGGCAACCGTATTTCGGCGCCGCCATCTGCGGCAGGCCGCAGGGTTCGAAACGCGACGGCATCAGCATGAAATCCGCCGCGGCGAAACCCAATTGCGACAGGTCGTTGTCGAAATCCGAAACCGCCAGATTTTCCGGGATATGATGAAATGCCAGAATCCGCCGGAATACCGGTTGATAGGAGCCGTTGGCGACAATCGCCACCTGTAAATCGTCGCGGTGGTATTTTTCGATCATCCGGAACAGGATATCCGCCAGCAGCTGACACCCCTTCTGTACCGGGTCAAGCCGCGACGGCCAGAAAAACAACGGGGCGTCCGCATCCTGCCGCAATCCGGTTTTGCGCTGAAACAGCAACTTGGCTTCGCGTTTGGCCTCGGTGTGATCTTCGGCGGAAAAGTGCCGCTCCAATGCCGGATCGGCTTCCGGCGTGCTGCTCTCGTCCGGCGCATTCAGAATCCCGAACGCGCAGCCGGCCCTTTCCTTCGCCTCGATTTCCCGGCGCACCGGCGGCGGCACGAAATCATGGCGCCCCTCCACCATCTCCTGCAGGAAAGTCGGGCTCACCGTGTTGATGAAGTGCGCCGCGAAGATTCCCGATGCCAGCAGATCCACCGGATTATTCGTACGGCTCTCGTAATAATTTTCCGGAGTCCGTTCGAGATAGAGGTATTTCCAGAAGTCCGCGGCATCGATGCCGCGGTCTTCAATCGTGTCCATCGACACTTTTTGCGTATGGATGTTGTGCACGGTAAACAGACACGGAATCCCGAGCCGGCGTGCCGCCGCCGGGATCAGGCCGGTCATCCAGTCGTTGCAGTGAATCAGGTCCGGATTCACATTCGGAATGATGTTGTTGATGACCTCGCGCTGAAACGCCAGCGCCACCAACAGCGTATCATCCGAATAATTGCTGTACACGGTGTCCCGGTAATAAAAAATCCGGTCCTCGGCCAGATGCACCCGGTGATGCGTCAGGTTGCTCACGTAGGTGCGCAACTCCTGATCGATCAGATTCCCCACTTCGACATGGAAAATTTTCCGGTAATGCGGCAACGCCACATAGACATCCGCCCCCTGGCGATACAACGCACTCACCAAGCTGGCGGAGACATCCGCCAACCCTCCGGCCTTCGCCCGCAGCCGGTTGCTCATATTGCCCATCCCCTCCGGAAGATATGTGATTTCCGGAGTGACAATCAGAATCCGGGGATTCTTCTTCTCACTGCGCTTAGACATGACTGCTACCCTTTCCGCGAGGGCGTTACTTCGGCCAACTCATAAATCCCGGGATACTGTTGTCCCACTCGGATCCCACCGGCGTCACCCGCGCCGTCAGGCCGAAACGCCCCGGATGCGTGCACGCAAGCACCGTCTCATACCGGTAATGATGATTGCCCAGATCCTCCGCCATGGTCATCGCCTGGCTGTCGCTGGAAACAATTTCATTGTGCACATTGACCTGCCCGTAGTACACTTCGACCGCGACCTCCTGCGGCGTCATCCCATTCAGAAACACATTGGTGGAAACCCGGAAACTGTCGCCGACATGCACAGTGTTCAGGTCGCGGTCCACCGTCGGATTTTCGACCTCGATACCGCCGAAGTGATCCACCATGCGTTTTTTCTGTTCCACCAGCAGCTGCGCCGCGTTCGAATCGGCGGCAGTCAATTTCTCGTACGTTTCGCAGGCGACCTTGTAAAACATGTCGTTGTACTGGGCCACCATCCGGTTGCTGGAGAAGCAATGGAAGGCCATCGTCAGCGAACGCTTCATCATTTCGATCCACCGCACCGGTATCTCGTTGGAACGCTCGTAGAAGCACGGGATGATTTCGCTCTCGATGATGTTGAACAACTCCTGCGACTCCAGATTGTCGGCGTCCTCGGGATCCTCGTAGTTGTCGTTCGACGGGATCGCCCAGCCGCAATCCGGATGGTACGCTTCCGCCCACCAGCCGTCGAGGATGCTGCAGTTCAAAACACCGTTCGCCGCCGCTTTCATCCCCGAGGTTCCGCTGGCTTCCTGCGGCCGCTTCGGCGTATTCAGCCAGACGTCGACCCCCTGCACCAGGAAGCGCGCAAGGCCGATATCGTAGTCCTCCAGAAACACCAGCCGGTCGGAAACATGGTTGGTTTCGGCAAATTGCACCAGCTGCTGAATCAGCCGCTTGCCGCCTTCGTCCGCGGGGTGCGCCTTGCCGGCGAAAATAAATTGCACCGGGTGCTGTTCATTGCGCAGCAGCGCCAGCAATCGCTCCGGATTGCGCAGCAGCAGCGTACCGCGCTTGTAGGTGGCGAAGCGCCGCGCGAAGCCGAAGGTGAGGATATTCGGATCGAGCACACTGTGCCCCGCGGTCTGAACCTTCGATACGGGCATCCCGGTCAGGCTCGACTGCTGCATCCGGCGCACCCGGCGCACCAGCGAATGCCGGCACAGCTCATGCACCGCCCAGAATTCATCGTCCGGGATCTGCTCCACCGCTTCACCCAACGCCTCCTCGCTCAGCTTGGTCCAATCCGCCGGGATGTAACGGTCCAGCAGCACCCGCTTCCGGCTCGACACCCAGCTGTGAATGTGCACACCGTTGGTGATATGCCGGATCGGAATTTCATCGATCGCCCGGCCGGGCCACAAATGGCGCCACATATTGCGGGCGACCTCACCATGCAGCTTGCTGACGGCGTTGGAATAATTCGCCAGCCGCAACCCGAGCACGGTCATCGACATTTCACCGGAACGGTTCCGGTCGGCGATCGGCACGCCCCAGTTGATGATCCGGTCCACATCCACGCCGGCCTGGCGGCAGAAGGGCTCCAGGTAAGGCCGCACCATGCCGATTTCGAACACCTCGTTGCCCGCCGGCACCGGAGTATGGGTGGTGAATACGTTGCTGCGCCAGACCATTTCCAACGCCGTTTCCACATCATAATGGTGATCTTTGGTCAGATGCTCGAGGCGCGCCAACGACAGAAACGCGGCATGCCCTTCGTTCATATGGCAGATCTCCGGGTCGTACCCCGACGCGATCAGCGCCTTGAATCCGCCGATGCCCAGCAGCAGCTCCTGCATCAGGCGCATACGCTTGTCGCCGCCATACAGCCGCCAGGTGATCTCGCGGAACTCCGGCGGGTTCTCCGGTATCTCGGTATCCAACAGCATCAGATCGACCGAACCGCAGCGCAGACGCCAGACCGTAGCATACAGCTGCCGGTCCAGGATCGGAATGGAAATCGTCACTTCGGAGCCGTCCGGCGTCGTAACGCGGGTTACCGGCATATTGTGGATTTCATTTTCCGGATAACGCTCCAACTGCCAGCCGTTGCGGTCGAGCAGCTGCCGGAAGTATCCCTGACGGTACAGGAGACCGACCGCGACCAGCGGCAACCGCAAATCGCTGGCAGCCTTCAGGTGGTCGCCGGACAGGACGCCGAGACCGCCCGAATACAGCCGGACGCTTTCATGAATCCCGTATTCCATCGAAAAATAGCCGATTTTCGCCTTTTCCGGCTGTTCTTCCGGCGGGATCTGCCGTGAAAACTCAGCTTCCACCACGTGCATCATGCGCAGAAAATCGGAATCGTGCGCCAACGCCTCCAGGCGGCTCTGCGGGATCATGCCGAGAAATTTCCGGCAATTCCCCTCCAGCTCGCGCCACAAACTCGGGTTGATCCGGACAAACAATTCGATTGCCGCCGGGTGCCAGCACCACCACATATTGTAGGACAACCGCTCAAGGAACTTCAATTCCCGGGGCATGCGCGGCGAGACATTATACAATTTGATATTATTCATAAGCAGAATCCCGTTTTATTAGACAGAAAGACCGGGCGGCGCCCGGCTTATTCCACAATCAAGAGGCTGTTCAGCGTACCGAAATCATTCGGCGCAAAATGGGGATTCTGCGCATCCATGCTCCAGATGCCATCAACGACAAATTTGTATTCATAGCGTCCATTTTCGAGCGTCAGCATGCCGCGATACACGCCCGAGCCATCTTTGTCGGTCAACATTTTGGCTTCCGGATTCCAGTCGTTGAACGAACCGGCGACCGAAACCGTTTTCCCGGGACCGGCTTCGATCATGAAAGAAACGCGTTTCTTCCCGGTGGGTTTCTTCGGAGCTGCAGTTTCCGCGACAGTGTTACGTGTTTGCGTCTTGGCCATAATATCACCTCCATGAAAATGAACCAATATTCTTGCTACAATTTCTCCCTCTGTCTATAATGTACCACACATTCGCCCGATTCGCAAATCCGCAACCCGAAAACACACACAATTATGACAAAACGACGGCGACCGCTCCGGGAAGTGGAATTTTTTCAGATCAAATCGTCCTCGATCCGGTCAGGGATTCTGTAAGCTTCTTTGTCGACGTCTTCGAATTGCAGCTGGTAGTGACCGATAACCCAACGGACCAGATTCGGAACCGGCAGCGTGGTGACGATCGACAGGATGATGATCGCGTTGAAAAAATTGTCATCGAGCATGCCGAGGGATTTGCCGATCGAAGCGGCGGCCAGGGTCGCGGACAATTGCGGCACCGTCATCAACCCGGCACACAAGCCGGACATCCCGCGGAAGCCGGACATCCGCATCGCCAGCCAGCCGGAAAAGATCTTGCTGCCGACAAGCCCGGCCACGGTAAGCAGAATAATCCAGACATTGCCGACCGAGCTGAATGCGGAAAAGTCGGTTTCCATGCCGATCGAGACAAACAAAAACGGAATCATCAACCCGTAACCGATGCCTTCGAAGCGATGGAAAATCGAAGTCCCGTCGATGTGGTGCTTGATCAGCCCCGACAACGCCAATCCGGCAATGAACGCGCCGACCACCAGATTGATGCCGAGAAGCTCGCCGGCCAGCACCGTCCCCAGAATCACCAGCAACAGAAAGGTGATCAACGCATCCTCGTTGCCTTTCATCTTTCTCGCCACCATCCGGCCGATGCGGGTCACCACCCACACCGACGCCAACAGATACACCACCACGATCGCGAGAAAGATCACCGTGAACCAACTGCCGAATACCGCGGTATCGACGTAGTCGAAAATCGACAGTGTCCTGGTCGCCGAAGATTTGGCCAGCACCGTCAGCGCGGCCGTATCACCGGCCGCGGCCGGAATCGCGGCGCTGCCGGCTGCCGCGACCAGCTGCTTTTTCACCTGTACACTGACCGCCAGAAGAATGATACTGGCAATATCGGTGATCACCGTCGAAATCAGCACCGCGGCGCCGAATTTGGTTTTGGACAGCTTCAGTTCCCGGATCACCGGGAATACGATGCCGACCGAATGCGAAGCAAACAGCGACGCATACAGGAGCTTGCCCGGCAGATCTTCCGGCCGGAAGTAGCGGTAGACGAGGTAACCGGTCGCCGCCGGCAACAAAAACGTCAGGAGGCTCAGCGCGATCACCGGTTTCCGCGCCGATTCGATCAACTTGAAGTCGGCCTCCAGTCCCGCCAGCGCCATCAGAAACACCAGCCCCAGCGCTCCGAACGAACTTACCAAAAAGTTGAAATGGGACTCCACCACCGCCGGGTCGCTGCCGAAAAAAGCCATGAACCCGGACAGATGCTTCACCAGATTCAAGCAATTCGGCCCCATCAGCATCCCGACAATCAGCAGTGAAATCACTCCGGGAACACGAAAACGGCGCATCAGCATCGGACACATCGTCATCAACGCGATAAACACCAGAAACAACACCAGAAACGCATCGTTGTTCATCAGCAAAAAACCTTTTCCGTTTATAACTCCCATGGTAATATAGATGCGCCGGGAAAAAAATACCAGCGCCGAAGCCCTCTTTTTTCAAGCTCCGATTTGAAAAAAACGATTCCGGCGGTCTATTAATAGGAAGTAAAAGTAAATCGTCCCGAAAGACTCCGTACAATCATGAATATCACCGTCATCGCCACCGGTACCGAGCTGCTGCGCGGCACCACCGTCAACACCAACCTGGCCGCCATCGGCCGGCTGCTGCTGCCGTTGGGACTGACGGTCACCCGGAGCATCGAGGTCGGCGACGACCGCGGCGAATTGCACCGGGCGCTGGAAACGGCGGTGGCGCTGGGCAGCGAAGCGGTGATCGTCACCGGCGGCCTCGGCCCCACCACCGACGACCTGTCGCGCGAAGCCGTCGCCGGTTTTCTGCACCGGCGTCTCGCGCCCGACGCGGCGCTGGTGACGGCGCTGAAGCAATACTGGAGCCGGCGCCATCGCGACTGGGAACCGCCGGAGGGTTTCTGGCACCAGGCCGACGTGCCCGAAGGCGCCCGCGTACTCGCCAATCCGAACGGTTCCGCCCCCGGGCTCTATCTCACCAGCCGGCTCCATGACCGGGAGGTGCACTTCTTCCTGTTGCCCGGCCCGCCGTCGGAGTTGATTCCGATGGCGGAGCACGAGCTGGCGCCGCTGCTGGCCCGGCTGCGTACCGGCGAAGCGCTCCGGAAGGTCGAAGCCATGCTGATTGCCGGCACCCCGGAATTGAAGGTGCAGCTGGCGGCCGAGCGCCTCACCGCGGACCTGGCGCTGGAGCTGGCCTATTGCGCCAATGCCGAGGGCACCCGGCTGTTTCTTGCCGGATCGGACGAAAGCGCCCTCGCGGAAGCCCGGCGCCGGGTTCGGGAGGAATTCGGCCACGCGATTCCGGATACGCCGGTTTTGAGTCTGGTGCCGGATGTGATTCATCTGCTGCAAATATCGCATCATACGCTGGCGCTGGCCGAATCGTGCACCGGAGGCTTGCTGGCAAGCGAGCTCACCGATTATCCGGGGGTTTCCGAATTTTTCCCGGGCGGCATCGTCAGCTACAGCAACGAGGTCAAGCACCGCCAGCTCGGGGTGCCGGAGGAGATCTTCGTCCGGCACGGCGCGGTCAGCGCCGAATGCGCCAATGCCATGGCGGAGGGCGCCTGCCGGACCTTCGGCGCCGATTGCGCCATCGCGGTGACCGGCATCGCCGGTCCCGGCGGCGGCACGCCGGAAAAACCGGTCGGGTTGGTGTATATCGCCGCCCGGACGCCGTCGGAAACCGCGGTGCGCCGGTTTCAATTTCACGGCGACCGGCAGAGCATCCGCCAGCGCACGGCGGCCAACGGTTGGATTTTATTGCGCGAATTATTAATCAAGGAGTTATATCAATAATTATGGAAGCCGAAAATCACGATTCGATCCGGGTCACCCTGACCGAAATGGGGCGGAAGGCGCGGCGCGCCAGCCTCGAACTGGGCGCCATGGACAGCGCCGCCAAAGTCCGCTGTCTCGAAGCGATGGCGCAGGCGATCGAAGCCGACGCCGATGCCATTCAGCAAGCCAACGCCATCGATCTGGCCAACGGCCGGGCGGCCAATCTGTCCGGCGCGATGCTCGACCGCCTCGCGCTGAATCCGGCGCGGATCGCGGCGATGGCGCAGGGGCTGCGCGAAGTCGCCGCCCAGGCCGACCCCGCCGGCCGTGTGCTGTCCAGCGTCACGCGCCCCAACGGCCTCGTCATCGAAAAGGTCTCCGTGCCGATCGGCGTGATCGGCATCATCTACGAAGCACGGCCGAATGTCACGGTGGATGCCGCCGGAATCTGCCTCAAAGCGGGCAATGCGGTGATCCTGCGCGGCGGCAAGGAGTCGTTCGAGTCCAATATGCTGCTGGCCAAACTGTTGAATGACGCCGGGCGCGCCGCCGGCATGCCCGACGGCGCGGTCCAGCTGGTGCCGTTCACCGACCGGGCGGCGGTCGCGGTGATGTTGAAAATGGCCGACTGCATCGATCTGGTGATCCCCCGCGGCGGCGAAGGATTGATCCGGACGGTGGTCGAACAATCGACCATCCCGGTGATCAAGCATTACAAGGGGGTCTGTCACTTGTACGCCGACGCCGGCTGTGACATCGCCATGGCGGTAAAGGTGATCGAAAACGCGAAGTGCCAGCGCCCCGGCACCTGCAACGCGCTGGAAACGCTGCTGATCGACCGGAATTGCGCCGCGGCGTTGATTCCGCCGTTGCTGGAGCGGCTGCGGGCGCGCGGGGTCGAAGTGCGCGGCGATGCCGCGTTCCGGCAATATGCCCCCGACGCCAAAGCGGCGACCGAGGAGGATTACTTCACCGAATATCTCGATCTCGTACTGAATGTCCGGATCGTCGACGGCGTCAAGGAGGCGGTCGATCACATCAACCTTCACGGTTCGCGCCACAGCGACGGGATTCTCTCGGAGAACCCGGAGCATGTGCAATACTTCTTCAACTACGTCGACACCTCGACTCTGTATCACAACGCGTCGACCCGTTTCACCGACGGCGGCGAATTCGGCATGGGCGCCGAGATCGGCATCAGCACCGACAAGCTGCATGCCCGCGGCCCGATGGGAGTCGATGAACTGGTGACCTACAAGTATCTGGTCCGCGGCAGCGGCCAGATCCGCGGCTGAACGGAGGCGAAATTGGTTTTCAAAATCGGAAAATTTCGTGCCGGGCTCTGGGTGTTCATCCTGGCGGCGGCGCTGCTGATGGCGGCGTTGTACAAAATCCCCGGCGTCTACCGCTCCAACGCGCTGCTGGAGTGCCTGCCGTCGATCGCCGCCGGTTTGCTCACGGTGATGGGGGTTTATGTGGTCGGCGCCATGGCCGGAATCCGGGTCGGCATCATCGCGGCGGCGCTGCTGCTCGGGAATTTCGCTTTTCTCGAAACCGGGCGCAGCGTCTCCACCAACCCGGATTTCTTCGTCCTCGCGCTGCAATGCTGGCTGTTTTTCGGCGTCATGCTGCTGCGCCGGACCCGGTTGTGGCCGTTCGGCCTGGCGGTGATGCTGACGCTGTCGATGGCGGCGTTCGCGTCGTGGCCGTATGAGGCGACGCCGGTGGTATGGCACTGGCGCGGCATCATCACCGGTGTATTCGGCTTTCTCGGCGCCTGGTGCTTCCTGCTGCGGCTGCTGAAGCGCCGGACGGAAGACCTACCGATCTGGCTCGGCGCGATCCTGTGGGGGATATTCAACCTGATCGTCGCCCGCAATCCATTGGTCATGACGCTGGCGCCGGCGGCGTTGCTCGGCTCCTGGCTGTTGAGCAACTGCGCCCACACGCGCGGCATCAAAATCATCTCCGACGGCATTCTCCTCGCGTTGCGCCTGGCCCCGGTATTCATGATCGGGCTGTGGGTATTTTCGTGGTGGGGGACCCGCGACAACGGCATCGAAATCCCGATGCTGCTGCCGCTGATCACGCTCGCCGTGATGGCCGTCGTCAGTTTGTGGGCGGTGCGTTCGCTGAAATACGTCGACCGCCGGGTGATCATCGTGATCTGCGCCGCCTGTTGCGTCGCCGTCTGGCAGTTGATGCTGGTCGAACCGGTGCGGCTGCAGCAGAACCCGCCCCGCTCCCGGCCGGCGGAGCCCACTCCCCAGCATATACCCGTGGAGGCGATCGATGTCGACATCGAACCCGTGCTCAGAGCCGCGCCGTAAGCGGGCCGCCATCGTCACATTGGGCTGCCGCCTCAACCAGGCGGACACCGCGCTATTGGCGGACCGGCTGCAGCGGGCGGGGTGGAGCATCTGCGAAGCGGAAACCGCCGAAGCCGGTTCGCTGGACGCGGTCATCGTCAACTCCTGCACGGTAACGGCCAGCGCGGCGCGCAAAAGCCGTTCCGCCGCGCGCCGCTTCCGCCGCGAACACCCGCAGGCCCGGATCGTCATCACCGGCTGTGGCGCCGAAGTCGATCCCGGCGGCAACTGGGAGGGCGATCTGGTGACCGGCAACGCCGGCAAACGCGACGTTGCGGCATGGCTCGAATCCGGCACGCTTCCGGTGGAAAACGAGCAAAACGACACGATCTTTTACGAACGCGCCGCCGGAAATTTTCCCTTCCGCAGCCGCGCTTTCATCAAAATCCAGGAGGGCTGCAATAACTTCTGCAGCTATTGCATCGTCCCTTATGCGCGCGGCCGCGAACGCTCCCGCGCCTGGGAGGAGGTCATCGCCGATTGCCGGCACGCGGTTGAGGCGGGCTACCCCGAAATCGTGCTCACCGGCGTCAACGTCTGCGCCTATTCGGACCACGGCCGCGCCCTCGGCGATGTCATCGACGCGGTTTGCGCCTGGGAGGGAGACTACCGGGTGCGTTTGTCCAGCACCGAACCGCATCCGTCCAACCGCAGCCTGATCGACGCGATGGCGCGTAATTCGCACCGGGTCTGCCGTTTCCTGCATCTGTCGCTGCAGCACGGCTGCGACCGGATCTTGCATGAAATGAACCGGAAGTATACGACGCGGGAATACGCGGGCTTCGTCGCCGCCGCCCGCGCCGCCCTCCCCGGCATTCACATCGGCAGCGACCTCATTGTCGGCTTTCCCGGCGAAAGCGACGACGACTTCGCCCGTTCCTGCGATTTCGTCCGTGAAATGGCTTTCGCCAACCTGCATATTTTCCCGTATTCACCCCGGCGCGGCACTCCCGCCGCCAAGCGCAAAGACCAGATCCCCGGCGACGTCGTCGAACACCGCCGCCTGCAGCTGCAACAGATCGCCGAACAATCCGCCCGCGATTTCCGCTTGTCGCAAACGGGGCTGGTGCTGCCGGTCGTTTTCGAGGAACAGCTCGCCGACGGCACTCTCACCGGCTGGAGCGACAACTATCTCCGTGTCACCGCCTCCGGTCCCGCGGTCGAACTCGACCGCATCTGCCACGTGCGTTATCAGGAGTAACAATTGAGAAAAATTACGAATCTCTCTTTTGCCTACGCATCCGATAAAGCCGTTCCGTGAAGCCTCCATTCTGCTCGAAATCAGCAGCGAGGCGCTGGAGTTGACGCATCAGCAAATAGTCCGCAGAGCGCAACAACAATAATGCCGCATTCGCTACAACTACGGACTTCAACGGACAACTACGGACCGCTACGGACAAGTCCGTTGTTGTCGGTTGCCGTCCGTTGAGGTCCGTTGAAGTTAAGGCCCAGCCGACATAGCTCCGAAACTGCGACTTGGTCGCAACCCGGCGCCGGACAAACTCTACCCCCAGAGGATGATCTGCCTTCCATTGGGCAACACCGTGCTGCCGGAGATAGTCCTGATAATCCAGCGCCAGTTCTTCCAGGCTGGCACGTGCCACCCCGGTCAATTTCAGTTCCATTTTCTTGCTGGTGGCGGAAGCGACAGAACCTTCCGCAATATTTTGAACGCCGGAACGGGCCGCTTGAACCATTTGATCGCAAGTTCGACTCTTCCCGTTAATGTAGAGCTCAACAAAGCGAACGGTCACATCGAAAACCAATTGCGCCAACTGAAAAGAGCGCAGACTTCGATAACCACCGGAAGGCGGCAACAATGACTCGTTCACAATGACCTCTCCCGTTATTACTTCTTGATTTCGTAGACCCAGTCGTTGCGCGTGCCGTCGAATTCACGGGCAACCTTGTCGGTCGTGTTCAACGCCGCTTTCGCCAGCAATCCGGCAACCACGGTTTCGTGGCCGCCGAGATCGGCGGCCACCGCCAGCTCCACGGCGGTACCGCACTTCGGCGCCATCGCCTGCAGGGCGCTGAGCAGCTCCGTACGCACCTCCAATACCCCTTTGGCCGCCAGCTTGTACGCCTGTACCCCCGGCTGGTGGAAGGCATTGACGTTGATGTATTCGGCATATACCGCCACCGCCCGCTCATAAAGCGCAATCAGCATCCCCAGGTTGTACGGCGACACTTCGTCGATCGCAATCTGGATGACCTGACGCCCCTTCTGGCGCAGCGCCGCAATCAGCCCCTCTTCGAAGCCGTGCAGATAATCCCCCATGGTGATGTTCTTTCCGATCGGGAAACAACGGGCGTCCTTCAGCACTTCGATGAAGGTCGCGAAAAAGTCGTCGCGACCGTCGTTGAGCTGCTGGATAAACGCGTGCGCGTCGGTACCGCCCTTGTTGCCGAAGACATTCAGCCCCTGGTGCACCGTATTGCCGTCGAGATCCAGCTCCTTGCCGAGGCTCTCCATCACCAATTGCTGCAGATAGCGCGACAGCAGCACCAGACGGTCGCTGTACGGCACGATCACCATATTGCGGTCGCCCTTCGCGCCGCCGGCGATGTACCACATCGCGCTCAGCATGTAAGCCGGGTTTTTCCGGTAATCGGCCTCCCGGGTCCAGGTGTCCATATGACAGGCGCCGCGCAGAAACGCGGCGAAATCGATTCCGGTCAACGCCGCCGGCAGGTGGCCGACCACGCTGGTTTCGCTGGTGCGCCCGCCGATGGATTCGGCCATCTCGAAATTCGCCAGCCAGTCCTGCCGCTTGGCGTGACGGTCGAGTTCGCTGCCCGGCATCGTGATCGCCACCGCGTGTTTGGCGAAATCCAGCCCTTTGGCGGCATAGAAATTCTCCAACGCGATCATGTTGTTTTTGGTTTCCTGGGTGCCGCCGGATTTGGAGACGGTGGCATGCAGCGTGGTCTCGGGATCGATCACCGCCAGCACGTCATTGAGGCCGGCGGAATCGGTGTTGTCGAGGAAGTAAATCTTGAGGCCGCTGCGCCGCTGCGCGAGGGATTGTTCGTTCCAGTAGGGGCCGTTGATCGCGAACTGCATCAGTTGCGGCCCCAGCGCCGACCCGCCGATGCCGTTGATGACGACGGCGTGAAAGGCCTTTCCGGTACCGCTTTTGATTTTGCCCTCGCGCACGCCGCGGGAGAAGTCTTCGATCGCCTTGAACAACGGAGCGCGCAGATAATTGATCCGGTCGGTGAAGTGGGTCACTTTGCGGTTTTCGTCCGGATTCTTGATCTCCCCGGCTTCGATCCGGACCATTTCTTCGGCGGCACGCGCGAACAAAGGCGCCATCGCCGTCAGGTCGGCGGCATTGAAGTTCATCCCGGCGACATTTACCGTGAAGCCGTTTTCGTCGTCGACCAATGTATATTCGAGATTGCGGGTCAGCCAGTCGGACATGATATGATTCTCCTTTTCCAGTTGTTCAAGCAGCCTTACTATACACGAATAATGAAGCTTTTTCAACCAGGCAATACTCACATATCCACTGAAAACCACAGCCATAATGTGGCCGCGCTCATCACCAGAGCCGCCACCACCGCCATGGAAAAAACGATCAACACCGCCGTCCCGGTCCAACCGCGCTCTTCGAAGGGAACCCCGCAGGCATCCCGATGCACCTTGACAATCTCGACCGCCACCCACGCGGCAATCAGCAGCGGCGGGAAAATCAACAGACAGCCGGCGACACTGACGATGAGTTGGATCAGAGCCCGGCGGCGATAACCGGCATAGAAGTTATGCAGACCGAGATTACCGAGGCAGAACGCCAGAAGCACATAAACCAGACGGTTGCGCGGTTCAGCCGAAGCCTGCGACGGAACGTCCTCCATTCCTTCCTCCGTTGTCAGTTGCGAACGTTGCGGAATCCTACAAACGATCAATACCTGCGACAGCCGAATCCGAAATCAAAGCCATTTTTTGCGGCGGAAAAACGCCAGCATCGACAGCGCCACCACAATCATCACTCCCCAGGTGATATAATAACCGTACTTCCACTCCAATTCCGGCATGTCTCTGAAGTTCATCCCGTACACGCCGGCGATGAAGGTCAGCGGAATGAAAATGGTCGAAATGATGGTCAGAAGCTTCATCACCTCCCCCATCCGGTTGTTGGAGCTGGACAGATACGAGTCCAGAATGCTCATCAGCATATCGCGCAGCGTTTCAATCGTATCGATCGCGTGCACCACGTGGTCGTAAACGTCGCGCAGGTAAATGCTGAGCGAATCGTCGATCAACGGCGATTCGGTTTTATCCAGCCGGTTCACCATTTCGCGCAGCGGCCAGATCGCCTTGCGCAACACCAGAAGTTCGCGCTTCAGCAGATAGACGCGGTTGGTTCTGATCGGCTCGGGATCGTCCAGGAGATCCTCCTCCATGTCGTCGATCTGTTCGCCGATCTCCTCCAGAATCAGGAAATACTGGTCGACGATCGCGTCCAGCAGCGAATAGAGCAGATAATCCGGCCCGAAGTTGCAGATTTTGCTGCGCCCGGAGCGGATCCGGTTGCGAATGAGGTCGAACACATCCCCCGGCTTTTCCTGAAACGAAATCACCGTTTTTTCCAGCAGCAGCACACTGATCTGTTCGCTCTCGACCTGAATGCTTTCGTTGTCGTAACTCAGCATTTTCAGCACGGCGAACACATAGTCCTCGAATTCCTCGATTTTCGGCCGCTGCCCGGTGTGGAGAATATCCTCCTGAACCAGCGGGTGAACCCCGTGGTAATCGCAAATCCGCCTCACCAGTTCGACGTCGCAGACGCCGTCGACATTCAGCCAGGTCACCGGAAACTCTTTGAACGCGGTCAGATCGTTCGGCGTCCGGATCTCCTTTTCCGTCCACCGGTCCGGTCCGTAACCGATCGCGGTAATCCGGACCGATTGACAGAAGTCCCCGGTATAGACCAGCGTTTCCGGCGGCGCCCCCGCTTTTTCAGCATACGTGCTGATGTTGTCGGACATGGTGAATTCGCGATTGTGCCTCATAATAACTTCCGCCTGCTGAATTAAGACACTGTGACAAAGCCAAATCGTTCGAACTTCACCTTGTCACAGTACCCTGATTGACCACTTCCGGTACGATGAAAGTAATATAGCACACATTTTCCAAAAAGAAAAGCCCGCCAGCGCAAAATAGCTTCACCGGCAACCTCTGTACTTTTCGACTTGCAAAAAAACAACAGCGGTGCTATGTTGATGACCGGAGGAAAACAGCAACCATTATGGAGGTGTGAAATGAAATGTTATCGCTGTCCGCAATGTGGTTCCGATTACGACGCCGAAACGGCGTGCCCGGCCGACTCGTCGGAAGGGACCTTTCCCGGGGAACCGAATGAAGTCTTTTTCGATCACGAAGGAACTTCCGACTACGAGGAACTCATCCCATCCCGCTGCTGCCCGCAATGCGGCACCGCGGCGCCCGATTCGCCATCTCAAAAACAATAACTTCCATCCGTAACCTACAAGGCCGCAGCCGAAACGGTTGCGGCCTTGTTTGGCTATTAAGCCTTGGCTTCGTGCATCGGGTAGAGGGAGTTGCGGTAGATGCGGCGGACACGCTCGGGCGACGCGGCGGTCGGCGCCAGCGACAGCATCAGCGACAGCGACGGCGTCTCGAAGGCCAGTTCGACCAGGCGGTCGATATCTTTTTCCGCGAAGCCCTCGTCGGAGAGCTTCTGCGCGACGCCGCAGCTCTGGAGCCAGCGCTCGACACCGGCGGCGGCATGACGCGCCTCCGAAGCCTTCCCATGCAGCCCCGGCACGATCGGACGCAGCAGCGACGCAAGGCGGCCGCTGAGTTCCGGATAGATATCCTCCACGACGGCGGGCAGCAGCATCGCCAGCCCGAGTCCATGGGTCAGCTCCGGCTTCACCGCGCTCAACGGGTGCTCCAGCGCGTGCGTATAATGCAGCATCCCGTTATCGAACGACATACCGGCAATCAACGACGCATACAACAGGAAGTAACGCGCTTCCAGATCCGCCGGATCCTTCATCGCCCGCGGCAGATACATCGTGACGAGACGGATGGTTTCGGCGGCGAGCGTCATGCTCAACGGATTGGCGACCTTCGAGGTCGCGCCTTCGATCACGTGGTTCACCGCGTCGATGCTGACGAAGCGGGTCTGCTCCGGCGATAACCCGGTCATCAGCGCGGGGTCGTCGATCGACCACTCCGGATAGATGCATTCGTAGGCGATCGCCGGCTTGAACTCCTTTTCCGGCAGCGTCACCACCGCAAAGCGGTTGGTTTCCGTGCCGGTGCCGTGGGTCAGGTTGATCGCCACGACCGGGACCGCGCGCTCCGGCGCGAACTGGTATTCGTACAGCTGCGACGCGTTTTTGTCCGGATACGAGAGCAGAATCGCCGCGCTCTTTCCGGCGTCGATCGGACTGCCGCCGCCGATGGCGATCACCGCCTGCGCCCCGGCTTCGCGGCCGAGCGCGACGGCGGAGTCGACCTGCAGCGTGGTCGGATTCGGCGTCACCTGATCGAACAACACATATTTGATGCCGTTGGCGGCCAGAGCGGCTTCGACCTTCGCCCACGCGCCGGTCTTGCGGTAAGCACCCTTGCCGGTGGTCACCAATACACAGGAAACACCGCGGGACGCGAGCTCCTTGGCGATATCGGCGATCTTGTCGATGGCACCGCAGCCGAAGAATACCTTGGTCACCGTCCGGATTTCCTGAACCTCATGAATATTGACACTGCTTTCCCACATACCACACCTCCCTTGATCTGAAAAAAAGCAATCATTTCGAACCAGGGTAGTATATCACCGGTTCGCTCCGATTGCCAATCCGTCCCGGCGATTTAATGAAAATCTCTCACACTCCGGAAGCGGCGGGCGAAGTCGCAATTCCGGCACAACGGCGCACTTCGGATGCCGGAACGAAAGCCTTCGCGCAGCCGTTCGGCCTCCGGCGACGCCAGGATTCCGGCGATCGGGGCGTGAAAGGCGTTGCCCAGCGGCAACTGCCCGTCGGCATCCAGGCAGCAGGCCGTGACCGTACCATCGGAGAGCACCGCGAATTGCCGGGTCAGCGCGTGACAGGTGCCGCGCACCGGCGCGCCGGCTTCGCAGGTTTCCCGCGGCCACTGAAAGGCAGCGTCGTAGGTCGCATACAAACGGCCGGTCACCCGTTTGCGGTAGCGTCCGTGCGGGACACGCCACTGCTCTTCGGGAATGCCGAGCGCTTCCGCCGCCGGAGCGATTTCGGGCGGCGCATCCTGCCACCAGCGGAAATTCAAGTACAGCTCCGGCCGCTCACGCAGCGCGCTCCGGGTGAAGTCGATGATATCATGCCACACCCGGGCGCGCTCCGGTGCGTCGACCTCCGCCAATGATTGCAGCGAAAAATTGATCTGTCCGACGACGCCGGAGAGCAGAAATTCCCGGTGTTGCCGCAGCAGCGCCGCGTTGGTGGTGAGCCGGACCGTCAAACCGCAGGCGGCGGCATGGGCCGCCAGCGCCGGAAAATCCGGGTGCAGCAACGGTTCGCCGAGGACATGCCAATAGATCGAATCGGCCAATTCGGCCAGTTGTCCGATCCAGCCGCGCGCGACTCCGGCGTCGAGCAGCGCCGGCGGACGCGAAGTCGAACCGCAAAAGGAGCAGCGGCGATTACAGCAGTTGGTCAATTCCAGATAAACGCAATGGTATTTCAATTTGTATTTTTTCCAATCCGGTTTTAATGTATCGCCGGCGCCCGATTTTTGCCAATGCCGAAGCCGGGGAAACTGCCGAAAGAAGAGGATATCATGAAAATCATCTCCGTCGAAACCATGCGGGCGCTCGAAGCGTCCGCCATCGCGTCCGGGATCCCGGAACGCGACCTGATGGAACGGGCCGGAATCGAAGCCGCCCGCGTCATCCGGGAATACATCCGTGAAAGCTTTTCTCCCCATCTTATCCGGCGCATCGTCGTTGTCGCCGGCAAGGGCAACAACGGCGGCGACGGCTGTGTGATCGCACGAATCCTGGCGGCCGATTTTCCGGTCTCGTTGTGGCTACTGGCGCCGCCGGAAGAGATGAAACCGATCGCCCGCGACGCCTGTTTGGCCGTCGGACCGGCGGTCGCAACCGGCGTACGCAATCTTCCAACCGGCGATGAATTCGCCGCGGGCGACCTGATCGTCGACGCGGTTTCCGGCATCGGTCTTGCCGGCCCCGCGCACGGCAACACACGGGCCTGGATCGAAGCGATCCGGGCATCGGCTTTGCCGGTCGTGGCAATCGACGTTCCCAGCGGCCTTGACGCGGACACCGGAAGCGGAAATCCGGCGGTCGCCGCGGAGCTGACCATCGCGACGGGCCCATTCAAAACCGGGCACTTCCGCAATCCGGCCTGCGGACGGGTGGTCAGCGTCCCGATCGGCCTGACCGAAGCGCAACTGGCGGAGGCGCCGGCACAGGGAATTGCCGTCACCGCCGAAGACGCCGCCCGTTTTTTCGAGCCGCGCGACATTGACACGCACAAAAACCGGACCGGGCGGCTGCTGGTGGCGGCAGGCTGCGCCGCATACGGCGGCGCGCCGGTATTGGCGGTGCGGGCGGCGGGGCGCGGCGGCGCCGGAATGATCCGGGTGCTGGTCCCGGCGGCGGCGCTGCCGGGGCGGCAGTATCCGGCCTCGGCCATCGTACAGACGGTCCCGGGCGCGCATTGGGACCGGACTCACGCGGAGACATTGGCGGCGCAGGCGGCGTTGTCGGACGCCATGGTGTTCGGCCCCGGTGTGGGATTGCATCCGGATACCGCTGCACTGCTGGAAGCGGCGTTGGCTTTGCCGCTGGCGCTGGTAATCGACGCGGATGCGCTGACTTTGCTGGCGCGGCACCCGGAATGGCTGAAAAAACGGCAATATCCGACGATATTGACGCCACATCCGGGCGAGGCGCACCGCTTGCTGCCGGAGTGGGACGGCAACCGGGAAACGGGGGTGCGGGAGCTGGCGCGCCGTTACCGGGCAATTGTGGTGTTGAAAGGCTATCAGACCCGGATCGCCGCGCCGGACGGACGGGAAGCGGTCAACACGTCGGGTAGCCCGAGTCTGGCGACGGCGGGTTCGGGGGATGTGCTGGCGGGCCTGATCGGGGCATTTCTGGCGGAGCGGCCGGATTGCCCGTGGGAGGCGACCTGTGCCGCGGTGTGGCTGCACGGCCGCGCGGGCGAATTGAGTCCGTACCGGCGCGGAACCGTCGCCGACGACCTGCCGGAGCTGATCGCCCGCGCCGGCCAAGCCCTGAGCTGGCGTTTCTAAAACCGCCCTACTCCATAATTTTCCTCAACGCTTCCCGCAATGCCGTGACGCCGTGGACCTCGTGCCACGGCGTATGCCCGCACTGCGGCAGCAGCGTTACCGTGAAATTCACCCCGGCGTCCCGCAGCGGCTCGGTCACCGCCTCCACCGGCGTCGTGTCGTAATCCCCATGCCACACCGCAATCGGGCAACGGATCTTGCGGAATACCTCCAACAGACCTCCGCTCCGCCGCCATTCCGCCGCCTCCTCCCACACTTTCGCATACATTGTGCCGTCGGCACGTATTTCCTCCGGCTCCATATCCTGCCGCCGGCAACAGGTATCCGCGTGATCGCACAGGCGCCCCAATTCCGCCAGACACGCATCCTTATCCGCCGCTTCTCCCGCCTCCAATTGCTCCAATATCTCGTGGTAGCGCCCCCGTTCCACCGGCGACAGGTGCGCCAGGCGCGTCTCCACCATGCGCGGCACGTATTTCACGTCCAGCGCTCCGGCGTCGATCAGCACCAGCTGCGTCACCAGCTCCGGAAAACGCGCCGCCAGCAGCGCCGCCAGCCACGCTCCCCACGAATGGCCCAGTACCGTCAGCGCGCCAAACGGCAATAATTGTTCCCGCAGCTCCGCCAGCAGCGCTTCGATCGTATCACACGACTGCAGCGGCTCCACCACGCCGCCGAACGCCGCCGCTTCCCGCGCCAGCCCCTGCGCCGCTCCAATCGCCCCCGGCCCCCCGTGAATCGCTGCCGCGCGCCATGGCGCCGCACCATAGGTTCGCACTGTTCCAGTCATCGCCGCCTCCTTTCGTCAAAAGCTTATTGTCGGCAACACGCTCGTCGTCAACGGCATGGCACTCCATATCGCCGCGTCCGTTGTCGTCCGTTGTCATGCGCACGGCACAACTATCATCGCCGATGCACGCCATCGGTCTATATCACTCCGGTTCGGCGGGGATGGCGACCTCCCAGATGCACAGCCAGACGGTCTTCAACAGCGTAAACAACTCCCGGCTCTGGATGATCAAAGCGTAATTCTCCTTCAACGCCGACAGCACCGCCACCTGGCCGTCAAACAGATACAACCCCGCCACATCCTCCAGAATCGGCCGCGGCAAATAACGCACCTTGCGCAAATGCCGGTCGCCGCTCTGCATGTAATCGAAGGTGTCTTCCGCCCCCCTCACCCGGATCGCGTACGACCAGATTCCGCGCTCCAGCCGTTTGCGGTAATACTCCTCCAGCTTCTCCCGCGACTGCAATTGGAACATCTCCCGCACCGACCCGAAGTAAAAGTATTCACCGGACTTCACATTCAACAGCTGCTCGTCCACCAATGCGGCACTCTCCGGCCCTTCGAAAATACGAATCCGGGGACGACGGGTTCCCCCCTGATACAACGCCTGCAAATCCGGCAGCAGCGCCTCGATGGTGGATGTACGCTCCTCCTCGACCAGTTTGAGCGCACGCGGATCCTCGGCGACAAACAGCTTGCGTCCCGCCGATAAACTCTCCGAAACCAGCCGCCTGGACTTCAACACCTCCAACACATCGTACACGGTGGGGTGCTTGAAGCCGGTAGCCTTGGCAATTTCGATGGCCGACGCCGACCCCAATTGCAGGAGAGCCAGATAAATTTTGGCCTGACGGCCATTGAGGCCGAGCGTTTCCAGTTGCCCGACGATATTCACTTCATACCGGCCTTTCCATGTCGTAATTTTCCGACATCAACTATTTTGCGGAATCCGATTGTAAAAAACATCTTTTATACTATACTATCCGCAACGATGTTTTTTCAAGCCGACATTCAAAGAAAAGGAGGCGGCAATGAATCCGGATGTGCAATATTTCGATGTGACCCCGCAAATGGTCCCGGCCGATCAAACGAGCGTGATCCGGATCCGCCCGCGCTTCCGTCATCGCGCCTTCCCCGATCCCGCCGCCATCGAAGTCGCCATTTACCCGCTGGAGGGGTTGCTGCCGGACGGCAGTTACACTTGTCCCGGCGACCGCGCGGAGAAGCTCCGGCGGGAAACCGCCGATCCGTTGCGCCGCTGGCAGTTGCGCGACGGCGAACTGATCGTCACCGGCAGCTTCACCGGCGAACAGGAGCACAACATTCAAGTCACCCTTCGTCACCCGGACGGCCCGGCGCAGGATAAGGTGCTGCGCTTCAACGTCTACAGTCTTGCGCCCGACCTGTACGGACTGCGTCCCTACAAGGGGGATTTTCATATTCATACGATGTTCTCCGACGGGCGGGAGAGCCCGGAATACGTCGCGGCACGCTACCGGGAAGCCGGTTTCGACTTCATCGCCGTCTCCGATCACCACCGCTACGAACCGTCGCAGGAGGCGATCCGTTACTGGGAAGCACTGCCGGTCGATCTCAAACTGTTCCCCGGCGAAGAGGTGCACGCCCCGGATAATCCGGTTCACATCATCAACTTCGCCGGAGATTGCAGCGTCAACGAACAGTTCCGCGACGACGAAGCCGGCTATCGCCGGGAGGTGGCCGAACGCGTCGCCCGCCTGGGACCGGTGACGCCGGGGCAGGACCCGTTTCCGATCGCCGCCAGCGAATGGGTATTCGACCGGATTCGGGCCGGCGGCGGGCTGGCGGTGTTCTGCCACCCCTACTGGGCCTGCCACGCCTATATGATCAACGAGGCGATTGCCACGGAGATATTCAAACGCCGGAAGTTCGACGCCTACGAGTTGATCGGCGGCTATCACAAATGGCAAACCGAATCCAACATGCTGCAGCTGGCGCGCTATCAACGGGAACGCGAACAGGGCAACCGTTTCCCGGTGGTGGGGTTGAGCGATTCGCACGGCACGGACACCGACGAATTGTTCGGCTGGTACTATACCGTCGTGCTGGCGAAATCCGATTCCCGCGACGATCTGGTGAACGCCATCCGCCTTGATCGATCGGTCGCGGTGGACGCGCCGGCAGACGAAAGCCTGCGTCTGTACGGCGATTTTCGGCTGGTCAAATACATCGGCTTCCTGACCCGGGAATACTTTCCGCGCCACCGGGCGATCTGCGCAACCGAGGGCGAGTTGATGATTGCCCACCTGGGTGGCGACGACAACGCGCTTCCGGCGCTGCACGCGTTGCGGGGGCGAAGCGCAAGCTACCGGGAGCGGTGCTTCCAACCCGCGGGAGCCGGTGACGCCAAATGACGCCGGCCGCCTTTGCCTTGATTCTGGTTTCGGTATTTCTGCACGCCGGTTGGAACTTTCTGAGCAAACATTGCAGTCCGAGCGGCGCATTTTACCTGATCTCGACCCTGACGGCGGTGCTGCTGTGGTTACCGTTTTTCTGCTTTTCCGGGGTGGAATTGGGAATGCTGCCGGGGCGCTTCTGGATTCTGCTGGCGGCGTCGGGGGTGTTTGAACTCCTGTATTTACTCGGCCTGGCGCATGCCTACCGGACCAGCGATATTTCATTGGCTTATCCGCTAGCGCGGGCGCTGCCGGTGCTGATGGTGGCCGGCGTCACCATCGGACTGGGGCTGGGACAGGCGCCGGGCATTTTCGCGTTGGCGGGAATGGTGGTGGTTTCGGCGGGTTGCCTGATCCTGCCGTTGAAGCACTTCCGTGACTTCGACCGGCGCCATTACTGGAACCGTTCGATCCTGTTCATACTGCTGGCGGCGATCGGGACGACCGGTTATACCGTGCTGGATTCGCAATCGATGGCACTGATACGGCGGAGGGAAAGCGGTTGCGTATTGATCGATTCGATCACCTTTCTGTTTATGATGGAATCGTTGATTGCAATCGGCCTCGGTGCCTGGGTCTGGCTTCAGAAGCGGGAACGTCAGGAGTTCAAACGCCTGTTCCTGAAAACACCGACGCCGCTGATATCGGGCTTGTTCAGTTCGCTGGCCTACGTGCTGATTCTGATTGCGATGGGGTACGTGAGCAATGTGAGTTACGTGCAGGCATTCCGGCAGATGAGCCTGCCGCTCGGCGTGCTGGCCGGGGTGGTTTTGCTGAAAGAAAAGTGCGGCGGTCCCAAATTGGCCGGGGTATTTCTGATCGTCGCCGGGCTGGTCATGGTGGCGTTGGGCCGATAAATCGCCAAAAAAGATGCGCCCCGCAGTGGCAATCCGTCAAAAAACTGCTATAGTTAAAACGCACACAGTGCCCGGGTGGCGGAATGGCAGACGCAACAGACTTAAAATCTGTTATCCATTGGGTGTACGGGTTCGACCCCCGTCCCGGGTACCATTTTTACGCCCGAAAAGCCCTTGAGAAGTGCCACGAGGTACCACTCAAGGGCTTTCTTGTGCTTACGGGGATTCATCTCCAGCTCCCGGCGATACTTCAGAGGAGATCCACCGTGTTGGAGGGGGGCATATCCGGTGTGAACAAGCGTTCCGGGATGGCGAACGACACCGGAGCCGGATCCCGGGAATTCAGTTTGAAGGTAAATAGGTAGCATTCGCTTGATGGGTCGAATTCGATCGAGCCGCCTTTGTCGCTTCGGATGTCGTTCCAATAAGGCGCCCGCAAGCGGTCGGCAGTGGTCAGGTCGTCAAGCAAAAACAGCCGATTTCCGATACGTACCCAGGTGTCTCCGCCCTTATCGGTTGCCGTCCGAATTACCGCGTCCTTCGCCACGAAAAAAAAGTCGTAATAGTCTTCGTCAAAACGATATGGTCCAAGAATCAAAAAAGGTTTATTCGGGGCTTTGTAGATAGAGAGTATTTCATCTTTTCCGGCGATGTGCAAAGTCGTCTCGCCCGCCTTGCGATAACTGTTGCCGAAACAAACACTGAATACCACATCGCCAACGGGCTTGAATGCGAACGCGCAACAAAGCACCAGTATGATTGCAATTACAACCAGGAATGACGCAACCAAGATTTTTTTGATTTTACGATTCATATGGTAACGTATCACAGCGGCCAAAGTATTTCAATATGATATGGGCATAATCGGATAAACCCGTATCTTTTTCTCTGCGATTTCAACATTTTCCTCGCTATAGCTGACGTAGACATAGAGCGATGATAATTTTGTCGATAAGAAGTATTTTCGGAAAACACCATCGTTCTTCTGCAAATCAATGCACCCGGCGGAGCCGTATTCCCGACCTCCGTGAACAAAGAAACTGCCTCTGCCACGCATGTCGTAACCATCTACCGGATGCAATGACCATGAGTAATCTCCCCAGCCTGCCGATTTTACAACATGGGAAAAGGGACTGGTGAAGGCGGAACGCTCTTCCTCTGACAAAATATAGTACAGTCCGACAGGGAGCCCGCCGATATTTTTCTTGCCTTGCTGTTCATGTGAATAATTGAATTCCCTCGTCGCCGTTTCCGTGACCATACCGTATACAGTTGCAGTATCTATGGTCGATTTTGTTCCTGTGGTTCTTCCCGATACCGCATCCAGCAGAAGTTTGCCATTACTGGATACAAAATAACGGCCATTGAACAACAGAAACAACTTCTGCTCTCGAAGCGTGTCATTTTCATTCCGGGCTTTCAAAATCTGGTCGGCAAGGTCGTTGGCCAGTTCATCGGAGGCCTCATGCAGCTTTTGCAGGTTTTCGGCAATCCGATAATGTTCCAGTTCGGAAGTCACATCTCTTTGGCTCGGGTCGTCGGCAATGTATTTGCAGCGGCAATTTGGATGTATGGGTAATTGCGGTAAATCTTCCGCGTCAAGATCGAATTTTCTGCCGTCATGGGCAAGACACTCCTCACAAGTTTTGGAATTGCTCTCCGCTTGATAGATTACTTGTGACGGTAAATTGGTTGTGGAAATCGTTCGCGCGGCATTCAAGTTTTCCATGAGCTCACTGACGTCCATACGGGGCCTCCTGTTTTTACTATGATTCTTCAAACCAGGAGGAAATATGTCGCAGTCGCTTGCCGGAGTGACTAATGACAAGCCACTTGCCGGTTATTTATAATTTTCCGGCTTCGTGGGAAATTTATTTTAGCTACGAACGATACCAAAGAGAAAGGGTAACACCGTGGCTAAGAAATCATTACGTCTCTCCGTCGGCTCCATCTTCACCAAGGGACCCGGCAGAATCTACTTTTATCGCTATCAGGTCGAAGGACGGCGTAAGACGGTCAGCCTGCAGACCACCAACCGCGTCGAGGCACTCAAAAAGGCGCAGGAGCTGCTTCCCGTTGTACAAGCCTCCAGCGCCGAAGTGATCGCCGCTCACGTCAGCTATGCCAGGGGCTTACAGGAAGCCGAACGCAACCTCTCTTTGCTCGATGGATGGGAATACTACGCGCAGCACCCGGAGCGTTCGACTCCGGCGACAGTCAACGTTTGGAAGCAGTACGAGGCCAACTATCAGGAGTTCGTCGCCTTCATCGGCGACTCCGGCGCCTGCGTCCGCGACATCACACCTTCCATTGCCGACCGCTTCGCCCAACATCTGCGGACCACCAAAATTTCCGTCGATACTCACAATCGCAAGCTCAAGCAGCTACGCAAAATCTTCTCCACCTTCTCCGAATACCGAATTGGCGAAAACCCCTTCAACGCTTCCTCGCTCTATCGTAAATTTCGCGAAGAACAAGGTCTGGGTGTTCGCCGCCTTGCGTTTTCCCGCGATCAGGAGCAACGGATTCGCGAAGTGCTGAGCGATGATTCACGTGTTGTCATCAACAAGCCGGAGATTCGGGTGATCTATTATCTCGGGATGTATACCGGGCAGCGTTTGAAGGATTGCGTTCTTCTTCAATGGCACAGCATTGACTTGGACCGACGGCGGATCTGGGTCAAACAATTCAAGACCGGCAAAGAAGTCACCATTCCCATCGCCGACCGGCTGATGGAAGTCTTGCAGGAGGCCCTGAAGTGGCGCAGCAATGAATTTGTCTGCCCCAATTCCGCAGCCAGATACAACCACTTTGACGCGGTCGGCAAGAACATCGGCAATAATCTGGTCAACCTCGATGTGCTACGGGTGATCCGCTG
>JAVBQJ010000160.1:0-12344 GCA_031549115.1 Victivallaceae bacterium
CAGCGGATCACCCGTAGCACATCGAGGTTGACCAGATTATTGCCGATGTTCTTGCCGACCGCGTCAAAGTGGTTGTATCTGGCTGCGGAATTGGGGCAGACAAATTCATTGCTGCGCCACTTCAGGGCCTCCTGCAAGACTGCCAACAGTCGGTCGGCAATCGGAATCGTGACCTCCTTGCCGGTCTTGAATTGTTTGACCCAGATCCGCCGCCGCTCCAGATCGATACTGTGCCACTGGAGGAGAACACAATCCTTCAAACGCTGACCGGTATACATCCCGAGATAATAGATCACCCGAATCTCCGGCTTGTTGATCACCTGATGGACATCGTCGTCGAGCACCTCGAAAATCTTCTGCTCATGTTCGCGGGTAAACGCCAGACGGCGAACACCCAAATCCTGTTCTTCGCGTTCCCGACGATAAAGAATTGTGGCAGAGAAAGGATTGTCACCGTCGTAGAACTCTTTCAGTGTAAGGAAAATTCGGCGAATCCGCATCAATTTGCGGTTGTGGGTATGAACGGCAATACTCGTAGTCCGGAGATGCTTGGCATAGGCATCGGCCACCTGAGGCGTGACTTTGCGGACCGGTGTCTGAGAATCGCCGATGAAATCGACGAATTCCAGAAAGCTGGTCCGGTATTGAATCTGCTCATTGACGGTAGCAGGAACCGTCCGTTCCGGGTGTTGGGAATAGAACTCCATGACGTCGGCCAGCGGCAGGTTGCGTTCCGGTGTTTTCCAGCCTTTGGCAAAATTGACATGGGCGGCGATCACCTCGGGAGCCGGAGCCTGGATGATCGGCAGATACGCTTCGGCCTTCTTGATGGCTTCGGCTTTGTTGGCGGTCTGCAGACTGACCGTCTTGCGCCGCCCTTCCACCTGATAACGATAGAAATAGATCTTCCCGGGGCCTTTGGTAAAAATCGACCCGACGCTCAACCGCAATGCTTTGTTAGCCACAGACTTCCTCCTGTTGTTTCAGTATCGTCTGTAGCTAAAAATAAATATTTCGAGGCAAAAAGAAACCCCTGAGTGGTACCTCGTGGCACTTCTCAGGGGCATTTCGGGCGTAAAATTATAACGCGCCGGAGGGTCCTGTCTCGGTTCCCTGTTGGATAATCCCGTCGACCGGGTTCAGCATCGTGCGGACTGTGTTCGCGATGAATTCAGCCTGGCTATCGATCGCATCCGGTTGAAAATGATAATCGTCCCGCCAGTTGCCCCGCCGGTCCAGCGGCTCCATGAGCGCAAAAAGATCGAGGACGGGAAGTCCTTCCGCCGCCGCGATTCCGCAGACGATCCGGTTCAATTCTTTTACCTGAGCCGTCTTGGGCACATCCCGGAGCGGCGTGCTGGTGCCGATCAGCAGTTTCGCGTTTGGACACTTTCGGCGAATGAATTGCACCGCGGCGTGAAAAGCGGCCGCATACTCTTCGCGATCCGTGGTCAAACTATGCAAACCGTTGTTGAAGGAAATGAGATCATAACGGTACCCGGAAAGAATGTGCTCCAGCTCCCGGAAATAATCCCGGTCGGTCACGCATTTGGAAGTCGCCCAGAATGAAATATTGACCTCCCTCTCCAATTTGCCGCGGACTCCGTCCTGATAACCGTTGCAGATGGAGTCCCCGATCAGCAGCGCCCGGGGCTTTTCCGTATCCACGGCATTGTAGGTATAAGCGATGGACCACTCGATCGCTTCCCGCCGGCGGCTGGTCCGCTCCGGTTGAAATAACGTATAATCCATTACTTTGCTCCCCAATAACTGTTCAATAAGTGCCGTACCCGGACCGGCTTTCGGTCCGCAAGCGCCAGCGTCAGCTTCTCC
Organism: Victivallaceae bacterium; assembly: GCA_031549115.1. Taxonomy (GTDB): domain Bacteria; phylum Verrucomicrobiota; class Lentisphaeria; order Victivallales; family Victivallaceae; genus JAVBQJ01. The sequence continues at coordinate 1,834 of JAVBQJ010000160.1, forward strand.
ACGAACTCCGGCGGCAGCTTCGCGGTTCCGGCTCCCTGCAGCAACGCTTCGGCCTGCGCGTATTCCGCTTCGAAATTCCCCTTGATTTGCACACCGAGGATCCGATTGGCCTCGTCGAAACGGAAGACATGCAGCGAAAAAGGCGCCAATGTCAAACGCTCCGGCAAGCCTGCGTCCATCGTGTTGCAATAGCTGCCGCGCCCTTCCCGGTCGGCATATGACAGTGTCACCGCCACCGGCTGTTCGGAGCGATTGAGCATGTAGGCCATCGACCCGTCCGGCGCATTACGCACCAGAACCGGGTCGTCGACTCCTTCAAGTAGGGTAAACTTCCGCTCCGGCAGCAAGCGGAACACGCACGCAAATTCGCGGAACTCCGCCGTGTGCGCCTTGTCCAAATACAACCCCCCCGCGGTCAACCGGAAGGCGTCGCAGCGCGCCAACGCATTGATGAACACCTCCATATAATAGGGAGAAGGGGCGAAACTCGCCGTAATCCGCAGCTGCGAATCCCACCAATAGCCGTCCGCGGGATAATAGGAGTTCACCCGGCAGGATTTGCCCTTCGCGCCGTGAATGGTCAACGTTTCGGCATTCGCATCCCGTTCACCCGCGGGCGTCCGGAACCAGACGTGCCTGCCCCACGCTTCATTCCAGCAGTTCATCACATAGACCCCGGGGCTCGCGCTCTTTTGCATCGCCGCCCAGAAGCCGTCATCCAAAAAGTCGTGGTCGCGATACATCCTGCCTTCCGGCGAATCCGGGTCGATCGACGGCGAACGGTCCCGCATTCCTCCGTCCGCCTGGCAATTCAATTCCACCCCCGGCTGCTGCGCAACCAGCTCCGGGTCCAGCCCGGCTTCCCGGTAAATTTCCAGATTTCCCGGGCGCAGATAAATTTGCGAGTCTTCCGCCGTCGGATTGTAATAGGCGGGAATATAGGGTTCCACCCACAGCTGCAGATTCAGCTTGAGGTCGGCGCGAACGGCGCGAATGGCGCAGGCCAGTTCCGCGAGCCAGGCGGCGACTTTCCGGCACCGCCAGGCGATCCAGCGTTCCCGCAAAGCCTTGTTGCCGGTCAACAGACGGTAGCGTTCGGCAAAGCGTTCCGGATCGTCGTCCCTGACCGCGAGTTCCACGCCGGTTTCGGCGCAGAAAAGCCCCGCCGTCAGGTCGTCGTAGCCGCTTCGGAGCGAGCCGAACCACAGAATCGTCGGCCCCCACAAGCTCAGGCACAGCCCCTTGAAGCGCGGAAATCCCCGGTATTGCCGGCAAGTATTGACCAGAAATTCCCGCACCCTTTCGCGTACCGCCGGATGCAGGAAATTGAAGATCGGCCCGCGCGTCAGCCCCGGAACCGGCGTTTCGCCGTAGGCGTAACGGTATTCACTGCTCACATGCAGCGGATCGGGGCGATCGAGCATTTCCTCGTAGTTGGCGGAGTTGTAGACCAACGTCCAGTCCATGCAACTGGTCTGCAGCAAATTGTCGCCGTTGCGAAAACGCAGTTCTTCGGCCGGGTCAGCCATTAAAGACGGGAGGCGCAGCAAACGCATTTCCGCATAAAAATCCACCTGATTCTCCGCGCATTTTTCCAGAATCCGTGCCGGCCAATCGGTCAGGCCCTCCTCTTCATTCCACACGAAATACTGCTTGCGGTCGGGCATCACCGCCATGCCGCTCGCGTCGGCGCGTTCGCCGGCGATCGGGAAATTCGGCCCGTGATACCAGCACAGGGGGTAGACGAATTCATTCTGCCCGGTGTGCCGCAGGTAGCGGAAAATCATATCCAGCCATTGCTCGAAGTTGACCGCACCTTCGCTCGCGCACTCGCCGCAGGGGTCTTCGTACTGCAAGCCGAAGCGCCGTCCGTCGACCGGCGCGTCCACCGCCAGCGGCGCAAAATCTTCGTCGCTCAGTTCGTAAATTTCAAAGCTCTGCACCGCCGCCGGTTCGCCGTGTCCCCAGGTCGTGAATACCACCGCCGTTTCCTCGAAACGCGTACGGAAAATCTCTTCATGACACTCGATTTTACCCGAAGAGGGGAAGTTGCCTCCACTCATGACGCCGGTATTCAGGTCGTAACAAATCCCGTCGCCGATCATGATGAAACGGCGGCGGTCATCCGGCCAATATACCTTCAAGCGGTACGTTTTGCCGGGGGACAAACGCACCTTGTAGCCGAAGCGCGCCAGGGGGCGCGGCTCGGTTTCGCGATAGCCGCCCAACAAATCCGCGACCACGCGGCTTTCGCCGCAGCTGAAGTAATCGACCGCATCACCGGCTTCGCGGCAATCGATCCGGTAAATCAATTTTTCTTGCGTTTCCATCATTTTCCTTATCGCCTGCAATCATTCCGCCAGGGTGAGCTTCAAAGAATTCACCTGCATTTTTTCCATTTCAAAGTGCAACCGCACCTCCTCGGGGCATTCGGCGAAGAAGGCATATTCGGTCGTCTGCACTCGTTTCGTATTATCCTCTCCGGGCTTGCAGGGCTTCGCGCTCAACAGCTCCGCCGTGTAGCGCCTACCCACCTCCAAACCGGCCTTCCTTGCGTCCAAAATCACCTCCGCCGCGCCGTCCGCGTGCGCCAGCACATTGACCAGGACCGCCCCGTCGGCGCTCTGCCACGCCAGGGCTTCGAACTCCATTCCCGGATTATCGTACCACGGATTTTTGACCGCCCCGCCCAACGCCTGTGCGCCGCGCGTCCGCATCGCCGCGTGCGCATAGGGCATGCGCCAATCCGCCGGCAAATTCGCCGCCGTGCCGTAATAAACCGTATACGCCGTATACGCCGGTTCCGCTTCGCTTTTGCCATAGGTCAGGACAGTGGTATTGCGCATCGGCCGGGTCAGGCGCATGCCCAACAGCGCGTAGGAGATTTCACGCCACCGGTCCGATAGGGCCTGCTGCCATTGCGCGTCGCGGAACTCCACATAATTGATAGCACTGTAGGGCAGACACAGATTGGAGAAAATGGCGCTTTCGGGGTTGTCCGCGCGCTGCAGTTCCAATACCTCGCGCAAATATTGCTGGTGGTGGAGCGACTGCACCATCTCGCGCAGCCGCCAGTCGGGACGCTCATAAAAGAGCCCCGGCTCATCGGTGTAATGAAAGGACAGCGACCAGCTTTTGGCGCGTTCGGCAAACATCTTCGCCGCCGCCGTGCGCACCGCCGGATCGGCCACGTTCAGGTAATAGCTTTCGCCGCCGCCGCTGTCGCTGGGTATGCCGGAAAACAAGGGCTTGCCGTCCGCCTTGCGCACCACCCAACCCGGCGCATCGGTCATCCGCAAACTCCCCGCGTCGATACTGCCGTTGGAGTAAAAGGCCAACTTCAAGTTGGGCACCGCACCGCCAAAGAATCCGCCGATTCCCGGGATGTCCGGGTGCGAGCCCACCGGCGGCGCATCGTCTTTGCTCCAATTTCCCCACGGCGGATTCAGAAACCAGATCGTTCCGGTCACCGGCCACGGCGCACAACGCTGGGCAAACTCCGCCTCTTTGCCGGTGAAATACATCACATCCACCAGCAAATCCCGCGTCCATTCGGGTTGCGGCGGAAAGAATTCCAGCCAGCACTCGCTCGCCAGCTGCGTCACCTTCGCGAAGTCGACTTCGTCGACCAGGCGACAGCGCAGGGCCGAGGAAAACGGGCGGTCCCGTTTGAGGAAATTGCCGCTCATCGGGATTTTGCAAATGTTCTTTTCCGGTGTCGGCAAAGGCCGCCAATGCGGCGCCGTTTCGCCGTCGATCTTCTCGCGGTACAGGAGCAGCGTGCGGTTGCTCCCTTTGCGGCGCAACGCGAAGGTTCGCGTATTGGCAAAAAGCGAACCATCCTGAAACGCCTCGTCCTCACCATCCGGCGCAAATTCTCCGCCGCGATCCAACACCGCAAACCAGCGCAAAATCAAATCCGCATCCGGTCCCGTGAACTCCACCTCGAACAACAGGGAGTTGTCGCGCGCATCCAGGTGATAGCGCTTGACGATTCGTACCCCGGGCAAGCTGCTGTTTTGGCAGAATACTTCGCGCCGATTGTCCTCCAGTATCTCGCCGATTCGGATCACCCGGTCCGGAGTGTGTATCTCCCGTACCGCGCCCGAAGCGTCTTCCACCTCGAAAAGCACCGCAACGCCCGGCCAGCGTTCGCCCCGCCCATCCGCCAGATAGGTCGGGGAGCCGGTAGTTTGATCGATAAAAACTCCGGGGAGAAGCTCCATCGCCGCCGCCCGTGCCGCGCTTGCCAGCGTCAGGCCCAAGAGCAGTACGCCAAGAGTTTTTTTAACGGATTCCAAAAACATAGGTTCCTTTTCCAATGGTAACTGTGGCGGACTTTTCGCCATCTATTTCGATTTCTTCAAGTTTTGCCCCGCGCGGCGTTCTTACTTCCACCGCGCCGGCGGCGAAGCCCGGCAGGGCAAAGCACAGCTTTTCCGCCTTGTTGATCACGATCAGGCGCAAGCCGCCCTCCGGCAAAAGCCCGGTCTCAAAGCCAACCTGCGGATGGCGGATCCCCATCTGCAAAGGCATATCGTCGACGCTCAAGATCAGCGCCGGATGCTCGGCAAAGTACAGCACATTGGTCGCCATTCTTGCCGCGTCGAAGCGCAGGGCCAGCCGGTTGTCTTCATGCGCCGCCGCAAAATCTTTGCGCCGCATCACCGGCCTGGTCGCCAACGCCCTGCGCTCCGCCCCGGTCGGCGCCGTCCATTCGGTTTCCGGCGGCGGCGGCAGTTCCATCTCCCAACGGTAAATGCGCGAATATTCGGTCTGTTCGTACCCCAGGGCGGCCAAATCGATCTCCAGATTCACCGTCTTCTCCGGTGCATGATTGAGCACCGAAACCCACCGCGCGTCGTCCGTACGGAAGGTCGCGGCCTCGACTTCGCCTCCCTCTTCCGTCCAATCGGGCGCGACCGCCCCGGGAACCAGCCGGCCGTTGCGCAGCTCCAGGGCCGCCAGCATCCACGGCGCGCGCACCGTGAAAAACAAATTTCCACACCACCCGTAATAGAGCGTATAGGCACTGATCGCCGGGTCCGCCGCCAGGAAGCCGTAGGTCGGAACCCGCACATACCCCCGCGGCTCCGCCTGCTTGAAGAGCAGCAATTCCGCCGCCAGCGGCCGCCAATCTTCCCCTGCCAGGTCCCGCCATTGCGCGTCGCGGTATTCAATGTAGCCGATCTGCGCGAAGGGCATGATTCCGTTGCAGAAGATCACGCAATCCGGATTATCCAGTTTGAGCCGATCGTACATTTCGCGCATCAGGTCGATCCAGTCGTAGCTTTGCGCCACTTGCATCGTCCGCCAGTCCGGCAGCTCCACCCCGAAGCCGGGGCCGTCGAAGTAAACGAAGTCGAAGTTCCAGCGCCGGGTCTGCCCCGCCACCATTTGACACCACAGTTCGCGCACCTCCGGCCTCGCCGCCTGAATGAAGTACGAAGCCCCTTTGGTCGCATCCGAGGTATAGCCGGAGTTGAGCGGCAAGCCTTCGCGGTCGAACAGGGTGATCTGCAGATTTTCACGAAAGAGATCACTGCCCTCGTCGAAGAGGAAATTATGGTAACTGTCGATTTTCGTGAAGGGCGTTTCCGTCTTGTAATCCGTGGCGATATTCCACACATCCGGATGCTTGCCGTTCCAGCACGGATCGTGATGCTCCGCCCCGTAATTGCCCCAGGGAAAGCCCAGAAACCAAATGCAGCTGGTCGAAGTGTAAGGCGCTATCGCGTTGCCGATATCCTTCACCCGCTCCTGCGTGTACATGGCATCGCAGGCCAGCATCCGCACCCAGGCGGGCGCATTCAGTTCAAAGATTTCGCGATACTCCGGCGTATCCCACAACGCCGCCAGGAAATTCCCGGCATTGCCCTTTCGGCGGCGAAAGCGGATTTCACACGAAACGGTTTTTTCGCCTCCGAGATAGTCACAGACCCCGTTGACCATCCAACTGTCGGCCGCGGGAAAGCGGCTCGGGGAGAGCAGAACAAAACGCCCGTTGACCTTCGAACGATATACCCCCAGCGTTTCATCGGTTGCGGGACGGTAAACCATCGCCGGCATATCGCGCCCGGATTGTTCGGCGGGCGCGGCATCGGCTTCATCGAGAACCTGACCCTGCGCCACGCGTTTGGCAGGGGCGAAACCACTTCCGCGGCGCATTTCTCCGGCGCTCAGGGTAATCCCTCCCGCGCTCTTCCAAGTGAAAAAACCGCCCTCCACCTCGGGGTTTGTCATTGTGACGGCCAGGCTTTTATTCCAGCCGTTATCGGCGGTCAAGGCGTAGGTTTTCTCCAGTCGAATATCCGGCAAGGCCAAATTGGAGCAAGTCAGGCGCACGCCGTTTTTGAACAACTCAATGGCTTCAACCCGGTCAAGCAATTCGTCGGCGTTGGCAATACTGTAGCGCTGTTCGAATTGATAAAGGTCCACACTCTCCTTGAGCCACTGTTTTTCACTTCCGCTCTCCCACATCGCGCACAACGCGCCGTTCTTACGCGAGATAGCCAGGGTGTGGGAGGCGTCTTTCAGGAGTACAAAATGCTCGGGCATATTTTCCGCTTCGGCAATTCCGGCGATGGCCGGATTCACCGGCGGCGCGTCCGGTATTTCAAGCGTACAGGTCAATTTTGTCTCCGCGCCGATATTCTGTACACCCGCGCCGAAGAAAAACCGCCCGTCCCATTCCGCCGGCGCATATTGCAGTAAATCGATAGTCTGCCGGCCGCTCCCCAGCAACACCACCGTTTCGGTGTAGTTCATCCGCTGGATCAGTGAAAATGCGGCATTGTCCAAATTCCAGTCCGCGCATCTGCGGTCATTGCGCGGCCGGACGAACTCTTCGGCAGCGGCGAACCACACCCGCCTGGCATAACCCATCGGCGTGTGAAAGTCCACCACCGCCCCGGCAAAGGCATTCGGCAGGGACTCGAGATTCTTTTGCCCCCCGCCAACGTGCAAATTCAACGGCAACCGCAGAACACCGACACCTTCGAATCCGGCAAAAGCCCAACCGGTTTTCGTCCCCGCCTCTACTGCGATATTGCGGCCGCCGGCGCCGATCTGCGCCTGCCACCCAGGTTGGTAAGCATACGTGTCGCGTACGAGACCGAAGATATTCAAGCCGGATTCTTCGAGCGCTTGGCTCTCCACAGGAGAGAGCGGAGCACTCTTCGCGGAAGGAGCGGGTTCGGGTATGGGCACTTCAACCACCCATTCGGCGAAAACCGGCGCGACATTTTTGCCGGTGTAGGGAAACTCCGCGGCCACACCGAGCAATTCATGGAAAGGCTTTTCGCCCTCGTAAACGGCCCGGAAGCGCTCGATCCACTCGGGCTGCGCCATGTGCCCGCCGCCGAAGCCGTTGCCCATGTCGAAGCCGATGTAGACGCCCGGCTGGGTCTTGCCGGTCACCGAGATGTAGTTTTCGCCGCCGAAAACCATCCCGTGATGCAGCTCCGAGCACATCGCGGGCGTAGCCAGTCCGACCTCCTCGTAACCGAAAAACTTTCCGGTATCGGTGAAGTCCAGGACTTCATCCGGCGCCAGGAGCTGCCCCATACGCGCCGGTTTGCGTAAAGCCAGACGATCATGGACCTTGAATTGCGCCTCTTGGTCCAAACTGCCGGTTACGATCCGCGGATCGCCCCAGTAGGGGTAATCCTGACAAATACGGTTTTCGATGTGTTCGGAAATCAGCCGTACATGAATGGTTTTACCGGCAAACTCCCTGAGATTCACGGCCATCGGATACCATTGATTGACCCGGTCATAAACCATGCTCCACAAAGGCTGAAAGCTCGTACCGTCCTCGGAGACCTCGACCCGAAAATTCGCGCCATTGACATTCGTATATCCGGTGCCCATGCCCCAGCCCATCGAAACGTCAAAGCGCAAGTATACCTCTTCGGCCATACTTCCAAACCACAGCCCCAAGGCCGCCAGACACAGCAAATTCCTGAAAAAACACATCATTATGATTTCACCCTAGCGAATCCAATACTTGTCGGTATCGTCGGAAAGGGTCACGTCAATCTGGTTGGGATGAAGACTTTCAACATGACCGTCGAGGAAAGAGGCATTGGTTTTCTTCGAATGCCACGCCGAAACTTTTCCCGCGCTGCTGCTGCCGCCATCCGTGTCGATGACCTGACGGCCCAGATCGCTCGAATAGACCGCTCCCGCCCACCAGTTGCTGCTCTGTTCCGGGTTCTCTATCAACTGCGAAGGATTCGGAATCTGGCTCGCCTTCATGAAAAGCGCCCCGGCGCTGTTGGTCCATACCGACATGTTCTGCCCGTAGCTCAACCCGGCAAAATTGCGGGATGGACAGGTCAGCAATGGGAAGGCTGCCTCGACATCCGGATCCCACTGGTTGAAATTCGTTCCATTGTTGCCATAGGGCAGATATCCTCCCTCCGCCAGCCAGATATGCATCGGAAACACATGCTGATACCGCTCCGGAGCATAATAAGTCGGCGCATGGGGGTAGGTTACGTCGTTATTGTCGCTGCGGTACATCGCATTCAACAACGCCAATTGCTTGAGGTTATTGGTGCATTTAATCGCCTGCGCCGCCGCGCGCGCCTTGGACAAGGCCGGCAGCAGCATACTCGCGAGGATGGCTATGATCGCGATCACGATCAACAATTCTATCAAAGTGAAATTTCTCTTCATTTTCTCAAATTCTCCGATGGCTTCCATTGCAGATTTCGGGCCTAAATTTCCCAATTTCTGCGTCCATACCATGACTTCAAATCATTTCCGCTCATGGCATCGAGCTCTTTTTTGGTTTTCACCTCGACGTGACCGTCCAAGCACGCCTGGTTATAGCGGTCTCCGCCATGACGCCAGTTCAAGTTGGTGGTGTCAGGATTGTCCAGGGTCGTATCCATGAAGATCATCGTAGTCACATTGGTCGTGATCTTCCCGCCGTCGGCAACCATTGCCGTGGCGGCAGGACTTTTGTTTGAAGAAATCATGTGCCCCGGATCACCATAGGTTACTTCGCCGCCGGCCATCGCATTGTAAACATAATTGGAAATCTTCACCCCGTCCAGTTGATACATGTCGCCCGAACCGGTCGGACACTCAAAAAGCTTGGAAATCGAGCTCTTGTTGTTCGCCAGATCCGAGGTGCCTCCGACATACCCGTGAAGCAATGGAATCCAGCTTTCGTCCCACATCATATCCGCCTGCCAATTGCGCTGCGTCAAAGGGACATAATCATTGTAATCCGGTGCGTACATGGTAATCCCGAGCATGATCTGCTTGAGATTGCCGGTGCATTTGATCGCCTGCGCCGCCGCGCGCGCCTTGGACAAAGCGGGGAGCAACATGCTGGCCAGAATCGCAATAATAGCGATCACGACCAACAGCTCTATCAATGTAAACGCATTTCTCTTCATTATCCGTCCTTTCGTTTTGGGATCATGTAAGCTTGTTATCTGCCGCCGGAATCCATTCCGGTTTGCACAAAATCGGATCGAAATCAAAATTATTTTCGTTTTTATTCATCGTCATTTCATTTAACTTGACAATCGCACAGTGGGCGAGTTTCCGCAAATCCAGTTCCCAGTGGCCGACTGAAGTTTCGGGAGCGGAGATCATAATCTGGCGGCTGTGCAACGACAGCACTTCGGGCTGCCAGTCGGTCAATTTGAGCAAATTCAGATAAACGCGGTTGGCTATGATATCATCGGGAATCATCAAAGCATCGGGCCGCTTGCAAGCCGGAAGCCGGTACAATTGCGCAATGGTTTCGTCGATCCAATCGAAGCTCATCGTCTCCTGCGCCTTGTGTCCGTAAGAGAATTCGACCGGCATGAAAAAGGTTCCCGTCATCTCGCTGGAATATCCGAAGCAGTGCGCCATCGCCGCCTCGAAAACCTCATACAAGTGATCGATATAATCTTTGCCGAAGATCATCGAAGGGCGGGTAAATCCCAACAAAACCGGCCTTTGAAACCCGCGTTGCGCCAGCACTCTTACCGATTCGGAAATCATGAAATCGTAATCGATGGATATACTGTTTTTCGGCAGCTGAAAGGGCCCCACATAACACAGCGGTATGCCGAATTCTCTGGCGGTATCCCAAACCTCCTGCGCCATGGTGTTGAAGAGCACCATTCCATCCAGCCGCTGTTGAAGCATGTTGCGCTTCAAGCCGGCATATTCTTCGAAACTGTCATTGTAACGGATGCCCTCCGCTTTGCGCAAAAAGCGCACCGACTGACAGCCGGAGTCATACAACTCCAAGTCAATATACTGTGCCAGCAAAGTCATGGATAAATTCGCAGTAGTCCGAAGCGCGACGACGCCGACATGCCGGCCGATATAACCGGAAACCTCGGGATCGCGGACAAAGACACCGGTTTTGCCTTTCACTTCGACGATGCCGTCGATCTGCAAAGTGTGAATCGCCCGGGAAATCGTCACACTGCCGACTCCCAAACGTTCCTGCAATTCTTTTTGCGTTGGCATTTTATCACCGGGGGCAAGTTTTG
>JAVBQJ010000169.1:0-6153 GCA_031549115.1 Victivallaceae bacterium
AGCCCTACGGGTATTACGGGAAAAAATTCAAGATCACCGGCATCGAGTTCAAACCCCAGGTCCCGGGCGCCTCGCGCGAAAACCCCGCCGACGGCGTCCGGGCGACGATCGGCGCCGTCGGCGCGGCCCCGATCAGGCTGGACGGAGCACTCGACGAAGAATGCTGGCGTGCCGCCGACGGCTGGCCACAAAACTTTCACCGGGTCTGCTGCCCGCCGGAACGGTCGACCCCGGTCGCCGCGCAAACCGCATTCAAATTCGTCGAGGATCCGGAATACCTCTATTTCGCCGGCCGCTGTGAATCCGCCGCCAACCTGATTTCCCAACCGCGACCGCTCAACGATCCACTGCTCCCCGGCGACGAAGATCTGGAAATCTTTCTCGACGCCGGCGGCGGGCGGGACAGGATCCTCCAGTTGTGCGTCAATCCCGACGGCAGCATCGCCGCCTGGTTCAACCGGGCTCCGGCCAATCTTTCGGTCCAAAGCGCCGCCCGTAAACACGCCTCCGGCTGGACCGTGGAATTGGCCATCCCCAAAAGCAAGCTCTGGCAATACTACAGCGAAGCCGGACGCGAAATCAATTCCGGCCTATGGAATCTCAACGTCTGCCGCCACCAGCCGGGAGCGGCGCCGGAGGAGCGTTACTCGGCGTGGAACTACTCCGGCGAGGGCTTCTACAACCCCGACGCCATGGGGGTGATCCTCCGCGACACTCCGCGCTCCGTCCTGCATCGGGAACTGGCTGCGGCCGCCGCGGCCGTGGACCACCGCCGACCGTCCCTGCCGCCGCCTGAGGCCGGACAGCCGGTCGCGCTGAACCGGATCGCCCGCGACCTCGCAGCCCTCGCCCGGCTGCCCGGCTACCTGGATGACGATCTCGCCCGGGCGGAAGGCGAAATTTCACCGGCGCTATTCGCCTCCCATTGCAACGAAATCCGCCGGATCCCGGCCGCCATGGACAAATTGCTGCGTGAGTACGAACGGCTCGATTTCCGTTTCCCCGCCGACCGAATCCCCTACGGCTGCTTTGTTTTCACCGCGCCGCTGTGCGCCCCGGTGGACGCCACGGTGTTGCCCGATGCGGCGCAACCGCTCCGGGAACTGCGTTGGCGCGCCGCCCGCGCGGAAATTACCGAACAGCGGTTCCGGCTTTTCGTCAAAGAACAGCTGCAGAACATCCGGATCGACTGGAACGGACTGTGCGATGGCAACGACCGGGAAATCCTCCCCCGGGAGGCGCTCGATGTGCGCATTCTGGAACCGTGGGGACAGAATCATCAGGCCGACATCCTCGCCACCGATCTGCGAATCCCGTTTCAAGGTTATCTGGAGAACTACAGCCGGGCCGAACGCTTCCTCCCCGTCATTCCCGCCGACAGCACCCGGGATCTGATGCTACTGGTCCGGGTCGGTCGCGATACGGCGGCGGGCGAATACCGCGGCACCGTGACGATCACCCCCGAAGGCAAGGAACCGACCGTGCTTCCGGTGACTCTGGAAGTGCTGCCGTTCAAATTGGCGGCCAGCGATAAGGATCTCGGCTTTTTTTCAAATTCAGTACTGTACGATCCCGCCGGGGACGCGATCGGCGGTCCCGGCGCGATGTTCTACAACGGGCTTGACACCGAGGCCGGATTCCGGGCGCATGTCCGGCAAATCCTGGATTTCGGCTTCAATTATCTGTTGCTTTGCGACTACCAGTCCGGCCCCCTGAACCCGGAATACACGGACCGGCTGCTCCGGCTCGCCGCCGCCGAACACCTCCGGAAGGTGGCGCTTCTGGGCAGCGAACACATCATCACCGGCGCGTTGCTCAAACCCGGCCAGGAAGAATTGCTGGCGCGTCAGCGGACCATCCTCGGCGAACGTATCGCCCACGCCGTCCGGACCGCCCGCGACCTCGGGTTCGAAACGTGTTATATTTTCGGCTTCGACGAACCGGTGACGCCGGAGGATGTCGAGATCAACAACATCATTTTCGAACTCGCCAAGGAGAATGACGCCCAAACCACGGTCGCCTGTATTTTCGATGCGCTGCGGTCGCAAATCCGCAACATGGACGCGGTTTCGATGAATTATCTGGCCATGACGTCGGGCAATTCAGAACTCCTCACCGGACCCGATGCCCATGGAACCCGACGGCTCTACTACGCCAACTTCACCAACGATTACCTCACCGGCTCCCGCCTGACCTTCGGCTGGTATCTGGAAAAATCCGGCTTTGACGGCAATATCCCGTGGGCGCTCTATTACCTCGGTCTGGAGTGGGAACCGTTCATCGACTTCGCGCAAAAGGGTTCGCTCGCGTTGACCAACGCGACCTACGTCTTCCCGACCCGGGACGAACCGATTCCGACCCTCAAGTTCATCGCCGCCCACGCCGGCGTTTCCGATCTGCGTTACATTGAAACCCTCAAACAGCAGATCGCCCGCAATCCCGGAGGCGCCGCCGAACAACAGGCGCAGGCCCGGCTTGATGCCATGCTCGCCAACTTCGACCTCAGGAACGACCAGGGCCTTGAGAGCCGGAATCTGAAACTGGCGCCGGAGCGGTACGACCAATTGCGCGCCGAACTGCAGGATTCGATCCTGAACCTCCTCCGCGCCCGGGAGCCTTGAAAAGCGCGGCTCCCGGAGGTATATAGTACCTCCAACACGGGAGCGACTCATGCGGGAAGCGTGGAGTAAGGAGTATTCCGCATGAGTCAAGTTCTGTTTTACGCCGTCACCGCCGCGCAGTATGCCGGTATCACCGCCAAGGACGCCAGCGCCCTCTATTTCATCACGGACGGCAACCGGATCTACAAGGGCGGTGCGCCACCTGCCGCCACAGCCATGCGGCCGCCAGATCGTGGCAATCCGTCCGGGAGGTATGGCCTTCGACCGCCGCGACGGTGAAGTCGCAGGCCGCGAAATCCCCCCCGGCCGCGGCGCGGCGGGACAAGCCGCGGAAGAATTCCACCGCGGCGTCCGTGTCAACCCGCTCGTCATTGGCTCCGATCCAGCCCCAGACGCGGCGGTTGCACAGCGCAGCGAGGTACTCCGGACGCTGCAGGGCGAAGCCGCGGATGAACCCGGAAGTCTCCGTCCCGGCGAATTCCCGCAGCCGCAGCAATTCGGTCACCGGAGCCAGCAGCATCACGTATCCGACCCGCGGTTCGACGGCGGCGAAATGCGCTGCGGCGAAACCGCCCCGGGAGGTGCCGAAGGCCGCCACACACTCCGGATCGGCCAGGCCGCGCGCCGCCAGATGATCCAACGCGGCCTGGCCGAGGCTGGTGATCTCTCCGACAATATCGCGCCCGGCCGCCATCGCTTCGCGCCACTGCCGCAGCGGATCGTACGGCTTTCCCGAAGCCTCCGCCTCCGCGTCGTGGCAGGGCAGGTCAATGCTGACGCAGCGCCAGTTTTCCGCTCCGGCCAGCATCGCAATCCGCCCGTACCACGGGTCGTCGAGGCCGGCCCCGGCCGTGGCGCAGAAGTTGAACAATACCGGCAAACGGGCGCCGCGGCAGTGATTGACGCCGAACCAGCGGCCGTCTCCAAGTTCCATACGTTCCATGATTGCATATGCTCCATTTTCCGGTCTGACAGGATGATTCCCGGACGATACCGTGTATTATACAATTCGCATCGGCCAACGGTATCCCCCGCTGGACTGCTTGTTACGCCCGACCGGAATCAATGTCCGGACAACTGGTACTCCGAAAGTGCATTCAACAGGGGTTCCCCGGCTGCGAAACACTGTACGTTCCGGGTGAAAACATCCCAGATACGCTCCAAAAAGTGACTGCTCTGGCTGGAGCCGGAAATATGCGGAGTCAGAATCACATTGGGCAATCTCCAGAACGGGTGTTCCGGCTCCAGCGGATACCGGAAGTGGGTATCCAGCGCCGCGCCCGCAATTGTCCCGCCGGTCAATGCGGCAATCAAGGACTCCTCCCGGATCAACGGACCGCGCGCCGGATTCAGGACGAAAGCATGCGCCGGAAGCGCCGCCAATTCCTCCGGGCCCACAATTCCGGTATTTTCCGGCGTCAGCGGCATGGCGAGGATCAAGAAGTCCAACCCGGCCAGAAACTCCCGCCGCTGCGCCAGGGAAAATACCCGGTCCGGCAGCGTTCCCGCCTCGTCCCCGCTCCCCGCGACACAGTAGCAGTTGCGGCGGACGCCGACGTTTCCGTCGCGGGTCAGCACGTGGATTTTCATCCCCAGCGCTTTGGCCAGCCGCGCGGTTTCCCGGCCGATGCCGCCATAACCCCACAATCCAACGGTAAGACCGCCGATCTCCTGTTGGAACACCGGATCCCGGTCCCATACGGCCTGCTGCTGGTTGCGGAACAGACGCGGCAGATTGCGCCGCAACGCGATCATCATGCATAGATTCCACTCCGCGATCGGGCGGTCCTGTACGCCCAGGGCGTTGCAGCAGCGGACCCGGCGCTCTACCATACCCTGATGGTAAAGCATACTGTAACCGACCGAGGCCAGTTGCACAAACTGCAACCGGGTCATTACCCGGTGGTTGAGCGGCAGCGCGGAACCGAAAAAGACGGCGCAATCGGCAATCAACTCCTCCGGCAGCTCCCGTGCATCCTCGGAGACAATCGCGGGAAAGCGGCATTCAAAGCGGGCATCCCGCTGCAGCTGCCGGAGAAACTCCGGCGCCTCCGGCAGATCAATCAGAATCGGGATTCGCTTCATCGCTGCTCCTCCATCATGACTTTACCGGGGACGCTGTTGAATTCGCCGGAACCCCGAACGAACGGATACGCGGCGATCAATTCCGGCGTGACTTCAATGCCCAATCCGGGCAGCTCCGGCGCCAACAGGAAACCGTCGCGCATCCGGAAATCCCGCATCACTTCGGTGTGCAGCGGCCCGTAAGCGGCGCTGGCTTCGACGATGTCGATGTTGCGCATCGCGAATGCCGCGTGGATATTCTGCATCAGCGATCCGCCCGCGCCCCAGCTGTGCGTGGCAATCCGTGCGCCCCGGTGCGACAGCTTCGCCGCCACGCGCATGACGGCGCCCAGACCGGAGGTGTACGAAGCGTCGGGTTGGCCGACATCGAAGCAGTCCTGCCGGATAAATTCATCCCATTCGCACTCGCTGCTCAGGCATTCGCCGCCGGCGATCGGAATCGGAGACTGGCGGCGCAATTCGGCATACCAGTCCGGGCGGGTGTAATGCAACGGTTCTTCGTAAAAGCGAATGTTGAAGCCGTCCAGCGCCTGGACCACGGCGCGCGCCGTCTCAAAATCCCAGGTACCCGACGGGGAGTTACCCATGTGCCCGTCGTACATCAACCCGAGCTCCCGGCCGAAACGGGTGCGGATGAATTCGGTTTTCCGGTGCTCGAAGGCGGCGGCGCGCTCCGGCTCCATCTCACACTCAAAGCCATGATCGGCGGTATGGCTGCCGGCGCCGAGTTTGACGGCGCGAAAACCGCACTGCAGCGCATGATCGATTTTGCCTGCCAACTCGGGCAGCGGGTAATTGCTCGGGCCGCCCGAGGCATAGACCGGCAACTGTTCGTAACCGGTGAAATCTCCGGCATCTTTGAATGCGGGCCCGAATTCGCGCAGCAGCAGCTTCCAGACCGGCAGCTGCGCCGCTTTGCCCCGGATGTCCCACAATGCCGCATCAATTCCGGCCAGAACGATGGCGCCAAGGCCGACGCGGCACCAGAAATTGCCGCATTGGTACATGCGCTGCCACAACTCTTCACTCTTTTCCGGGTCGCGGCCGAGTAAAACCGGCTCAAAAAAACTCACGATTTCGGGAATCGGTTCCGGCAGGAAATAGCCGCCATAGGTTTCGCCCCAGCCGGAGATTCCAACATCGGTCTCAATACGGATGAAAGCGACACTGCGCCGGTTCCGGCAGGCACAGATGTACGGATCCAGTGTGCATGGTCCGGTCAGAAGGATGGTATCGACTGCGGTGATTTTCATGGTAATGCCAATGACTCCAGAGGTTTTTTTTGTTATTCTGTTTATATTATACCAATTTTTTTCACAGCCATCCCATAACTTTTCGAAAGCGGTGTTTGGGGCAATAGTTGAGCGTGACGGGAGCTAATTTCTCGACTACCGTCTTTGTAGATGTGCATTTCTGAGGGGGAATGTCAGCCGAAGTCAAAACATGG
>JAVBQJ010000036.1:0-16880 GCA_031549115.1 Victivallaceae bacterium
GGAACCCCTTTCCTCAAAAGGGGTCCTTTCCCTCCTCCCCGGGTACCATCAACCACTTCCGCAGAAAGTGGAATGGCGTTGATTACGGTATTATTGCTGCTGTCGGCGGTGGGGTTGTTGGCGGCCGCGGCGGCGGTGTTGTGCCGTTATACGGCGGTGGAAACAATGACGGCGACGGCGGTGACGCGGGAGCGCTACCGGGCGGAAAGTACGTTGAACCGGGTGGTATATCTGCTGCAGCAGGACATCCGGAGATTTCCGGCGCGGACGCTGGGCGAAGTGGATTACAACGACACGCTGCATGTGGAGCGGTGGATGGCGGACAGTGTGGAGCGGGAGCTTGAACTTGGGGACGAAATAATGCATTACCGGATTCTGGACGCCACCGGCGGCGACAGCATTGCCGGGGATTCGCCGCGCACGGAATTGGTGGAGCGTTTCCTGCCTGCCAGGAAGGATTGGAACACCGAAGAGAACGACGATTTTCTGACCTTTCTGACACGTCTGGACGACTATATCGATGCCGATGACAACAACAGCCTGCGCGGCATGGAGGCGCAGGATTACCGGCATTTGGGGATTCCGGCGCTGCCGCGCAACGGAATCATGCAGTTCCGCGAAG
The DNA here is from genome assembly GCA_031549115.1 of Victivallaceae bacterium. GTDB lineage: Bacteria > Verrucomicrobiota > Lentisphaeria > Victivallales > Victivallaceae > JAVBQJ01. The sequence continues at coordinate 623 of JAVBQJ010000036.1, forward strand.
AAATCCTGTGGGTCCCGAACGCGGGCAGGTACCTGCCGCCGGAGGACGGACAGTTGCGGCAGCTGATGGTGATCGCTCCGGCGGAGCTGGACGCGCCGGAACGGGTGGACGGCAAGCGCAACCTGTTTGCGGTCCCGCTTTCATTCATCGTCGACCAGTGCGATCTGGACGACAACGAAGAGCGCAAGGTGCAGCAGGCGCTGGAGGATTGGCGCAACTTGAAAAAACCGTTGACCGATTCGCTGGAACTGCCGCTGCAAACCCGGCTGGCGGAACAGTTTTCGCTGGTCGAATCCGGGACTTACGTGATCGATATCCAGACCGGCTCCCCGGAACGCCTCGGGGCATCGTTGACGGTAACGTTGAAAATGGCTCCCGGTTTGCATTTTCTGGAGTTCTATGAACATTTCTTTTATCAGTGAGGAGAAAAATGGAAAAGTGGAAACGTGTCGGTGTCGTCGCGGTTGCGGCGATGATGTCGTGGAGCTGGGCGGTCGAATATTCGCTCCGGTGGGAGCTGCGGCCGAAGCAGGAGCCTCCGGTATACCAGGCGGGTGAAGCGGTAACTTTCACCGCCAGGGCCTATGCCGACGGCCAGATCGCCGATACCGGCACGATCGCCGTGACGATAACCCACGACGGCGGCGATAAGCTCTCCTCTGCCTCAGGCGCCGCATCGGCAAACGGAGTTTCCGCCGCCGCCGCGCTCGATGTCCCCGGTTTCCTGCGCGGGGATGCCAGTTGGGAAATCGATGGCCGGACCGTGGCGACCGCCGCGGCCGCGGCCGCCGTCGAGCCGGAAAAAATCGAACCGGGCTTTCCGGAACCGGCCGACTTCGGCTCATTCTGGAAAAACGGCTTGCGCGAGCTGGCCGCAGTCCCGGAAGACGCCCAAATCGAAGCCGCGCCCGAACTCTCCAATGACGAGGTCGATGTTTTCCGGGTCAGCTTCGCCAACGTCCACGACAAGCGGATTTACGGATTCCTGAGCGTGCCGAAAGCCGAAGGCACCTATCCGGCGATCGTCTACGTGCCCGGCGCCGGCCCGGCGTCGCCGGAGGCGGCGTCCCTGCGCTACCCCGATGCGATCACGCTGTTCATGAACATCCACTCGTACGCGCCTCCGGCCCTGGTAGACGAGGCGGAAAAAGCGCAATACATGCTCGATCAATACGGCGGCAACTCCTACGCCCATATCGGCCGCGACCAGGCGGAATCGTTCTTTTTCCGCGATGCCTACCTGGGCATTTCGCGCGCCATCGATTACGTGCGCCGCCACCCGAAATACGACGGCGACAGCCTCGGCGTGATGGGTTCGAGCCAGGGCGGCGCCTCGGCGCTGATCCTTTCCGGGCTGAATCCGGATATCAAATTCACCGTCGCCAATGTCCCGGCGTTGTGCGACCATGGCGGCTACCGCGCCGGACGGCGTCCCGGGTGGCCGCAGGTGACCGGCGACACGCAGCCGCCGGAGCGCAGCCATATCCTCCGCGCCGCCAGCTACACCGACGCCGCCAATTTCGCCCGGCGCATTCAGCATAACGTGGTGGTCATCGCCGGCTGGATCGATCCGGTCTGCCCTCCGGGATCGGTGTATGCCGCCTACAATGTGATTCCCTCGCCGGACAAGCGCATCATTCCGGAATACACCATGTCGCACGAATGGCCGCAGAGCTTCAATACCGCCATCGACGAGATGCGCCAGGCGTTGCGGGAAAACCACCGGAAGTTGGCACCATGAAAAAAAATATCTTCTCATACGTCATCGGCATTGTGTTGCCGCTGTGCTTCTGCGGCTTTGCCGGAGCGACGGCGGCCGAGCCGCAGCAGATCGCGCTTTTCGGCGACAGCATCACCCACGCCGGCTGGCAGACGGAATGGATGCAGTATTTTCTGGCCACCCGCTATCCGCAGCGGCCGGTTTATGTCGCGAATTGCGGCATCGGCGGTGCAACGGCGGCTTCCAGCCGGAAACGGTTGAAGTGGGATTTGCTCGACCTGAAACCGAACATCGTCTATATCATGCTCGGCATGAACGACATCGGCCACGGATTATATGCCGAAGAACCGCCCCCGGCGGAAAACGCCGCCCAGCGTCAGGCGATGTTGAACTCCTATGAAAAAGAGATGGCGGCGCTTCTAAAGGAACTGGATCCGGAACCGGTCGCGGTTTTCCTGATCACGCCGTCGCCCTATGACCAGTACGGCAACGAAGACACCCCCCGCCTGAAGCATCCCAACGATGCCCTTGCCCAGTGCGCCGTCATCATGCGCCGACTGGCCCGGAATCATCGTGCCGGCGTGGTCGAACTTCACGGCCCGATGACCAAATGGCTGCAGGATCACCCCGGAAAACAACTGGCCGGCGCCGACCGGATTCATCCGCCGCCGGTCAGCAACTGGTTTATCGCGATGCAGATGTTGCAGGAATACGCCGGCATGGTGGCGGAACTGGAGCTCAGCGCCGTCGGCGCGGTGCTCCGGCAGGAGTATTGCAAGGTAACCGAAATGGAGCTTTCCGGCAATCACATGCGTTTCCGCTACCAGCCCCGGGCGCTGCCGCTGGCGCCGACAGCGGAATTGACCGAATTCGCCGCGCTGGTACCGGACTTCACGGTGCGCTTCAACACCGAACGCTTTTCCGTCAGCCTGCTGCCGGACGGCAATTATGAACTGCGCGGCGACGGCGAAGTTTTCGGCAGCTTTTCCGCCGCCGAACTGGCGCGCGGCATCAACCTGGCGCAATGCCATACCCCGTCGGTCCGCCAGAGCTTCGAAGTCGACGCGCTGGTGCGGGAGCTTCACGAATTGCACAGCCAGCTGCGTTCGATCGCCTATACGCGCCATGTCATGGCCCTGTACGGCGTCGCCGACCCGACGGCCGTCGATGCCGCGGACCAATTTTTCCCGGATTTCATCGCCGGTCAGGACGACGAGTCCACCCGCAACAGTTTCCAGAGTCTCTATGACGCCTACCGCCGGAATGCGCCGCGCCAGGCCGAAATGGAAGCCCGGCGCGAAGCCCTGTGGGCCGGTATTTTCGCCGCCGCCCAACCGCGCAGCTGGATTTTTGAATTGCGGCCGGCGCAGTAGTTGGGAGTGAAATGGGAATGCGGGGGCGAAGACCCCCGCATGCTTACCGGAGCATTCTCCCGCTTCTGCGAGTTTTTTTGAAATTTTTCTGGACTTTCCGTATTTGGCGGTTATAGTCTATTGATATGGAGTTCAAAACAACGCAAAACCGGAAACATTGCGATTGGGATTCATTGCTGGAGAAAGCCTGCAAACTCGAGAGTCCCTGCCGGGTTTGCGCCCGCTTTTGCGGAGCCCGGCGTGCGGAGGGAGAAACCGGCTTCTGCGGCGCAAGGCGGAATCCGCGGGTCACCAAGTTTTTCATCACCCATGGCGAGGAGGCCTGCCTCAACCCGGCCTACATGCTGTATTTCGCGTACTGCAATATGCGCTGTTCGTATTGCAGCAACGCCGAATTCATTGTTCCGGATTTTGCCGGAGGCGCCGAATTGCAGGCGCAGAAGTACGCCGAACGAATTGACCGCGCGTATCTGGCCGGACAAATCCGGGTGCTGCAATTGCTCGGAGGGGAACCTTCGGGAGCTTTGAGCGGCTGTATCGAGGTGCTCCGGCGGTTGCAAACTCCGGTGCCGGTGGTGTGGAACAGCAATTTTTATTTTTCCGCCGCGGTCCGGGATATTCTGGCGGAGTTCGTCGATCTTTGGGTGGCCGACCTAAAATTCGGCAATGACCGCTGCGCGTTGCATGAAGCGGAAACGCCGGATTATTGGGAGACGGTGACCGCCAATTTGCGCGCCGTCCCACAGGAACAACTGCTGATCCGGCATTTGCGGCTGGGAGGGCACCGTGCGTGCTGCACCGCGCCGGTGCTGGAGCTGCTGGCGCGGGAATTCGCCGCCGTGCCGGTGAGTTTCCATCCGCTGCTGCCGGATGCGCCGGGCTGGTGCCGGAAACCGGATGCGGCCGACGATGCGTGGCTGGAACGGGAGGTCGCACGTCTCGGGTTGAAGCATTTGCGGGCGGAATTGGATGACAACGGCGACGGCGCGGAGCCGGAACCGTATTTTTCCGGCGAGATACTGATCCGGCGCGACGGCAGCATATTGGTACAGGATGTACCGGAGCCGGTGCGGGAGCTGTTGCGTTCTTTGTTGGGCGATCACAAATCGGGAGATGACCATGGCGATGACACCGCAAAATTATGAAACCGTCGAAATAATCCGGCCGCGTCTGGAAATCGGTCCTGCTACCAAATTGTTTCTGCTGCTGGATGGTATCGGTTGTCTGGTGACCATGCTGGCGCCGGATTGGACCGGAAGCCTGCTGGCGCAGTATAACCCGGAATTGTTCGGCGCCATGCACGTATGGACTCCGTTTACCGGAACCGTCGTGATCGATTCGATCGGGGCGCTGTTGTACATCGCGAGTATCGTGTTTTTCATCCTGCGCCAGGTGGAAATCTGTTTGCGGCCGAAATGGTTCTGGGTGTATTGGGCTTCGACCACGTTGGCGGGGGCGCTGGCTGGCTGGATACTGATACCCCGGGGGGTCTTTGCGGTTTCGATGGTGCCGCCGCTGGCGGCTTGCGGCGCGGCGTGGTGGTTATGCCGTTCCGAACGCTGGAATTTCTTCGGACTCGAAGTGAAGGCCCGGATCGGAATCGCGATCGCCGCGCTGCTGGGGTTCCTGGCTCCTTTGATCATGCGGCAGTTCGCGGTGGTGGCGGCGTGGGGTATCGCTCTTGCCGCCGGTTACGGCTGCATCCGGCTGCTGGAGTGGCGCGACAGCGGCTTCTCCCGCCCCCAGCCCCGGAATCGGCAGAAACAGGAAAAATCACATTATATTGAATTGGATTGAACATCATGGCGGAAAACATGGCAGAACAGCAGGATGAGTTGGAAATGCTGATCCGGGCGCGTTACCCGATCATCAACGTGATTTCGTACGAAGAACAGCGGGTATTGGCGCATCTGCACCGGATTGCCGAACGGCGCGGCAAAAAGATTTACACCTGGAGTTTCAATACCGGGATCGTGCCGTGCGGCCTGACCGACCAGTCGGCCAAAAAGGCCGACGCGGCCACGCGCGACCCATTGCAGGCGCTGGACCGGGTGATCGCCAATATCGAACCGGCGATTTTCGTGTTTTACGACTTTCATCCGTTCATGAACAATCGCAATTACTCGGTGATCCGGCGTTTGCGCGAAGCCGCCGCCGCGTTGAAAAACAGCTACAAAACCCTGGTCCTGATCACGCCGTCGATGACGCTCTCCGAGGATCTGGAGAAAGATGTGACGGTGGTGGATTATCCGTTGCCCGACATTGCCATGATCGGCACGCTGCTCGACCAGATCATCGCCGATGTACAGGGCAATCCGCAGGTGAATGTCGCCCTCTCCGAAGAGACCCGCGAGCTGCTGCTCCAGGCGGCGCTGGGGCTGACGCTCAACGAGGCGGAAAATGTCTTTGCCCGCGCTCTGGTGCTGCATTCCGGCTTATCGGAGGCGAGCGTTTCGGTGGTGTTGGAAGAAAAGCGCCAGATCATCCGCAAATCGGGGATTCTCGAATACTACGAGGCGCGCGACGATTTCAGCCAGATCGGCGGATTGGATATTTTGAAGGACTGGCTGTGGAAGCGTTCGTTCGCGTTTTCGGACAACGCCCGTGCCTTCGGCCTGCCGCCGCCGAAGGGCGCATTGTTCCTCGGGGTGCAGGGGTGCGGCAAAAGTTTGTGCGCGAAAGCGGTGTCGGCGGCGTGGAATATGCCGCTCTTGCGCTTCGACGCCGGGCGGCTGTTTGAAAGTGCGTTGGGTTCGACCGAAGCCAATTTGCGCCGTTCTTTGAAGATCGCCGAATCGGTGTCGCCGTGTATTCTGTGGATCGATGAAATCGAAAAGGCGTTCGGCGGCGCCGGGAGCTCGGCGAATACCGACGGGGGGACTTCGGCGCGAATTTTCGGAACGCTGCTGACCTGGCTGGCGGAGAAAACCGCACCGGTGTTTGTGATCGCGACCGCGAACAATATTTCGCGTTTGCCGCCGGAGTTGTTGCGCAAGGGGCGCTTCGATGAAATCTTTTTCGTCGATTTGCCGGGGATCGAAGAGCGGGAGGAGATCTTCCGGATCAAGATTGCAACGCGGGGGCGGCGTCCGGAGGGCTTCGATGTCACGGCTTTGTCGCTGGCGGCGGATGGGTTCAGCGGGGCGGAAATCGAAGAAGCGGTGATTGCGGCGTTGTACGACAGTTATTACGCCGGGCATGACTTGGCGCAGCCGGAGCTGCTGGCGGCGATCGGGAGTACGGTGCCGTTGTCGCGGACACTGGGCGAAGAGATTACCCGGTTGCGGGAGTGGTGCTCGGGCCGCGCACGCCCCGCGTCAAGCTGCAACGCCCAGGACTCCACGACATCAAAATTAGAATTTTGAAAAAAAGAAAAAAAGAAAAATTAAAAAATAGAGCCGCGAAGCGGCGGTCTGCCCTCCGTCATACGGAGGCGCGATCCAACGGCGAATACGTTGGTCGCCCCAGGCGCGTAGCGCCTCGAAAGGGGCGAAATCCAGGGAAGGATCGCCGGGAGGCGATCCGGAGCCTCCCGAGGTAGCGATGGTGTAGATCGGATTGGAAGCGTGAGCGACAATCCGATCTACACACGGAGCGCACTCTGGCGCCGCACCGGCGGCGGACAATAAGCCGGCGGGGCATGGCGACGGAAACGATATACAACAAGGAGAAGGCGTTATGAGCGGAATCGTGGTAATCACGCCGATCGTGGCAACGGCGGCATGGCCGGTCTTGGTGTCGGCAGTGAGCGCAGTGATGGTTTCGATGGGGTACGCGGCGGTCAAAGCCGCCGTCGACACCGAAGTGGAAACCGGGGTTACGGCCCGGACCCGGAGCCGGGTCGAAGTGGAGGTGGCCAACCAGGAGGAGATCGGACAGACGCTCGGACGCGAAGCGGAGGTCACATTTGAAAAAGACGGCGTCACCGTGACCTTTTCGCGGGATGTCCGGGGGCGGCTGCGGGTTTGCGTCGACGGCGAAGGCTACGGCAAAGCCGAGCTGGAGGAGTTCGGCCGGGAGTTGGCCGGACGGGTGATCCAGCAATACGCCTACAACCGGATCGTCGAGGAAATGCAGCAAAAAAGCGGAATGTCGATGATCGAACAATCCGTCGATGAGGATGAGACCATCCGGATCAAATTGCGCGGTTGGGAGGATTGAATCATGAGTGCACGCGAAATGGAGATTGAAATCGGCCCGGACGGAACCGTACGGGCCCGGATTTCCGGCGTCAAAGGCCCCGGCTGCAAACAATATGCGCAACTGCTGAGCGAAACACTGGGCATCGAGGTGTCATTCGAGCCGACCTCGGAATTTTTCGAGCCCGAGGTCGAACGGGATGTCGATATTGACGAACGCGGCTGGTCCTGATGAAGTGTCGCGCCTGCGGTTTCGACAATCTGGATACCCAAGCACGCTGTGTTTCCTGCGGTACCTTTCTGGCTGTCGACGCAGCGGAGATTCCAGCCGGACCGCCGCGCGCCCGCAGCCGCAGAAGCTGGCGCAACCGGTGGTACGCCTGGCGCCGGAGACGCGGATTTCGTTGGCGCCCGTCCAAGACGACCTCGAAAGAAGCGACTCCGGAGGAACCATTTTTTGATGCGGAAGCCTGCAAGCAGGCGGTACGGCTGCCGTTGGCGGCGCTGCCGGGATTGCCGCAACTGCTGCTGCACCGGAATATCCGCGGCTGGATCTTCGCCGGAACCGGTGTTGCCGGTATCCTGTGGATCGCGCTTCTGCCCGGCACCCGCTGGTGGCTGTGGGGCTTCGCCATTCTCGTGGTGGGGCAGGTCAACTCGCTGTGCGATCTTTTGCCGTTTGCGCAGTTCGCGCTCGGAAAACGGCTGCTTTACAGTGCGCTGTTGAGCTTCTTTCTGTTTTTCAGCTTGTATTCGCTGTATTCGTTCTGGGGAATGCAATGGCTGGATCGGCAGGGGATGCAGTTGCCGCTTCACTATGCCGGGGGGGTGTTGCAGGGCGGCGACATCGTCGAAATCGTCGAGGAGGAGGAATACCTGCCGGGGATGCTGGTACAGGTGAATTCGCTGGTTTTCACACCGCAGAACCCCGGAGCTAATTATTATATACCGCTCGGGACGGTTCTTATCGACCGGCTTCTGGCCCGCGGCCCGGAGATGGTGCATATTGAAGACAACAATATCTTTCTCGGCCCGGCCCGGACACCGCCGGACTGGACGCCGTTGAATCCGCAATGGCATTGGCACAACCAGGAGCTGCGGTTGCAGGCGGATCAATATTTGTTCCTGCCGTCGTGGTTTCAGGCGCAGAATATCGTGATGCCGGTGGCGCAACAGGGAAATATCCAGGGCCGGGTCGCCCGGATCCGCTGGCCGTGGTGGCGGCGTACCGAATTCCGGTAGCAAAATGACGAAATGCGGGTTATAGTACGGATATGGTAGATGGGATGAGAGGGTTTTCAGGATAACTATGGGACGATTCAACACATTGGAATTCGGGGCGGCGCCGGAACCGGCGCCGGAGCGCGCCGCGCCGGGACGCGGCGAAGTGCTCAAGGATGCGCAGTTTTTTCTCGATGACGCCGACCGGATGTTTTACCGGATGGAATACGAACCGGCGTTGAAGAATTATTCGCGCGCCGCCGGCATCGACCCGGGGGCGCTCGGCGCGTGGCGCGGACAGGTGTTCAGCCTGATCGAGCTGGAGGAGTACCAGGAGGCGGTGTTGTGGATCGGCAAAGCCAACGAGATCATCGGGGAGCATGGCGATCTGTTGGCGCTGCGGGCGCTGGCGGCGGCACGGACCGGCGACTTCGACCGGGCCTGCGGCTATTCGGATGCCGCGTTGGAGAGTGTCGGAACCGGAGCGCTGCCGTATGTGGTGCGCGGCGAGATTTTTCTGTATGGGCGCCGCAACGGCGAATTGTCGTTCGAACAGGCCTGTTCGCTGGACGGTTCGTGGCAGACCCGGATACTGATCGCCGATGCGTGTCTGTTTAGCCATAAGCGCAACAGCGCGATGCTGGCGTTGAAGTTTCTGCATACGGCGTGGGAGCAGAATCCCAACCGGCCGGAGTTGTATTTGCGGCTGGCGCAAATCCGGGCGCAACTGAAGGATTACGACGGAGCCCGGGAAGCCCTGGAGCAGGCCGCCATGCTGGACCGGCAACTGCTGGTGTTGCCGAAGCTGATGGAGGAACTGCGACCGCGCGGCTTTTGGAGCCGACTGCTGGGGCGGGGATAACAAAAAGAGAGGACAAAAGGGCGATGAAAGTGACTTTGGAGCAGATCCTGTATTCGGCCCGGCATTATGACGCATCCGATATCCACCTGATCGCCGGGCTGCCGCCGGCGTGGCGCGTCAACGGGGAAATCATTCTGGCCGAAGCGGAGCCGTTCACCGCGGCGGAGTTGCGCGAATTGGCCACCGCCCCCTTGAATACCGAGCAGCGGCATGCATTGGAACAAAGTCTGGCCCTGTGTTATTCCTTCAAACACGACGAACTCGGCCGCTTCCGGGTGTCGATCTATCTTCGCAACGGCTCCCCCGAGTTGGCCATCCGGGCCTGTTCCACCCGGATGCGGACCCGCGATGAGTTGGGCCTCCCGAAGGAGTTGGACACCCTGATTGAAAAGCCATCCGGGCTCCTGTTGATCACCGGAGCCACCGGGTCGGGAAAAACCACCACCCTGAATTACCTGATCGACCAGATCAACAGCAGCCGCCGCTGTAAAATCATCACCCTGGAAGACCCGATCGAGTACGTTCACGATCACAAACAGGCGCTGGTGATTCAACAGGAGCTTTACACCGACGTACTCAGCTTTGAAAGCGGCCTGGTGCACATCCTGCGCCAGGACCCCGATGTGATCGGCGTCGGCGAAATGCGCAACTACGATACCATCGCCACCGCGCTGACCGCGGCGGAAACCGGCCACCTGGTGATCGCGACGCTGCATACCTCCAGCGCGGTAAACACCATCGAACGTATCGTCGGCGTGTTCCCGCCCTCGCAGCAGCCGCAGATCATTCTCCAGCTCGCCAATACCTTGCAGGGGGTGTTGACCCAGCAACTGCTGCCGACCGTCGGCAACCGTTCGAGGGTGCTGGCTTACGAATTTCTGATCGCCGACTCCGCCGCTCGCAGCATCATTCGCGAAAACGAGCCGCACAAGCTTTATATGCAGTTGGAAACCGGCGCCCGCCGCGGCATGTGCACGATGGACAGCTCTCTAGGCGATCTCTACGAACGCGGTATCATCAGCTACGATACACTGCTGACCAAGAGCGCCTACCCGGAAGCCATGCGGCAACGCTACAACCGCGGCAGTGTCTGATAATTCTTGAGGACAGGGAAGCGCTTGTTGCCGCATCAAGCCCGCCAGACCACCACAAAAGCCGCCCTCTCTGCCGGCAATACACGTCCGGTCTCTCCGGGGAAAACTCGTTGTTTTCCCCAGCTACCCCCTTCAGGACCCACGCCTGTTGTCGGATCTACCGCCTCGGGTATGCAATACGGATTGGTTGCGAGACTCGACATGATCCACACGTCTAGCCTGAATATTGCATGAAGCTTTCGAATCTTCGTAAACATATCGAAGATTCGAAAGTTTTCGTTTTCCGGCTCATAATTCCACCTATTTTGCGAGATTTGAGCACATTCCCCCTTACCCCTAGCGTTCCAGGAGAATATAGGCCAGGCTCGACAGCAACAACCGAAATTGATTCGCCACAAAATCATGACAGCTCGTCCGGTCCGCGAAAAGATCGAGCTGTTGTTCCTTGATCCGGTTTTCCATGTCGCCACGGGCGCAATAAACCTCTTCGTAAAAATACTGCCCGTTTTCCTCCAAGTTGGTGACAATAAAGCGGTTATTGGGACCAAGCCGGTTGAATTCCGCCTTGGCGATCACCCGGCGGGAATGTTTCCACGTTTTGGCCGCATATGTGAACTCTGTAAGCCGCAAGCGTTTTACCAGCAACGAAAAAATGGCCCGGGAATGCTTTGCCGCGTCGATTTTCGATGGTCGCAAATAAGACACAAGTAGTTGATCGCCACAGAAAAAGTACAATTGCGACCGAATAGGAAGACGCCAATATCACGCGTCAAATTCAGTTTCCAGATACCCGGCAAAACATGTCCCGGCGGATTCGAGCGCCGGGAGCATATAGTCCCGGTTGAAACGGACCACCGGAATTCGGTCACACGCCTGCATGTGCATGTGCTTGATGGTCTCCTCCATCGCGTGGAGGCACTCGATCGCACCGAGTCCGGAGCCTCCGGCGCAGGCGACGAGGAAACATTTTTTTCCGGCCAGAGAACCGTTATGGGCGGTTTCACACCGGCGCAAGCGGTCGAGAAAAGCCTTCATGCATTCGGTGACGTCGTGCCAGTAAACCGCCGTCACCAATACGATGCCGTCGGCATGGCGCAGCGAACGGTAAATGGCGGCAAAATCGTCCTCGAGGACACAATCGCCCTTGCTCAGGCACGTGCCCCAGCCGTTTCCGCAGGCGCGGCAATGCGCGATATTCCTTGTATTCAGATGAACCTCCTCGACCTCGGTTCCATGTCGGCCGATTCCCGAAACAAACGCGTTCTTGGCCGACGCGGTGAGTCCATCCGTATTCGGACTTGACCAGATGACGGAAATTTTACATTTATGTCCCATTGCTCATTCTCCGTTTTTTTCGTCGTCTTCTCCGCTTTCAGACGGCGCCACGATGCTGCCGTCGGTGTCTTCGTAAGTGATCTGTTCCAAGTTCAGCCAGCTTTTCAGGACCCGGATTTCCGCCTGATCGGAGTAATCGTACCACTTCTGTAAAAGGTCGTGTCTTTCGAGGAAATATCTCCATTGGGCATATGCGCCGCGTTTCGAGAACATCCGTTCCACTTCAAAACAGTCGCATTCCGGTAGATGCTTTTCGGCGAACCGGAAAACCAGCTTTTTGCCCAAGTTCAGGTCGCGTTTATCCGGGATGGCGATCCAGTCCCCGTTTTTAAGCTCTTTTGCCGTGACTTCTGGCTTCTCGCCGGTGATCATTTCATCGAACTTCATGAATACTTTGCTTTTTTCCTGGCTCAGCCAGGCCTCGCACTCCCCATAGCTTCCGGAACTCACATGCTCGAACGCGGTACGAATGTCAGTGAATTTCAGCATCTTCGCCTCCTACAGGTGATGTTGGTTCATCAAGGCAATCAAATTCCGACGCCGCTTGTATTCATTCCGGAGCCACTGGCTGTAAGCGTCATACTTGGCGCCTTGCCCGGCGGCCCGCAGATATTTCTGATATTCTTTGAGCAAACCTGCAGTATGCTCGTAAGCGCTGTTGCCGGTCGTGCCCATGGCTTTTTCCAGCAATGCCGCATAGATATCGGCGGCATCGGCCGGATGTTCTTTCCCGCGCCATTTCGCCAGCCGCAACTTCAGGTGTTCACCGCATTCCGCATCTCTGCCGAGTTCCCACGCCTGTTCATATCGCTTGGCGTCAAACAGTATTTCGATCCGGCGCATCCGGCTGGAATTGCACTGCCAGGGATTGCGGGATTTTGCTTCCTTCTGTTCCTGTTTCGCCAGAAAATCCTGTACTTTGTCGAAATATTCATCCTCGTGTTTCGCCGATTGCGCCAATTTCATCAGAAATTGATACGTTTCCCCGGAGAACGGATTTTTCTCGAATTCCCGCCAAGCCAGTTTCATGGCGCCGTCGTGATCCCCCAGCCGCTGTTGCTCGCCGGCGAGCGCATTGCGTATCTGGACGCTGTCCGGGAAATGCTCCCTGGCCTCCTTGAGCAGCGGCAGGATCCGTTCCTGCTTGCCGCCTTTTTGGTAATATTCGGCTAATTTCAGGATGTCATGATCCCGGCTCAAATTGTTTAATCTGATTTTCAGGGAAAGCTCCATATCGTTTTTGGCGTCGGCCATCCATAACAATCGGCTTTCCAACTGGCTGCGCTGATAATCGCTTTGTTTCGCCCCCATTTTAAGCGGCGGCAGCTTCTCCCAGCGTTGGCGGGCGCGTTCATACCACAAATCCTGAACGGCTCGCGGAAAATCTTCGAACCGGGCATTCAGGTCCTCAATGCTCCCGCCGTCGGCATATTGCTCCCAACTTTCAATTTTCCCGACCAGATATTCCGGCGGTTTGACATTTTTGCGGGCCGCACTACAATAAAATCCGAGCATGGTATCCAGAAATTCCGCAACGGTCTCTTCCTCAATCGTGGAACATTTGCGGATATTCTCAATGCCGTACTCCGCCAGTTCAAAAAGCAACGCGAAATCCTTTTTCGCAGCCAATTTCTTCAACGCGGCAAAAAGCTGCCCGCACCCCGTATCGAATTCCGCGCCATAATCCGTGTCGTCGTCATCATCATAGTCATAATAATAGTCGTCACGATATCCGCAGTTTTCAGCCAACTCAACCAAAGAATCGATTTTATTCTTCAACTCGTTCAACAACTGCTCCGGATTGTCCGGCAAATTGGACATCCGGTGCTTTTCCACGATTTCCGGGCAGCGCGGCGTCATCTCCAGAACGATCTTTTCCAACTCTTCCCGCGAACAATTCCGGATAAATTTTCCCCAGTCGAAAACTTTCCCGGTCTTATCCTTTTTTCCGTCCCGCGAGGCCAGATACGCCAATCCGACAGCCACCTGGTGCTTGCAAAACTCCCGGTCCTGCCCCAGTGGACAATTGCAACTCCCCCGCAGCGCGCCGCCAATATTGCACAGCTTCACCCGGTAGCGATGCGAACCGGAAACCGAAGCCGCCACATAATCCTCGCCGGGTTCCAGCTTGCCGACACGGCCATCTTCAAAATATCCTTCCCCGCGCCGATAATAAGTATCGCCGGCCCGCTCCCGGATCTTCGGTTTACTCAGGACTTTGTCGATTTTTCCACTCATATGCACTTAACCATTCCTAAAATCATCAAAATTCTTTGCCGATCGATATTGATCGGGCGGGAGCTGTTGGGGGAAATATAATCCGCCGCATCAATAATGTAACGTGCGGCAATGAAAAAGTCATCCTGAATTGCCGGGAAATCAGGAAAAAGACTCCATTTTTACTGCGATATGCCGTTCCGGGACCGTAAATGCTCTCCCGCAAAAAAACAGGAAAAGTATGATACGGCGATTGACTTCCAAACGGTTGCAGTTTATGTTTATCTCAGCAGCCAACGCATGCTTGCATGGCACCGGGCAATGCATCTTTAGGAGCCGATTATGATCCTCATTGAAAAAGAAAAATGTCTTCGCTGCGGCGCCTGTGTCCGCGACTGCATCGTTGAAGTCCTGAAGCCGGGAGCGGACGGCATTCCGCGGATTGCGCCGGAGGAAGAGCGCTTTTGCCTGAACTGCCAACATTGTCTGCCGTCCGTCCGGCCGCCGCTTTGACCTGCAACGCAGTCGCGCCGGAGCATTGCGCGCCGATCGGAAAAATTCCCGAAGCGGAAGAGATGCTCCATTTGATCCGGCAGAGAAGAAGCATCCGGCAGTTCAAGGATGAAAGCATCGATCCGCGCATTCTGGAAAAACTCTTGCTGTCTTCCGCGGATTCCCGGGAAATTTGTTTTTGGGGATTTGACAACCGGCTGTTTTTCCTGTATAATTCCGCATTGCAACTTCAATAAAAGGAAAAAAGACGATGAAGAAATTATCGGGTGTTTTCGTTCTTTTCGTGTGTGTGATATTCGGGGTGAAGGCATACGACGTGCTGCTGTTTGGAGATACGCACTACGATTCCGCGGAAGTGCGGACGCCTGACCAGGAGCTCTCCGAAAACCGCCGGAAGGAGTTCGCCCGCAATATTGCCAACTGGGAGGCGAATATCCCGGCCATGCTGGACGCCGCGGCCGCGCGGACTACCCGGAGTACGGCATTTGCCGTGCAGCTCGGCGACCTGATCCAGGGGGACTGCGGCAGTTGGGAAATGCACCGGAAATCGTTGGAACAAGCCTTGAGCCAGTTTCATAAGCGTTTGTCCATCCCCTTTTATCCGGTCAAGGGCAATCACGATATCCGGGACAAAGACGGCAAGGCGGCTTACAACGAAACCATGCTGCCGTATGTGGGCAAACTCCTGAACCTCGATGCGCCGTTGCGGGACAAGACCAATTATGCCGTTCTTCATGAGCGCGACCTCTATATTTTCTTCGATTGCATGGAGCCGGATCTCGCGTTTGTCAAGGAAGAGCTCGCAGCCAACCCGGATGCGCGTTATGTGTTTTTCCTAACGCATTATCCGGTTCTGCCGTGTGTTCAAACCGAAGGAGCCGGCGAGGTGGTGTTCGGCCGCCCCGACCGCGAACGGGAACGGCTTGAACTGCGGAAGATATTGGCAGAGCGCAACGCCATCGTTTTCTGCGCCCACACGCATCGTACGAATCTGGTGCGCTACGAAGATGAAAACGGTACGATTACGCAGTTCACCTGTTTCAGCATCCTCAGTCAGCCCCAGGCTCCTTTTGCACAGGAGCGCATGGCGAATGCCGGAGAATTTTTCAATACTCCCGATCTTGACAAAATCCTGGCCGGAAATAAAAATCTTGCCGATCTAGTCAACGGTTACAAAGGGCGTTACCGGGAATTCATCTCGTACCGGCCCGGCGCCGGTTTTTATATCCTGAAACCGACCGATTCCGGCGTTTCCATCGAGATATATTTCGGCACCGCCGCGAAACCGGCGGACACCGTAAAACTGCGCTGACGCACCATGACGGGAAAATACTACGGGTGACAGCACAGCTTCATTTTGCGCAGAGCCGCCGTGCGCCGATGGCGCAGAGCGATGTGTGACCATCGCGCCAGCCATCGACCCGCGGCTGAATCGCAATCTTGCTCCAAATTTGGCGTTGACACGAGTCAAGGATGGAGTATTGTTTCTGCTTTAATTACGCGGCGGTGGATGCCGTGTTCGCCGAAACCATGTCCAGGGGGGGAACCGCGGTGATGGCGACGATGACCGAGCCATGGGGGAGCGTACCTGTTATAGATGAGCGACAGACCGACTGCGCTGTGGGCACAAAGCCGAATATTTTAATTTTTTTCACAGCCATCCCATAACTTTTCGAAAGCGGTGTTTGGGGCAATAGTTGAGCGTGACGGGAGCTAATTTCTCGACTACCGTCTTTGTAGATGTGCATTTCTGAGGGGGAATGTCAGCCGAAGTCAAAACATGG
>JAVBQJ010000008.1:0-40910 GCA_031549115.1 Victivallaceae bacterium
GATCGACTATCATGATTCTCCCCATCCGTTTTCCGAGGCCGACCGTCAGATCCTGCAGAATGTCTGCACTTGTTTTCAATTGGCCCTGGAGCGGGACCGCCGCCTGAAGGAAATTGCCAAAGGCGCCACGATGCTCCAGCAGGTCTTTGAAAGCATCACCCTGCCGGTGATGTTGTTCGACCTCGATTTCAATATCGTCGCCGTCAACACGGCGACCAGCGTCAGCACCGGAGTGCCGATGGATCGGTTGATCGGCCACAAGTGCCATAACGCGCTTTGCAATCACGATTTCCCGCCGGAGTGGTGTCCGATGCGGCGGACCATGGCGGACGGCAAGGTGGCGAAAATCGATTTCCAGGGGCATGACAAACAGTATATCGTTTCCACCCATCCCGTATACGACCACGACGGGAAAATGATCTATGTGCTCGAAACCGCGTTTGACATTACCGAGCAGAAGGAGCAGGAAAAGCAGCTTCAGACCATGAACCTGATGCTGAACAACGCTTCCGAAATCGCCCGGATCACCTACTTTACCGGAGATCACGAGACGAATGTCTCCATGATCGGCGGCGCGAGCGGCATCGGCCTGCCGGAGGGCGGGGAGACGAAACCGCTGCTCGACTGGGTGATTCCGGAAGATCGCGAAGAGCTCGCCCGGCAGCGCCGGAAAGTGTTGGCGGACAGTTCCTATAACGGGACCATGGTTTGCCGCTCCAACGCCACCGGAGAAGTTCGCAGCTACCGCCTGATCGTGCAGCGGTCGCGGCACGACGACCGGATCTGCGTCGGGCTGCTCCAGGACATCAGCGATTATGTCGCGCTCGAAAACGAGCGGCAGAAGCTGATCCGCTCGCTCCATAATTACGTGGAGGGGGAAAAGGCCTTCAACGCCTGCCTTTCGCAGATCGCCATGGAGGATGATTTCGACAGCAACGTCGACGCCATTCTCCGGGTCATCGCCGCCCAGTTCGATTGCGACCGCGTCTTCTTCGGGGATTACGAGGAACCGGATATGGCGTTCCGCCTGAAGTTCGAGAAGACCCGGGAAGGGGTCGTCCCCCGGATCGGAATCCTCAATCCGGTTCTGGAACAGCACTTCCGGCAATGGCGGCCCCGGTTCATGAACGACGAATCGGTGAGCGTGGCGGAGGGAGATCCCGAGTACATGGAGGAGCTGAAAGCCTACTCCTGCCATGCGCTGCTGTGTACGCCGGTATGGGTCAACAACAAACTCTACGGGGTTCTCGGCGCCAGCCTGCTCGGGGAGAAGCTGGAAACTTCCCGGCTGGACGAAAACATCATGCGCTCCGCCGCCAAGCTGCTGGTCCTGGCGCGGGAGCGGCAGATTCAGCGCGACGCGCTGATGGCGCTGGACCGCCAGAACGCGCTGATCTTCGACGTGATGCCGGTGGCGGTTTGTTTCTTCAACACCCGCCGCGAGCTGATTCGCTGCAACCAGGCCGCCGCCGACCTCTTCGGTCATACGTTGGAGGAAATGCTCTCTTTGCCGTGCTACGAAACCATGTGCCTGACGCCCGGAGGGATCGCGGATTGTCCGATCCGGGCGGTCATCGAAACCGAGACCATCCAGTCTCGGGAAATCGTCGTCGGGACGCGCGAATGTCAACTGCTGGCCATTCCGATTTTCGACAAGGAGGGCAGGCTGACCAATATCATCGAAAGCCTGTTCAACGTCACCGAGCTCAAGGAGGGCAAGCGCCGTCTGGAGATTGCCCTGACCGCCGCCGAAGCGGCCAGCCGGGCCAAGAGTTTCTTCGTCGCCACCATGAGCCATGAGCTGCGGACGCCGCTGAACGCGGTGATCGGCTTCAGCGAACTCCTGCAGAACAGCGAGCTTTCCCGCGAGGAGCAGGAAGAATATTTGAAATCCATCAACCTGGCCGGAAACTCCCTGCTGTACCTGATCAACGACATTCTGGACCTTTCCAAGCTGGAAGCCGACCAGATGGTGCTGGTGCCGCAGGACACCAATGTGGGCGCGCTGCTGAAAGAGCTGAAATCCGTATTCAACTACAAGATCCGGACGCAGAATCTGTACTTCGATCTGATCCTGCCGGAAAATCCGGTGCTGCTGAAGCTGGACAGCCTGCGTCTGCGGCAGGTGCTCCTGAACCTGATCGGCAATGCCGTCAAATTCACAGCGCAGGGCGGAATTACCGTGCGCGTGGATTTCCAGCCGACCGGAGCCGGAGTCGGTACCCTGACCCTGCGTGTCAAGGATACCGGGATCGGCATAAAGAAAGAGGCGCAGGCAAAGATTTTCGAACCGTTCATCCAGCAGGATGCCCTGCGCGATTCCCATGCCTACAAGGGCTCCGGCCTCGGCTTGGCCATCACCAAGCGTCTGATCAACTGCATGAATGGAACAATCGACCTCACCAGCGATGTCGGCGAAGGATGTGAATTCGTGGTTGAGCTCCGGGATATTGCCTATACCGGCGTCATTCCGGCCTTGCCGGAGAAAACCCGGCCGGCCGGCAAGATCGAAACCGGCGATTGCCGGGTTCTCCTGGTGGATGATATCCCGTTGAACCTGAAAGTATTGAGCGCCATGCTGCAGAAGCTCGGCATTGCCTGCCGGACTGCCGGCTCCGGCCGGGAAGCCATGGAGCTGCTCCATAGCGACCGCGATTTCAATGTGCTTTTGACGGACATGTGGATGCCGGAGATGAACGGTGCGGAATTGGCTGCGGCGATTCACCGTGAATTTTCGGATGTTCCCTTTGCCATTGTGGCCGTGACGGCGGATACGGAGGCGGAAGACAACTTCTCCAGGGAACACTTTTCCGGCATTCTGTTGAAGCCGGTCACGGTGGAAAAGCTGCAAAAATTGTTTTCCGTACTGAAAAACCGGGAACACGGCTGGAGTGTCATCTGATCTTCAACTTCATTCCGGTGAAACCGGGTGGAAATTAGCCTTAAAAAACGGATAAAACCGCTTTCTCCGGAATTATCCCTTGTTTTTCCGCCGGCGCGATGGTATTGTTGCACAGGATATGGTTGCATCTGTTACTTTCCCGAATAACCAGGAGTTGCGATGATGTATCGGAAATTTTTGTGTCTGGTTGCTTTGTCCGTGTTTCTGGCCGCCGCCACCGGGGCGGCGGAGGAGGCGGCACCGGTGAGCGCCGCCGACGAGGAAGCTGTGCCCGCCGCCGGTATTTTCGCCGGGCTCTTCGATAGAACGCCGGAGACGCTGCTGGACGCGGAATACCGTGAGAAAGCCGCCGGGCATGTCGCTGCGCGATTGCAGGAGGAGTGCCCCGGCGCGGATCCGGCATGGATGGAATTACTGGCCCGGCTGGATTACAACTGTCTGCCGCCGTCGGTCTCGCTTTTCCCCGATGACCGCGTCCGGGAAGCGCTTCCGGAAGAGTGCGTCCGGTCGTTGCTGCAGTGGTGGGTGGACGAAACGCATAAATTCCAGTCGGTCATGCAGATTCGCGACGCATTGGAGGAGGACGACACGCCGTCGTGGAGTCGGATTTGTGCGTTTTCCGCCTTGTGCGGCATGGAGCCGAAGTCTGCCGAATTTTCGCAGGGGATACGGGAGGAGTTGATCCGCTTTGCCGCCTCCGGCCGCATGAAAGGCGATGATGTATGGTATCTTTACAGCCGGATCGGCAGTTTTCTGGATGGGAGTGAGGAGTGGCAGGAGTTTATCGATGGTTTGAAGCTGGGTGGAGAACCCGACCCCTGGCTGTTGACGCTGGCCGAAGCCAGAGCCGCGCAGGAGCGCGCCTGGAAAGCCCGCGGCGAAGACTACGCATATAAGGTTTCCCGGGAAAACATGCGCGTCTATTGGCGGGAAATGGAAAAGGCCCGCGATCTTTTTCACCGGGCGCTGGAGCTTCATCCGGAGCGCGGCAACCCCTACTTGCGCCTGATCGATGTCGAGAAATGCCTCAGCAATGTGCCGGGCAGCGTGGAAGCGTTTAAAATGGCGGTCCGCCATTGCCCGGATAATTCGACTGTCTACGAGGGGGCGATGTGGGCATTTCTGCCGCGCTGGGGCGGTTCGATATCGCTGCTTACGGCGGCTGGTGATGCGTGTCTTGAAAGCGGTCTTCTCGATACGATGATTCCGGTTTACGGCTTTGATTTTTACGGCCATGCGGCCTGGGATCAGCGGGGGTGCCAATGGAAGGCGGTTTATCTGCGTGATGAGGTCATTGCCGCCGGCGACCGGCTGTATCAGGCGAGGATGGAGGCGACGGAACCGGGCTGGAAGCCGGGTTATGACTATTGTATGTTCAGCCGGATGATGTTCGAAGCCGCCACACTGCGTTACGACAAGGCGGCGGCGACCATGGAGGAGTTCGGCGGCGAAGCGCGTGCCCGGGAATATTTTGAGAAAGATTATACCTGGGAGTGGTGCAAGTTGTCGCGTTTTTATCCGAGAATGCCGCGCCTGCAGGATGTCGTCACCGAAGTCAAGGTGGGCAATGGCCCGCACGGCGAAGCCTTTCGCGCCGCCGAACAGGAGTTTCTGACCGGCCAGGCGCATCGCGGCGTCGCAATGCTGGGCGAATTGGTCCGCGAGCCTGCCTTGACGCCGGAGGAAAAAGAGTTTCTGCTGGATCAGTTGGGGCGCTGGAGTATGCCGTGTTCGCCGGAGGCCTATATCGGGCCGAACAACCGCATTTATTCCGCGCTGCAGGTCGCCGACAAGGAGGGTTTTCCCCACGTGACGGCGATCCTGACCCAGCTCGGAGCCGATCCGGCGGCGCATGAAAAATATCCGGGCGAGGCGGCGATTGCGGCCGCTTCCGACGGACGCGATCCGAACGTCTTGGACCGGCTGCGGGCGCAGGGCGACCCGTTGACGCGCCCCGAGCCGGAACACGGGCGTTCGCCGCTGCATCTGGCGTTGTTGTGCGACAACATCAGGATGACGGCCAAATTGATCGAATTGGAGGTGCCGCTGGAGACGCGCGACCGCGCCGGGCATGTGCCGCTGCATCTGGCCGCGGTCGGCGATGCGCCGTTGTCGGCGACGCTGCTGCTGGAGGCGGGAGTGGACGCGGATATACAGGACGGGGACGGCGAAACGGCGCTGATGTTCACGTTGCAGGTCTGCGCCTCCAAGGAGATGCGGCGGCTGTTGATCAAATACAGCGAAGACATCGACCGCGCCAACCGGAGCGGCCGGACCGCGCTGCATTT
Source organism: Victivallaceae bacterium (assembly GCA_031549115.1). Lineage (GTDB taxonomy): Bacteria > Verrucomicrobiota > Lentisphaeria > Victivallales > Victivallaceae > JAVBQJ01. The sequence goes on from JAVBQJ010000008.1 coordinate 5,191, forward strand.
TGCGGTCCAGTACGAAAAGGACCCGCAGGCGGTGCGCGATCTGGTGGCGGCCGGAGCCGATCCGGAGCGTGCCGATGCTTCCGGCGTGACGCCGCGGGCGCTGGCCGGCCGGATGGGCAAAAAGGCCTTCGTCGAGGCGATGCAGAAGTAGGGTTTCAGCCGTTATCCGGGGCCTGGCCGGCGAGCACGATACCGGAGGTGTCGCTACATTGCTGGAACACCCGCAGACCGAAGGTCGGCAGGATCGCCAGCAGATGGTCGAAGATATCCGACTGGATCTGTTCGTAGACGACCCAGCGGGTGTCGTTGGTGAAGCAGTAGACCTCCAGCGGCAATCCGGAGATGCCCGGCTGTAATTGGCGCACCAGCAGCAGCAGCTCCTGATTGACGCCCGGATGCGCCCGCAAATATTGCTGGATGTAGATCCGGAACGTGCCGATGTTGGTGAGGCGCCTGCCGTTGACGGCGGCGTTGGCGCCGCGTTCGGCGAGTTCGTGGTTCCACTCGGCCAATTCGGCCTGTTTGCCCTCGAGGTACGGCGCCAGCAGCATGAACTCCCCCAGGTGTGCGATTTCCTCTTCGGTCAGAAACCGGACACTGCGCTGGTCGATCAACAGCGAGCGTTTGATCCGGCGCCCGCCCGACTCGAACATGCCGCGCCAGTTGATGAACGAATCGGTGATCAGCTTGCGGATCGGAACGGTCGAGATGGTTTTGTCCCAGTTCTGCACCTTGACGGTATGCAGCGCGATTTCGACCACCGCGCCGTCGGCATTCTGCGACGGCATTTCGATCCAGTCGCCGATCCGGACCATCTGGTTGCTGCCCAGCTGCACTCCGGCGACCACCGACAGGATGGTGTCCTGAAAAATCAGCATCAATACCGCCGCCATGGCCCCCACCCCGGAGAGCAGCAGCAGCGGGCTGCGCTCCACCAGAATCGACCCCATCAGGATCAGCGCGACGATGACGATGAAAATTTTCACCAGCTGCAGATAGCCTTTGATCGGCTTGGTCGCCGCGTCCGGCTGCCGCTGGTAGATTACCTCGATCAGGTCGATCAGCTTGGCCAGCGCCAGCGACACGGTGACGACGATGAACAAGAGGCTCAGCTTTCGGAGCACCTCCTGGAGTATCGGGCTGCAATCCGGGATGACCGCCGGAAGCATGTAGACGACAACGGCGGGGACGATGTTGGCGATTCGCGCCATCACTGCTTTGAAAACTTCGCCGCCCGGCTGGTCGGCCTGCGGCAACTTGCGGAAGACGACGCCGCAGAGCTTCAGCAGCCCGTTTTTGACGATCCATCCGGCCGCCACGCCGACCAGCAGTGCGGCGGCGATGACGATGGCGTCATAGACAAAGGGATAGTCGGTGAGTGTGTCCTGCAATTCGGTCAAAAAATTCATGCCCGGCTCCTTATTGCGTATGCTTCTCCCCTTTCCGGAGGGTATACTATACTCTGGAAAGGGGAGTTTTGCAAGCCGGACGAGGGAATTCCGCTATCTGGCCGCCGGTTTCCATTGGAGGAAGCCGAGATCGCGCGGCATCTGCTGCTTCCTGGCGTTGAAATCCGCCCGGTGCGCCGCGCCGAATACGGTCAGAATTTCGCCGGAGGGCAGCAGTACGCTGAAGGTGGATTGGATCGCCGCCGCCCAGCGCTCCTTGCCCTTGATGTGTTCGGCGGTGAATTCCGCCAGCAGATACGGCGAATCCGAGCTCCAGCTTTTGCCGCCGTCGCGGCTTTCCACCGCTTCGAGGCCGAAGCGCGGGTAGCCGTCGGCGCTGTCGGGGTAGCCTTCGCGGACCACGTAGGTCATGATCAGCCGTCGGTCGGGCAGCTCGACGATGGACGGGTGCATCCTCCCGTGCGGCTGGATTGCGATCAATTCCGACCAGCTTTCGGCGTCGTCGGACAGGGAAACGGCGAGCGCGTCGGATTGGTCCGTTTCGGCGCTGCGGTTCTGCGCCCGGCAGCCGGCGATGAAACCGCCGTCGCGTTTGCGGAACAGCAGCACCTCGTTGACGCCGCGCCATTGCGGGATCGCGACCCAGTCGCTCCAGGTGACGCCGCCGTCATGGCTCCGGTGCAGCCACGGCTGGTTGACGCTATGCCCGTCGTCGGTGTAGGCCGCCTCGTACAAGACGCCATCCACGGCGAGCGGCGGATCCCAGTGGTGAATCTGCTCGTAACCCTCCGGCGGCTCCACGGCGTTGAGAATGCGCCATGACGCCCCGAAGTCGTCGCTGACGACCCGGAGCCGGTGTTCGACGTCGTGGCAGTACGCCAGCAGGCGTTCGCCGTCGGTGCGGCATAACCCCATGCCCATGCCGAGTTCCGGGGCTCCGTTCAGGTATTCCGGCGTGCTCCATGAGGCGCCGTTGTCGGAGCTGAAGCTCTTCATCGCGTAATGCCAGTAACGGGTGCCGGCGTATTCGGCGTTGCACAACAGCGCCAGCCGTCCGTCCGGGTGCTGCGCCAGATAGGGGACCGTCAGCACCTGGTCCGGGGGGGACAGCAGGAACTTGATCCGGGCCGGAAATTCCTCCCGGCCGCGCCGGACGGTCGCCGGACGGTAGGGGGTGTCCTCCGGCGCCGGCGCCGGAGTGACGGCCCAGACCAGTACAATCGCCTCCAATGCCAGCGGCAATGTGGGCGCTTGATAGAAGATCTCGTCCGCTTCCTCCCGGAGCAAGCCGGCATGGAAGTAGCCGCTGCCTATGGCGGGAAACGCTTCGGCCGGCCGCTTGTAACTATTGGTCATACCCCGGCGGCGAAGTCCCAGCTCCAGCAGCATCCGGCGTCCGGGCAGAGTTCCTGCGTCCTGCTGCGGCTTGACGCCGAGGTAGACCTGGGCGCTGTCCCACCCCAGCTTTTTCAGCCAGGGGAAAAGGCGGAAACTCCGCGTTTCGGTTTCGGGCGCCGGCAATACCAGCGCCATCCGGCCTTCGACCTCGCCGAGGCCGAAGGGGAGGGGCGCGGTCAGCGTCGCGGCAACCGGTGTTGATTTTTCGGAAGATGTCTGCATCATGATTGTCTCTTTCCCGTATATGGGGTTACCGGTTGACGTTCCAGGCGGCTTCGGCGGTTTCCTGGAAGCCGCTGCAACGCCCCTCCCAGCCGGAGCCGATCATGCCGAGGCATGGTTCTCCGGCTTCGGCCGCTTCTTTCGCCAACTTGGCGAAGGAACGGATGTTTTTGACGTTTTCCCACGGCATCACCACCGAGGCGATGCCTTGCGCACTCCAGAATTCGAGCGCCTCGCGGCCCGGTCCAGTCGGGTAGTTGGCGTCGTAGCCCCAGATGATCATGGTGATATCATGGCCGCGCCAGGCTTCGGCGGCGCTGCGGCTGTAGTCGTTGAGGTCGCCGGTGAATGCGAGCACGCCGGTCCCGGGCGAGCTCCGGCGCATCGCATCCAGATGCAGCAGGTTTTCCTCGCGGTACAACTCCATCGGCGTCTTTCCGGAGTTACGGACCCGGCTGTCGGTGGCGAGCATATTGTCGGCGGGACCGAATTCCATCAGACAGGTGCCGGTATGGATGTAGCGCGGCTGGTAGCGGTCGGCGATTTTGGCGATGAAGTCGTCGGTGAGTTGGCGCACCTCCGGTTCCAGCGGGCAAAACGGGATGTTGCCGTCGCGTCGCCCGTTGCGGACGTGACTGACGAAGTCATACGACACCGAAACGGTTTCCCCGTCGGCGATGGCCGAGCCGGCGGTCCGGACGATCGTGAACGGCCGCGGCGATGCCATAGTATAATTGAACTGCATGTCGCCGTCGATGACCTTGTAATCCGTTTCGGGGGAGTATTCCAGTCCGGTGGCGGCATTGCGGACCTTCACATCGCTCAGGTTGGTGCGGATCACGTACGGGTTATGCAATGCCGTCGGGGTTTCGCCCTGGAGCGTCACGCGCTCATCGGCGATGAACTCGCCGGCTGCGAACGACGGATTTTTTCGCTCCACATAATAACCGCTGGACATGGTCATGAAGAACGGGATGAATTCCATCTGAAGCGCCCGGCACTGCTCCGCGACGGCGTCGATGTTCGCCAACTCCTCCGGCGTCTCCGGGCAGCCGGTGCTGATCATCATGGTATTGAATTTCCACCGGGCCGCCTGCTCGATATCGGCGTAGAGCATGCCCCGGATTTCCAGATCCGGCCAGTCGCGGATGTCGCAGGCGATCACCACGAGCTCGCCGCCGGATTCGGTCAAAAGACCCAGCAGCGTCATCATGCCGTTGAAGGCGCCGCGCGCGGTGCCGGCTTCAATGATGACGCCATCGCTTCCGGACCGGAAGGTGTAGCCTTCCGACTCATGACCCGGTAGCGCATACTTGTCTCCGATCCGGAGTTGTATCGCCGCATTGGCGTCGTCGGCAAAGCGCGCCGTGCGTTGAAACGGAGCCAGGTCCTGGTTCAACAGCTCCAGAGCGCCGGCGAACTCCTGCGGAGCGGCGCCGGTTACGGAGACGAGCAGCTCGGCGGGGATCGGGAAGTTATCGCCGGCGCCGTGCCAGACCGCCTCCCGCGGCTGCGGAATCAACTGGGGGTGATCCAAAGAAACATTGTCGAGGCGCACTACGCCATTGCCTGCGGCTTCGAACGCCACCTCCACTGCGGTGGCGGCGGTGCTGAAAGGCAGCGCGACGGGTTGCCAGTTGGACTTGGGGCCGGTGAGTTCGAGCTCGCGCAGAATTTTACCCGAAGCGCTCTCCCGCACCAGGCAGCGCAGGGTGCCGTCGAACTTTTCCATATCGACGTCGGCGTAAAGACTCAGGTTCAATCCGGCCTCCGGGAGCGTCGTTGTCCGGGAGAGTGACGCCGGTTTTCCCGGTGTCGGGCTCAATTGCACCAGCCGGGCGCCGCAAAGGTCGCGGTCGGCGACGATATTGGCGGCGAACGGTTCGCCATAATTTACCAGGATGCAGTGCTTGGCGATCTGGTCATACACCAGAAATTTGCAGTCACCCTGAAAATCGGCGCCGACCAGCGCGTCGATGGTGAATACATAATCGGTATGCGGCTGTACCGGGACAGCGCGCGTTAACGTCGCCTGGGGCGCAATGTCGATGGGAAAATACATCAGGACACTCTGCGTTCCTTCCGCGGCGGCTTCCCGGTCCAGCGTTACATTGTCGATCGCCCAGCCGGCGAGACCGTCCTCGAAACCCGAATTGGGCAACTCCACCGCCGGAACGGAGCGGAAATTGTCCAGCCGCAGGTGTCCCAGCGAGTGTTTGTCGCTGACAATGTAGATATTGACGACGCTGTCGTCGCCGGTGTTGAAGCGGGCGGTCAACGGCAGCCAGTCGCCGGAGGCGGTGGCGATTTTGACATTGTCGGAATGCTTCCAGCCGCCGAGGGGATCGGCGGACTCGAAATCACCGTTGGGCAGCAGCGCCGGAGCGGCGCCCGCGCCCAGCGCGACCAGCGCGGCGGCAAGAAAGGCGCCGCATTTGTGGAATAACAGATTCATGGATGCTTTCCCTTTCTTTTGCAAAAACCTCTCCTATTAAGTATATCCGAAGAGAGGAAGAAATGGAATGTAAGATACCACCGCTTCATGTAAAAACGTGCAAAAATTCATCCATGTACTGTTGGTGAAAAGCAAAACTTATCCGTAATCCGCAGCCGGATCACGGAACAATACGGATCCGGCGGCGTTGCCGGCAGACCGGTCAGCTTGATGTTTCGGCCATGGCGGTGAATCGCGACGGCGCCGCCGGAGCCGAGGAGTTCGGCCTCGGAAAAGGTCAGCGGACAATTCGGAATCACCAGTTCGCCGTTTCCGTACCAGAAATGCACGAACAAAAAGACGTCGTCGCCGCGCCTGCCCGCCATGCCGTAATTGCCTCCGGCAATCTCCGGGTCGGCCCGCAAATTCCGGATCGTGTCGCCGTATTGCGCCATCCAGCGGCCCATCGCCTCCAGCCGTTCGAGCTCCGGCGCTCCGATGCGCCCGGCGGCGTCGGGCCCGGCGTTTAGCAGGAAATTGCCGCCGTTCGCGTTGAAAAACGTCAGCATGATCAGCAGGCTGGTGATCGACTTGTATTCCCGGTCCGCCGGGCAATAGCCCCAATGGCCGTTCATCGTATGACTCCCCTCCCACGGCATGCCGGGCTCCTCCGGCAGGCTCACGGAGGATTCGACGGTATGGAAGTCCGCCGGGATTTGTCCGCGGTCGTTGACCGTGATATCCGGCTGGAGCCGGCGGATCATGGCTTCCAGCTCCGCCGTGCGCCAGTTTTCCGGGGTCAATACCGATTGCGAAGCCATATTCGGCGCCCGGTCGAACCACAACAGATCGATTTTGCCGTAGTTGCCCAGAAGTTCCCGGAGCTGGGTGTGGGTCAAGTCGACGTAATCGCGCCATGCCGCCGGATCGGCGTCGGGACCGGCATTGCAGGCGTCGATGCTCCAATCCGGAGGCGAAAAATACAACCCCACCTTCAGCCCGGCTTCCCGGCAGGCCGCGGCATATTCGTGCACCAGGTCGCGCCGGGGTCCGCGGTCGACGCTGTTGCGCCGGGTGGTGGCGGTGTCAAACAGGCAAAAGCCGTCGTGGTGCTTGGCGGTCAATACCATATAGCGCATGCCGTTGCGCCGCGCCAGCTCCGCCCAGGCGCGCGGATCGAAGGCCTCGGCGGTGAAACCGGGGGTCGCCCGGTCGTATTCCGCCACCGGCATTTGCTCGTTGTGCATCAGCCACTCGCCGCGGCCGGGGACCGAATAGACGCCCCAATGCAGGAAGAGGCCGAACGCGGCATCCCGGAACCAATTGCTGGCGTTATGCATTTGCGACCTCCCGCTGCACCCGGACCGGCGTGGAGAGATCCCAATTCCGGGCAATCACGTTATCTCGCAGGCGCACTTCGGCGAAGCGCAACCCCTCGATCCGGCGCAGCGGCGTCAACGTGACGCTATCCGGCGTATAGTCGAGCCGGATGGTGAAATTGCTGCCGAAAAGCGGGATGCGTAGCGTATCGCCCCACGACGCGGCGAACTTCGGATCGATCGCCAGCCAACGGTCGGGAATCGACCACGCGAACCCGGACAGGGCATTCAGGATATACCATGACGCGGTATTGCTCATATACCACGGCAGTCCGTTGAAGCGCCCGTCGCCGGCGAAAGCGCACAGGTAGGTTTTCCAGGGTTGTTGGTTGATCTCGTACTGCAATTGCCAGGCTTGGCGCCAGGAGGCCGCCGCCTCCTCCGTCAACCCGTAATAGTTGGCCATCGCGCCGAAATAAAGCCAGGAATATTGCAGGAATGCCGCGCCGGTGCCGGCCACTTTGCCCTCCGGCGTGGTTTCGTCCGCCGGGCCGGGAAACGGCTGCAGGTTGCGCCGCCAGATTTCGGCGGCCGCCGTGCGAATCCGCTCCGTTCCGTACCCGGACGGCAGATGCATCAGCGCCGCCGCCCATTCGCCGGCCAGTTGCGGCAGCAGGCAGTTTTCGCCGTCCGGGCGGGCCTTGTTGCCGTCGCCGTCGTCGAAATTGCGGTAATAACGGCCGTTCCATAAGCGGCGTTCGGCGGTGGCGATCGCCGTTTCCCGCAATTGCCGGTAACGGAGCTGTTGGTCGGCGCGTCCCGCCAGCCGCGCCAGATCCTCCGCCGCGGCCAGTCCGGCGATCCAGGTCGTGGCGATATAGGCCGAGCAGCCGGGCCATTCGCTGGAATCGTAGCTGTTGCCGCGTCCGGGTTTCATGTCCGGGATGCCGTCGCCGTCGTCGTCGAAGTGCAGAACCCATGCGATCGCGCGTTCGATCCGGTCGAAGTGGCGCCGGAAAAAATCCATATCCCCGGTGCCGTGCACATAACGGTGGAATTGCAGAATGAACGCCGCCGCCAGGTCCGGCCAATTGTCGTGGTTGTTGCGCTCGGGGTCGATCATTCCGTGCCCGAGATCGTGCGGGATGCCGCCGTTCGGCGCCTGAAAGTGTGCGAACAGCTCCAATTCGTTGCGGTCCAATGCCGGAAAGAGCGAAGTGTAGACCCCCTGCGAAGAGGTGCGTTGATCGATGGTACCGAGGCAGCCGTGCATTTTCGCCGGCGCTTCGTTGACGGCGAAGTGGTTTTCCGCGTCGTACCAGGTGCACGCGGTCAATGGGAACTGGTCGTTGATGATTTTTTCCGCCAGCCACTCCGGCAGCGACGAATCGCGCAGGAGCGCCGGAACTTCGCGGACACGCGCCTCCAGCTCCGCCGCGCGGGAGAGCAGAAATTGCGCCGTCTGCGCCGCGCCGGAGAAGTGCGAGGTATAACGCACGCCGAAATCGCGCCCGAGCCGGTCGCGCCAGACCGGAAAATGCCACGCCAGCGCCAGGTCGAATGCCATCGTCGCGCCGGGGGCGAGATCGACCGGGACCCAGACGATCCCGCCCGGATGGACTTTGCCCTCTTCGCCCGGTGTGGCGAGTTCGTGTTCCGGTCCGGCTTCGACATTGAAGGAGCGGGTGAAGCGGCACGCCGGATGGTTGGACGCAAGCATATATTCGCCGCCGCTGGAGCCGTAGGGGTCGGGGGTGTGCGAGAAGAAGCGCAGCCCCTCCGGCGTCACCTCCTGGTCGTTGCCGGTGCGGTCGTTCCAGGTGTGAAACGGGTAATCGGCGGTGCGTTTGGCGGTTCCGGGGCCGAATTCGGGTTTCAGACCGATGCCGCCGCAGCCGATCAGGTTTTCCCACGCCAGTCCGAATTCGCCGGAACGGCGTTCGTTTCCGGTGTTGGCGAGCCGGAAGCCGAAGAGCGCGCCGGGGGTATTGGCGGTGACCTCATCGTAGGGGGTCATCGGTCCGAAGGCGGTCAACTCGCAGTCGATGCCGTCATGGTGTCCAGATAATTCGAGCACCGGATAATCGGCGCGGCGCAATTGCCAGCAGCTTCCCTCCAGGCGCCGGATCGCTCCGCCGGTGCCGCGCCAGGCGAAAAAGCAGCCGCGCACCCCGGCAATCGGCGCATCCTGGTTGTTGTTGGTGCTGATATTGACGAAGGTGCCGTCCGGGCATAATTCGACCTTGCCGGTGCCGATGCCGCCCAGCGGCATGCCGTTGCGGTGGTGCTGGACCCAGAGCCGGTCGGTGGTGAAGCTTTCCAGCTGAAACCGTTCCGACGGCAGCGCCGGCGATCCGGCGATCCGCCGCTCCGCCCGCTCTTCCGGTGATTCATCGCCGTAAGTCAGCACGATCACATCGGGGTGGATGACGCCGGAATGCAGGGTTAGACGCAGCGCGTGGTTGCCCTTCGGCCAGCGGCATTGCGCCAGCTTCGCCCAGCGGAAGTTATGGAAAAAGTCCCCGCTCCCCGGCAGCGTCGCGGTGCCGGCGCATCTCCCGTTGACGCTGACTTCGAGCACGCTCTCCGGCGCCGTGGTGGCGTAGCGCAGCCAGACGTTGCAGCTGTGCAAGCCGTCGACTTCCTCTTTGAAAGAGTATTCCAGAAACTGGCCGTTTTTCTGAAACGCCACCACGAAGCACCCCGCGCTCGCTTTCGGGTTGGCATACACCCATTCCGGTGTATCCTTCGCCATGAAATTGCAATCGGTGAAGTCCTGGGCTTCCAGCCAGAACCACGCGTTTTCCTTTTCCTGATACTGCATCGCGCTTCATCTTTCCCGTGCTTCGTAAGATTCTCTGATTTCCTCAAGTTTTCCATACGCCGCCCATTTCCCGGGCGAACCGCTTTCAATGCAGATCCAGCCGGCATACGCCCGGCTGGGATCCCGCAGATCCGGCGTCACATTCACCACCCGGTCGCCCTGAATCCAGTTGCCGGTGCGCGGCGCGCCGCTGCCGGGGATATGACGGCGGTCGGTGATATAGGGCTTGAGCACGCGCCGCTCGGCCGGATCGGTGGTGCCGATCTCGATCAGGTTGTGCCAGGTGTCGATGCCCGGACCGGTGAAGCCGTGCAGCGACTGATCGACGAAGGTCACGCCGCAGGCGATCAGCGCATTCTGCCCGGTTTCGCCGAGCCAGACGCTCCCCCACAGACTGCAATCGAGCAGCACCAGCTGGCTGGGGCGGTCGAAGCGGATCGAATACGGGACCGGATCGCCACGCTGCGGGTCGCGCGCCAGCCCCTGCCACGGGCCGTTGTAATGGCGCACGCCGATCAGAAGATTCGGGTAGACGTTGACGCTGTGGCTGTCGCGGCCCCCCTCGGGCGCCTGCGCGCCGGTGGCGAGAAACGGTCCCGACCATTCGCTCCACGCCTTGTTGACCTGGACGCCGCCGGTTTCAATGTAGATAAAACTGTGGGTCAAGTCCGTATCGGCGCCCGGCGGTTTGTAGCCGGAGAGGTTGGTGAAGAGGATTTCGCCCGCCCGCAGCCGGACGCCGTTTTCGCATTGATTGGAGCCGTAGATGTCGACGTTGCTGAACTCCACATTGGCCATATTGCCCGAGGCGCCGAGGATGCCGGTGCGGCTGACATACAGCGATACCTTGCGGAAATAGAGAAACGCGGTGTCCGGCCCGTTGCCGGCGATTTCGCCGATGCGGATGCCTTCGGCGACGTTGTGCACGGTCAGGACGTTGAAATCGACGAACTTGCAGATTCCGGCATTCTGTTCGACCGGGCCCAACTGGATGCCGGTGACGCCGCGGGTCGGGCGTATCCAGTCGGGCTGTTTCTGGTTGTAGGATTCGGCGAGATCGGCGTCGCCGCCGTAAAGCGACAGGTTGTTCACCGTCAACTGAATCATGCTGTCGAATTCGAACATGGTGCCGCCGTCGGGGCCGAGCCAGTGAAAGTAATAGCTTTCGCTCTCGTCCGGCATGCCGCGCGTTCCACCATAGGAGGTTTCACACTCGATGGTGAGGCTCCATTTCTCCTTGACGGAAATGGTCTTCGAAATCCCGTAGAAGCGCGGCGGGCGCGGGATGAAGAGCACCGCCCCCGGCATCACCGTGTTCTGCTGACCCGGAATCGGCGCGGGGGGCAGCGAATCGATGGCGCGCTGAATGGCTTCGGTTTCATCCGATCCGTCGCCCTTGGCGAAGTCGCCGAGGTTGATGTAATACGGATTGTCCTGCGCCGGCAGCGCCGCGGCGCCGCCGAGGACGGCCACGAGAAAACAGAGCAGCTTGCGGCGCATCAGTACACTCTCCAGTAGGAGCTTCCCAGCGGGGCGCCGCTCGGCAGGTTGTTCCGCTCCATATCGTCATGCTTGATCGCTTCGGCATGACCGTCGGTCATGGCGACATTGGCATAGCCGGAGTGGCGGTCGGCGAGAACCCGGTCCGTGGACAGATTCATCAGGGCCTTGTCCAGATAACGCGGCTGTACGACCGGATCCAGACAACTGCTGCCGGAGGGCGGGTTGTTGGCGTCTCCGATCATGACCAGCTGCGACGGGTGCTGCTGGGCGCCGAGGCGACAGGACTTGAGCACGGCAACTCCCGCGACATCCCGCATGTAAGTGTTCATGCCGTATTGCGAAAACGGCGGCGACCTGAGGTCGGTGAAGTCGGCGGAGCCGGCCGGACAGTTCCAGATCGGCCGCTCCGCATGGGTGTCGGCGTTGTTGGCAATGTAGGACTGCATCAGGTATTGCCAGGTGATTCCGAAGGTGCCGTTGCCGTAAAACCACAGTCCTCCCGCATTGAGTCCGGTGACCGGCCAGACGGTCGTGTCGTAGAATGCATTGGGGATGTAATCTTCATTGTCCCCGGCGTACATGACCAGCCCCAGGGCGTATTGCTTGACCTGCGAGGTGCACTTGATCGATTGCGCTTTGGCGCGCGCTTTGCTCAGTGCCGGAAGAAGCATGCTGGCGAGAATCGCTATGATAGCGATAACCACCAAAAGCTCAATTAATGTAAACTCATGCCGTACCGGATGCTGTTTCATCTTCGCTCTCCATTCAGGGTTTGGTTTTTATGATCAACTCGGGTTGTATGTAAACCGTGTCTTTTTCCTGCCGGCCCAGCAGCATGGCGATGGCGTTGCTGCCGATGACGTCGGACCGGATGTCCAGGGAGGGGAAACCGCAGGCGTCGGACCACGGCGTGTTGAACATGCCGACGCAGGGGATTTCGTCGGGGAGATTGGGCGAAATCCGGCGCAGAAGCGGGTGCAGTTTATGTGCGATGAAGCTGTCGCTGTAGCCGAAAAGCGCGTCGGGCGATTCGGGCGAATGAAACAATTCTCTCAGAACCGCCTCCGGCTCGGCTCCGGCATGCATGCGCCAGAACACCGCGTCGTTGAATTCCAGTCCCAGCTCCAGGCAGTGCTGCTTCAGACTCAGCATGATCTGCACCTGCATCGAGGAATACGGGCCGGTGTATTCCGGCTCTTTGATCGCGGGGAACGCCACCTTCCGGCAGCCCTGCCGGGCGAAGTGCTCCACCACCAGCCGTCCCGCGTGCGCGGTATCCGACAGCACATAGCCGCAGCCGGGGATTTCGCGCGCATGGTGGAAGCGGATCATGAACACGGTGTTGGCGAACAGGCGCCGGTCCTGTTCGATGCGCAGGAACGGGATCCGGCTGTAACCCTGTACGAGAAAACCGAAAGGCTGTTCGCGTTCGCTGAGGCGGTCGATGAAGCCGGCCATGGTCTCGGTCGAACAGGTCATCGAATTGTCGATCGCCACCGGATACAGCGAATTGGCCAGCAGTTCCGCGGAGATGCCGCGGAAGAGATCGCCGAAGAGGTCGCCTTGGGTATTCGTAATCAAGGCCACCGCGCTGCTCTTCGGCTTGGACACGTCGGCGATCACGGTGGTGCCGCGGCGCGGGGAACGCGCAATCAACCCCTCTCGCACCAATACCCGCATCCCGGCGGCGACGGTCCGGCGGTCCACGCAGAAGTCTTGCGCCAGTTCGCTGTCGGTCGGCAGCCGGTCGTTCTTGCCGTACCGGCCGCTTTCCAGCCAGCCCCGCACCGTTTCCAGCACGGCGTCATATTTGAGTTTCGATCCGATTGCCATATATTGTACTCTATTACTTTTGTTTATGTACTAATTATACACTATTTAAAAGTGAAAGTCAATACCCCGGATGAGGAAAAGTGAAAAAAATTCAGCGCACAGGCAGAATCGATGATTGCCGGTGCGCTGTTTTCGTGCTTTTATGTTGTACTTTTTACTTCAGCTGGCGCAAGTTGTCCAGCAGCCATACCACGCTCTCCAGCTGTTCGTTGCCGAAGATCGCGGCGCCGCCGGAGGCGCCGCAGTCGGCGCTCGTGACCACCAGTTTGCCCCGGCCGTAAGGACGCCACAGCAGGTACGGGAACTCTCCGTTGGACACGGTCTTCACCGACGCCAGCGCATGCCACGTCTCCGGCCGGGTCGGACGGAAGCCGTTGGAGGGCGCGATCATCTGCTGCATCGCCCGGTCCAGCGGGTGCGGCGTGGTCAGCCACTTCCCCGGCGCGACATTGCGGTGCTCCCGCTTCGCGTCGACCTCCCAGCCCGACCAGTCGAAGCCCAGCTCCGGATCGTCAAACCACTGGTTCAACGGCATTTCGCCGTAACCGGAGACGATCAGCGTCGCCCCCTCCCGGACCTTTTGCGCCAGGATCGGGCGCAGCTCCGCGGCGACGGCAACGTCGTTCATGCGCAGCAGGATGGTGGCATTTTCCGGCGCGACCTCCCGCAATTGATTCGCCTCCTTGACGATATTGAAGTGCCACCCGGCCTTTTTGAGATGCTCTTTCAGGATCGTGTACTGCTGGCCGGCCAGCGGATTGAACCAGTACACCTTCTTATCGGTGTCGCTGCCGGCGTTGAAGTACAGGCTGCCCATCGCGTCGACCGTGTGATAGATCCCGTTGGGCCAGCCGGAGTTGCCGCCGGCCGCGTTGCTGCGCTTGACGGTGAAGCGCCACTCTTCGCCGGGCTGCGGCACCCGGCCCAGCGCCGCGAACGGCAGCGCCAGCTCGACCGTCCAACCGTCCGCGTCGCGGGTCACGTTGCAGCGCGCCTGTGAATCGTAGCTGGGTTGGCCGACGTACGGAATGTCGCATTTTTCGTCCATCAACAGTCCGGCGGGATTGATCAGAATATGGCGGTAGGAGTTGGGAATGTCCCCCGGATGATGCAGGAAAACTTCGACGCAGTCGTGATTCCAGAAGCGGTCCGGTCCCGCCGCCAGCGCCGCTGCCAGGCGTTCCGGAGTTGGCTCCAGGCAACGGATGGTCAGCAGCAGCTCCTCCGGCGTCCATGCCATCTTCACCTCGGTCCGGTCGGCGACCGGATTGCCTTCGGCATTGCGGAACGCCGGGAGCGTGACGGCGGAAGCGTTTGCCTCCACCGGTGTCGCGCCGAGCGGCAGGTTGATCAGGGTGTCGCCGGCGTCCTCCTGCCATTTGGCCTCCTGCCATTCGCGGAAGAAGCCCTCCTCGGCGGCGATGGCGCGCTGAATCCGCTGCCGCTCCGGTTCGGGCGCATCGGCCGCCAGCTCTCCGGCTTCCCGGAAGCTGTCGGAAATCCGGCGGACGGTTTCGTCCTGCAGCATTGTGACCGCCAGCGGCCCGGCGGCGGCCAGGTAATCGCTGCGGTGGCGATTCTGGCCGCACCACGCGGCATCCAGCGTCAGGAAATACTGCTTCATCGGCTCCGCCGCCGGTCCGTAGACGTAACGGCAGTAGTCGTCGAGGATATCGGTCCACGGCACATCCGGATTCCACAAGAGTTGCGCATACAGATAAATGCCGAAACGGTTGCGGGTGGAGTGCAGCTCGTTGTCGTTGGCGGCGTTTTCCGGGTAGCCGCGGGCGACTTCGGTGATCACCGAACGCATGCCCCAATCGCGGTAATGACGGATGGCGTCGTCGATTTCGGACCACAGCGGCAGCGACATGCTGCGCGCCAGAATGCTGAACTCGTAGCCGTAGATGCCGAGCGGCACCCCGGTGGCCTGCCAGTCGCGGATGCGTTCGAGCGAACGGACATTGTCCGGACACGCCGGATCTTCGAGCCGGTGGATGAAGCAGCGGTCGTAATGGCAATATTCGAGAAATTCGACGTCGGCCGGGCCGGTGCCCGCCGGCGGCGCTTCCAGGTAGCCCTGATAGGCGATGGTGGAGAACTTGAGCGCGGGGTACAGGCGCTTCAATTCGGCGCACAGCCGGTTGAAGTAGTCGAACCACGCCGCCGAGCGGCCGAGCTTGGAACATTCCGGACACATGCAATAGGCCTGGTTGTCATCGGGGAAAAAACCCATGATTTCGACCTGTTCGCCGCCCTGGCGGATCATCTCGGTCAATTTGGCCAGCAGCGCCCGGGTGGCGTCGGGGTTGCTCCAGCAGATCTGCGCCGGATCGCGGACGCCGTTGACCAAGGCGAAGTATTCCGGGTGGGCGTCGAATACTTCGCGCGGCAGATTGACGAAGTGATTCGAATACATGATGTGCATGCCGTGTTTCTTCTGGTCACGGTTGTAATCGTCGTACGGATGCGAGCGCATGATGTCGATGAAGTTGCGGCTCATCCAGTGTTCGAAGGCCGGATCGATCTGGCGGCCGCACAGATGCAGCCCGCGATAGGGGATCTGCGGCCGGTAATTCCGCTTCAGCTCCGGCACTTCGAAACGGTCGCGCGCCGGGAAAAAGGTGCCGTCGTCGCCGTCGCTCCAGAACCACCGGACCCCCAGCTCCCGCCGGGCGAAGTCGTAAACCGCGAACAACGCGCCGCGCGGCTGGTTGCCGGCGATATAGAGGATGTCGCCGTCGCTGTGCACGGCCAGCTCCTCGACCGGGTCGGCGGCGTCGAGACCGAGCGCTTCGGCTGCCGTCGCCACCGCCGGTGTGGTGGCAACCGAACCGATGATGACGGTATGCGGTTTCGGCGCGGCATCGCTCGCATGGATCGGCAATTCGACGCCGGATAGCTTCCGGATGATGTGCTGAAATTCTTCGGCGGCGTATTGTTCGGTGGGGTCGGCGTTGGCGCCCAACTGGATCGTCCAGTCGCTGCGGCCATCGGAAAACAGCAGTTCTCCGGCGGCGCAATGCAGCAACAGCGCCAGGCAGGCTATCGTCAATGACAGATAACGCATGGTTACTCCTTGCTTTAAAGGCTAAAAGCTTGATTGGTTTGATGGTGAAACGGCGGACGGATCCATTTACTTTGTGATGCCTACACGGCACCGGCGCGCATCGCCTCGGTATAGGCGAAATCGCAGATCCGCTGTCCCCGGGCGAATTGCAGCGCGTCTTCCGGCGTGATACGGCGACGGCACAGTTGGCGGCAGATGTCGGTCAACTGGGCGAATATCAAGGTCGGAAGCGGCTGAAATTTGAAACCGCGGTGCAGCGATAAAAAGGATTCGCATTCGGCCGGCGAATATTCCGGGTGGCGCTGCCGGAAAAACGGCAGGATCGAACGCATCATCGGAATCACGTTCATGGTGGCGAAGATATCCTGCTGGACTGCGTCTTCGAGCATGAAGCGGAGGAATTCGCCGCATTCGGCCGGATTGGCGCTGTCCTTGCTGATGCCGATGAAACTGCCGCCCGAGGTGGCAAAATGCCCCGGCTTCGGGTGCAGCAATATTTTTTCCTCCGGGAAGGTGACGGCGTCCTGGTAAAGGCAGCTGTGATTGCTCCACCCCGGGAACAGCATCATCCGCCCGGCGGCATAGGCGGTTCCCATAGTGCCGGCCCGCCCGGACGGAAAGGCGCCCGGGACGGCGCCGAGCGCGTAAAACTGCCGGAAGTACGATTCCAGCTCCGGATAACCGAAGTTGGCGAAAAGGCCGCCGGCGAGGATCAATTCGACCGGTTCGCCGGTATAGGCGCTTCCGGCGGGAAGCCGCGGCGCACAACGGGGCGCCGCTTCCAGCAACTCTCCGACCTGGAGGTGGCGCGTGCCCTGCCATCCGGCGAGTTCCCGCAGCGGCCGGTTGACCAATAAATTCCAATAGGTGAAATAAACCGGGAACAACCGTTCGAAAACCGGTGCCGGAGCGTCTTCAAAGGCCTCGGCGAAGCAAAGCCGCGGATCCTGGACCATGCTGCGGGTGATGCAGTCCAGCGGCGCCAACAGCTCCAGTCCGGCGCGCCAGCAGCGGCTCATCTGGATCATGTCACACTGACGCTCCGCCACATACGCGGGAAACTCCTCCAGCGTGATCTCCTGCGGCAGCCATTGCAGCGAAACCGTGCTGCCGGAGCCGGAATCATTGAAGCGCGCGACGGTCCGTTCCCAGAATATTCGCTGAAACGGCAGGTTTTCAAACAACAGCAGCGTCAGCGGCCGCCGGGCGATGACGCCGTCGAAGTAGCCGCCGAAACAAAATGGATGCGCTGCCGCCGCGGATTCCGGCACGGCGGCCGGAGCCGGATGGGCGCTGAACACCCCCTGGCGGTTGTTGCGACTGATCAGGCCCGCCGCCGCCAGCTCGTCGAGCGCCGCCTTGACGCTCTTCCGGGAAATGGCCAGCGCGTCGGCGAGCTGCCGTTCGGAGGGCAGGCGGCTTCCGGCCGGAATCTGCCGGATATGCGCCGTCAGCTTATCGGCAAGCTGCCGGTAAATCGGAATTTCCCCCGTCCGGTTCACTTCGAAGTGCTGTTGTATTTCCGCAAGCGTCATGCGTTCCCTCGGTTTTTCTTGTCGCTGAATTGTTGTGGATACCTATCCAGATGCATCCACTGCATAGTATAGTGCAGATTGTCGAAAAAGTCAACAGGGGAAACGGTTTTTTTTGATTTTTTCATCTTTTTATCCTATGACCTCCTTGGCGATTTTTCGAGTTATTTTTACATTCCGCTCTTGACATTGACAGGAAAGTTTGCTATAATATAGCTGTTGGCATCTTCTGGGTAGGTTTCCAGTTTGGCGACGTGGAGGCCAGGGCCCGGGATGCGGCGGTTTATAGGTCAATATCACAATGGAAAGGATTTTCGGAATGAAACGGTCTAATTTCACCCTGATAGAGCTCCTCGTCGTGATCGCGATCATCGCGATCCTGGCGAGCATGTTGCTGCCGGCGTTGTCCAAGGCGCGGGCGTCGGCGCAGAAAATCAAATGCGTCTCCAACCTCAAGCAACAAGGGCTGGTGTGGACGATGTACGTCAATGACGAGGACCAGTGGGGTATTCCCAGTATGACCATCCGCAATGGAGAGTTGAATCAGAATCCGTGGTGCTGGACGCTGTGTGACCTGTACGGCGCCGCGGAAGAGTTGTTCCACTGTCCGTCGGAGTCGATATTCTCGCTGAAGCGGGACACCGATGCGTCGAAGTGCGGCAATTACGCCAATTACGGGCTGCACTGCCAGACCTGGGGCTATTCGGAGGGTACGGCGCAGAAGTTCACCAGAGTGGCTTCGATGTCCAAAGGACGGACCGCGGTTGCGGTGGAAACGCCGCCGGTCGGAACCTCCGGGCGTGCCGCCAGCGGCAGCGCGTCGCAGTTCTCCTACTTCGACGGTGTGATGCCGGCCAATTACGCCGGCGGCTGGACGCCGATGGTGTTGCGGCACGGCGAGTCCGGCAACATGCTGTTCTATGACGGTTCGGCGGCGACGATCGCTTACAAGGAAATCAAGAACAACCGCAACGAATTCTTCAACCCGGCCAAGGAGTGGAACGGCGCCGGCGAATTGCTGGTCCGCGATATTCCGGACACCCTGTAATATCGCCGGGATATTCCGAAATTCCAATCGCCCGCGAATTCTGAAAAGATTCGCGGGCGTTTTTTGTTTTTTGCTTTTGGTAAGGTTATGGTAATATTACCAATTGCGGAAAAGTGCGAGAATCGTGGCAAGGACGGCGAAATGTTCTTGTTTTTTTGAAAAAAATTCACTATACTTAGCTGTGAAGTAAAGGAACGGTCATGGATTGCAGTAAGCTCCTGTATGAACAAATCGTTGAGGACATCACCGAACGGATCCGTTCGGGCGCGCTCGCCATCGGCGACCGGATCGAACCGGTACAGCAGCTGCGCCGCGAATACGAGGTCAGCCACATCACCATTTTGCGGGCGCTGCGCGAATTGAGCGGCGGCGGCGTGATCCGGAAGAGCGGGGGGCGCTATCAGGTCGCCGGCCCGGCGCCGTTGCGGGAGACGGCGACATTGGGAGCGCGCAATTCCACGCTGGGGGTGTTTGTGCGGCCATTTCGCGAAAGCGGTCCGGATGATTATTTCAATGAGATCAATCTGGCGTTGGAGCGGGAGATCGCCATGGCGCGGATGAACTATCTGCGCTGCCATTATGCGTGCGTGTTCAACTTCAGCTCGCCGGACGAGGCCGGAGAATACGAGCGCTCCGGTGAAATGCTCAGCCAGATGCTGGCGATTGCGGAGCGCGTCTGCGGTGTGCTGGTGGACGAGCGTGTGCCGGAACGGGTGTTGAAGTCGTTTCTGGCGCAGTCGCCGGTACCGGCGGTGCTGGTGAACCGGGCCTCCGCGAGCGGCGTCTGCAGCGTGACGTTGCCGAATCGCGGCAGTGTCGAATTGATACTGGAGCAGGCGATGCGCCAGGGATATCGCGATGTGCTTTTCTGCGGCGGCGCCGATTCCCGCTACTCCAATGATTATGCCCGTTACCAGGCGCTGCGGGAGTTGACGGAGCTGCCGCAATACCGGGAGCTGACCGTCTACTGGCATACCGGGGTCAACCGGCCGCTGGCGCACTATGCCGCGGAACTGAAAAATGTACTGGCGGAGGTGCGGAAGCCGTTGCTGATGGCATCGAGCGACGCGTTTGCCGCCGAATTGATTGCGCAGCTGGAAACCGCGGAGTTCCGGGCGGGGCGGGAGTTCGGCGTCTGCGGCTTCTATGCGCACCGGCAGCAACTGCCGGACGGGCGGCGGCTGGCGTCGGTGAAGGTCAATACCCGCGCCATCGGCGAACAGGCGGTCAAACTGCTGTTGAAGCAGATTCAATATCCGTGGAATAGCGGCAAGGAAGAAATCCAGGTGCCGGTGGAGTTCATCTACGGCGACACCTTGTGAAAATCGAAAAAAATCAACCAAAGGAGTGAAGCGATGCAACGGAAAAATTTTACATTGATAGAGTTATTGGTCGTGATTGCGATCATCGCGATTCTGGCGAGCATGCTGCTGCCGGCACTGTCGAAAGCGCGCGCGGCGGCGCAGGCGGCGAAGTGTATCAGCAATCTCAAACAACTCGGATTGACCATGGTCAATTATACGTTGGACAACAACGAATATTATCCGTACGGTTATATCCAGGGGACCGACGACCGTTGGAGCTGGCTGCTGCGGCGCGATTACCAACTGGCGCCGACACTGTACAAATGCCCCGGCGCGTCCGGTTTTTCCGACCCGATGACCAATGGCCCCGAGGATTGCGTCAGCAAACCCGATGTGTCGATCAGTTATCATTATATCGTCTATGGCATGAACTGGTTCAACCTGGGCGGCTACTATCCGTACGGCGGGGTCTTTCAGGAGGACAAACCCGCCCAGGCCGGCGATTTGAAGCAGCCGAGCAATATGTATGCGCTGGCTGACGTCTGGGCGAGGAATACCACCTGGGGAAGCTGTGTATTCGATACCTCGGGCGGGCCGAATGAAGTGCATGACCGGCATAACAACGGCACCAATATGGCGTATGCCGACGGCCACGTCGAGCGGATTCAGGAGTTGGCCGATAAATTGCATACCAGATCGGTCCATGAATACGTGGAACGGATGTACCGGTAATGAGGTGGCGCATGTGCAAGTGGAAGCTGACGGCGGCAGCCATCGCGATCGGTTGGAGCGGCATGGCCGCTTACGAACTGGATTTGCGCGAACGCAGCCGGGTGGAGGCCGGAAATCCGGCGGAGGTCGGAGCCGGTTTCGCGCTGGTGGCGGATGAGGAGGGGCGTCGCGGTATTTCGTCCGAGACGGCCGGATTCGTGCCGCCGGTGTTGACGCTGCCGGAGCCGCTGTCGCCGGCGGCCGGCGGCATCCGCTTCTTTTACAAGCCGGTGCGTCCCTTCGTCGAAGCGCCGGTGCCGGAGATCCGGCGCCTGGTCGGCGGTTACGACGCCGACGGCAATTGGAACGGGATCGGCATCAATGTTTATGCTTCGGAGAGCGTGCTGCCGTGGTTTCTGGTCAACGATCCGGCGTTGGGCTTGAATCACGGACCGTACCGGGAAAGCGCGTTGCGTCTGAATACCTGGCACCGCTTCGAAGCCGGGTGGCGGAATGGCGAAATGGTATTGGCGGTGGACGGCGTCGTGGTCGAACGCAAAAAAGCTCCGGCGCAAATGCCGTGGAGTCGCGACTGGTATCTCGGCGGCAGCCGTTACGGTCATGAAACCGCCGGCGGGCTGATCGCCGGATTGGAGTTTCTGGACACGCCGCCGGAGTTTTCCGGGCAGTTTCCGCTGACGGCGCTCCGGGAGCGGGAGGAGGGGCATTGGCTGATGCAGCAATTGCGTGACGATGCGGAGGGGTTCTTCTTTTACTTCGAATCGCCGGAATCGGGCGGAGTGCTGACGATCCGGCCGGAACAGTTTCCGGTTGCCGCCGGCGGCCGGCTGTGGATCGAAACCACCGACTCCGGCTCGTACGAGTTGATTCCGGAAGCGGACGGGGAAATCCTCCTGCCGTTTGCGCCGACTCTGTTCAATCAGGTGATGATCTCCCGGACTTCCGGCAATGTGGCGGCGAACCCGGGCATGGAGGAGGATTCCGGCTGGACGGCGGCGCGGTTGGAGGGCGATGTCCCCACGGTATTCTGGCGCGCCGAAGGATTCTGGCCGACGGCCTTGTCGGAGGAAACGGGAAGTGTATTCGCGCCGGATTTTCGCCGCGACTGTGCCCGCGGAGGCCAACGGTCACTGGCGCTTACGACCGAAGCGGACGGCAGGACGGTGACGGCGCGTTCGGATTACTTCCCGCTGAAAGCCGGCGAAACGTATCTGGGGACCGCACACTATCACGCACCGGAATCCAGATTGGGCAACGGCCTCCTGTTCGTGGTCGAGATCTCCGGCGACAATGAGAAGCCGTGGCTGGCGACCGGCTGGAATTTCCGCCGGGCGACACCGGTGGGAAATTGGATGGAGTTGACCGTGCCGTTCGCGGTGGGCGCGAATACGGTGAATCCGCGAGGTCGGGTGATATTGGCGGCGACCGGAAAGCCGTTCACCGTCTGGTGGGACGATATCGATGTGCGTCCGGAACCGGTCCGGCAGCACAAAATCCAGCGCCCGTTGACCGAGGAACAGACCCGGCCGGTGTGGTCGGAGGAAACCATGCTGGAAGAGCTGGCCCGGCGGCCGCCGCCGGTTCCCGGCATCCGGCGCGACAACGGCGTTACCCGCTTCACGCTGAATGGCGGGGTGGAACCGTATCTCGGGTATTACGCGTTCCCGAATTGGCGCGGCTGCAGGGAATTTGCCGCCGACGGTGTGCCGTTGCAATGGCTGTTCACCTATTCGGGCTACGGCAACAACCGCTTTTGGATCGGGCGCGATCAATACGACTTCACCCGCTTCGACGAAGAATTGAAGCGGGCGATCCGCCAGGCGCCGGAGGCGGTATTCATGATTTCATTGGTGTGCGACCCGTACCATGGCTTTGCCGGAGACTTTCCCGACGCCGCGGTGATCGGCCCCGGCGGGAAACGGGTGCTATATGGTTGGCTGGAGAGTGACGTTGATTCGGAGCAGGACCCGTTCAGTATTTCGTACGCCGCCGCCGACTACCGGCGCGAGGCGGAAAAGATGATCCGGGCGCTGGCCGAGCACCTGAAGCTGGTTCCCTGGGGCAATGCCGTTGCCGGAATTCATATCATGGGCGGCAATGATACCCAGTGGTTTCCGCCGCAGGTCGATACCGGAACGGGAAACCGGAACGCATTCCGGGAGTATCTCGCGCAGAGTTACCGGAGCGATCCGGCGGCATTCCGGCGGGCCTGGGGCGACGACGCATTGACCTTCGAAAACGCGCCGATGCCGGACCGGACGGCGGGAACTTCGCGTTTTCTGCTCGATCCGGCGCGTCCGGCGGATCGCCGGGTGATCGATTTGTACCGGTATCGTGTCTGGTATCCGCTGGAAACGGTATTCGGGCTGGCGCGCAGCTTCCGGGAGGCCATCGGCCGCCCGGTCTGGGTGACGACCTATTACAACGACAGTATGGCCGGCAACGACCTGGCGAAAGAGCGCTTGGGAGAGTTGCTGCGAAGCGGGCTGATCGACGGCGTCACCAGTTGTCTGCCGTATGGGCTGTGGCGGCTGGCCGGGGAACCCGGAGCGTGCAATTCCATGGCCGGCAGTATCCGGCTGCACGGGAAGCTGCTGTTCGGTGAAATGGACTACCGTACCGATTTTTCGAACTATGACCGTCGGGGGGTGTCCTATGATTTTCAGACGGTGGGCGCGGCGCGTGGATATGAAGAACATCGAAGCCAGATGCGGCGCGATCTCGGCATGCTGCTGGCACAGGGACAAAGCGGCTGGTTTTATTCGCTGGCGGGGTTGACCTGGGCGGACGCAGGCTTCCGGGAACAGATCCGGGAGGCGGCACAGGCGGTACGGCGGGTGACAGAGCGGCCGCAGCCGCAAGACCGCGCGCCGGTGGCGGTCTTCGCCGATCCGGACAGCAGCCTGTATTCGCGGCGCGACAATTTCGCCGAGAATCTGCAGCACGCCGCGCTGGCCAATCTGCGGCGTCCACTGGCGCTTTCCGGGCTGGGCTTCGACACATACATGCTGGAGGACCTGACCCATCCGGAGCGGCCGGAGTACAAGATCAATCTGTTCGCCCGGGCGGCTGCTCTGACACGGGAAGAGATCGTCTGGATTCAGCGACATCTGCAGAAAGACGGCAACGTCAACATCTTTTTCTTCGACACCGGCCGTGCCGGAGGCGAGGGGCTGGCGGCGGCGGTCGCGGCGCTGACCGGAATCCGGGTGCAAATGCAGCCGGAACAGGAGATTCTGTACCGGAATCTGCCGGGCGGAGTGCCGTCGGAGTGGGGCCGGAGCCTGGATTTCACCTTCAGCGAAGTGATCGGACCGTTGATTGAAGTCATCGATCCGGAAGCCGAAACGTTGGCGCGTTTCAAAAACGCGCCGGACAAGGTGGCGGCGGCAATGAAACGTCATGACGGCTGGACCGGGATTTATATCGCCGCGCCGGGCGGGGTGACGCCGGAATTTCTGCAGCTGGCGGCGCGCGAAGCCGGGGTGACGCCGACGGCGGACGCCGGGGATGCGGTGTATGTGGGCAACGGCGTAATTGCAATTCACGCGATGCGCGGCGGCGAAAAGGTGCTGCGTTGGGATGGCGCCTGCGACCTGATCGATCCGGGGACCGGCGAGGTGGTGGCGCGCAATGTGGAAAGTTACACCTTCGAATTGCCCTTCGGCGAAAGCCGCTGGTTTCAAAAAGTTGCCGCCGAGTGACGGCAGAGTACATAGCGACGGAAAGTTGAAAGATTCATGGAAAAGATTCGTTTGGCGTTGATCGGCTGTGGCGGCCGGTCGTATCTGGCGGAAAATGCGCATAATCCGGCGTGCGGTGTCGAGCTTGCGGCGGTCGCCGACCCGGATCCGGTAACGCTGAAGCGGTATGTTGCCGCGTTTCAGCAGCGCAACCGGTATTCCCCGCGGGCTTATACCGATTATCTGGCGATGATCGAGCAGGAAAAGCCCGACGGAGCCCTGGTGATCACACCGGATTCCGCCCACGAAACCAATGCCTGCGATCTGCTGGCCCGCGGCGTTGCCGTCTATCTGGAGAAGCCGCTGGCGATTTCCATCGACGGTTGCGACCGGATTCTCGAATGCGCCCGGATGTACCGGACGAAGCTGATGATCGGCCACAATATGCGATACATGATCTTCGCCCGCAAAATCCGTGAATTGATCGACACCGGCGCCATCGGCGAAGTTCGCGCCGTCTGGTGCCGCCACTTCGTCAATTACGGCGGTGACGCCTACTTTTCCCGCTGGATGAGCGACCGTGACCGGGTCAATTCGCTGCTGCTGCAAAAGGGCGCCCACGATATCGACCTGATCCATTGGTTCGGCGGCGCCTATACCGCCCGTGCGGTCGGCATGGGCAGCCTGTCGGTGTACGACAAGCTGCCGCGGCGTCCGGCCGGGCAGCCGCGCGATCCCCTCTATGGGACGGATGAGACGATCTGGCCGCCGGAGCGGCATCACGATCTCAACCCGGTGATCGATGTCAACGATCACAACATGGTGCTGCTGCAGTTGGCCAACGGCGTTCAGGCCGTCTACACCCAGTGTTTTTACACGCCGGATTCGTGCCGGAACTACACCGTGATCGGCACCCGCGGACGACTGGAAAATTACGGTGACTTCTGTACCGCCGACTCCACGGTCGAACTGTGGAATCAACGGCACCGGGAAGCGGTGTTCAGCCTCAAAGGTGACGTCAGCTATGACACCACCGCCCGGCTGGAGCTGTCCCATGGCGGCGCCGACGCCGAAATCATCGGCGGCTTCATCCGCTACCTGCGCGACGGTGTGGCGCCCGAGATCACACCGCAGGATTCCCGTTACAGCGTCGCCGCCGGTTGTGCCGGGGCCGACTCGATCCGGAACCACTCGCTGCCGGTCGACATTCCGCCGCTCTCTTCCGAACTCGCGTCCTGGCGCTTCTGACGAACGAGCCTTGCGCAGCCATCATCCGCCATTGCATCTCCGGAACGACTGGCCTGACGACAGGCGTGGGCCCTGAAGCGGGGTGGGGGGAGCAGCGCGCTCTCCCCTGACAAATGGTCGCGGAGGATGTCGCCAGACATCCGCAGCAGAGGTG
This sequence comes from Victivallaceae bacterium, assembly GCA_031549115.1. Taxonomy (GTDB): domain Bacteria; phylum Verrucomicrobiota; class Lentisphaeria; order Victivallales; family Victivallaceae; genus JAVBQJ01. The sequence continues at coordinate 30,904 of JAVBQJ010000008.1, forward strand.
CAGAGAACGCAGCGCGAAGCGCAAAGGCGAAAAGTAAGCTCGCGTCAGCGAGCGTAACGCGGGTCACCCTGCCTTGGGGGTGCGGTGGCGAGAAGCCCCTGCATTCCTCCCCCCCCCAGACTACTCGAAGTGAACCAACTTCTTCTGGCCGATGGGATAGACGTTGAAGCCCATGCGGTAGAGTTTCTGGTGGTCGAGAATGTTGCGGCCGTCGAAGATGAACGCGGGTTTTTCCATGGAGCGGAAAATGCGTTCGTAATCGAGCTCCTTGAATTGCGGCCATTCGGTCAGGACGGCGATGGCGTGGGCGCCGGCGGCGGCGGCGTACGGATCGATTTCATAATCGATTTCTCCGGGGACGCCTTCGAGGTCGAGCCGGGCGTTGCCGAGTGCTTTCGGGTCATGGATGGCGAGGGTGGAGCGCTCTTCGAGCAGCTGGCGGCAGACGGCGATCGCCGGCGATTCGCGGGTATCGCCGGTATCGGCTTTGAAGGCGAACCCGAAGATCGCGACTCGTTTTCCGGCGACGGTATTGAACATCGCGGCCAGCATTTTCTTGACGAAGCGGGAGGATTGGTAGTCGTTCATTTTGACCACCTGTTCCCAGTATTCGGCGACCTCTTTGAGGCCGTAAAACTCGCACAGATAGACGAGATTGAGGATATCCTTTTTGAAGCACGATCCGCCGAAGCCGACGCTGGCGCGGAGGAATTTGGCACCGATGCGGCTGTCTTTCCCGGCGGCGAAGGCGACTTCGTTGACGTTGGCCTCGGTCTGTTCGCACAGCGCCGAAATGCTGTTGATCGAGGAGATCCGCTGGGCCAGAAGCGCATTCGACACCAGCTTGGTCAGTTCGCTTGACCACAGATTGGTGGTGATGATGCGTTCGCGCGGCACCCAGTTCGCATAGATATCGACGATGGTGCCGATGGCGCTCTGCCCCTCGGGTGTTTCCATGCCGCCGATCAATACCCGGTCGGGGTTCTGCAGGTCGGCAATCGCCGTTCCTTCGGCGAGGAACTCCGGATTGGAAATGATCTGAAAGCGCAATCCTTTGGTGTTGGAGGAGAGAATCCGGCTCATCGCCTGCGCGGTGCGCACCGGGAGCGTGCTCTTTTCCACGACGATCTTATCGGACTGGGCGTGCTCGACGATGCTGCGGGCGGTCTTTTCCAGATACTGCAGGTCGGCGGCCTTGCCGGCGCCCGAACCGAAATACTTGGTCGGCGTATTGACGCTGACGAAAATAATATCGGCTTCCCGGATGGCGGCGGGAATGTCGGTGGAATAAAACAGGTTGCGCCCCCGGCAGCGCTTCACCACCTCGTCCAGGCCCGGTTCGTAAATCGGCAGCTCATCGGAATTCCAGGCCGCGATGCGGTCGGCATTGATATCGACGACAGTAACCTGGTAATCCGGACACTTGTCCGCGATCACCGCCATGGTCGGACCGCCGACATAACCGGCACCGATGCAAAGAATATTCTTTTTTATCATTTCAACTCCAATTGCTGATTTATCTTTTCCGGGACCGGGATATCCTGCCATGTCGCATCAGTGCACAAGAGTTCGCGAACGGAAAAACACCAGATCACAACTTTTTTGTTCTGCAGCCACTCGGGATCGCGCCGGCCGCGGCGGTAAACCTGCTGCCAGACGGCGCTGCCGCCGCTGCCCCGGTTGGCCAGCCGCTCCACCGGAAGCCCCAGCTCATAAGCCAGTTGCTCCGCCAGGCCGGCATTCGTACTTAACATATCACCCCCGGTGCTGAAAATCAAGGCGTGACTGTCGCCAATCAGCAGAATCGGCGCATTTTTATCTGCCGTATTGCCCTCGATCCGGCGCACCGTCTGCGATTCGGGCGCATTTTCAACGCCGGCCGCCGCCGCCAGATCGCCGGTGAAGATAATTTCGGCAAGCTGCGCCGGGAAATCCACGCGTGTTTCGTTGCGGTACCATGGCTGGGAACGGATAATCGCCGCCGTTTCCCGGGCCGCCAGCTGCACCAGAGCCGGACTCCAGTGCGAGTCGCTCCGGCAATACCAATTCTCCGGCTCCGGGTCGCGCCGCATCGCCGGCAATAGATCGACGGTCGGGGCGGCTTCGCCGCACAGGGCCGCCGCCGCAGTGCTGCGGCTCCAAGCGGTACCCTCCCGGTCCGGAGGAAAAAGAGAGGTAATCCGGCGGGAAGCGCATATTTCCGCCCGCAACGGAACCGGCAGCAGAATCAGTTCAATCTGCCGCTCCTCCAATTGTTGGCACAGCTTGCGCAATACGGGGAGGGCGGCCGGTGTCGGGCGGTCCGAAACTGTAAGCTCATCGACGGCGAACCACCACCTTCCCGTTCCGGTGACGGCCGGAGTTGCGGCGGTTTCCGGAATGCTTCCGGCGCAGGCGCTCCACAGCGCCAGGAGTGCCGGGAACAGCCGCCACGGGCGCATGGGTCAGATTTCCTTGAGCAGCGTCAGCATCTGCGGCATTTGTTCTTCCATCGACTCCACCAGTTTGAACTGATTGCGGCAGCGCTCCAGGTTGTGCAACGGTCGCTTGGTCTTGAAATAGATATCGCCATTGAGGAAGTCGGTCAGGAAGCGGATACCGATTTCCAGTGTGATCAGCTTGCCGGAGAAGGGCAGATGCTCCCGTTCCGCTTCGGTCAGGAAGCCGCCGGTGGTGCTGAGAAAACCGCGCAGCATCGCCTCGTACATGCTGAAACGCATTTCCACCTTGCGCAAATCCACTTCGTCCTCCTCCGCCGGGCTGGTGCCGGCGCGCATCATATCGCCGAAGTCGTACAACGATAACCCCGGCATCACCGTATCGAGGTCGAGCACGCAGATGCCTTCCCCGGAAAGGTCGTCGATCAGGACATTGTTGACCTTGGTATCGTTGTGGGTGATGCGTTCGGGGATGTCGCCGGTGGCATTCAATTTGACCAGATGCTCGGCGTCATCCTTGCGTTTCATCACGAATTCAAATTCGCGCTCGACCATGGCGGCCCGGCCGGCCCGGTCTTCTTTGTATGCTTTGATCAACGCCTCCACCCGCTTCGGGGTGTGGTGAAAATCCGGAATGGTCTCATGCAGACGCGGTCCCGGTAGATCGATCAGGTCGGCCTGAAATTCGCCGAATGCCTGTGCGGCCCGGTAGGCCTGGTTTTCGTTTTCCAGCACATCATACGAGCGGGCGTTTTCGACAAAGACATAAACCCGCCAGTGATTGCCGTCCTTGTCCATCACATACGGCAAATCGGACAAGGTGCGCAGCAGCCGCAACGTGCGTTTCCGCGTTTCAATGTGGCCGGCGCGGATTTTGGTCAGGAGGTGACGGGTGACCCGGTCGATATTCTCCATCACTCTGATCGGGTCTTTGAACACGGTGTGGTTGATCCGCTGCAAGGTGTAATGAAGCCGGATCCCGCCCTGGTCGTAAGTTACCTGGTAGGTGTCGTTGATATGCCCGGTGCCGAAAGGAACCGCCACGAGATAGTCACCATATATTACAAACCCGGAACAAATTTCCCTCAAATCCTGCTGCGTTCGCATTCAGCCGACTCCTTAAAACCGGTTGTGTTCTTTTTTCATGAAATATCTAATACTATAGACGCATTCCGGGCTTTTTCAACCCGGAAGAGCGAGAAATCCTCAATTTGCGGGGAAAAAGCCGATTCGCTTCGGATTCGTGAAATCATCCCGGGCGGACCTGGATTTTTGGTGCATAAAAATCCGGGGAACTCGCGGAATATCAGAAAGAAGCGAACTATTTTCTCCGTCCGGCGCAGGCAGATATTCGTCCTCCGGAGGCGACGAAATCATGGTTTTGTCTTCCCGGTTTCCCGGAGCCGGTTCACGGACGGTTCGAATCGACAGTGAATTGGAAAGTAAATTTTTCAGCAATTTCTATTGCTAATAAAATTAAGCCTTATGTGGAAGATAGGTATAATTATCCGGTATTGGGGCGCGCTGCGAAAAACGACACCGGAAAAGCTTTTGAAAAATGGATTTTCGAGACCAAAGCCGCAATACTTTTGCGCTCCGGCGATGATATTCGTATCCATTCCTACCATGAGAAAGCCGGAAAAGCGAACCGAGGAATGAAAATAATTATCCGATATATCGAGAGCTATTTCCTGCGAATTGTATCATCAGGCGGCGGGAGCAAGCAATTGCTCGGTGCGCTTCGGGGTCAGGACGCTGTGCAGGAGTTCGGTGAGCTCCTCCAGCACCTCCGGACTCGGCGCAGGCGGGGTACCGATCAATACAATATGCCATTGGACGGCGCCGACGCGGAGCCGGTAGTCCAGGCGCGCCATTTGTTTTCCCTGGCAGCGGACCGTGCCCGCCTGCCAGCGGCTCAACGGAGCATATCCCCAGTTCAGTCGCCAGGAGGCGATTTTTCCGGTTGCGCGCAGCGGGTGTTCCGGCAGCATCGTGCGCGGGAACCAGCGGCCTCCGGCGGCGAGATGGATGGCCTCGAACGGCAGTTGCCGGCGGATTTCCTCGACCAGCGTGGCCAGGGCTTCGCCGGAGCTAAAATTGGACCTTGCCGTCTGCACACACTTTGCCGTCATAATGAAAATCACCCTTTTGCGATATAATTTTACACAAATTACCACAAAAAACTCGAAAGTCAAGAAAAAAAGCTGGTAAAACCGCGGGAAGGACGATATATTTCCCGTCAAGAGTCGTCGAACACAGTCCATTTCGGAAGCAGGAGGTGTATCATGAAGTTTTATCGTTACTGGGTCCGGAAGAGCGGCACCATCCGGCATGACGACGGGCGTGAACAATGCATTCAGGTTTGCGGCGGCTCCAACGACTCCCCGGAAGCGGCGTCGGCTGACGCCGATGCCCGGATTGCCCGGGTACAGGCGCGGGTGCTGACGAAAACCCGGACGGCGGCGGATGCCGAATACGAGCAGCCGATCCGCGAAGAGGTGGTCACGGAATTGACGCCGCACGATGTGGTGACGCGCAACTGGTACGGTGCGTTGGTGCTGAATACCGACAGCCTGATTTTCGTCGATATCGATTACGATAAAACCGTGCCGCGCCGCCGTTGGTGGCAGTTGATTTTCGGGCGGAAGGCGCCTGAGCCGGAGGAGCTGGCGCAACGGGTTTTGCATGCGGTGCGGCAGACCGCGCAGCAGCCTGGTTACTGCGACTGTATGATCCGGGTGTACCGGACGCGGGCGGGGTTGCGGTTGTTGGTGGCGGGGCTGGAGTGCAAACCGGGGTCGTCGGCGTTCGAGCAACTGATGTGCGATTTTCAGGCGGATCCGTTGTATGCGCTGCTGTGCGACAAGCAGGGGTGTACGCGGGCGCGTCTGACGCCGAAGCCTTATCGTATCCGGCAGCGGGGGCTCCGGCATATGTGGCCGTGTACGCCGGAGGAGGTGGAGAAGCAGGCGGTGTGGCGCACGGAGTACGAGAAGCGGAGCCGGTCATACGCCGTGTGCCATTTTGTCGAATCGCTTGGCAAAGAATGCCTCACCGATTCGCCGGTGATCGCCTACCACGACGAGCAGACCAGCGCGCACACCAACCTGCCGCTGGCATAAATCGGCTCAGGCGCCACAGGCGCCCGAAAGAGCCGAAATCCAGGGAAGCGAGCCGGGAGTCGATGCGAAGCGAAACCGAGGGGCCTGTCCCCGAGGGGGAAGAGCAAGCTCACGAATGTGAGCGTAGCGAGAGCGCTTCCTCCCGAGGGAGCGATGGTGTAGATCGGATTGGAAGCGTGAGCGACAATCCGGTCTACACATAGAGCGAACTCTGGCGCCGCACCGGCGGCGAACAATCGGCCGCCGGCAGGCGCCGTAAACACAACAACTTGAGGACGCATAAAATATGGCCAAGAAACCAACCAAAAAAGCGGAAATCCTGGCAGTGGTGCGCAGCTTCCTGCAGGAAGACAAACTTGACATCCATCCGTTGGAGGACGACATGGTGGGGACCGAGCTGGATGACGGCCGCGGCGCCCTGAGGATCGTCTTCATTCCCGACGAAGAGTACGATTTTCTGCAGATCTGGGGAGCGCCGGAGGAGGCGGACGAAGTTCCCGAAGCGTGCCGTGCCGCGATGATGGAGGCGATCACCCGCGCCAATGTCGATCTGGTCTTCGGCAATTTCTACCTCGATCTGGATTCCGGGGAATGGGGCTTCCGCATCGCCGTGGACTATTCGAAGGGCACCCTTACCACCGAAATGGTCGCCAGTATGGTTTATTGCGCCAATGAGCGCATTCATACCTATTGGCCCGAGCTTCGGGCGCTGCTGCAGGCGTAGGCGAAAAATCCGGAATTTGTCGGTTCCCGGGATGGACAAAAGACAAACCCGATGCTATAATATCCATATAGTCGGACCCGGCTCCGAGGGCATGGTCGTCGTTTGAGGCAAGCATATTGTCGGGAATTTGGACTTTGGGACCATTATGAGATATCGTCTGCTCTTGCACTCGTTGTTGCTGGCAGGATGCGTGGGGTTGGGCGCCCTGGATGCTGTCTGCCACGATGAGCACACCCGAATGCGGGTCGGTTTTTTCGCTTTCCCCGGCTATCATGAAATCAACCGGGAGGAGGAAAAAACCGGCTACGGCTACGAGTATTTGCAGCGGCTGGCGGCCCATACCGGCTGGCAGTTCGAATATGTCGGTTACGATGAAAATTGGGACGACATGGAGCGGCGGCTGGAAAACGGCGAAATCGATCTGGTCACCGGTGCGGTGAAAACGCCGGAACGTTTGACGCGATTTGATTTTTCCAATCGCATACTGGGGATATCTTACTGCTGCCTGGCGGTCAAGGCCGGCACGACCCGTTTCCACCCCGGCGATTACGGCAATTGGGACGGCATGCGGATCGGTATGCTGCGGGATAAGCCCTGGAACACGACCTTTGCGGAATTTGCCGCGCAAAAGGGATTTTCCTATACGCCGGTTTTTTGGGACGATGTCGAATTTCTGGCGCCGGCGCTTCAGTCGGGCGAAATCGATGCCGTGCTCTCCAGCAGTTTGCGTAAAACCAGCGGGGAATGGGTTTACGAACGCTTCGATCCGCGGCCTTTTTTCGCCATAGTAAAAGCCGGCAACACCGGACTGCTCCGGGAGTTGAACGCGGCGCTGGATCAGCTGGCGCTGGACGTGCCGCTGCTGCCGGAGGAGCTCTCCAACCGCTACTACGCTCCGGAGCCGGGCGGAATTCCCTATACGGTCGAAGAACGGCGGTTCATGGAACAGGCGCGTGCGGAGAAACAGGTGTTTTATGCGCTGCTCAACCCCGACCGGCCGCCGTTTGTCGAGTTCAAGGATGGGGAGTTGCGTGGCGTCATGGTGGACATTGCCAGGCGCATCATCGAGCGGACGGGGCTGGATATCCGCCTGCAGGAGATCGCGACCCGCGAGGAATTTCTCCGTGAAGTCGAATCCGGCCATGCCGAAATCGTCCTCGATGCCTGGTTCGATTATTTCAATGCGGAGAAGCGGGGGCTTCATCTGACGCCGCCGTATTTTACCACCGCGGTTTCCCGGCTGCAGCGGAATTCGTTTACCGGACGGCCGCGGAGCATTGCCGTGGCCGGCGATTCCGACATTCAGGCGGCGTTGCTGCGTTCTTCCAGGCATCCGGATGCGGTCATTGTCGCCTACGACACCTTGGCGGAGGTGGTCAATGCGGTCAAAAAGGGTCGCCAGGATGTCGGTTACGTTTACACATTGACCGCGGAAATGGCGATTTATCGCGATGCCGCCAGCGGTTTGACCGCCGAACTGGTGCCGGGGATGACCACCAGTTATGCGGCGGGAGTCCGGTTCGGGGCCGATCCGCGGCTGGTTTCAATCGTGACGAAAGCCGTTAAAAGCCTGTCGCAGGCGGAGGTCGATACGATCTGGGCCGATTTCAATGCCCAACGGCCGCAGGTGTTTTCACTGTGGGGGTGGATCTCCGTCAACCCCCTGAAATCGCTGGCGGTGTTGGCCTCGGTGCTGTTGCTGGTTATTCTCGGACTTGCCGGGCTGCTGCTGGCCCGGCGCAAGGCCTACCGGTTTGCCCGGATCACCGCGCAACTGCCGTTGCGGTATTTCGTGGCCGACCGTTCGGGGCAGATACTGCTGCATTCGGGTGGTGCCATAGGCGCCAACATTGCGGAGATGCCCGATCCGGATGTGCGCGAAGCGGCCTGGCGCGGTATCGCCGTTGCGCTGGATACCGGCGCGGTGCAGACGATAAATTACAATGCACCGGGCGGCGTCAGGCGTACCGCCCGGATTTCCGTATTGCCGCATGCGTTTTTCCGGCGTGAGTGTGTGGTCTGGATTTCGCAGGATACCACGGAGCTGCAGCAGGCGCAGGAGGAGGCGAGGGACCAGGCGGAACGATTTTTGTTGACCTTGAAATCCATTGGCGACGCCGTGCTGGTAACCGACGGGGACGGCAATATCACGCTGCTCAATCCGGTGGCCGAGCGCCTGACCGGCTGGAGTCTGGAAGAGGCCAGGGGGAAGCGGCACGAAGATATCTTTCACGTCGCAGGCAGCCAGGATGGCGCGCCGCTGCTGTCGCCGGTACGAAAGGCGCTGCGGTCCGGGCGGACCGTCGAATTGACCAACCACAGCGATCTGATCGCCCGGGACGGCAGCCGTTATCATATCGCCGACTGCGCCGCTCCGATCCGCGACGGTGCCGGAGAGATTATCGGGGTGATTCTGATCTTTCGCGACGTGACGGCCGAGTGCAAAACCCGGGACCGGTTGGCGCGGGCCCGGACCAGTCTGGAATACGCGTCCGAATTGACCCGTTCGGCGGCGTTCGGCTTCGAGATCGGGGCGAACCGTTTGACCGGGTCGGACTTGCTCAAGGAGTTGTGGCCGGAGCGGGACGGCAAACCGATGTCGCTGCGGAAATGGGTCTGGCCGGAGGATCTGCCGGGGGTGATCCGGTTGTACCGCGCGGTGTGGCGGGAAGCGCTGCAGGAGGCGGTGGCGGACTTCCGGACGGACTTTTTCGGCGCGACCCGTTATTATCGGGCGAAGGCCAGCCTCGACACTTCGGAGCCGCAGAATCCGAAGGTGATCGGCGTGCTTCAGGATATCACCGAGCAGACGCTTCTGATCGAAAACCAACGGGTGCTCAATCACTGTTTGGAGGCGTTTTTCGAATCGACGGATATGCGGCAGGCCATTCGGATTTTCCTGGAGACGATTGTGGTCCACATGCGGGCGACGCATTGTTATATTTTGCGCACCGATGCCGGGGGCGCTTCGGTCGACGCCGTTGCGGAGTGTTCGGCTCCGGGATATGCGCCGTTCCTGCTTGGCCGCACCGGGTTGCCGTTGGACCGGAACATTGTCGGGGTGCGGCAGCTGCTGGACGGTCAGGTGGTCTTGCTGGACGACCTGGCGCAGCCGGAACAGCTGGAACAGACATCGACACTGAAGGAGCTGTGCCGCGAACGCGACATCCGTTCGATTTATGTTGTGGGTATCTATTTGAATGGAGAGCTCTGGGGGATACTCGGGCTGGCGCATGAAAAGTGCAAAGCAAATGCGTTCAACGACTTGAATGTTAAATTTCTGCATTCTGCCGCACATATGATCGAGCTGTTGCTGCTCCGGGAACACGCGGCCGAACACCTGAAAGAGGCGCTGGCGCAGGCCCAGGCGGCAAGTCGTGCCAAGAGTTTTTTCCTGGCTTCGATGAGTCACGAACTTCGCACGCCGTTGAATGCCGTGATCGGTTTTGCCGAGCTGCTCAAGGATGACACACTGTCCGGCGATGCCCAGCGGGATTATCTGGCATCGATTTCCCGCGCCGGCAACGCGCTCCTGGCATTGATCAACGATGTGCTCGATTTATCCAGGCTCGAAGCCGACCAGATGGTATTCACGCCCGTGGAGACCGATTTCGCGGCGCTGGTGGCCGAAGTGGAAGGCATTTTCCGGGCGAAAAGCCGGGAGCGCGGGTTGTGGCTGAAGCACACCATACCGGCATTGCCGAAGCTTTACCTGGATACGCT